>SVUG01000017.1 GCA_015063385.1 Oscillospiraceae bacterium | reverse complement strand
CCTCCGTTTGTGTTTTTTAGTTTCGACTGGCAGGTCAATTCTAATTATATCACAAACGGAGGATTCTTTTCATCGGTTAACCTACACTGAACCACGCGACTATCGCGTGGATTTCTTTTACATCAAAAGCAGTCCGAAAAAATCGGACTGCTTTCGTTTTTATTTTAAGTAAAATTAAAGTGCTTCGGGGTGCTTTTCCTTGATTACGGAAAGGGCTGCTTCGTCAGCGCATACTACTACCTCGCCCTTGAAGAACTGCAAAATCGATGCAGGAACCTCAGGGGTGACGGGGCCGAAGAAGGACTTCTCAAGAATCTCTGCCTTGCCGGTGCCAAATGCAACGAGAAGAACCTTTTTTGCATTCATAATCTGACCGATACCCATAGAAATCGCCTTGGTGGGTACGAGGTCACGAGAAGCGAAGAAGCGAGAGTTTGCATCAATAGTAGAATCTGTGAGATTAACGAGGCTGGTGGTCTTAGGGAAATGTGTGTCAGGCTCGTTGAAGCCGATGTGACCGTTGTTTCCAATACCGAGAAGCTGAATATCAACGCCGCCCATAGACTCGATAACCGCGTCGTATCTCTTGCACTCTGCGGCGGGGTCTGCCGCGAGTCCGCTGGGAAGATTTGTGTTCGCCTTGTCAATATCTATATGAGCGAAAAGATTGTCGTTCATAAAGTAAGCATAGCTCTGGTCGTGGTCGGGAGTGAGTCCTACGTACTCGTCAAGGTTAACGCTTTTTACCGCCTTGAAGGAAATCTCGCCTGCGGAGCACATTCTGATAAGCTCCTTGTACATATTGATGGGCGAGGAGCCGGTTGCAAGGCCAAGCACTGCATCGGGCTTTGCCTTAATTACGTCAGCCATAACGTTAGCAGCAAGAACACTTGCTTCCTCGTTGGTTTTTCCACAAATAAATTTAATCATTTTTATATTTCTCCTTGCGAAAATAATTAATTATGTGAATATTTCTTTACAATTTCATGCATTTTAGGAAGATTTGCTTCCATATCGCGCACAAGCTTGAACTGATTTCTTGCACGGTCAAGATTGTGATTTTTGCGTGATGTGCGGAAGTAAGTATCACCCTGAAGATAGTCGGTGAGGAATCTGGTGCCACACTCGTAGGTCATCATTATAGCACCTATTGGAAGCATCTCGAGCTCGCCTTCGGAAAGACCGCCCTTTGCGCCCTCGATAAAGCCCTTTACATAGAGCTCAAAGAGGTTAATATCAAAGTTCACCTTTGAAAGATCGACCTCGTCCTCAAGTGCGGTAGTCGCACCGAATCTGATAGAGTCTCCAAAATCGTTAACCGAATATCCGGGCATTATCGTATCAAGGTCTATGACGCAAAGAGGCGCATCGGTATACTTATCAAAAAGAATATTGTTAAGCTTGGTGTCGTTGTGAGTGACTTTTAGAGGAAGTCTGCCCTCCCGGTGCGCTCTCTCAAGAGTTTGTGCGAACTCCTCGCGTTCAAGAACAAATGCAATCTCAGCTTCAACCTCACTGCGTCTTGCACAAACGTCTGCCGCAACAGCCTCCTTGAAGAGCCTGAGACGGTCGGGAGTGTTGTGGAAGTTGGGGATAATCTCATTTAGCGTTTCGGCAGGATAATCGCGGAGCAGATACTGGAAATTACCAAAAGCAACCGCACTATCGTAGAACTGCTCTGGGCGCTCGACGAGGTCGTAGCTCTTGCTGTCCTTCACAAATAGGATAAGACGCCAATAATCACCGTTTTCGTCAAGATAATAATTTTCACCGGCTTTGGTTTTAATGACGTTCAGGGTTTCTCTGTCAGGATCTCCGCCCGCCTTGATTATCTTATCGCGCAGGAACTTGGTGACACCGGTATAGTTCTCCATAAGTGCAGGGGGGGATTTGAATACGTTCTTGTTGATTTTCTGAAGAATGTACTCCTTATCCTCGCCGCCATTCTTTACGAGTATGTATCTTGTATCGTTGATATGACCGTTACCGTAGGGATGAGATTCAATAACCACGCCGTCTATATCAAAATTATCAATTATAGTCTTAATATATTCTTTCACCTTTGTAATCTCCTCCTGCTTTCCCAGCAGTGCCGCACCTATAATGCCGGCATCATTCAAGAATTTTGCGGCAGCAACCTTAGTCCTGCCCTCTTTTACTCCAAAGGAAATACGCTCAATCTGCTTGCGCAGGGGTGCCATAAGCAGCTCGCCCTCCGCTGAAATACCTCCACCGATGCAAAGCACATCAGGCTGAAGTATGTTTATAATGTTTGAAATACCTATCGCAAGATATTTGATAAAGTCCCCGATTACCTCGGTTGCCGCCTCATCCCCCTGCTCGTAAGCCTTGAAGGGAATGTAGCCGTTCATTTTAGAAGCATCGCGTCCGCACATATCCCACATAACGCTACTGGGATAGAGATGCATGACTCGGCGTGCCTCACTGACGAGTGCAGTAGCTGAGCAATAAGCCTCAAAGCAACCGCGCTTTCCACAGCTGCAAATTCTACCCTCGGAGTCGAGAGTGATGTGTCCAAGCTCGGCAGCAAATCCGTTCATGCCCTCCCAGATTCTACCGTCAATAACGATTCCACCACCGACTCCCGTGCCGAGTGTGACGGCAACGAGCGTGCGCGACTCAGCGCCGACACCCCATATTGCCTCTGCGTAAGCTGCGGTATTGGCATCGTTAGCAATTATAACCGGGAGACCGGTTTTCTCGTGCATAATTTTCACAAATTCCGCATTTTGCCAGCCAAGATTATTCGCGTAAATAACCTTGCCATCCTTGACTATACCGGGTGTGGCAATTCCAATCCACTGCATATCCTTAAGTGACATTCCCTCAAAAGATACGAGCTTTTTGCAAAGCTCAAAGATATCCTCGGATATTTCCTCGCACGGACGGGGTGCACGAGTTTTGATACGCGATTTTCTGACTATTCTCTTTTCTTTAAGGTCAACTATTCCCGCGGCTATATTTGTGCCGCCAAGATCAATGCCTATGCAGTAGCTCATTTCATCTCCATAAGAATAAAGTATTTTCCTTAATATATTATACTTTAACATCTTGACAATTTCAAGGTAAAATAGTATAATATTTTGTAGAATAGCACAATATTTTGAATGTTTTTACAAATTCGGAGTTTTTTATGAATAAACAGGAGATTACAGAGGTTCTCTGCGAGCTTCACAAAATAACCGGCTTTCGCGTTTCGCTTCACGGTGTAGGTCACGAGGAGATAGCAGCGTATCCTGCGGAGCGACTTCCGTTTTGCAAGCAGGTTAACGGAATTGAGGAGGAGCACAAAAAATGCCGAGAATGTGACAAGCTCGCCTGCAAGGCGGCGCTCGATGCCAAAAAAACGCATATTTATAAATGTCGATTTGGGCTCACCGAGGCCGTAAGTCCGCTTTACAACTTCGGTGCATTAACAGGATTTCTTATGATGGGGCAAATATGTGAAACCGAGGAACAGGCGCAACTTGCCGAAGATAGACTAAGCACGCTTTTGGGACGCAGGGAAAGCAGAATAGCTGAAAAAATTCCAAAAATCAGTGCTGATATGACCGAATCTTATCTTAAAATAATGACCATTTGTGCCCAATATCTAACCCTCTCAAACGCCGTGCCGGTTGCAAAGCCCAGTGTGGCGGAATTAGCACGTGCATATATCAGCGAGAATCTGCAAAAAAAGTTCGTAATCAAGGATATATGTGACGAGCTTCAATGCTCAAAATCTACCCTGCTTACCACCTTTAAGAAAAAATACGGTATTACCGTTAATACTTATATAACCGAGGCAAGACTTGAGCGTGCGATATATCTGCTTATTGAGGGTAGTATGAACATAAACGAGATTGCTGCGGAAACGGGCTTTTCAGACCAATCCTATTTTTCAAAGGTGTTCTCCGCAAAATACGGTATGCCACCGAGCGAATACAAGGCAACTATGAGACAAGGAGATTAAAATGAAAATCATTCATACTTCGGATATACATATTGATTCGCCACTAACAACGAGACTCCCCTCTGACAAGGTCAGAGAAAGACGGCGCGAGCTGCTCTCAAATTTCGGGCGTCTGGTCGATGAGGCGAGGCTGATTTCGGCAGATACAATAATAATTGCGGGCGACCTTTTTGACTCTGAGAAAATCACCAAAAAGGCAATAGACACGGCACTTGACGTCATCGAGCAAGCCACAAACATTATGTTCTTCTATCTCACGGGAAATCACGAGGGCAACGCACTTGTCGCTTCGGGAAGAACAATGCCGAAAAATCTCGTCACCTTTGGCAAGGAATGGACCTATTTCACTGCTGGCGGTGTGACAGTTGCAGGCAGAAGCGAGATAAGGGAGGGAATGTTTGATAGCCTTGCTCTGCCCGAGCAAAGTAAGAATATCGTCGTACTGCACGGTGAGCTTCGCGAGAGAACGTCATCTCCCGAGTCAATAGGCATAAAGGACGCGGCGGGACGCGGAATTGATTATATGGCGCTCGGTCATTATCATAGCTACTCTCGCACCGAGATAGACGAGCGCGGATACGCCGTTTATTCAGGCACTCCCGAAGGCAGAGGATTTGACGAGGTTGGTGACAAGGGCTACGTAATCATTGATACCGACCCAAAACACATAGATTCGGGATTCAGAAAATTTGCAAAAAGACGGCTTCATACTGTAGAAGTGGATATCAGCGGTATCCTTCGTACCTCTGATATAACCGACAGAGCGTTTATGGCAGTAAGGGATATTCCTGCGTCGGATATCGTAAGGATACAGCTCGTCGGGGCTTACTCCCCTGAGTTGTGGAAGGACACTGAGGCGCTCGCTGAAGAATTTTCCGACAGGTTTTACTATATTGAGGTAAAGGATTCCTCACGCATAGCAATAAATCCCGACGATTATAAGTACGACAAGACTCTCAAGGGCGAATTTATACGCACCGTAAGTCTTGACGACTCGCTTGACGATTCAACTAAGGCAAAGGTTATCGCCTGCGGCATAAACGCGCTTATGGGCGAGGATTTGTTTAATCAGTAAGGAGGAAAAATGAGACTTATAGAATGTTATATTGAGGGCTTTGGAAAGCTCTCAAAGAAAAAATACGACTTTTCCTCCGGCTTTAACTGCATAAACGAGGAAAACGGAAGCGGAAAAACCACTTTGGCCACCTTTATCAAGGTTATGCTCTACGGAATGAGCGACACCAAAAAGGCGAGCCTTGAGGAGAACGACCGCAAGCATTATATGCCCTGGTCGGGCGGTGCGTGCGGCGGTGCGCTAACATTTGAAACTAACAAAAAGATTTATCGAGTAGAGAGAAGCTTTGCGCTGAAGGCAGCTGACGACAGCTTCATGCTTTACGACCTCACGCTGGGCAAAATTTCCGAGGATTTTAGCGAAAAGCTCGGAGAAGAGCTGTTTGGAATTGATGCAGACGGATTTGAACGCACGGTATTTCTCTCGGAGCGAGCGCTTTCGCCAAAAAGCGATAATAAATCAATATCTGCAAAGCTATCCGACCTCGTAGGCTGCGACGGCGATATATGTGATATGGACGAAGCACTCAAGGCTTTGGAGTCAGCAAGAAAGTTTTATTACAAAAAGGGGGGCTCCGGCGACCTCTCGGAGACGAAGGGAAAAATCGGCGAAATTACCAGAAAGCTTGAAGAGCTTGAGGAAATTGAGCACTCGCTTAGTGCAGCTGAAAAAAAGCTTATTGAGGCTCGCGCCAAGGGCGACTTGATACGAAAAGAAACCCGCGCACTCGAAAAGGAAAGAGAGTCTGCAACGCTTCGCGTGGCCGAGGCAGGATATGAAAAGCTGCATCGGGAAATGAAGGCCTCGCTTGAGGATGACTTAAAGCGTCACGGTGAGCTTGTTGAATTTTTCGGTGGAAATCCCCCGAGCTTTGACGATATAGACGACGCATATTATAAGAGCGTAGAGGCAAAAAGCCTGCTTGACGGTGCCGAGTCGAGTAGCAAAAGCACTGAATACACCGAGCTTCGTGCATATTTCAGCATACCGACTAGCGACGAAGAAATCGCCAGGGTTAAGACGGCAATCGATACCGTCAGTCAGCATAAAAACGCACAGTCAAGTCCCGAGTACACCAGGCTGAAATCAATATTCAAAAAGCGCATTCCAAGCGAAAGCGAGATTGACGAGCTAATTAGTGTGAAGAAAAAGAAAAGCAAAGCTCCTCTTCTTTCGATTCTCGGTGCAATTCTTGCGGCGGTAGGTGCTATCATAGGCGTTATGACGCCACTCGCATTTCTTCTCATCCTGCCTGCTGCCGCTCTGATTGGCGTTAGTGTTGGCGTTTCTGCGAAATATCACAACGAGCATAGAAAAAGAGAGTGCGAATTCTTCGCTTCCCTTTCGGACAAGCCCGCGCCTGACGGCAACGATACTCTTACGGTGCTATATGAGATGAGAGCACTCCTTGACGATGCAAGAAAACTGCTTGACGACGAAAAAATCGAGGACGATAGGGCGGCAATTTCAGAGCTTGAGTCAAGATTCCCCTGCGGCGACAGCGCAGACGTTATTATCTCAAAATACGAACGCTTTAAAGCGTTGCTTGTAGCAGAGCAATATATTGAGGGCGATAGAAGTGCAAAAATTGAAAGAGCCAAGATGCTTCTCAAAGAAGCAAACGGATTTATTGCACGCTTCCCTACAGTGAGCGACGACCCCTATACCGAGCTGCGTCGTATTCTTACCGAGTACAATATGCTAAGCTCGAAAATTCTTTCAAAAAGAGGCGAAATTGAGCATCTTGCAAGCCTGCATTCTCTTGGCGAGGGTACAGAACGCAAGGCAGAAAAATCCGTTGAGGAAATCGATGAAAGACGCCGATCACTCGAGGAAGAGGCGGCAGCAATTTCTCGGGATATTGCACTTACCGAAAGAATATGCAAGGGATATGAAAGCGAGCTTGAATCCCGCGACGAGCTGATTATGCGTCGTGCGGAGCTCGAGGAAAGACTTGTAAAAAACGAGGAAAATTATAACGTTATCCTCTTGACAAAGAAATATCTGCAATCAGCAAGAGATAATATGACCGTAAAATACCTCGGAAAGACGAAATCAGCCTTTGAAAAATACGCAGAGGCAATAAGCGGAGTCAACGGTGAAGAATTCCTTATGGATACCGACTTTGGTGTTTCAATAACTGACGGTGGCAAGGCTCACCCACAGGACGCATATAGCCGTGGCACGCGTGACCTCTATAACATCGCCGCAAGGCTGGCACTGGTCGACTCGCTCTACGAGGGCGAAAAGCCGTTTATCGTGCTTGACGACCCGTTCTGCTCTCTTGACGATAAAAAAACAAGGGCAGCACTCGAGCTTCTTAGGAGATTCGCAAAGGAAAGACAGATAATTTATTTCACGTGCTCGTCATCGCGCGAGGCTTGACAAATGAAACATTTTTTAGTATAATACATTATTGACCGAGCGGGGCTGTCGCGCCGTATGTTGCCGAAAGGTATTACGGCGAGGAAAGTCCGGGCATCACAGGGCAGGATAACGGATAACGTCCGCCGGAGGCGACTCCCGGGAAAGTGCAACAGAAATATACCGCCCGAGGTGTTTTTGACGAGTGCGGAAATCGGTTTCTTCACACCGCCAGGCATAGTTATCTATGTCAAGGTGGGAAAAAGCGATTAACACGACCGATAGTTCGTGTGTTCCGTGACGTCAAAAGCATCTCGGGTAAGGATGGAAAGGCGAGGTAAGAGCTCACCCACTCCTATGGCAACATAGGTTTGCTGTAAACCCTATCCGATGCAACACCTTTAGCTTCGGCTTTTGCCGATGGGCTGCCCGCCCTTTATGCTGATGGTGGCAGAGCTTTTTGCTTGAACTGCGGAGCAATTCGCAGTGAAGATAGATGACGGCTGCACGCAAGTGTACAGAACCCGGCTTACAAGCTCGGTCATTATTTTAACTGAAAAGTCGACGTTTTCATATATTGAAAGCGTCGGCTTTATTTTTTTGTAAAATCTTTAAAATTCGGCTTGACTGTACTGATAAATTTTATTATAATATAAGGTGGAATAATATGTGCGAGTCGGTGCTGCGCAGAATTGAAAAGGGAGCTAAAGTCGGATTTTTCGGACTTGGAAAATCAAATCTTTCCCTGCTCTCTCACCTTCCTCTCGATAGATGCAGAATTACTCTGCGCTCGGATAAACCGATAAGGCGAGAGAATATATCAAGGGACGAACGGATTGAGAGAATATTCGACTCTAGCCACGCGTGCGATATAATCGACGAGGATATTCTTGTTTTTTCACCGTCTGTAAGGCGCGAGCGCCCACAGCTTGAGGTGGCAAGGCAGCACGGAGTAATTTTCACCTGCGACCTCGATTTATTTTTAGAAAAAAATGAAAAACCCCTGTTCGCCGTCAGCGGCTCGGACGGTAAGAGCACGACGGCAACACTTGCAAATCTTTTGCTCGGCTCTTCCCTGCTTATCGGCAATATCGGTACACCTATGACCGCCTCCCTCGGCAAGGAGTGTAGCGCGTACGTGGCAGAAATATCCAGCTTTATGCTGGAATACACAAACGTCCCCGCTCATCGCGCATGCATAACCAATATTACTAAAAATCACCTCGACTGGCATCGCTCGTTTGAAGAATACATAGAAGCAAAGCTATCTCTATTAAGGGCAGCGCAGGAATGCGTTATCAATGCAGATGACGAAATTTGTGCAGAATTTGCAAAGAAAAACGGTGCTTTCGGTATAGTTAGCGAAAAACAAACCTTTGACGAATTAAAGGACACGGCAAAAGTAATATTGACTCGCTCGGAGCGCGGAATTCTGGAAAACGGTGAGTTGCTCGTGCCGTATTCGGATATAAGATGCAAGGAATCCCACAATATTAAAAATCTTATGATGGCTATCGCTCTGACTGACAGGCACACGAATGAGGAGCGGATATGCGAGGTGGCAAGCAGCTTTTCAGGACTCCCACACAGATGCGAAAAATTCCTTGAAAAAGACGGTATTGAGTACATAAATTCATCCATAGACTCCTCTCCTGCAAGAACGGTGGCAACGCTTCGCTCACTTAACAAGAGAGTCATTCTGCTACTTGGCGGCAGGAGCAAGGGATTAGACTACGGCGAGCTTTGCAATACGGTGAGGGAGTATGCCGAGCGGGCATTGATTTTCGGTGAAAGCCGTGAGGAGATTTACTCTGCAATTAAAAACTCGACAAAATGCGAGTTGCTTGACAATATTGAGGAGGCGGCAGAACGCGCACTAGAGCTTTCGATGAGTGCCGAAGCCGTCATTCTCTCTCCCGCCTCAACGAGCTACGATGCTTTTTCCAGCTTTGAGGAACGTGGAAATTATTTCAAAAAAATGATATTAAACAGCATAAATAGGACGTAAATGCAAATAGGAGTTTACAAAATGAAAAAAATCTTAGCTCTTTGCTTAATACTTACACTTGGAGCACCTCTGCTTTTTTCCTGCAATAGCAAAGCAGAGGAAGCGCCCGAAGGACTGCAGGTGGTGAAAATTTCAGAGGACGGCGGCTATAAATTCTACGGCCCTGAGGGGTGGTCGCTCGTAAGCACCGACGAGATTGCCGCAACCAAGGTTTCACCGATAAATAACACCTCTATGACCTTTACCGAGGCGGCTATGCCTGTAGGTAGTATCCCGGAGTATTTTGAGGCAAGCCTTGCAGAATTTCCCGCATCAATCAAGGGAACCATGACGATTACTCTTCGTGACCAAAAATGCACCTTTGGAAACGCGGACGGCGAGGCGTATAAATACGTTTACACATATAAATACGAAAACTTTGATTTTGCGTGTATGCAGATACTCCTGACGCACAGCGACCGCTTTTACATCTTCACCTACACCTCATACGGCGACGTAGAGGATTCGTCTTCATCTTACAACTCTTACCTTGAAGCAGTTCAGCTCTCTATTGATAGCTTCCGCTTCACAGAAAGAGCATCAGCTCCTGCCCCCGACTATACCAAGGACGCCGACGGCTACAATCTCGTTTCCGACAGAGCGCTTGCAGGATTTGATTTATATTTACCCGAAGATTACAGCGTAATTTATTCGAGCGCGTACGTCAAGGCGAAAATTTCGAGCAACGCGAACATTTCCCTCTCCAAGGCTACACAAACGGGCATTGGAATTCTGGATTATCTCAAGCTCAGAAAGAGCGATATGCAGAAATTCACCACCAATTTTACCGACCTTGGCATCACTCTGACAAAAGAAATTTCTGAGGATAGCGAAACCTTGAAAAATTGGGAGTTCGATGCCCTTCCCACCTGCGATACGGCTTTGGTATTTGGTGACCTCTCGACAGATGGCGTCATAGCCTACGAATACACCTACGTATTCAACGGACAAGCCTATCACGTATATCAGGTTATGGGTGTGGATTCTCTGAACGGCTACGTTTTCACCTACACCGCCCTTGAGGACGAGTACTCAGCGCACATTGACGAAATTAAGACTATACTTCAAAAGGTAAGATTCTGACTGTGAATAAAATTTATCTTGACAACAGTGCTACCACTCGCATCAGTGAGGGGGCACTGGAAAAATATATCGAGGTGTCGAGGGAATACTACGGCAACCCCTCCTCTCTGCACGCAATGGGCTTTGAGGCGGAGAAAATACTCGACGGTGCGCGTGCTGAAATATTGCGCTCGCTCTGTACTAAGGACGCCTCTGTAATCTTTACGGCATCCGGTAGCGAGGCAAACAACCTTGCCATAATTGGACGTGCGCTTTCAAAGGAAAGATACAAAAGCGGCGCAAAGATTATAACGACCGAGGGCGAGCACGCTTCGGTTGATGCCCCTTTGGATTTTCTTGTTTCACTTGGATTTAAAGTGGCGAGAATTCCCACGAAAAACGGTAAAATCGATCTTGATATCCTAAAACGCGAGATGACACGCGACGTCATTTTAGTGACAATGATGATGGTCAACAACGAAACGGGAGCACTATACGATATAGCCACGGTTTCAAAAATCATGAAGGCTAATTCCCCCGATGCGTTTCTTCACGTTGATGCGACACAGAGTTATCTTAAGCTCCCCTTTACAAAAGCAAAGCTCGGGGCGGATATGATAACCGTTTCCTCTCATAAAATTGAAGGCCCGAAGGGTGTCGGTGCACTCGTCGTTGGAAAAGAGGTTATTAAGGCTCGTGGTCTTGCCCCGATTATTCTCGGTGGTGGTCAGGAGGGCGGTATGCGCTCGGGTACGGAGAACGTGCCTGCCGTTGCAGCCTTTGGGGAGGCTGTGAAAATCGGTTTTGAATCTCTCAAGGAAAGATATGAGAAAACACGAGTGCTTCGCGATTACCTTATTGGAAAATTTGAACAAGAAGAGCTCGCCGAGATTTCCCTGACTCTTCCCGAATTCTCGGCACCGCATATACTCAATATCACGCTGCCAAAAATCAAAAGTGAAACGATGCTTCACTACCTTTCATCACTCGGCATATACGTGTCAAGCGGCTCTGCATGCTCGTCAAACGGGACACACAGCTCGTCGGCTCTAACGGCTTACGGAAGAAGCGCTGCCGAGGCGGATACGTCTATTAGAATCAGCCTTTCGTATCACAACACAAAAGAGGAAATAGACGCGCTGGCAGAGGGACTTGCTAGCGGACTGAAAAAGCTCTCGAGGATAAGATAATGGCTAATATAACTATCATAAGCGTTGGAACTCTTAAAGAGAATTATCTAAAAGATGCGGTCTCGGAGTACAAAAAAAGGCTCTCGCAGTACGCAAGAGTCGAGGAAATCAATATTAAAGAAGAAAAAATTGCCAACGAGGATGACGCCTCGCAGATAAAGCGAGCCTTGGAATCAGAGGGCGAAAAAATTCTTTCTGCAATTCCTGGTGGCTCGTGCAAAATCGCTCTGTGCGTTGAGGGAAAGCAGTACGACTCGCCCTCACTCGCCGCGCTTATTGGAAAAATGGCTGACGATAGTGGTAAAATAACGCTGATAATCGGCTCATCACACGGTCTTTCAGAAAACGTAAAACGAGCGGCAGACGTCAGACTTTCGGTTTCCAATCTGACTTTTCCTCATCAGCTGATGCGCGTAGTGCTGCTTGAGGCACTGTATCGCTCTTTCACCATACTCGCAGGAAAAAAATATCATAAATAAAGACTTAAAGCTGCTCTTTCGGGAACGTTTGCGACATCCCCCTGTTAGAGTAGCTTTTGTCGCCTGTGACGTCTTTTACTATTTTTAAAAATTCGGGAAAATCAACCGTGCGCTCGCGGGAATCAAGCTCGGTTTCCATTATAGCCGTACGCGTCCATTCGGGGTAGACGTCAATCTCGAAAAGCTGTGATTTATATATAAACGTATATCTAGTTTTCATTATCGGTCGAGTTGTGGAAAGAATTTGCCTCGACAGTGAGTCGAACTCCTCCGCTGAAATCTCTTTTTCAATCTCTGTAGAGGACATTTTATCTATTCGGATTTTTCGCGTTTTTGTGTAAGTAGTTATTCCGTTTTGCTCTCGGCTTCTGATTCTTAGCGTTTCGCCCGTGGCACACGGCAGATAAATCTGTACAATTCTGCTCACATCATAGCGCTCCTGTGCTTGCAGGAGAGCCGGGTTTGGCATTTTTATTATATATTTTTTCTCTATTTCGATGCCGATTTTACTTTTTTCGCTCATTTTCCCGATCCTTTTTTCACGTTTGTAGCTTGATTTTAACACATTTTTTGCGTTTTTTCAAGCAGTTTTTATACTTTGTTAACTTTTTGTATTGACTTGGGTAAAATTTTGTGCTAAAATTATGAAGATAGGTTTTCCCTATAAAAAAGATTTGCCTACACATCACGGAGGATTATCATGGAAAACAAAGAGCTTGAAACTAACGTAGAAATTGAAAATAAAGAGGCTGAGGCTGTAGCAGAGGAAGTTGTTGAGGCTGTTGCAGAAGAAGCACCTGCTGAGGAGGCTGTTGCAGAGGAAGCATCTGCCGAGGAGGCTGTTGCAGAGGAAGCATCTGCCGAGGAGGCTGTTGCAGAGGAAGCACCTGCTGAGGAGGCTGCTGCAGAGGAAGCTCCTGCTGAGGAGGCTGCTGCAGAGGAAGCTCCTGTTGAGGAGGCTGCTGCAGAGGAAGCTCCTGCTGAGGAGGCTGTTGCAGAGGAAGCTCCTGTCGAGGAGGTTGTTGCTGAGGAAGAAACACTTGTAGTTGCTCCCGAAGCTACCGTCACCGAAGAAGAAATTAAGGAAGCCAGCTTCTTTGCAAGTTTCATGAAGAAAGCAAAGAAGGTTAATTGGAAAAAGGTTTGGGATAAGGTCAGCACCGGTCTGCTCATTCTTATCATGGCGGCTCCCGTACTTATCCTCGCATACATATTCTATTGGTTCTTGACCAAGTAAAACAAAAAGCAGGGTTATGCCCTGCTTTTTGTTTTAACTGTTTTCAAATATAAAATGGGTGCAGCTTTCTGCACCCATTTTGATTATAATCCGTCAGAATTAGCCCTGGATCATCTTTGCGATCTCTGCGCCGTAATCCTCTTCTCTCTTCTGAATGCCCTCGCCCTTATCGAAACGAACGTAGCCGGTCACTTTAATGTTGCCACCAAGCTCCTTAGCAACAGATGCAACATACTTAGAAACGCTCATAGAGTCGTCCTTTACGTATGCCTGCTCAAGAAGGCAGTTGTTCTCGTAGAACTTGCCAAGTCTACCCTTAACGATGTTTGCAAGGATATTGTCAGGCTTGTTCGCCATCTTGGGATCTTCCTTCATCTGCTTAATAAGAATAGCCTCCTCCTCTGCAAGAACTGCAGCAGGAACGGACTCCTTATCAAGATACTTAACGTCCATAGCAGCGGTCTGGAGAGCAACGTTCTTTGCACACTCAGCAAAGCCGTCCTTATCAGCAACGTCGGTATCGAAGGAAACGATAACACCGGTTGCACCCATGCCGTGAATGTAAGAAGAAACTACACCCTCAACGATCTGGAAACGACGAATAGAAAGCTTCTCACCAATCTTATAGATCTGCTCGGAGAGAGCCTCGGAAACTGCGCCGCCGGAAACGAACTCAGATGCAAGAAGTGCATCAACGTCAGCGGGCTTGTTAGCGATGATGGTCTTAAGAATATCCTTAACGAACTCCTTAAAGGTTGCGTTCTTTGCAACGAAGTCGGTCTCGGAGTTAACCTCAACGATAGCGGTCACGTTATCAATAGTCATAATATCTACGATACCCTCTGCTGCGATACGGTCAGCCTTCTTTGCAGTTGCTGCCATACCCTTCTCACGAAGGTACTTAACTGCTGCCTCAAAATCGCCGTTGGACTCAACGAGAGCCTTCTTGCAATCCATCATACCACAACCGGTCTGCTTTCTGAGTTCAGCAACGTCTTTAGCGGTAAATGCCATTTTCTTTTTCTCCTTTAAATTCAATTTATGAGGAAATTACTCTGCTGCCTCTTCAGCCTCGGGAGCTACCTCAACCTCTGCTACGGGCTCTTCCTGAACGCCGCCGTGTGCCTCGATAACTGCGTTTGCAAGTGCGCCAGCGATAAGCTTGATAGCGCGGATAGCGTCGTCATTACCGGGGATGATGCAATCTGCATCGTCGGGATCACAGTTGGTATCTACGATAGCAACTACGGGAATACCGAGCTTCTTAGCCTCAAGAACCGCATTCTTCTCCTTGCGGGTATCTACGATGAATACGCAGGAAGGAAGTCTCTCCATATCCTTGA
Source organism: Oscillospiraceae bacterium (assembly GCA_015063385.1). Taxonomy (GTDB): domain Bacteria; phylum Bacillota; class Clostridia; order Oscillospirales; family CAG-272; genus UBA1740. The sequence goes on along the minus strand of SVUG01000017.1, from coordinate 21,656 downwards.
TACCGCCGTAGGACTTTTCAAGGTCTTCAATTTCCTTCATCTTCTTAGCAACTTCCTTCTTAGGAAGAAGATCGAAGGTGCCGTCTGCCTGCATCTTCTCAAGCTCCTTGAGACGTCTGATGGACTTACGGATGGTGTTGAAGTTGGTGAGCATACCGCCGGGCCAACGAACGTTTACGTAGTACTGACCGCATCTCTGTGCCTCTTCCTTAATGGTGTCAGCAGCCTGCTTCTTGGTACCAACGAAAAGAACGGTGCCGCCGTCCTGTGCGAGCTCGGAAACGTAGTTGTACGCTTCCTCAAACTTCTTAACGGTCTTCTGAAGGTCTACGATGTGAATACCGTTTCTCTGGGTGAAGATGTACTCTGCCATCTTCGGATTCCACTTCTTGGTAGGGTGACCGAAGTGAACGCCTGCTTCAAGCAACTGCTTGATTGTGATTTCGAACATTTTATGTTCCTCCTTGGTTTTTCCGCCATAGCGACATAATACTGCGACTCTAGGGAGCACCGGCAGTAAACCTACTCGCTATGTGAGATATAATGTCTGCCCGAGGATTTGCTCGGACAGCCTTAATATAATAACATATTAAATTAAAAATATCAATAGGTTTATAAAGAAACCCAAAAGTTTACAAAAAGTTCATAATTAGAGTATTTGAATTAACTATTGATTTAATGCCATCTTCGTGCTATAATAGTAATCGGTTATATGAAAGGAATTCGCTATGAAAGAAAATAAACGACTTTATCTATGGGGGATTCTCGGCTTTTGCGCCGCTAATCTTGCTGCATTTTTAATATTTTTCATTCCCAACTACGTTATAGAGGGGGATATCGGCTGGTTTGAGTACGTAAGGCTCTTCCTCAACAAATTTACGGAATTTGCTCTGCCCCCGATAGCTGCGTGCCTGCTCATGAAAATTTATTTTGACAATGGAGTGAAGAGCGCTCTTATCGGTGCAATATTCTTCGCGCTTGCCAGGATAATATATCTTCTTCCCTACTATTACCTCTATCACATCGCATACGGCTACGATTCAATAGAATCTATTTCTCTTTCGGCTCTGGTGACGGTCTTTGGTGCGGCACTGATGTGGGCGCATATTGCCGTGCTATTTTTGATTATCAGAATGGTGGCGATAAGGTCTACTGCCAAATCACTCGCGTCCGACCTGCCGCCAGCGGTGCAAAAATCCATGACGGTTGACCTCAAGAAAAAACTGAATCTTCAGGCAGAAAAAGTGCTCTGCACAGACGTCCATTTCACAAGCGCATTTGATTTTTCCATGCCATTGACGCTGGGTATATTCGTCGCTACATTCGGCGAGTTTATCATCAACTTTATGCGTGAGGCAGTTGATACGGTTATGTATCTTGTTAATTACGCCGGGTATTACAGACTTGGAGAGATAATTTACATAACGGGAAGCTTCGTGTTCTTAGTAATCGAGCTTCTTGCAGTGCATATTATTTCATACCACTTATTTAAAAAAATAGTTTCTAACGAAGAAAATTAAAGGTTGTCACAAAAAACAACGGATTTTGCTAATCATTGTTTACAAAATCCGTTGTCTTTTTTATTCTTTACAGCGTGGACTTTTCTCAATCAGGAAAAAGTATGGCGAGGTGGGGGAGTTGAGAATATGGAATTCAGATGCACAAATCCGAAACCGCGATAGCGTTTTAAAATATTCGCGAAGCATTTCTCCCTCTAGCGCGCCCTCCTCGTGTCCCGGATAAATAGCTACTATAAGAGCACCATCGGGTGCGAGCAGCTCTATTGCTGCTTCAACAGCCGGCATAGTGGTTTCTCGCATTGTGGTTATGCTCTTTTTGCCGCTTCTTGGCAGATACCCAAGATTAAACATTCCTGCCTTGATAGGCTCTTTTACAAACTCCTTGACTCTATGGTGAGAGACACAGATAAGCTCGTAATTTTGCGGCGCACCGTTTGCTTCAAGATGCTCTCGAGTTGAGATAAGCGCCTCCTCCTGAATATCAAAGGCGTATACCCTGCCCGACTCACCAACGGTTTTTGAGAGGAAGAGCGTATCCCCGCCGTTTCCCATAGTAAAATCGACGGCAACGTCCCCCTCTGCGAGATGCTCAAGTATAAAATGCTTATGAAGTCCTACTAAATCTACCATTTATCTTTTCATTTCCTCTATTTCGGCATCGGTGGCTGGGTGCACGAATGCCGTATAATTAGTTTTATAAGTGACAAATCCGGGCTTTGAGCCGCCGGGCTTCTTGATGTTTTTAACTCTGGTATAGTCAACGGCAACTAGGTCAGCCGTCGCCTTGGAGTATCTTGCGGCAATCTTTGCTGCCTCGGTGTAATCCCTCTCGCTCGGCTCTTCACCGTCGCAGAGCATTATTACGTGCGAGCCGGGGATATCCTTGGTGTGAAACCAAAGGTCACCCTTGCTTGCTGTCTTAAAGGTGAGACTATCGTTTTGCAAGTTATTTCTGCCTACGAGAAGCTCGTATCCGCCGCTTGTCCTGAATCTATGAGGTGTGGAGGTTAGTTTTTTGGGCGGCGTATAGCCGTGCAGCTTCGAGGCATAGCCCGAGCGGTAAAGCTCGTCACGAATTTCAAGGACGTCCTGCTCACATTCCGCCTTGGATAAAAATTCACGCACGCTCTCAAGATAGCGAAGCTCACGCTCCCATATCACTACCTGCTCCGAAAGCACCTGCTTTGCAGTCTTGCATTTATTATAAAGCTTGTACATCTTCTGTGCGTTTTGCGAGGGAGAAAGACGCGAATCAAGCTTAATTTCGATTTCCGGGCAGTTCTCGTCATAATAATCGGTCGCTATAAAGCTCTCCATACCTCGCTCAAGGCGATAGAGGTTGGCTGTGATAAGGTCACCGTATTTTTTGTACTCCTCGCCACGCTCGGCATCAAGCAGCGCTTGACGCTGAATACCTAACTTGCGCTCCGTGCGTGCCTCAGCATTTGAAAGCAAAGTGATAATATCACGCGCACGCTGATGAATATGCTCAAGGCGGTCCTTTTCTTCAAAATAGGTATCAAGCATCTCTGAAAGAGTGTCAAATTTTCGCTTATTCATACCGTCACCGTAGTAGGTGATGTCCATATATGAATAATCGAGCGGCTTGCCATCATTATCAAAGACCACGGTTGGAGCATAATTTTCGTTTATCAGCAGCTCTTGCCACTCGCGGAAGATGCTGTAAAAGCGTTTTTTATCAATATTGCAAAGAGGAACGTCAAGCGCACCCGCAGCGCGATACGTCAGCTCGTGGGCAATCTGCGTAGCAATTCCCGAATAGGTCGAGGTGATAAACTTCTCTGCGCTTCTTTCGGGAGAAAAGGCTGAAAGTCTCTCAAAGAAAAGCTCCTCGTTGATTTCAAGAGGTGAAAGCTTATCAGGCTTTGCCGGTATCTGATATTTAAGGCCCGGCAAGACCTGACGCACGGTGCTGGCGGCAAAGTCGATAATTTTAAGCGCTGAAAGGATTTTCGAGTCCTTATCAAGAATAATAAGATTGGCGTACTTGCCCATTATCTCACATACGATTTTCTTCTCGGTGGGATATCCCATCTCGTCGTAGCAGGCAACCGAAAACTCGGCAATTCTGTCAAAGCCGGGCTGCTCTACCGTGGTTATTCTCGCACCGATAAAATGCTTGCGCAGAAGCATACAGAACATCGGGGCTTTAAGGGGATTCTCCCTCGGCTTGTCCGAGAGCTGAAGCCTTGGTGCATTAGGTCCAACGTTAAAGACAAGACGGCGTGATTTCTTGCCGTAATGTATAATCATATCTATTTCGTCATTCCTCGGCTGAAGCACCTTTTCTATCTTCGCCTCGGGGAACTCGCGCCGAAACTCCGTAAGCACAGCGCGCATCATACAAGCGTCAAAAGCCATAAAAAGCTCCTTTTTTCTTCTCTAACGAAAATATTCTATCACACGTTAAAAAAATAGTCAATACCGCTATTCTAAATCCGGGGCATGAAAGGTGAAAATATTCGGCTCACGCTCGAATGCGTATAAGTTCTTTCCATCGTGTGAAAAGTTAAAGCGGCTATCTGAAATTTTAAGGGACACTTCTTCTCCCGAAAATCCTGATGTAGCGCGAAGTGCAGCTACGGATGCGGCAAAAATGGCGCGCGACGGGTCTTTATCGTAGAGAAACTCCGCCTTTGCATCAATAGTGCCATTAAATGAAGATACAGCCACCGCAGCACTGACGCAAGGTGTATCAGAGGAAAGCAAAAGCCTTTTTAACACCTCGCTCGACATCATCTGTGCATCGGCGCATCTTACAACCTGACATAGTGTTTTTTCATATGAAACCGTCTGTACATTTAAATCAGTTCCGTCGGAGAAAACTGCAGTTTTTGTATATAATAATTTACATTCAGGCATCAAAATCCCGTATTTCCCGTCATTTCCCAGCCGTTTAATCATGTAAATACCTTTAGGTGTTCTGACCGTAATCTCGCCCTGCGGAACACCTCTTACTAAAAGAAGAAAAAGCGCCGCAGCATAAGCCAGGCTCGCCTCCGAAAGACGAGAAATATCCTGACGAGCCGAAAAGGCAAATATATCCGCATCGGTGTCTGCAATCAGAAAAACGGTGTCTGCGCTCGCATCGCGTCGGTCTATGTAAATCGTCGGGTCGCGCGGTATTTCACGTACCGGTAAAACATCTATTTTTTCACCAAGGGCAATAATTCTCGAAAAAATAATAACAGGCCACCTCGTTTCTTAAAAGTTAACCTGTTATTATCCTATGATTTTATTTAGTTTTAGTCACCAGAATTTTCTGTGCAGCTGATAAAAGCGAGCTGTGCTCATTTTTTATTCTTCCCTCGACAACCTCATTCAGAAGAAAGTCAAGAATAGCTCCGATTTCCTTTCCTCTTGCGCCGATTGTCAAGAGGTCGTTGCCATCAATTGACAGGTCAGAAATTCTATATACTACGCCGCGCGAAAGAAGCGAATCAAGGTGCACGAGAGCCTCAGCATCGGCTTTTGCAAGCAAAATTTCAAGCCTTATAAGCTCCGCCGTCGCAGTCTCTCCAATATTTTTCAATGCATAGGTAATTCCCTTGTCGTTTGAAAGGTCAATTTTTCCTATCGAAGAAAGGACTGCGCAGCCAAGCGAGCGCGTCGCATTATCCATACGCAGTCTGTCTGCAGCAAGGGTAAACGCCGTTGACGGATTTTCAGAGGAAAGCGCAAACAGGGATAACATTCGCGTAATATAGTCTGCCGACTTGAAGCGCTCTTTGCCCGGAAGCGTAAGGGGGGATACGGTGGGAATAATTTTCTCGAAAAGACTTGAAAAATCTTGCAATATTCCGTACGAGAACTCACCTGAGAGCAGCTTGCGCCATTCTATATATATTCGCTCGGCAGATACATTGGAGAGCAAATGCATATTTCTGAATATTGCCTCGGCGGTATTCTCTTCAATACCAAAGCCTAAAACTGCAGCAAATCGCACCGCGCGAAGAATACGGAGTGCGTCCTCCGAAAATCTCACGTCCGGGTCACCGACTGCTCGGATAAGGCGAGCGGCAAGGTCCTCCCTGCCTCCGTAAAGGTCGGTAAGACCGTGGCGCGTGCTATACGCCATAGCGTTAACGGTAAAGTCACGGCGCATAAGGTCGTCCTCTATCCTACGGGTAAAGCTGACCGAGCTTGGATGACGAGAATCACTATATTCACCGTCAAAGCGATATGTGGTTATTTCATAAGGTCTGCCGTCAAGAACCAGCGTGACCGTACCGTGCTTTATGCCCGTGTCCACCGTGCGCTCTGAAGAAAAAACGCTCTTTACCTCGTCTGGAAGTGCCGAGGTGGTAATATCGTAATCCCCCGGCTCCTTGTTAAGCAAAAAATCGCGCACAGAGCCACCGACGATATCGGCACGGTATCCTGCCGCCTCAAGCGAGGAAATAATATATTCAACCTCACGCGGAAGTGTGATATTCATGTTGGCGCTCCTTTCTTGCTTTATTGATTACATTTTAACATCCCTGCGAGTCTTTGTCAATCGTATTGACAAAATTATCCCTTTGGGATATAATTTACTGGGAGATATAAAAATGGATATTTTTACTATGAAATCAGGCAATATTGCCGATACAAAGGAAAAATTTAATAAAAGGCAAGAAGAGATAAAGAAATTCCTTACGGAAGCGGTTTACGGCAGGATTCCTGAGCTACCCGAGCACCTTGGGGCAGATATTATCTACGAGGACAGAGGTTTTGGCGGTGGAATAGGTATACTTCGCTGCTTTGGGCTCAAAATTACGCTTGATGGCGAGGTGTTTACACTGCCCTTTAAGTCGGCAGTTCCAAACGGTAATGGAAAATATCCTACCTTTATTTACGTAGGCGAGGATAGTGCTGTCCCAAACAAATATTTACCTGCTGAGGAGATAGTTGAGCGAGGATACGGTGTATTCTGCCTATCACTCGAGGACATTTTTCCTAAAGGAGAAAAAGAGACAAAGCTTATAAAAAAGCTATCACCAAGCAGAAGGAAAAAGGACTCGCCCGGAAGAATTGCACTGCTTGCATGGCTGATTATGCGCGTCGCGGATTACGCAACACATCAAAGCTATGTTGACGAGAAAAGTCTCGCCGTCATCGGTCACGGTCTGCTCGCAAAAGCAGCGCTCGTCGCAGGTGGATACGACAAGCGCTTTAAATACATCATATTAAACAGCTTGGAGTTCGGAGAAAAATATCTGACGAATCCCAATATTTTTGCGAAAGGATTCTCCGATAACGCAGACGGTTGCTTTGACGAATTGGCACTCGCACTTTGCGTACCGCGGACTATTATAGTCGGTGCGGCTATCGACGACGTGGTGTCCGACCGAGAAAGCGAGCTTTCCGCGCTTGCCTCTCTGCACGATGCATACAAGCTGTTCGGCAAGAATGGGCTAAAATATGACGAGCCAATCGTATCAGAAGCCAACGTCAAAAGTGATAGCATCTTCTATCGATTGAGAGACGGTGTGCCGTATCTCTGTCGCAGAGATTGGAACGCATATATGGATTATATAGATACTAATTCAAGCAGAAACATCAATTAAAGTACGCTTTAGTTTACATTTTAACCAAATCTGCGGGCATAACCGCATCTTTTGCAAAGCTCCTCCGTGGCGACACGATTCTTAAAACCATCGCGCATCGCAACAGCGCGTTCAGTGGTGAGTATATCGTCTATCGGCTTCTCAAACAGGTTGCCGAGCGTAATAGCTCCCTCGCTGTCAAGGCAGCAAGGAATCACGCTGCCGTCGGAGAGAATTCCGAAGTGGTCGCCGAGTCCGTAGCAGAAAACAGAATCACCGTAGCATGTGGCATTCATATCTGGCCACTCGAATCGCTCACCGTATTCGAGATGCAATTTATGTTTGATTCTCGCGCCGCGAGCACCCCATTTCCATTCACCGTCGAGTCTTGACTTGAAGAATTCAAGCGTTTTATTGTTCTTTCCGCCGTCGTGGCCTTTATTCCATAGACGTAGAACGGTTAATATTCCTCGCTCAGTTGCTTTATCTGCAAAGTCGGCAAGCTCTGCTAGATATTTCTCATGCGCCTGCTCGTCGGAATCCTCAAAGCTATGCACCGAAAGATTGACCTTGTATACACCCGAATCTAGAAAATCGTCTCCGAGTCGCGAAAGCAGTGTGCCGTTCGTCGTCACCGCGCATTTGAGCCCCAGAGACGTCGCATATTTTATGAATTTGGTCAAGTCGGGGTGAGTAGTCGGCTCGCCCATAACGTGAAAATAAACGTAGTCGGTCAGGTGACGAATTTCATTTATAACGTAGCGGAATTCTTCCTCACTCATTCTTTTTTTCGCACGGACAGTGCCGTGACAGAACGAGCAATTTTTATTGCATATATTAGTAATTTCAACGTAGACTCTTGAATATTTTTTAGGTGTCATACTCTTCTCCCTAAAGCTCTGATACCTTATTATAACACAAAGACGTTCTTTTTTCAACCATTCATTTTCTATAACAAAACAAAGAAAAGAGAGAAAAAATGACCATAAGACCTGCTTTGCTTGCTGACGTAGAGGCGGCATACGAGATATACGAATCAGCGCGCGCATTTATGAAGAAAAACGGCAACCCTACCCAGTGGGGCGGTAATTATCCTGCACGCGATAATATAGTGGAGGGAATAAAGAGCGGCGTGAGCTACGTATGCGAGGACAGCGGCGAGATTGTCGCGACCTTTCATTTTGAAGAAAATGCTCACGATGCGGTATATGAAAAAATAGACGGAGAGTGGAAAAACAACGCTCCCTATGCGGCAATTCACAGAATAGCTGTGAAGTATCACGGCAGAGGAATTGTTGATTTTTGCTTTGCGGAATGCTTCCGTCGCTTCCCTAACCTGAAAATCGACACGCACAGAGATAATATTCCTATGCAAAAGTGCCTTTTGCGTGCCGGATTTGAATACTGCGGAATAGTTTATCTTCCCGACGGCTCAGAAAGGCTGGCGTATCAAAAGCATTAAGAAAACGGTCGGATTCCCGACCGTTTTATTTTTTTACTATTTTTTGGTTTGCTTTTCGTTATTGACCATAACCGCAAAGCCCAAGAGCATTATTACGGCAAATACTATAAGATACCATACGTTATCCATTCCGTGACTGCGTATGCTGGCGTAAATAATAACGCCAATGCCTGCGAGTGAAAGAATCGGTAAAACGAAGCGCTTGAACGGATGAACATCCCTTTCCTTTATCATCATGACGATAAGAATCGGAACGTAGAGAGGATATATAGTTATAATCGGAAGCTCGGACGAGTCGAATCCGTACTCGCCAAAGACGCCCGTGGCAGAGAAAATGAAGTAAACAAACCATATAGCGCACATAAGGAGCGCAAAGGTAGACGAGTTATGAGGTACGTTAGTCTTCTTATCAACCTGCACGAAGGTTTCGGGAGATATTCCCTCGCCTCTTGCGGAGAGCGAGTATATACCGCGTGTGCAACCAAGCATCAGTCCGTTGAGCGTACCGAGGCAGGATATTACTACCAGAACATTGATAATCACAGAGGCTGCGTCACCGAAGAATTTAAAGGCAACGTGCGTGCCATCGCTCAATGAGTTAATATCCGAAAGACCAAGCACACCTAGGTTATAAAGGGTATATGCGGCTACTATAATAAGCGTACCTAGACAAAGGGCAATCGGGAGATTTCTCTTGGAATCCCTGATTTCCGAATTTATTGCAGTAGCAACTATCCAGCCCTCGTATGCGAAAATGGTGCTGCATATTGCAGGAAATAGTCCCGGGTTCTCGATACTCGCCGAGTATTCCACCGAGAAATTGGAAACGAGCGTGCCGTTGAAGAGTCCGACAACGCTTCCGACTACGGCGATAATTACTATGGGAACAAGCTTAACTATAGTAGAAGAAATCTGGAATTTACCCGCTATACGCGGAGCTATCGTATTTACAAAATACGCAAGTACAAGATAAAAGAGTGAGAGCGTGATACATTCGGTTGAGAATATTTTATCGTCGTTTCCGAGCGCTGCTACGAGAGTGTATCTTGCAGATACCCATGCAAGAACCGAAGTCATCGCAGGGTAATATACAAGCGACATAAACCAGCCGACGAAATAGGCGTATCTCTTTCCGCAGGTAGCCTCAGCGTAATCGACGATGCCATTGACCTTTTCGTATTTAGTAGCCAAAACGCCAAAAGAGGTGGCGATAATAACCATTATAAATCCTGCTATCATCCACGCCATAGTGCTGTTAAACGCACTGCCTGCGTTGGCAAGAACGTCGGGGGCTTTGAAGAATATGCCCGATCCGATTACTATGCCTACAACCATGCATACAGCAGTAAATAAACCGTACTTTTTCTTTAAGGTTTCCATTGCTTCTCCTTCGCTTTTAAAGACGCTAACATTATATACTATATTTGGCCAAAATGCAACACTTTATTTACTTTAGCGCAAATTTGTTCAAGATCAGATTGACAAAATGTTAACAAATTGTAAATTTTATTATTTTCCGCGCGCATATATAGAAATTTTAATTTTAATGTGCTATAATATAGCGGTTATGACAGCGGACAAGCCGTTGTTCTGTTATTTTGTTATCAAAAAATTATTTAATACACGGAGGAAATTAAAAATGGCAAAGAAGTATTGCTATCTGTTCTCTGAGGGAAACGCAAATATGCGTGAGATCCTCGGCGGTAAGGGTGCTAACCTTGCTGAAATGACCAACATTGGTCTTCCTGTTCCCCAGGGCTTCACTATTTCTACCGAAGCCTGCACTCAGTACTATGAGGACGGCCGTCAGATCAATGACGAGATTATGGCTGAAATCATGGAATACATTGTAAAGATGGAGGGTGTCACCGGCAAGAAGTTCGGCGACCTTGAAAATCCTCTTCTCGTTTCCGTTCGTTCCGGTGCTCGTGCATCTATGCCCGGTATGATGGATACCATTCTTAACCTCGGTCTTAACGAAGAGGTTGTTGAGGTTATGGCTAAGAAGTCCGGCAATGCTCGTTGGGCTTACGACTGCTACCGTAGATTTATCCAGATGTACTCCGACGTCGTTATGGAGGTTGGTAAGAAGTACTTTGAGGAGCTCATCGACAAGATGAAGGAAGAAAAGGGTGTTAAGCTCGACGTTGAGCTTACCGCTGACGACCTCAAGGAGCTTGCTAATCAGTTCAAGGCTGAGTACAAATCCAAGATTGGTCAGGACTTCCCCACCGATCCTAAGGAGCAGCTTATCGGCGCTGTTAAGGCAGTATTCCGTTCTTGGGACAACCCCAGAGCTAACGTTTACCGCCGTGACAACGACATTCCTTACAGCTGGGGTACTGCTGTAAACGTACAGGCAATGGCATTCGGTAATATGGGCGAGAACTGCGGTACCGGTGTTGCATTCACCAGAGACCCTGCTACCGGTGAGAAGAAGCTCATGGGTGAGTTCCTTACCAACGCACAGGGCGAGGACGTTGTTGCAGGCGTTCGTACTCCCATGCCTATCGCTGAGATGGCTAACAAGTTCCCTGCTGCTTTCAAGCAGTTCGTTGAGGTTTGCCAGATTCTTGAGAACCACTACCACGATATGCAGGACATGGAGTTCACCATCGAGAACGAGAAGCTCTACATGCTCCAGACCAGAAACGGTAAGAGAACCGCTCCCGCTGCTCTTCAGATCGCTGTTGACCTCGTTGCAGAGGGCCACAAGACCAAGGAAGAAGCAGTTCTTATGATTGACCCCAGAAACCTTGATACTCTTCTTCACCCCCAGTTCGACGCTAAGACTCTTAAGGCTGCTACTCCTATGGGTCGCGGACTTGGTGCTTCTCCCGGCGCTGCTTGCGGTCAGGTTGTATTCTCTGCTGAGGATGCTGAGGCTTGGAAGGCAGCCGGCAAGAAGGTTGTTCTTGTAAGACTTGAGACCTCTCCCGAGGATATCACCGGTATGAAGGCTGCTCAGGGTATCCTTACCGTTCGTGGCGGTATGACCTCTCACGCAGCAGTTGTTGCTCGTGGTATGGGTAAGTGCTGCGTTTCCGGATGCGGCGACATCGCTATGGACGAGGAAAACAAGAAGTTTACTCTTAACGGCAAGACCTACGTTGAGGGCGACTATATTTCTATCGACGGTTCTACCGGTAATATCTACGACGGTATCATTCCTACCGTTGATGCTGAAATCTCCGGCAACTTTGGCACCATTATGGGCTGGGCTGACGAGTTCAGAACTCTTAAGGTAAGAACCAACGCAGACACTCCTGCTGACGCTAAGAAGGCTCGCGAGCTTGGCGCTGAGGGTATCGGTCTTTGCCGTACCGAGCACATGTTCTTCGAGGCTGACAGAATTGCAGCATTCCGTGAGATGATCTGCTCTGACACCGCTGAGGAAAGAGAAGTTGCACTTGCAAAGATTCTTCCCTACCAGCAGTCCGACTTCGAGGCTCTCTACGAGGCTCTTGAGGGCAACCCCGTTTGTATCAGATTCCTTGATCCCCCTCTCCACGAGTTCGTTCCTACCACCGAGGAGGACATCGCTCTTCTCGCTAAGGCACAGAACAAGAGCGTTGAGGAAATCAAGTCTATCATTTCCTCTCTCCACGAGTTCAACCCCATGATGGGTCACCGTGGATGCCGTCTTGCAGTCACCTATCCCGAGATTGCAAAGATGCAGACCAGCGCAGTTATCCGCGCTGCTATCAACGTACAGGCTAAGCACCCCGATTGGAACGTTGTTCCCGAGATTATGATTCCTCTCGTAGGCGACGTTAAGGAGCTTAAGTACGTTAAGAGTGTAGTTGTTGATACTGCTAACGCAGAGATCGCAGCTGCTAAGTCCGACCTTAAGTACGAGGTTGGTACTATGATCGAGATCCCCAGAGCTTGCCTCACCGCTGACGAGATCGCTAAGAACGCAGACTTCTTCTGCTTCGGTACTAACGACCTTACTCAGATGACCTACGGCTTCTCCCGTGACGACGCCGGTAAGTTCCTCGGCGCTTACTACGACGCCAAGATCTTCGAGAACGATCCCTTCGCTAAGCTCGACACCACCGGTGTTGGTAAGCTTATGAACATGGCGGTTTCCCTCGGCAGACCCGTAAACGAGCACCTCCACGTAGGTATCTGCGGTGAGCACGGTGGTGACCCCACATCCGTAGAGTTCTGCCACCAGATCGGCCTTGACTACGTATCCTGCTCTCCCTTCAGAGTTCCGATCGCACGTCTTGCTGCTGCTCAGGCTGCTCTTAAGTAATTTAATAAATAACGTAAGATGCGCTCTCACTTAGGGGCGCATCTTTTTGTTATATATAAAAATGCGGCTCCGTATGGAGTCGCATTTTTGTGTTTTTAAATATTTAATAGCTTTTTGATGTTGCCTGCGAGAATCATTTCCCTCTCGTCGTCGGTCATTGGGATTTGATTGAAGCGCTCGAGCTCGCCTACGGCGTCCCACATAGGAAAGTCCGTGCCGAAGAAGAACTTGTCCGCGCCGAACATATCTATAAGCTCGCGAGCCTTCTCGGCGCTTATGAACGGAAGCGATGAGCAGGTATCAAAATAGACGTTGTCAAGTCCCTTGTAAAGAGGGGCGTCAGACCAGCAGCGATAGCCACCGAAGTGCGCGGCTATGAAATTGACATTCGGATATTTTTTCGCCATTTTCACAAGGCGGGCAGGCTTAGAAAATTCGTATCTGTCATCTCCCATATGCAGAAGAATCGGCAGCTTGCCCTCGGCGGCGCGATAGAAGCGCTCGGCAGACTCGTCATCTATGTTGAATTTCTGAAAATCGGGGTGAAGCTTGATTCCCTTAAGATTATTCTTCAGGGCGAAGTCGATTTCAGCAGCGATTTCCTCCTCCGACAAATCCTGGTGCAGAGTAATAAAGCCGATAAATTCGGGATGGCTTTCGCACTCACGGCGAATAAACTCGTTGATAGAGCGTACCTGATGCGCGGTAGTGGCTACCGAATGAACCACATATCTGGTGACACCTGCCTTGCTGCCGTCCTTTATGAGCTGCTCGGCTGTGCCTGCGGGCATTTCCATTTTTATATCGTAAAAGACTCCTATAGTATCGGTAGCCTTTGCTGCTATTTTTTCGGGATATATATGTGCGTGTGCGTCAATTATTTCCATTGTTTTCTCCAATTTGCGTTATGCATAGAAACATAGTATCACATTTAATATTCAAAGTCAAGAAAAATTACGAAGAAAACGGTTGGAATTCCAACCGTTTTCTTTTATATAAACAAAATCCATATAAGCTTTGACACCAAATGCACTCCTGCATGGGCAAGCATTGCGTAATAGATTCCGTATTTTTGGTAGAGGTATCCGAATACAAAACCAAAGCCACCGTTCATAAGAAAGCAACGAATTAGAATCGGAACGGTAATGCCCATGGTCATAGCCGTCGAAGGAAGATGCCCTGCAGCAAACACGAGTGCAACGATAATATTTGATGCTAAAACAACACCGCCCGTCACCTCCTTATCGGCACGCAGTCGCGATATAATAAGCACGACGAGCGACATAAGAAACAGTCGCATCATTACCTCCTCTACTACTCCGCCGTACGTGAGGCTGGTAATGATATAATTTATGCTTGGCTTCTGCAAATAGGAATCGGCTACGGCTTCGCTAAAGCGGGAGAAAATGAATACGTCGGGCAAAATTAGAGCCGCGCCACCGATAAGCGTCACAATTCCCGTCACTAGCGCGCCCCTGGAATCAAAGCTTCACTCACGCCAGAGTCCAACCTTTTCGGCAATAGCCTTTCCAACAATCCCAAGCACGAGTGAGTAAAAAAGAACCTGCACGACACCGATAAAAATCAGCACTCCCTCGCTGCCAACCATGGCGAGCGACTCCTCGAGCATCTCGGGAGAAATCGTTTCAAGCGACCAAAGGCTTGTGAAAATTCCGCCGATTACTCCAAAAACGGCAAGGAATATTATAAACCCGACGTTTCTTTTCAGGTATTCCTTAATTCTCACGGCTTTTCTCCTTTTTATAAATAACGTACGCGTAAATCAGTGATGCAGCGAGTGAAGCCGTAAGGCTGGTAAAGAGTATAATAGCCGAGGTCATTCCTCCGAAAATAAGTCCACCGAGAATCGAGACAGCGCCCGATATCATCATCGCGTACGCCATAAAGCGATTCGATTTCTGCCAGGTGACGTCATTGTATCTGGTCCACCCGCAGCGAAAGCCGATAAACGAGTTTTCCTTTGTTTTAGGCATATAATTACCCATAACAATTATAGCAAATCCGAGGGCAACGCACACAAGACCAATAAAATCGAAGGGCATCATATCCACCGAATCAGCACCGATAAATCCGAGGTAAAGCAGTCCAAAATTCATTATCACGAAAACGAGAGAAACGGCAGTCACCGTGATTGAGCCTACCTTGGCATTATTTTTCGCGCTCTGCGCTTCTCTGGTGTCGGGATCGGTGTAAAGCGCCTTGCGAACAACCTTAAGCTCAAGAACTACGTTGAAAATTATAAGTATTATCGGTAAAATGAACATCTCATACTTCGAGCCGTATCTGTCAACCGCTCCGCTGGCATCAAAGTGCATAGCTACCTTTTCCGGCAGGTATGGCATCGCAATCGCAGTTGAAATCAACGCGATAGCGTCAAGAACGTAATTGATTATTTTATTTTTCATTCTTTATTCCTCCAAGACTCTCAATCCACAAAATAATATCCTCAAAAACTCCGGTATTGATTTCGTAGTAGATAAAATTCTTTTGCTTATACTCCATGACCATATCAGACTCACGGAGTAGCTTCAAATGATAAGAAAGCGCAGCGGGCGTTATCTCCAACCGCTCGGCAATCTCTCCGGCACTCATCCGACCGTTCTTCAGCATCTCTAGTATGTCGCGCCTGATACTATCAGAGAGCACCTTGAAAACATTTGCTTTAGCCATTTTCCTCTCCTATTTAAAATTTTCTTTAAATAGATTATACTCGCTTTTTATGAAATTGTCAAGAGGTATTTAAAAAAATTTTTAAATAGTTGAAAAGCTCTTCAACTTATGGTATAATATTTCTATATAAAACATTTTGAGGTGAATTATGAAAAAAATTGCTTCATTACTTATTATATTAGCGATAATTTGCTCGCTGGTGAGCTGTGAGGGCATCGGAGGACTGTTTTCCAAATCAAGAATTAACGGAACGAGCCTTAGGAAATTCTCTATAGTTTACTCTGAGAGCGACCTTGATTACTCGAAACGTGCGGCGGAATACATACACGACGAGATATTTGAGCGCACGGGAATCGACCTAAAGCTCCTGTCCGACACCGAGCCGACCCGAGCAAAGTATGAAATCGTCGTGGGAAATACTAACCGCCCGATTTCCGAGAAGCTCGACGAGAATACCGATGGGGTGGAGTTCTCTATTCTCGCAGAGGACAATGCCATTGCGCTGGAGGGTAATTACTTTGTAATTGCTGCAGCTGCCTACTACTTCATTGAATCCTACGTTCCAAGTAATGACTTTGAGGCAGAAATTCCCAAGGAATCGAGAGTACTTTCCCCTATCGTCAAGGATGCCAAAAGCTTTGTTATTCTTATCGGAGACGGCATGGGAGTAAACCAAACTTTACTTTTCGACCATTTTGATAACAATATTGAGTATGGTGACGGTGAGAATGAGTTCTACGGGTATATGCTCCCCTATATGGGATATTCGCGCACTGACTCCCTCTCGGGAACTACCGACAGCGCAGCGGGCGGAACGGCAATTTCAACGGGTCATAAAACGATTAACGGATACGTCGGAATAGACGAAAACAAGGAGGCGCTTACCTCTCTCACCGAGCTTTTTGGCTCTATGGGCAAGGCAACTGCGGTTATGTCCACTGAAACGAAAAGCGGTGCAACCCCCTCGAGCTTCTCTGCTCACGCGGATAGCCGCAATAGCACCTCCGAGCTTGTGGCAAGCCAGCTCGCGCTTGTGAAGCAGTACGGTACTATAATTAACTGCGGATACGATTATTACACCTCGGAAAAGGTTGGCGAAATAGAGGAGCAAATCTCCGACACCCTCGAAACTATTTCCGCTGACGAGGACGGCTTCTTCATCATGTACGAGGAGGCACACATTGACAAGCACTGCCATAACAACAATATGGACAAGACGTTTAGCGCACTCGTCCGCTTTAACCAAGCTATCGCAAGGTTTATGGAGTATGCGTTCTATAATCCCGACACGTTCGTACTGATAACTGCAGACCACGAAACCGGCGGACTCACTCTTGGCGATGACGGAAAGCTTTCCTACACCAGCGAGGATCACACCTCCGCCAACGTTCCGATTTTCACCTGGGGCGACGGTGCAGAGCTCTTTGGCGGTCAGACTATTGAAAATATTCAAATAGCACATACTATCGCAAGCTTTGCCGATGTATATGATTTCGGTGACCAAAGTGAATTCACGTATCTTAAATAATTCAAAAGCCCCTCGGAATTCCGAGGGGTTCTCTTTTATACTTTTTTTATATTATCGTATGCGAACCGCCCGTAATTTTCAAGATAGAAATTACGGTATTTTTCATAATCCATACTGCATCTTACGCCCAGCATCTCCATATCAGTTCCAAACAACTTGGCATAAGTATTGAGTGATTCAAGCCCTGCCGCGATATAAAATTTACGGCGTCTGACGCGGTCGTCATAATTTTCTGCCCTCTCGTCAAGCATCTCAATTTCCAAAAATACACCAATGGGATAATAATGCTCCAAAAGTGCCTTAATCATTTTAGTTCCGTTTCCACCGCACCTTCGCTTTTCATCAACTGTAAAATAGTCGATAAGTATTTCCCTCTCGCCGTTTATAGTCGTGGAAAATCCGAGGAATCCCTCTTCGTCATAGAAATACCATATATCCGATTTGCCCGCCCTGTACCATTTCATAATGAGCGCAAAGGGCTTACGCTCGCACTTTGGAAAGGCTTTTTTGTAAAGCCTTTTGATTTGTGAAAATTCCTTTATATTTTTTGGTTGTCTAAAAATCATTTTTTCTCCTTATAGCTTATAGAATGCCCTCGGCGAGAGACCGTATTCCTTCTTGAAAGCCTTGTAAAAAACCGAATAATCCGAAAAACCGCATTTCTCCGCGACTCTGTCCATTCCCTCGCCCTCCTTTATAAGCAGCTTGGCTAAAATGAGACGGCGTTGTGTCAAAAACTTATGGAAAGTAGTGTCCATAGTATCACGAAACGCCTTATTTACCGTACCGCGACTGACGTAAAAATGAGCCGCCGTATCTCCGAGAGTCAAAGGAGAGTCGAGGTTGCCCTCAATATACTCTATAAGAGAATTTATGAGCGTCGGCTTCTCTGCTCCGAAGCTCACGCTGTCACAGGAATTCATAGCGCGGTATGCATGCGTAAGTATGAGCAAGGCTATCGCTGCGGTGGATTCCTCAGAGCCAACGAGCTCGGATTCGGATTCCTGTATACCGCCTGTGAAATAATCAGCGATATATCCGTAATTCGTGCCCTTGGTGCGTAAAAAAGCCGCACCGCCTGAAGAGTTAATATTAGTTGAGGGGAAAATCTGTGATACCTTTTTCATAAAATCAAGGCTAACCCAAAGAATATCGCGCTCATACGGATATTGCATATCGTCGGGGAAAATCGGTCGGTGGCTGACTCCCGGAGCAACGATGATCAGATCTCCCGCAGAGAGCCTGTATCTTCGCGAGCCAACCAGATATTCCACCCTATCGGACGAGCGACAGTACATTATCTCAAAAAACGAGTGAGAATGAATAGAAATGTTCTGCTTGACAAAGGTAGTGTCGCGGTGAAAATTTACCAGACTCGATGACATTTCAAGCTCTTGATATAAATTGCCTACCGCTACTCCCTTTTCGGACAGATAGTTTATTATTTCTTTATATTCCTCTTCGGTTTTAGGCCTTTTAAAGCGTGATTTTAATTCTTTTTGTATTGATATTTTCATTTTTCACCTAAAAGAAATTAATATTGTCTATTTTAACATATTTTTGTCCGATTTGCAATATTTATTGAGAAAAATGCAATTTTATTTCAAAAATCAATATGATAAAATATATACGTAAAAATATTTTGGAGGAAAATACAATGGCAAAGAAAAAACTCGCTGACGGCGGACTTACTACCAAGCACTGGCTCGGTTATATGTTCGGTGACTTCGGTGGCTGTATGACGTTTGCACTCATGGCAAGCACGTTCTCTATTTATTGCACCAACGTGCTCGGTGTAAACGCAACGCTGATGGGTGTTCTCACAATTATCTGGACTATCTGGGATGCCGTTAACGACCCCATGATGGGCGCAATTATGGACAAGGTATTCGCGCGCAATCAAAATAAAAACGGCAAATTCCGTCCTTGGCTGCTTCGTGCAACACCGCTTCTTGCGATTACCGCTATCGCGCTCTGGACGGTACCCACTCTTCTTGACGGAATTCCGCTTCTTATCGCGCTCTTCTCGTTCAAGATTCTCTACGAAGCATCCTACACGATGTTCAATATACCTATGGGCTCGCTTCTTTCCGCAATGTCGAAAAATGACGCGGAGCGTGCATCGCTTTCTTCCGCGCGTGGCGTTGGCTCGATGTTTGGTAATATGATTCCCGGTATGATTGGCCCCGTCGTTATCGGTATGTTTGGTGATACAAAATCAACCGGTTATATGATCACGGGTGTTGCTTGTGCTATTGTTGGCTTCGTCGTATGTCTTCTTCATTACTTTATGACCGAAGAGCGTACCGTAGTTAACGAGGAAACCAAGGCCGACGATATCAAGCTGACAGACATATTTGCGGTTATTAAGAAAAACCGCGCCTTCGTAGCTCTTTGCATTCACGGCGTGTGCATTTGCACGATGCAGTATCTGACGGAAAACATCAGTATGTACATGTACTCCGCGGTATACGACGACGTTACATACAAGACTATCGCCTCCGTGCTTTCGGCGCCGTTTATGCTCGGCTCTATGGTTGCAGTTCCCTTCCTCTGCAAGAAGCTCGGACTTGAGAAAATTATTCGCTACACCCTGCTTGCAGGCGGCGCTATATGCGGATTACTCTTCGTAATGCATCTCTTTATGGAGGTTAACCCTCTCGTTCACGGTGTTATACTAGGCATCGGAACCGGCCTTGCTATGGTATCCATTCAGATGCAGTGGGGTCTTGTTGGTGAGGCTATTGATTACAACGAGTATCTAATAGGTAAACGTACCGAGGGTTCAATATACGGCACGTTCAATCTTGCAAGACGTATAGGTCAGACGGTTGGTCTCGGCTTCAGTTTCTTCGCTCTTGACTGGATTGGTTATAACCCCAAGCTTGACGTTCAGGGCGATGGAACAATCTTCGGCTTCAAGATTCTTTGCGTTCTCACACCTGCGCTCTTCATTCTCGGCTCTTGGGCGGCGTTCAAATTCGTATGGAACATTACTCCCGAGATTCGCGCCAAAATGGCTGCAAAAAAGTCCGATATAACGGATAACGCGGCAGAAGAAATAGAAGCGCAGGAAACTAAAAACTAAATGCATAAGGCGGTATTATCGCCGCCTTATACCCACAATTTGACAAGTTAAGTTGTCAATGTTCTTTTATAGGATTGAAAATATGGAATATATTACCAATACTCCGTGCGGAAAAATCCGCGGTGTTGCATCAAAGCACAATGGCGTAGTTGCTTACAAGGGCATAAGATACGCCACGGCAGGCAGATTTGAATATCCAAGCGAGGTGACTGCATGGGAGGGTGTATACGACGCGACTAAATACGGCGCGTGTGCATATCAGCCCAGAGCATTCTACAACGAAGAGGATATGCCAAAAAAGATTTTTTACTACAACGAATTCCGCAAGGGCGAAAGCTACGAATACAGTGAGGATTGTCTGTTTCTTAACATTTTTGCTCCGGAGGTAAATGGCGAGGGGCTTCCCGTTCTGATTTACATTCACGGTGGTGGATTCACCGGCGGTTGCGGACATGAAAAGCATTTCGACGAGCCAGTATGGCCTAAAAAAGGCGTTATCGGCGTCACTCTAAATTACAGACTCGGACCTCTTGGCTTTGCAGTTCTCGATGAGCTTAAAAGCGAGGCTGGAAAATGCGGAAATTACGGTCTTTACGACCAGCTTACTGCAATAAAATGGGTTAAGCACAACATTTCTGCTTTTGGAGGAGACCCCAACAACATAACTATTATGGGACAGAGCGCGGGCGCAATGAGCGTACAGCAGCACTGCCTTTCCCCTCTTTCAGAGGGGCTCTTCCACAAGGCAGTGATGTCAAGCGGCGGCGGAGTTATCAAAGCTCTTACCGCATCCGAATCTGAAAAGAGCTTTGAATTTTGGCATTCAATCATGGAAAAGTGCGGTGCAAATAATCTCGAGGAATTCCGCCGTGTACCCGTGGAAAAGCTTTTCAGCGTTTGGCAGGAAAACAAAAAGATGGCGATGGGTGGCGGCTGCGCCCCATGCATTGACGGCGAGCTTGTCGTAGGCAAGGGATACGAGCTTCTGGCAGAGGGTAAGCAGCATAAAATACCTTATATGCTCGGTACTACGAGCGAGGATATGATGCCTCCGTTGCTCTTCTCTATGTCAAGAGAGTGGTGCGAAAAGCAGGATACTCCCTCTTACCTTTGGTACTTTGAGAGAAGCCTACCCGGTGACAAGCACGGTGCATGGCATTCGGCCGACCTTTGGTATTGGTTTGGCACTCTGGAAAACAGCTGGCGTCCATTTACCGAAAAGGACCATGCTCTTTCAGAGGAAATGAGCGAGCGACTTTGCGCCTTCGTGCGAAACGGTAATCCAAACTACGAGGGATATACCGAATGGCTCTCTGGTGGAAAATCACCGCTTATCTTTGGCAACAAGGAAACCAAGCATAAAAAACCGTGTGCTGCTAAAATGTGGTGGACTATGTTCACCAACAAGGCACCCGGCGAATAATTTTACTAATAAATATCCCCCCGTAAAACGGGGGGTATTTCATTTTCGGGCATAGCCCTAACCGCTACTGGCGACGCACAAGTGCGTTTCAGATTGGCCTGCCAGCCATGCAATCGTTACTTACCACCCATAAA
>SVUG01000016.1 GCA_015063385.1 Oscillospiraceae bacterium | reverse complement strand
TTGTTCCTGATAAAGAAATTAAAAACATAGAAACCGCAGATTGATTTTCTGCGGTTTTTGTGATATAATGATGATACGGGATTTTGGAAAGGAGCGAAATAATGAACTGGGGTATCAAAGCAAAGAAATATTTAGAAGACGGAAATAGATGTAAATACTACGGGGACAAAGCATGTCCTTGTGTCAGTAATAAAGATATCCGCAAGCAGTATGATAAAAAGGATGGATATTGGGCAATTGGAATTCCTCTTCCTGAATGCGATAATTGCACTAACTATGTAGAAATTGATCCTAACGTAACCGTTCCAATATCATTTTCACACAAAACTCTTATTGAGATGGAAATATCGCTTTCACAACACAAAAAAGAAGAGGCTGAAAGAAAAGACGCAAAATCAAAAGAAAAAGCAAAAAATAATACTCCTATACATGTAGAGTTATTAAATGCGTCTGGAGGAACTGCAGGAGAACGATTCTCAAAAGCAATTATAGGTGGAGCCTTCTTCGGAAGCATCGGCGCACTCATCGGTTTTTTGGGGAGCGATGAATCGAATGTTAAACTGGTCTTTAAGGTTGATTATGCAGATGGCAGTACAAAAGTGGTGGTCGAAAAAGCCAATTCAAAGGCAGCGGAAAATCTTTTCAGCATAATGAATAAATAAAAATAGATAGTCGCTTTAATCTAAGCCTCCCTTGTGTAAAGGGAGGTGGCACGCGTTAGCGTGACGGAGGGATTGTAATGCAGCGAAAACACAATAAAGATATCGTTCCTACCGCAAGAATGCTACGAAAAAACATGACAAAAGAAGAAAAGCATCTTTGGTATGATTTTTTGCGCTTATATCCCACTCGCTTTTCTCGCCAAAAGGTTCTCGGAAAGTATATTGCGGATTTCTACTGCGCAGAAGCAAAGCTCGTCATAGAGCTTTACGGTTCGGGGCACTATACCGAAGAAGGAAAGCTACATGATGAAGAAAGAACCGCTTTTCTTGAAGAATACGGATTGACCGTTATCAGAATACCGAATACAGAAATACACAAAAACTTTCGAGGTGTTTGCGAATATATTGATCGACTCGTAGAACAATCCCTCAGTCAGCTTCGCTGACAGCTCCCTTTACACAAGGGAGCCTTTTTTTGTTCATCTATGTCTTGTCAATTTTCCTGACAAGCACTGCATTTGTGTCCACAAACGCAAAAACACGGCATACCTCTTTCGAGATATGCCGTGTTTTTGAAAACTGTCCTTTAGGGTACAACCCTATTATATCGGTTCTTTTTTTACGTGTCCAGCTCGCTTTTCAAATCTCTGACCATAAGTGAAAGCATAGCCTCTTTTGGAGAAAGCCCTTCCTTTATTACCTTGTATACTGCCTCGGTAATAGGGAGCTCTACTTCATACTTTTTGGAAAGAGCCATAGCCGCCTCAAGCGCGTGATATCCCTCGACAACCATTCCGATTTCACTTGATGCCTCCTCGTAGGATTTACCCATGCCGATAAGCTCACCGCATCGGTTGTTTCGGCTGTGGCGCGAGGTACATGTGACTATGAGATCGCCAATTCCCGCAAGCCCCATAAAAGTGCGCCTTTTACAGCCCATTGCAAGTCCGAGCCTTGTTATCTCAGCAATTCCGCGAGTCATCAGCATAGCCTTTGAGTTATCGCCGAGCCCCATTCCGTTGTTAATGCCGGCGGCAAGAGCAATAATATTCTTCATCGCGCCCGATATTTCAACGCCCAGCACGTCTGTGTTTGTATAAGCTCGCATACATGAATTCGAAAAAGCGTCAGCAATTCTGACAGAAACCTCCTCGTCCTCGCACGCTGCAACTATCGAGGTGGGAATTCCTAGAGCTACCTCCTCGGCATGAGTGGGACCCGAGAGCGCTGCAAGGTGGTATTTTTCAGTCACACCGCAGCTTGAAAGCTCGTCGTCTATTACGTCTGTCATTGTGAGCAGCGTGTCCTTTTCTACACCTTTTGCCGCACTTACAATTATCACACCGTCGTGAATATACGGACTGATTTTCTTGGCAGTGCTTCGTATAAAGGAGGAGGGAACTACGAAAAGTATCATTTCGGCTAATGCCGCCTCTTCGATATCCTTTGTGTAATTTATATTTCTAGGGAGCTTTGCACCCGGCAGATTCTTGTGTCTACACGTGCTTTTGAGCTCATCTATTTCGTCAGGCAAAGCCGACCATACTACGACGTTGTGATTGTTGTTTGCGAGTAGGGCTGCAAGCGCGATTCCCCACGTGCCGGCTCCAAGTATTCCTATTTTCATAAAACTCCTCGTGGTTTAAAGTTATATTCAAGAGTGGCTCGTATACCTCTCTCTTGCCTAAATTTATTATACCACAAGCAGCGCCTTATTTCAAGCCTTTATCCCAACATTTCGTCCTCTAGCACGTAGGGGAGGTCGATGGGAGTTGCGAGATTTCTTACCAGCTTCTCAAAAAAGCCCAGCGCCTTCTCTTCGTCTGAAAATACGTCCTGAGCATCAGCCGTACCCTCGTTGCCGTATTCATCAGTCATATTAACTCTGATAGAGTATAACGGCATGCGCCAGCAGGCTACGTTTTCTCCTCGACGCATGAGTAGCTCGTAGAGATAGCGATGCTCATCCTCTGTGCGTTCCTCCCTGCGTATTACGTCGTAATCTGTCTTTTTATTTGGCATATAGTTTCTCCCGTTTTTTGCTTTTACTATATTTTATCACAGTCAAAGTTAATTTGTCGTTGAGAAATAAGGGAGAAAAAAAGCACTGTTTTTGTCCTAATTTGCATACATTGTAAAAGTTGCTAAAATCAATGCAAATAAAAGAAAACCGCACCCTAAAAGATGAAGTTGGGGTGCGGTTTTTGAATGAGAAGGTCAAAAAATGAATGTGAAAAATGTCGAATTTTTCAAAAATAATCGTAGTTTCTGCTATTTTGACATATTGAAAGCAATTTTTGCAATATTATATATCCATAAGCTCGATTTGAGCCTCAGAGTTGATTTTTCCGTCGCTTCGCATTGTTCTGAAATAGAAAAATCCGTTTTCCTGTGCACGCTGAACTCTGAGCTTGTCGCCAATTCCTGCTTCGTTTGAATAGTTAATGGTTATAGAGCGAATCATTTTATTATTAAGGGGTAAAAAGTTTGAATACATATCAGGGTATTTTGTGTTGTTCATATGTCTGTTCTGGTCTACGTCACCGTAGTGAACTCCGTAGCCGCCGATATCAACAAGAGAAGACGGCATGCGCATATGCTCAAGCACCAAGTCACCGCGAGGCAGGGTAGGCAGACCGAGATTGAAGTTGTCCACTCGCACGAGTGACTTTGTGTTGGTATCTACAAGCGCCCACGCAGAAATGGCTCTTGCTACCGTTTCGCCGTCACATTCAAGCGCGTAGCAACGCAGGAAGCTATATCCTCTGCTATCGCAGGGATAGGTGATAGCGGTAAGGGGAGTGTATGCGCGAAGCGGCTTCAAAACCTCAAGCTTCAGCCTCGATAACAGAAAGGCTCGTGAACGCTCACGAAGCTGCTCGTATGACATTCCATTGTCATTTAACTGAGCCTGTGCGGCAGACTGTATATAGCTGAGTATGGACGATGTTTTTGCAATTCCGTTGTAGTCAACGTCGTGTATATTTACGTGAGTTTTAATGCTGTAGAAATTCATATTTTTTTCCTTCTTTATAAAATGTAGTTATATTTTACACCAAAAGAGCCGTTATGTCAAAGAATAAAATGTAAAAAATAAAAAAACACTTTACAAATAGCAAACTTTCTGTTAAAATGAAGATAATAAAAGCGAGGTAAATAAAATGATAATTATAAATAAAGAGAACTTTCAAAATGAGGTGGAGGAGTATAAGGGGCTTGTAGTAATAGACCTGTATGCCGATTGGTGCGGTCCTTGCCGTATGCTTGCGCCCGTGCTGGCGGAGCTTGAGGCTGAGAATCCCAATGTGAAATTCTGCAAAATCAACGTCGACGAAGAACCCGAGCTTGCTCGCGCATTTAACGTCACGAGTATTCCTATGATAGCCTTTGTCAAGGACAATACCTTTGCCGACGTATCAGTGGGATACGTTCCTAAATCAACCTTGCAGGGAAAGATAGAGGAAAACTTATGAAAATCAAATTTAACGAAAACAGTGAAATAGTAGATGCAATTAAAGAGGGACTCAAGCGTACAGGGGGATATTGTCCGTGCCGTCTTGAGCGCGTAGAGGAGAACAAGTGCATGTGCCGCGAGTTTCGCGACCAGATTGCCGACCCCGATTATGAGGGCTACTGCCATTGCATGCTTTATTACAAGGAAAAATAACGGTTAAATACGTTGAGGACGACCTCGCAGCACATCGGGGTCGTCCTCTTTTTTTGTCGCAAAAACATAGTTTGAATCAAAGAATCTACAACGAAGCCGCAACCTGTCAGCTTTACCCGAAAAGTTAACTCTCCTTTCTGTTGAAGAACATCTTATTTAGTGGTATAATAACTCAGACCAAATAGGAAAAATATGGTAAAAGAGGAGAACCCAATGAAGAAAATAATAACAATACTTGTCATTTTCGTCTTTTTGGCTGCTTTTTCTAGCGTTGTATCGTATGCTGACACTTGCCGAGCAAATAATGCAGACGCTGTGAAAGCAACGGCTGCGTCAGCGCGAGTGGACAGGCTCTATATTCAGACTTTTCCCGAAAAAACCGTATATCGAGCCTTTGAATTGCTTGACACAAGCGGTCTATGTGTGCGAGCGGTTTACGATGATGGCACGGACACTCCGATAGCTAATAATATGCTGGAGATTTCATATCGTCAGGACGAGCGACTCAGAGTTGGGGACGAGAGCGTGACGATATCATACGGCGGCAAGAGCGTAAGTTTGCCCGTCACGGTTGAGCGTATTCCTTACGACCTTTCAGCCTTAGCTCCAAACAGCTTTTCTGTGGTATATAACGGTAAGTTCAGAAGCTATACAGACGCTTTGCCTAACATAGTAGGCCTTGACGGTATACCGCTTGATATTAAGGTTGTAGGTGGAGGCTCATCGGTAGGTGTTTATTCAATCACGCTTGATTTTTCTACCGACAGCCGCGACTACCTGACTCCCGAATCCAAAATCGTCACGATGACCATTCTGCCGCTTGAAAGTGAGCTGGTCTGGAGCGAGCTTTCATTTGTATATGACGGTAAGAGCAAGCTTCCTACGGCATATTATACCGACGTTAACGGAGTTAAGGTTTTTGTCCTTGTTTCAGGAGCGGCAACAGAGGCGGGCAGCTCTTACGTTGCAAAGGCGTCGGTTAGCGACCCTAATTATAGCTTTAAAAATACTACGGTAGCTTTTGAAATAAAAAAGGCGGATTACGACACATCGGGCGCTTTCTGGAGCGAGAGCGAATTCGTCTATGACGGAACACAGAAAAGGGTATACCTCTCAGGCTTGCCTGACGGTGTAAGTATAGTGGGATATAGCAACGACCGTGCCAGAAGTGCGGGCAGCTATACCGTTAGTGCAACGCTCGCATACGATGAGCGCAATTATAATCCCCCAATAATTCCTATACACACCTGGAGTATCCTTCCTGCAAAATATGATATGTCGGGCGTCAGCTTTATTTCCGGTGAGTCGGTATACGATGGAAATATTCATTATCCCACGCTTGTGGGTACGATGCCGACAGGCGCTGATGGGATAAGGCTAGAGTACAGCTTTTCAGGCGGAGCGACGCACGTATCAGAGGGAGAGATTATCGTCACCGTATCCTTTAGCACCAAGAGCAAAAATTATCTTCCGCCCGATAGTCTAACGGCGAGCGTAAAGATAACTCCAAAGCCTATTTTTGTCAACTGGTCGGACTCGCGTCTATACTACAGCGGTGAACGCATTACGCCGAGCGCGACGTCCTCGGAATGTCAGATATCGGTCAGCGGCGGCGGTATTAACGTGGGTGTATATAAAGCGGTAGCAACGGCAGAAAACAGCGATTTCCTGGTAGAAAACAAAGATTTCGAGTTTGAAATACTCAAAGCGGAAAACTCATGGGTTATCACTCCGACTTCTGAAACCGGATATGAGGGTAGCGGTCCGCGAATTACTGCCGAGGCTAAATTTGGAAAGGCGGCATTTAAATATTTTACCGATTCCGAGTGTAAAAACGAGATTTCCATGCCAACCGCGCGCGGTGTATATTACGCGGTCGTGTTCATTGTAGATTGTGATAATTATTCAGGACTTACATCCTCACCGATTGCCTTTGAGCTGGTCGAGGTTGTTCCTACGGGGCTTTTCGTAGAAATAAAAAAAGACACACTAAAGGTCTTTGACAGGATTACCTCACGCGATTTTAACGCCTATCTTCTTCATAACGATGGCAGCAGCCCGCCGTTAGATAGCTCTCTGGTTGCTGTAGCTTATCAAAGCGGAGATTTCCTTAAGCTTTCCGATAATACTATAAGCTTTATCTACAACGATTTCGTTTTTGATATTACGATAACGGTAAGCAAGGCTGATTACGACCTCAGCGGAGCATTTTGGGACAATTCGATTCAAAGCTACGACGGCACACCGAAATCCCCGACACTTAAGGGCTTGCCCGAGGGAATAATTGTCAGCGAATATATAGGCGCAGGCGCCATCAAGGCGGGAAGCTACAGTGTGAGTGCGGTAATAAAATACGACACCGAAAATTACAACGAGCCGATTATACCGCCATGCGAATTTATTATAAAAAAGCAGATTCTTCCTATTCCTACAATAAACTCAGTATATAACGGAAGCGAGCAGATTCCTATATGTGATTCCGAGCTTTATCGACTCGAATTCAGCGGTACACAGATTTTGGCAGGCACGTATCTGATAAGTGCAATACTTACGGATTCTGACAATTACACCTTTGATGAGAGTGGCAACGACAGATGCACTGCGATATTTAGAATTCTTCCTAAAGCCGTTTATATATCAGTACCGAACGTTTCTGTGCACCTTTGGGATAAAGTTGAGAAGCCGTCTTATACGATAACCGATGGTGGAGCAATAGGTGATGACGAGTTGATACTCAGCTCTTATATAGATGCTGATACTGTAAGATATCGCTCTGAAAACCCTAATTACACGGTAGTACAAACAGGTGGTGCAATAGAAAGACTTTCATATCCGTCCATCAAGGGTGTGATAAGGCTGATTTTATGGATTCTTCTTGTTTTTGCGCTTGTAGCCGGAGCTGCGTGGTGTGTTATTTATAGGCATAAAATAGTAAATGCCGTGGCAATAGTTAAGTGCAGATGGCTGAACAGGCATATTGAGATAAATCCACCGAGAAGGGTATCACCAACCGTTTATCCTAATAGGTTTAAAGTAAATACTAACCTCGATTCCGAGCCGAGCGCCACAAATCAAAATGACGAAGCGACAGAGCAGGCGACAGTTGAGCCTGATTTATCCGAGAATGATGCGGATGAAACTACGGAAGAGGGCGAGCCGGGTGAGGAAAACGACGACGTCGAGGATATACCAATCGACTCCGACGTATTGAGCGTCGATGCCAAGCGTGCCGACGAGCTAATTACAGACTCTCTTGCAAAAAATCTCGTTCGTAAGGGGGGAGAGGGTATATATACCGACGGCAGCTCGAAAAGTATTATAAACGTTGATACTCTCAGCGAGAATTTTTCCTCGGGAGAACGAATAGACGTCAACGTTTTGAAAAGCAAAAGCCTCGTGCCCTACGACACCGCCTATATAAAGGTTCTGGCAAGAGGAATAATTGATAAGCCGCTTACGGTCTATGCAAACGATTTCAGCCTTTCAGCAGTAAAAATGATAGCGCTGACAGGTGGTGAAGCAATTAAAACCGTCACTTTAAAGCCAAAGGACAAAAATAATACTGATACTTGAAATTACGGATAGAATATGCTATACTATAAGCAAATAATCTCCGTGAGAACAAGTTTAAAATAATAATAAGCAAATCGGAGGTCGAGTTAAAAACACGGCCTCCGAAATATATTTTAGGGGTAATATGACAAGGATTGTTTACAAATCACCCGACTTTTTGATAGCCTACAAACCCGCAGGCACTCCGTCGCAGAGCGATAAAAGTGGCGATAAGGATGCTATGCTTGAGCTTTCAGAGGAGCTTTTTCGCCTTGGTGAGCCTCGGGAGCTATACCTTGTGCACCGTCTTGACAGAGTTGTAGGCGGACTTTTGGCGTTTGCGAGAAATAAAAAAAGTGCAGCTGCTCTCTCGGCTATTGTTTCCGACGGCGAGCTTTGCAAGGAATATTTTGCCGTGGTAAGCGGTGCTGCACAATCTGGTGAAATGGTTGACTATCTTCTTAAGGATTCAACTATGGGAAAGGCGCTCGTGGTAGATGCGACGAAAAAGGGTGCAAAACGCGCGAGCCTTGAATATAAAGCGATTGACACGCAGACCTATAAGGGCAAGCCGATATCTTTAGTTAAAATCAGGCTGCACACCGGCAGATTCCATCAGATAAGAGCGCAGTTTTCCTCTCGCGGAATGCCGCTTTTTGCAGATAAGAAATACGGAAGCACACATAGAGGAAGCTCGCCTGCGCTTTTTGCCTTTCGCGTTGCTTTCGATACTGATGGCTTAAAATGTGACACTGCTATGCTACCCGACCTTTCAGAGATACCCTGGTCGCTCTTTGCTAAAGAAAAATACGAGATAAATTAAGGTGAATTATGACTAAAAAGCTTTATTATCTTGATGCATATATCAAGGAATTTGATGCAGACGTGCTCTCGGTTTCTGCGTGTGACGGCAAATTTTCCGTAGTGCTGTCTGAAACCGCATTTTTCCCCGAGGAGGGAGGGCAGAGCGCTGACACGGGATTTATCGGTGATGCCCGAGTGCTTGACGTTCGTGAGGAAAACAGTGTAATATATCATATTACCGATAAAGCACCTAATGATAATCCTGCGCACTGTACTATCGACTTTGAGGAGAGATTTGTCAAGATGCAGTGCCATACCGCAGAGCATATACTGTGCGGATTCATACATAAGCTTTACGGACTGTCTAACGTGGGCTTCCATCTCGGCGACGACGAGGTCACCTTTGACGTTGACGGAGTGCTCGACCGCGAGCAGCTCGACACTATAGAAATGCTTGCCAATGAGGCGGTTTTTGCCAATGTGAAGATTGACACCTTTTTCCCGACACCCGACGAGATTTCGCATATGGAATATCGTTCCAAGCTTGATTTAACCGAGGGGGTTCGCATAGTAAAAATAGGTGATTACGATTCCTGCGCCTGCTGCGCTCCTCACGTTTCATATACGGGCGAGATAGGACTTATCAAGGTGCTTGATTTTATGAAGCATCGCGGTGGAACTAGAATCTGGATGGTAGCGGGTAAGCGTGCTCTTGTTGATTACCGTACAAAATATGAGAATATCAAAAAAATATCAGCCTTGACCTCTGCGCCTCAGCACGAAACGGCAGAGGTGCTCGGGCGATATATGGGAGAATCCGAGCGCATAAAGCAGGAATTAAAGATTTGTCGATTAAATCTTGCTGAAAAAGAGGGAAGTCTGATACCCACGACGAGCGGTAATCTTGTCGTCAATTTCCCGGAGTTTTCCATTCCGGAGCTTATCGCCTTTTCAAATGTTGCAGCACCAAAGGTTTCCGGTATTTTGGTCGCACTCTCGGGCGTAGACGGTGACTACAAATACGTTATTTCATCGTCAAGCGTAAATCTTCGTGAAGAGGTATCAAAAATCAACTCCGAGCTTTCCGGTAGAGGCGGAGGCAAGCCGAATATGATACAAGGCTCATTCCTTGTCTCCCTTTCAAAAATAAAAGACTATTTTATGAAATAAAAAAAGGTGCTGCAAATGCAGCACCCAAATTTTAGTTGAAGCTTAAAACAATGCTCGCCTTGGTCGGCTTAATCTGACGGCACTTTACACCTGCCGCTTCAAGCATTCTGCGCGAGGCGCTCATAGAAGGGGTGTTGTGGTACTTATCCGAGAGATAAACCACCTCTTTTATACCCGACTGAATAATAGCCTTTGCACATTCGTTGCAGGGGAAAAGACCGACGTATACTATTGCACCCGAAAGCTTCTTTCCACTTGCATTGAGAATGGCGTTCAGCTCAGCGTGAACGACGAACTGATATTTCGTTTCGCCGAGACTTTCATCTCTGTTCCAAGGGAACTCATCGTCGGAGCAACCGTGTGGGAATCCGTTGTAGCCTGTCGAGAGTATTCTCTTATCCTCGTCTACTATGCAGGCACCGACCTGTGTAGAGGGGTCCTTTGATCTCTGCGATGCGAGGAGGGCAACGCCCATGAAATACTCGTCCCAAGAAATATAGTCAGCTCTTTTATCCATCGTAGTTCTCCAAGAAAAAATAAATATAACTAATTTTAACACAAATATCGCAATATGTCAATAGAAAACGAAAAAGGGGGAAGTAGTTTGCAAAATTTGTATAGCCAATGTAATCTCTGTGCCAGAGGTTGTCTTGCCAATAGAAATGAAAAAACGGGATTTTGCAAGATGTCTGCAGCCCTCTTTGTATCACGTGCCGCGCTTCATCATTGGGAAGAGCCGGTGATTTCGGGCACTCGCGGTTCGGGCACTATCTTCTTTTCAGGCTGCTCGCTTGCCTGCGTTTTTTGTCAGAACAGAGAAATTTCCCGTGGAATATCTGGTAAGGAAATCAGTATACCTCGCCTTGCAGAAATAATGCTCGATTTACAAAGCCACGGTGCGCATAACATAAATCTCGTCACCCCGACTCACTACGTTCCATCAATAAAAGAGGCAATTATTCTTGCAAAGACCGCAGGACTTACTTTGCCAATCGTATATAACACCGGAACGTACGATAATGTTGAAACCTTGAAGATGCTTGACGGTCTTATTAACGTATATCTGCCGGATTTCAAGTATTATCGCACTTCCACTGCAAAAGCGATGTGCGGTGCAGCGGATTACCCAGAGGTTGCTCGTGCCGCTATTGCTGAAATGGTGAGGCAGACAGGGCATGCCAAAATTGACGAAAACGGTCTGATGACGCGCGGAGTTGTAGCTCGTATTCTGCTACTCCCGGGGCATGTTGCCGAGGCGAAGCTATCACTAAAATATCTGTTTGATATATATGGTGACTCCATTTACATCAGTCTTATGAATCAGTATACTCCGATGAAAAACATGACAGCGCCCCTAAATCGCAGAGTCACGCACGCCGAGTATGGCGAGCTGGTTGAATACGCCGAAAAAATAGGGTTGAATAACGGTTTTACACAAGAATTCGGTACGGCAAAAGAGAGCTTTATTCCACCGTTTGACAATACGGGGGTGTAGAAAAAATAACTTGAAATACAAATTAAAACACCGACAGGAAAGCCTGTCGGTGTTGTTTTTTGCGACAAAAGTAAACTTAAGATTGCATTTTTCTCGCTTTTGCGATTTCTTTATCGCGGAGTCGGTAGTCCTTGGAACGCTTTTTCTTCGTATAAGTGGAGTATATTGCAAGTGCCAAAACGCCTGCAACGATAACACCGCTCGTTATGTGTACCCAAAGCTCTGTTGAGTTCTCGGTCTTAAGCGATTCCCAAAGGGTGTTGACGAGCACTTGAATGTTAACGCTCTCGTCCTTGTAGAAATCCTTGTAAGCAGGGTTGTGAGGATAATTCGCGTTAGCCTCCTCCTTGGTCTTGCCGTAAAGCACGTCCCAAGCCGATACGAAATCGGTATCGTAGTTGAAAGCGAGCATATCCTTGTAATACTGACTTTCAGTGACAGCCCTGTTAGGAGAGGCGTATCCAATGTAAAGGGCGTTTGCGGTCGCTACCTCCTCGGAGAGCATAAAGTTAATATACTCGTGAGCAAAAGCAATATTTTCCGCCTTAGCCGTCTTGGGAATACACATAGCGTCAACGAAGTAGTTCGTGCCCTCCTTAGGATAGTAGAAGCACAAATCCTCATTTGCCGCAGCCATAGTCAAGAAATCACCTGCAAAATAGGGAGCAATATAAGCCGACGCACCCTTCATTTTGTTGAAGATTTCGTCGTTTACGTATCCCTGCAGTAGCGGCTTCTGCTCCTTGAGAAGCGAGAGTGCCTGCTCCCATACCTCAGGGTCAGAGGAATTAATGTCAAGTCCGGTGCGGTACATCGCCGTACCGAATGCGTCACGCGGATTGTTGAACTGTAAAATCTTACCCTTGTACTTTTCGTTCCAAAGCAAATCCCAGCTCTCAGCCTCAATGTCCTCGCTGGATACGAACTCGGTGTTGCAAATAATACCGAGCATTCCGTAGGTGTAGGGAACAGAATACTTGTCCTCGGGGTCGTAGTAAAGCCCCTTGAAATCCTCGTTTATATTTGAATAGTTTGAAAGAAGCGACTTGTCTATTTCGTAGAGCAAATCAGCCGATATCAGCTTCTCAATCATATAATCCGAGGGAATTATGACGTCGTATGCAACGGCACTGTTCGTGATTTTAGCATACATATCCTCGTTGGTCGCATAGGTAGAATAATTAACCTTGATATAGCACTGATATTTATCTGCTAAATGCTCGTTAAAGTATTCTTCAAACGCAGAGTTGACGTCGAAAAGGCCACATTCCTCATCATCTTCGTCGGAAATATACTCGCCCCAGTTGTAAACGTTGAGCGTTTTCGTGGGATATTTCTTCTCAGAATTATTTCCCGAGTCGCAGGAGCATATCGCGAGCGCCATAGCTGAAAGCAGGGTGGTAAGAATGATTTTCTTTACAAGCTTCATTTAACCTTACCTGCCTTTCTGCGTCTATCGGGCGCTGATTTTCTTGCACTTTTCAGATTAGAAATTATAAGCAGAGTAAATACCGAAACGATAATTATTGTCGAAAGCGCGTACATATCAGGC
This sequence comes from Oscillospiraceae bacterium, assembly GCA_015063385.1. Lineage (GTDB taxonomy): Bacteria > Bacillota > Clostridia > Oscillospirales > CAG-272 > UBA1740. The sequence goes on along the minus strand of SVUG01000016.1, from coordinate 25,127 downwards.
TTAACCGTCTTCTTGGTCATTGAATAAATAAGAAGCGGAAGCGTCTGGAAATTAGACGGACTGACGAAATATGAGATAACGAAGTCGTCAAGAGATAATGTAAACGCCATAACCATGCCTGAAAGCACACCGGGCATAATATTTGGAAGCTTGACCTTGAAGAATGCCTGCGCGGGCGTGCAGCCGAGGTCGAGCGCCGCTTCGGTGAGCGATTCTCCGAGCTCGTTGATTCTGGGCAGCACAGAGAGAATGACGTAGGGCAGACAGAACGTCGTATGAGCGATAAGCATCGCCCAAAATCCTATTGAATCGTAATCCTCGATGCCAAGCAGTGCAACCACTGCGGCAAAGAAGAGCATAAACGATACACCCGTCACGATATCAGGGTTCATCATAGGAATATTGGTGACAGAATTAATAGCACCCTTGAGCCATTTTGATTTCATACGGTAAATGCCCTCTGCCGCCGCCGTACCTATAACGGTGGAAATAACAGCCGAGGAAACCGCGAGAATCAGAGTGTTTCTCAGCGCAAGAAAGGCGCTTTCGTCAGAGAACAGCTTTATATACCACTCAAAGCTGAATCCGGTAAAATTAGCCGTGCTCTCCGTGTTGTTAAATGAAAACAGGATAAGCGTAAGTATAGGTATATAAAGGATTGCAAAAATAAGGCAAACGTAAATTCGGGAAGCGTATTTTTTCATACTATGATACCTCCCTCATCCCCCTCTGAGAATCTATTCATAATACCAATCGAGATAAGTATCAGAATCATCATTACGAGGGAAATTGCACCGCCGACGTTATACGCACCGGTGACGAACTGCCTTTCTATAGTATCACCGATAAGCTCGAAAGTACCGCCGCCAAGCTTCTGCGAAATATAGAACGTGCTGATAGAGGGGACGAGTACCATGGTCACGCCTGAAATAACTCCCGACATAGAGAGGGGAATTATAACCTTGGTCATAACCTGAATGGGACTGCATCCAAGGTCACTTGCTGCTTCCCACATACGATTGTCGATTTTGGAAATGCAGGTATAGATAGGAAGAACCATATAAGGCAGGAAGTCGTAAACCATACCGAAGATTACCGCACCCTTTGTGCCAACGATGTGCATGGTGGTGCCGAGTATGGTGTTGAGCAGACCGCCGTCGTCGAGAATTGCCATTATCGAGTAGGTTCTGATAAGAAGGTTTGTCCACATAGGGAGCATGAGGAGCATCACGAGAAGCTTCTGATGCTCAGGCTTTGAGCGCGCAATTATATAAGCCAGCGGATATCCGACCAAAAGGCAGATGAACGTCGCAATAATCGACAGCTCAAGTGACAGGCCGAATATCGGTGCATACTCTGTGAGCGATGCTATATTTTCAAACGAGAACTGTCCTTCAGCGTCTGTAAAAGCATAAAACAAGACGATAATCAAGGGCAGAACTATGAAAAGCACCGACCAGAAGATATGCGGAGCAGCCGATATAGAGCGCATTATTGAATGCTGCTTCTTCATCGTCAGAATTCCTCCGCGGTATCCACGTCGGAAAGCTGGTCGAGCTCGTCAGAGAATGAAGAGTAGTCGCCAAACTTGCCTGAATACTTGGACTTTTTCATAACGTGAATAGCCTCGGGCTCAATGAAAAGACCGATAGTAGCTTCGGGCTCAACGTAATCGGTGGACTGAATCATCCACTTGAAGCCCTTGATGTCGACGATGATCTCGTAATGTACGCCCTTGAATGTGACACTGGTCACCTTGCCGGTCAGCATACCTGCCTCGGGTGCAACTACGTCAACGTCCTCAGGTCGTACAACCACGTCAACCTGTTCGTTTTTATCATAACCGCCGTCAACGCACTCAAAGGTGTGGGAAGAGAAGCGTACACGCTTGTCCTCAAGCATCACACCGTCAATTATATTACTCTCACCGATAAAATCGGCAACGAAAGCGTTTTTAGGTTCATTATATATATCCGTGGGAGTGCCAATCTGCTGAATTTCTCCGTCTGCCATAACCACAACCGTGTCGGACATGGAAAGAGCTTCCTCTTGGTCGTGGGTGACGTATACGAAAGTAATTCCAATAGCCTGCTGAATGGTCTTAAGCTCGTTCTGCATATCCTTGCGCAGCTTTAGGTCGAGCGCGCCAAGCGGCTCGTCAAGAAGCAATACCTTGGGATGCGAAATGAGCGCACGCGCTATAGCAACGCGCTGCTGCTGACCACCGGATAGCGTGCTGACGCTCTTGTTTTCAAATCCGGAGAGCGCAACCATTTTCAGCATATCGGTCACACGGCGTTTTATATCCTCCTCGGACGTCTTTTTCAGCCTGAGGGGAAATGCAATATTTTCATAAACATTAAGATGAGGGAACAAGGCGTATTTCTGGAATACGGTGTTTATATGTCTTTTATACGCGGGGACGTCACTTATTTCCGTCCCGTCAAAATAAAGACTGCCTTCGTCAGCCATTTCAAAACCGCCGATAATTCTAAGCGTTGTGGTTTTACCGCAACCGGACGGGCCGAGCAGTGTAATGAATTCTCCGTCTCTTATGTAGAGATTCATAGAATCTATAACCTTTTCGCCGTCGTAAGATTTTGAAATTCCTTTCAACTCAATGAGCTTTGCCATTTTCTTAAAATCTCAAATCCTTTCCGAAAGCACCGATAGTGCCTTTATTTGTCAATAGCCGTCAAAAAACGACTGCAACTTGACAGCGTTAATTATAACAAAAACATTTTGCTTTTGCAATAGTTTTTTCATATTTTCTTTTTAAAAAAATTCGCATTTAGCCGTCTTTATCCGTATTTTAACGGATTCTCCGAAGAAAAAACTTGAAAAAACTCCCAAAATCTCCTAAAATCTTCCAAAATCTCCTTAATTCAAGGTTTTTATATTTTCAACCACTTGTTGAGCTGCTTAAGCATTGAAGCGAAGAAAAGTGCAAAAATCCAGTATCCTGCGCCAAATCTGTCGATAAAATAAATTGATAAAATGCAGAAGGAAAAGATAATTGCGGCTGAAATTATATCAAGAATCCTCACGCAAAGTCCGTGAGGATTTCTTTTTTCTGCAAGCGCGTGCAGAGCGCCGTATCCGTCGTATCCCTCAACGGGCAATAAATTTGACACGGCAGTTGCAATATTTAACGCAGATAAAAGAGTCGCCCATTCTGTATGTACGGGGGATAGAAGCAGTGCGGCTAAAATATTTGCCATAGGACCACATAGGTATAGCATAATTTCGTCTCGATAGGAAAGCACGCTGCAGGAGCGTATCCTGAAGCCCGAAACGTCACCTCGCAGTCGCGATTCAGTAATTCCTCTGACCTTTAAATATATAACGTGACCGGACTCGTGTATAAATGCGGATATAATCGTGTGTACGGCGATCCTCGGTTCTTCAAAGCCGAAAATAAGTGTAATCCAGAACAACACAGGCAAAAATTGGTTTACAATGCGTAAGAGAGCTTCCAAAACAGCGTTTTTTTCGTTATTGTGCATAAAAAAACCTCGCGTTAAGTATACAAAAATCATAAAAAAACTTTTACGGCTTTTCAATACTTGAAAATAAAATCTTTATATGTTATAATTATAATACCGAAAAGTCGGAATAAATTCTCAAAATAAGGAGAAGGTATGAAAAATCACATTAAAATAGCAGTTTCAATGCTACTTGCTTTCGTGTGCGTGTTTGCTTGCGTATCCTGCAATGCGACGGCAAATGATGCGGAACATCACAGCGAGGTAGCGGGCACGAGGGCGATGCTTGACGGTTCTGATGAATCGACCGCCGTAGCCGCTGCTGACACTATTGAGGATATTGAGAATTCTTACAGAGTTCGTTTTCTTTATAGCTACACTGCAAAGATGGCCAATTCCACCGGCAGAGTTGAGATAAGCTCTAAGGTAGTGACGGTTAAATCTTTCTATGTTCCTAAAGATAATCCCGTTGTGACTCAGGAAATCAAAAATCAAATTCCTAATCTTACATACCGTGGATTTTCTTTCGCGGAGTGGTATACCGAGTGGGATAAGTCAACCCAAACCGGTGTAGAGGGAACAAAAATTGATTATAACAGTCTATCCACCATTTCAGGTGATATCGACATATATTGTTCAAGAGGCGATCTCGCCGGTGCTAATGCACATTGGAAGCTCACTCCTATCGAGGGAAGTGAATCGGTTGACGAAGACACGGGAGAAACCATTTATAATTATATCCTTACCATTTCCGGTAGCGGTCCTATGTTTGACGCTCAGGATGCCAACGAGCTTGATCTTCCTTGGTATAAGCATGTGGACAATATTACCGCAATAGTAATTGAGGATGGAATTACATACGTCGGAAACAACTCCTTCAACGGTTTGGCTGCAGTAAAGACCATAACTCTTGCCGACAGTATCACCAGAATAGGAGAGGCTGCTTTCCAAAAGTGTTCTATTACTAAATTTGTTGCTCCTGAAAAACTTACCCGTATCGAAAAGAATGCCTTCAATACAACAAAGCTTAATGAGGTTGTTCTTAACGACGGTCTTACTGCTTTGGCAGAGAGAGCGTTTTACGGTTCGAACAAGATCAGAACCATAGTAGTTCCAAAAACGCTTAAAGAAATAGGGCTTGCGGCATTCCATCCCGGTGGAAAGGGAAGCACTAACTATTCTCACGCACTTTCTAAAGTGTACTATGGTGGAGAAAGCAAGGCCGAGTTTGAATCCATAAAGGTCGGACTTGATAACTCTTGGTTTGCGGATAAACCTATTATATTCTATTATAGTGAAACAAAGCAGCTTGGAAACTATTGGCACTACGTAGAGGGAGAGAAAACTCCGATACAGCATTGTTTTACTCTTTCTTATAAGTATGCTAACCTTCCAGAGCCTATTGCTACTATTTTCGTTTATGCCGAGCCGGTATATGAGAACGGCGTTCTTAAGTACGATGCTAACGGACAGCCCAGTCTTAAGGGTCTGATTACCGCAGATCATATTAATCAGCAAAGAAACATCACCTATCACAACATGAGCTTCTCCGGCTTCTTCGGTTCTAATGCTATTGCTGTTGGTGATTCTATTACGAGTGACAAGGCTTATACCTGCGACCGTGGTAAGATTCTCAACCACGAGGGCGGTATTCTTTGGGCGCTTTCAAATGGAGTTCTTACGATTTATACAGAATCCATTGAAGTAATTTCAAGTAAGATTGACGCAGATATAGAAACAAGAAAAGCGCAGGAGGGCGGCTACGTTCTCACTGACGTTGAGCTTGATGTTTATGCGCGTTATCTTATTGCTCAAAACAAAACAACCGAAACCTACGATCAGATAAAAACCAGAATTATAGCGGCAGGAAATAAGCTTGCGGAAGAAAATCTCGCGGATTTGAAGGCCGCAAGACTTGATTCTGCATACCGTATGTGGGACTTCTATGAATCCTTAGATGCTACTCCCCTTTGGACAGGAAAGCTTGAGAGCGTTTCTTCTATCACAGGTGTGACCGTTTCCGAGGGCGTTGAATATATCGGTAAATATACCTTTGCAAGTCTTTCAAGTATTAAAGAAATCCTTCTTCCCGCATCTCTTAAGGGAATAGATCCCCAGGCATTTATCGGCTGTACCTCTTTAGTGAGCATTTATTACAACGGAAATATTCAGAGCAACTGTAGCGATCTTAATAAACTTACCGATACTCGTGCAACCGTATATTCCAAGGTGGAAAGCGGAACGGGTGATGACGGTAATTATTGGATGTCTTATGCTGACGATGCTAATAAAAAGATTGCTTGGTCTCTCACTGACGGCAAGATCTTCGTCGGCGGTGATAACGTGATGCACAATTTCGCATCCGCTGACCAGGCTCCTTGGTATGCGGCTAAGAGTAAGATAAAGTCGGTGTCGTTTGCATCTAATATAACTTCGATATCGACCTATGCTTTCTATGGCTACGAAGGCGTTATGAACCTCTCTATTCCCGCGGCGACCAAAATTATTCCTAAAACCGCATTTGAGGGAACCGGCATAGTAACCAAGGCAGGCGGCGAAGGCACAAAGTACGATGCAAAGGGTATGCTTATCGTTGATGGTCATCTTATCAAGGTTAACAATACCTGCAATAAGCTGATGTTTGAAACCGTTAATAAAATTTACAACATAGCAGACGGTGCACTTGATGATTGCACTAACATTGAAAGAGTATTCATTGCCCGTACCATTCAGCATATCAATCCTAACGTTTTCAAGAATTGCAACATAAAGTACATATTTGTTGAATCGGCTGAGGCTGCTTGGAACAATACCTCTGTAGGTCTTGATCTTAAGGGCGCATCCGTATACTTCAAATCCTCTTCTGCTCCCAAGGAGAATGTTCTTAATCATGAGGGCAAAGTAGTAGGAACGATGATAGTAGAGAACAAGTACTGGACCAAGTGCGGTAATGAATACGTTATTTGGGGCTGCACCCACGTTTTTGGTGAATACGTTAACAATGAAAATGGTACCTGTGTGAAAAATGCTACCGAGAGCGCGAAATGCACTATAGGTAATTGCGGAGCTCTTGATACCAGAGAGATTCCCGATTCTACTGTTAATGAGCATAAATTCATTAATGACGACGGTACGGAGTCTGATACCTGCGTAATTCCGGGCTGTACCGCAAAGAAGGAAGAAGAATAAATCTCAAAAAAATACCGCACGGCAACGTGCGGTATTTTTAATAGTAAAAGGCGTCTGCAATATCAGCAGACGCCTTTTATATTATAATTTGTTGGGAATTATGACCATAGACGGTGAAGAAATTCTAAGTATGCTGGAATCCTTCGCTTCAATGATGAGCGTGCAGTTTTTCTTGTCTATGTCAACTACGCGTGCGAGCCTCTTTTTGCCGTCGCTCAAATACTTGATTTTTTTACCTGCCAGTGCAAATTTTGCTTTATATGCATCCATATGCTTTTCAGGCGACTTGAGATCGCGATAAATCATAAAGAATTTGTTGAGCACGGTCCTTGCTATAATCATAGCTACGGAAGTGTTATCAGCCTCAAAGACCGTTCTTACCATATCAGTAAGCCTTGGGGGGAAAATCCTTTCGTCAATCTTTACCGCAAAGGTGATTATCATGTATTCGTAAGAGGTAAAATTGTCGAGCTTTCCCTCAACCGAGCATCCACCAACCTTGATACCGTCGCAGTAAATATCGCTCACCCAGCCGATACCAAGCTTCTTTGAGGTATGCTCCTCAAGAGCAGCAGCAAAGGCAACCGTTGCCAGAGGTCCGATAAGGCCTGCCTGAGAGGGAAATATAGACGGACGAAGTATACACGACATATATAAACCGCTCTCAGATTCACCCTGGCGTTCGGTGAAAATCACGTATCTGTCAGGATAACCCGCGCGTGCATATTCGCGCGCGAGCTCAACAGTAGAGGTAAGAGTGCTTCTGTGCTCTAGCTTAACCGTGTTTCCGTCTGAAACGCGGAAGGATACTATTTCTTTGTCCTTTAGCATTTTTACCTCCTTTTAATAATGTAATCTGAATTAGTATGCCTTGCCCCAATAAACAAGCTTTTTAGCCTCACGGCCGCAGCATACGCACTTGTCTGAGATGTTTTCCTGCTCGAAGGGAATGCAACGAGAGCCGACACCGGTCAATTCCTTAACCTTGTCCTCGCATTCCTCCTCACCGCACCACATAGCCTTTACGAAGCCGTCACCTGCGGTAAGGGAAGCGTTGATTTCGTCAATGGTCTTACAAGCATAGGTTCTTCTCTCGCGGTTTGCAAGAGCCTTTGCGTACATTCCGTCGCGAACCTCAACGAGCTTGGATTTAATAATTTCCTCAAGCTCTGCAATAGGCGCAAAGGTCTTTTCTCTGTTGTGTCTTGTGACGACTACGAACTGTCCTCCCTCAATATCACGAGGACCTATCTCTACGCGAAGCGGAACACCCTTCATCTCATACTCGGAGTACTTCCATCCGGGCGATTGGTCGCTGTCGTCAAGCTTAACTCTAACACCAATAGCGGCAAGTCTGTCCTTAAGCTCGTTTGCCTTTTCAAGAACTCCCTCCTTATGCTGCGCAACGGGAATAATAACGACCTGAATGGGAGCAACGGCAGGGGGGAGAACAAGACCGTTGTCGTCACCGTGAGTCATAATAATACCGCCAATCATTCTCGTGGTACAGCCCCAAGAGGTCTGATGAGGATATTCTAGAGTATTTTCTTTGGATGTGTAGGTTATATCAAACGCGCGTGCGAATCCGTCACCAAAATAATGCGAGGTAGCTGCCTGAAGTGCCTTACCGTCATGCATAAGCGCCTCAATGGCGTAGGTGTCCTCAGCGCCTGCAAACTTATCAGAGGGGGTCTTTACACCCTTGATAACGGGGATTGCAAGGTCGTTCTCATGGAAATCTGCATAAACGTTAAGCATCTGAACCGTTTCTGCTCTTGCTTCCTCCGCGGTTGCGTGCATGGTGTGTCCCTCTTGCCAGAGGAATTCACGGCTACGAAGGAAGGGACGAGTGGTCTTTTCCCAACGAACGACAGAGCACCACTGGTTGTAAAGCTTGGGGAGGTCTCTGTACGAGCGGATAATATTTGCGTAATGCTCGCAGAAAAGTGTTTCCGAGGTAGGACGAACGCAAAGACGCTCGGTCAATTTTTCCTCACCGCCGTGAGTGACCCAAGCGACCTCGGGCGCAAATCCCGCAACGTGATCCTTTTCTCTTTGCAGAAGAGATTCGGGGATAAACATGGGCATGTATACGTTCTCGTGACCGAGCGCCTTGAAGCGATTGTCAAGATTCTTCTGTATATTCTCCCAAATAGCGTATCCGTAGGGGCGGATAATCATGCAGCCCTTAACGCTGGAATAGTCGATAAGGTCAGCCTTTTTGCAGATATCTGTATACCACTTGGCGAAATCCTCGTCCATAGCGGTGATTTCAGTCACCATTTTTTTGTCTTTCTGTGCATTTGCTGCCATAAAATAATATAAATCCTTTCAAAATAAATCTAAAACATCAGCATAGATTATACAACAGAGAGTAAAATTTGTCAAGTTTTTTTAAAATTAAAGAAATATTTTTCTGCTTTTTTGACAAAATTATAAGCAAACTATCAGCAAAAACAAGAAAAAATAAATTATTTTAAGAAAATTTGCAAAATCACTTGAAAAAACTTTCAAAATATACTATAATATAGAGGTATTTTCGCCTAAAAACGAAAGATAAAGATTTTTTTATTGCAAAAATATTCAAAAAGGTATCAGAAAATGAAGAAGTACAGCGAATATTCAAAAGAAGAACTGCAAAAGGAATACGACGCTCTTAAAAAAGAGTACGATGAATATAAAAAAAGCGGAAAGAAGCTTGACCTCTCCAGAGGTAAGCCTAATTCCGACCAGCTTGATATAAGCCTGCCGCTTCTCTCCGAGGCAAGACCGCGTGAGAAGTGCTTCTCCGAGAATGGCGTTGACTGCCGAAATTACGGAGTTCTTGACGGAATTCCGGAGATGAAGAAGCTCTTTTCGGATTTTCTCGGTGTAAAGACCGAGTACATTGCAGTCGGTGGAAACTCATCGCTTCAGCTTATGTACGACGCGCTCTCTCGAGCAATGCTCTTCGGCGTTCTCGGCTCGGAGCGTCCTTGGTGCAAGGAGGAGGGGCTGAAGTGGATTTGCGTAGTTCCCGGATATGACCGCCACTTTAAAATGACCGAGTATCTTGGCTTCGAGCTTTTGTCAGTTCCTATGACTCCTATAGGTCCAGATATGGATATGGTAGAGGAGCTTGTAAAAGACCCCAAGGTCAAGGGTATCTGGTGTGTGCCGAAGTATTCAAACCCCACGGGCAACACGTATTCCGACGACACCGTTCGCCGCCTCGCAAGCATGAAATGCGCCGCACCTGATTTCAGAATTATGTGGGATAACGCATACGCAGTGCATGATTTGGGTGAGGAAACCGATCATCTGCTTGACATATTCGATGAGGCAGAGAAGTTCGGAAATCTTGACAGAATTTTCTATTTTTCCTCTACGTCGAAAATTACTTTCCCCGGCGCAGGCGTTGCTATGATGGCGGCCTCTCCCGCCAACCTTAAGCAGATTTCCAAGTATCTTGGCGTACAGACTATCGGCTACGATAAGCTTAACCAGCTTCGTCATACCACCTATTTCAAGGATAAGGAAGCGGTTCATAAGCATATGATGAAGCTTGCCGAGTTTATAGGAAGAAAGTTCGACATAACTCTCGAGTCGCTTTCCGTGCTTGACGGACTTGGAATCGCAAGTTGGACCAAGCCCCGCGGCGGATATTTCATCTCGCTTGACGTGCTTCCCGGAACAGCAAAGAGAGTATACGAGCTTATGCAGGAAGCAGGCGTCACGCTTACTGCAGTCGGAGCTACCTATCCTTATGGAGTTGACCCGGAGGATAAGAACCTTCGAATCGCTCCCACATATCCCACCGACGATGAGATTGAGATAGCAACAAAGATTCTTGCTCTTACGACTCGTATGGCAGCACTTGAAAAATATATGGCATCATAAAAAACAGCGCGGCAGAGTTTTTGCTCTGCCGCGTTTTATGTATCGCTTTTTGAAATTTAATTGACGTTGTCCCTAAAGCCTTTGCCAAGAATTTCGCTTGTTTTAGTTATAATCATAAAGGCGTGCGGGTCGATTTCGTATACCTTTTTGCGAAGTCTTATTGCTTCGCTTCTGCGGCATACGGTCATAATAACTCTCCTGCCCTCGTGAGAGTACGAGCCCTGTGCTTCGTATGTCGTTGCACTGTGTTTAATCTCACGCTTTATGAATTCCTCAATTTCATCCGGCCGTGTAGTAATAATGGTAAATGATTTACACAGGTTAATTGAGTCTATAATATCATCAACTACGAAGACCTTTGCGAAAAGACCGAGCAGGGAGAAAAGGCCAGTCTGTGCATCAAAAGAAATTCCGTCAGCAGTGAGGAAAAACGTCGATGCCGCGATAATAAAGTCGGTGCACAGAAGCGCCGTACCGACGTTCATACTCGTGTGCTTTTTAAGTATCAATGCAATGATATCCGTACCGCCCGAGGAGGCTTTGCATTTGAAGATTATTGCCGAGCCGATACCCGTGAGCAGCACTGCATACACCAGTTCGAGCAGGGGATATTCTGTAAGAGGGACATAAATAGGTAAAATCAATTCAAACAGCCAGGTTTCAAATGACATTAAAAGTGAGCAGTAGACAGTCCATATACCGCACTCGCGACCTAAGCATATAAGTCCGATAATAATGAGCAGTGCGTTTATAACCAGCATATAAGTGGCGGTCGTTATGCTAGGAAAGACGTTATGCAGTATAATTGAAATACCGCTGACTCCTCCGGTTGCAAAGCCGTTAGGATTTTTGAAGAAATAGATTCCCACCGACATAAGCAGAATGCCAAAGTTGAGAAAAGCGAATCGTTTAAGCTTGTCTGATGTTATTTTCATAAGAAAACCTCTGTGTTTTTAATCAAACTAATTATACTCTTATTTTGATGAATGTCAATCCTAAAAATAAATTCATTTTTTGGGATTTTTTTAGTAAAATCACATATTTTTTGACAAAAATCAAACGATATTATTCAAAAAATCCCGCCTTGACAAAAGCAGGGCTTCGTGGTACAATAAAAAGGTAATTTTTAGATTATAAGGAAAAGAAAAATGACCCGTGAGCAAGCAAAGGAGCGCGCTGAATTCCTGCGTGCTAAAATAGTATATAATTCAAAGCTATATTACGAGAATGATGCACCTGAAATCTCGGACTACGAGTACGATATGATGTTCCGTGAGCTTACAGAGCTTGAGGAGCAATTTCCCGAGATAAAAACGCCCGATTCTCCCACGGTCCGCGTTGGTGGTAAGGCGCTTGATAAGTTTGAAAAGTTCACCCACACGGTTAAAATGGGTAGTCTTACTGACGTTTTTTCTTACGAGGAGCTTGACGAATTCATAAGGAAAATTGCAGCCGAAGCAGGTGAGGATACTGAATTTTCAGTAGAGCCAAAGATAGACGGACTCTCGGTTTCTCTCATATATCGCGACGGCGTGTTCGTGCAGGGCGCAACCAGAGGTGACGGTGAGGTCGGCGAGGACGTCACCGAAAATCTTAAAACCATAAAATCTATCCCTCTTCGTCTTACAGAGCCCCTACCTTATCTCTGCGTAAGAGGCGAGGTGTATATGCCAAAGCGCGTTTTTTCGGAGCTTAACGAGGTTAGAGAGGCTGCAGGGCAACCGCTTTTCGCCAATCCAAGAAATGCCGCCGCGGGCTCGCTTCGTCAGCTTGACTCAAAGATAGCCGCTGCAAGACGACTTGAAATTCTCGTTTTCAATCTTCAAGAGGGCGAGCTTTACACTGACGGCAGAAGCGCTAAAACCCATATAGAAACACTGGACAGGCTAGACGAGCTCGGATTTACTACCGTCACAAATCGCACGGCCGCCAAGGGCTATGACGCGGTCAGTGCACATATTGCATATCTCGGAGAGCATCGCGACGAGCTCGCCTTTGATATGGACGGCGCTGTCGTTAAGGTTAACGAGCTTGAAAAGCGTGTGCAGATAGGTGAGGGAACAAGCACGCCAAAATGGGCTGTTGCATATAAATATCCACCAGAGGAAAAGGAAACAAAGCTTATTTCCGTAGATATACAGGTCGGCAGAACGGGCGTTTTGACGCCTACTGCCAATCTTCTGCCCGTAAGGCTTGCAGGCACGACTGTTTCTCGCGCGACGCTCCATAACGCACAGTTTATAAGCGAGCGCGATATCCGCATCGGTGATACCGTTGTCGTTCGTAAGGCGGGTGAAATCATTCCTGAGATTATCCGTTCTATTCCCGAAAAGCGTACAGGCGTAGAAGAACCGTTTAAAATGCCCGAGTTCTGTCCCTCGTGTGGTGCTCCCGTTATTCGCGACGAGTGTGGAGAGGGAGCTGCAACCAGATGCCAAAATCCCGCTTGCCCCGCACAGACCTCGCGCAGCATAACTCATTTTGCATCAAAGGGTGCTATGAATATAGACGGCCTTGGTCCGCAGGTTGTTGAGTTGCTCTTGTCAGCAGGAAAAATCAAGGATATCGCAGACCTCTACACTCTACGGGTGGAAGACGTCGAGGGCCTTGACCGAATGGGTAAAAAGAGTGCAGAAAATCTCGTCAGTGCTATAGAAGCATCAAAGAGTCGTGGACTTGAAAAGCTTCTTTTCGCTCTCGGAATCCGCCAGGTAGGCGAGGTTGCCGCAGAAGAAATCGCAGGCAAAATGCGTACTCTTGAAAACCTCTATAACGCCAACTTTGAGGACTTCGTTGCCATTAAGGATATAGGTGACATCACCGCTACCGCCCTTGTTGAATTTTTTGCATCTGCAGAAAATAGGCTTTTGCTTGACCGCTTGTGCGAGCTTGGCGTAAAGACTGATGCCGTTGGCGAGGAGCGCGGAGAGCTCTTCGCTGGTCTGACGTTTGTTCTCACCGGCACGCTCCCCACCATGACTCGCGGCGAGGCATCAGAGATTATTAAGAAGAACGGCGGTAAGGTCTCGGGCAGTGTGTCAAAGAAAACGTCCTACGTTCTCGCCGGCGAGGAGGCGGGCTCTAAGCTTACCAAGGCAAAGGATTTGGGCGTGAAAATCATTGACGAATCCGCGTTTTTTAGAATGCTTGAAAACAATTAAATTCAACCAAAAAACACCGTGTTTGCAAACTAAAGTTGTCAAACGCGGTGTTTTTATGCCTTGATAATAAGTTTTTTGTTGCTTTTTGGATGCGGAAAGGTTATCTCCTTGCATCTGAGATAATATTCCTTTTCAGAGGGCGTTCCGTATAAAAAATCCGATACCAGAGGATGTCCGAGGTGCGCCATATGAACTCTGATTTGGTGTGTTCTGCCGGTTTTTAATGATATTTCAAGCAGGGCAGAGTCCCCGTACTCCTCGACGGTTTTGTATTCGGTAATAGCTCTCTTGCCGTCCTCTCTCACGCACCTTTTGATATTCCCCTCGCAGACTCTCTCAATCGGAGCGTCGATTATTGCGCTTTTTTCTTTTGGTACTCCCGAAACTAATGCGTGATAGGTTTTTTGCCATTCACCGTTCTTCATGCTCCTCGAAAGCGCGGAAGCACTTAATTTATTTTTCGCAATTATAACAACGCCCGAGGTATCCCTGTCAAGTCGGTTGACAGAGCGGAATACGAAATTACCTCCGTAGTATGCCATAACGGCGTTGGCGAGCGTAGGCAGATTGTTTCCTTTTGATGGGTGAGTTGGCATATTCGTCGGCTTGTCTACGGCAAGCACGTCGTCGTCCTCGTATAAAACCGTCAGCGGAATGTCCATCGGCGGAATCCCATCGCTTCTTGACTCTGATACGTATACCTCGACCAAATCCGACTGATTTACAGTGGCTCTTACCGTCACGGGCACTCCGTTTAAGAAGATTCCCGCGCGTTTAGCCTCCTTGATTACGGTCGTGGAGAGCTTAAGAGAGTGCAAAAAGTCGCGCATCAGCATGGGGAAGCCGTCCCCGCTTGCCCGTATTTCAACTATCTTTTCCATAAGCTCTCCTTTCGTTCTTCGGTATGTTAAAGTATAACATTGAAGAAGCCCAATGTCAAGAAAAATGAGCATTTTAGTGCTTTGGCTAAATGTTTTTCGTTCTTGACAAAAGCAAACGCGCGTGTTATAATATACTCTGGAAATTTACGGGAGGAATGAAAGTGGCAACCAAAATAGCTAAAAAAGAGTATGACGATCAAAGTATCAAGAGCTTAAAAGGTGCTGACAGAGTAAGAAAAAGACCTGCGGTTATCTTCGGCTCCGACGACCTGATCGGATGTCAGCACTCCTTCATTGAAATACTTGCCAATTCCGTCGACGAGGCGAGAGAGGGCTACGGCGATAAGATAATCGTCAAGAAGTACCGTGACCTTTCTATTGAGGTTGAGGACTTTGGACGAGGTGTACCGCTGGGATATAACGAAAAGGAAAAGCGATATAACTGGGAACTCGTTTTCTGCGAGCTTTATGCGGGCGGTAAGTACGATAATAACGATGGCAACTCGGCTTATGAGTTTTCGCTCGGTCTTAACGGACTCGGTGCGACCGCAACGCAGTATTCTTCAGAGTATATGAGCGTTCGATCGTATAACGGAAAAACTCTTTCCGAGATTAACTTTAAGAGCGGCAACGTTAAGGGTGGCCTTACCGTCACCGATATTGAGCCCGGCATGAAGCGTCGCGGCACTGTTATCAAATGGCGTCCCGACCTTAAGGTGTTCAAGGAAATTGACATTCCCGTTGAGTTCCTTAGCGCGACACTTCGCCGTCAGGCGTTTGTTAATGCCGGAATCAAGTTTATCCTTGAAGTAGAAAACGAAAAGGGCAAATTTGACAAATCCGAGTTCTACTACGAGCGCGGAGTTGCCGATTATATTGCTGAAATCACCGAGGGAATTGCAACCACACAGCCTGTCCTTTGGAATCTTGAGACTAAGGGCCGCGACCGTGAGGATATGCCCGATTATAAGCTGAAGGCGGAGATAACCTTCTGCTTTGCCAAAACGGGTATGACGGAATATTACCACAACTCTTCGTTCCTTGAATACGGAGGAGCACCCGATAAGGCAGTTAAAAACGCTTTCACCTACGCGATAGATAAATATATTAAGGCACAGAATAAATATACCAAAAACGAGTCCAAAATATCCTTTGCCGATATTGCTGACAACCTTGCTGTAATAGTCAATTCGGCTTCAACGCAGACCTCTTACGAGAACCAGACGAAGAAGGCTATAACCAACGCCTTTATTCAGAAGGCGCTCACCGAGTTTATTAAAACCAATCTTGAGATTTACCTCACTGAAAATCAGTCGAGCGCAAACACGATAATAAATCAGGTGCTTGTAAACAAGCGCGCCAGAGAATCGGCAGAGAAGACCAAGGTTGACATTAAGAAGAAGCTGACAGGCACGATGGACGTTTCCAACCGAGTTGAGAAATTCGTTCCTTGCCGCTCAAAAGACCCGTCAATCCGAGAGGTCTATATAGTAGAGGGTGACTCTGCTATGTCGAGCTGTAAGCTTGGCAGAAATGCGGAATTCCAGGCGATAATTCCTGTCAGAGGTAAGACTCTTAACTGTATGAAGAGCACCTATGATAAGATTTTTGCCAGTGATATTATCGTAGATTTACTCAAGGTTATCGGCTGCGGAGTTGAGGTTAAAACCGGAAAGAAATCCGACCTTACCACCTTTAATTACGACCTGCTTAAATGGAACAAAATCATTATCTGCACCGATGCTGATGAGGACGGCTTCCAGATAAGAACGCTGCTTCTTACGATGTTCTATCGCCTCCTTCCGACTCTTATCGAAAAGGGCAAGATTTACATTGCTGAATCACCTCTCTTTGAGATTACGTCGGGTAATGAAACCTATTTTGCATATAACGAGCAGGAAAAGACGGAAATTCTGTCCAAGCTCGGCAGCAAAAAATACACGATTCAGCGCTCCAAGGGACTTGGCGAGAACGAGCCTGACATGATGTGGCGTACTACGATGTGTCCACAGACACGCAGACTTATAGCGGTCACTCCCACCGATGCCGAGGCTACGGCAAAAATGTTTGACGTGCTTCTTGGCGATGCGCTCCAGGAAAGAAAGAAATTTATAACCGATTTCGGCCACCTTTATATCAAGGATGCCGATATATAAAAGAAAGGCAATAAAAATGGTTAAGCTTGAAAAATCCACAAAATTTGAGGGCGTAAAGGGCCCGCTTCTTACAATAGTTATGGACGGTGTAGGCATCGCTCCCGACAACGGTGCGAACGCAGTTGCTGCAGCTCACACTCCCACTCTTGATATGCTTATGAAGAATTATCCCACCGTTGCTATCAAGGCGCACGGTACTGCCGTAGGTCTCCCCGGTGACGACGATATGGGTAATTCCGAGGTCGGACACAACGCACTTGGCTCAGGACAGGTGTTTGCGCAGGGCGCAAAGCTCGTTTCTCAGTCTATTGAGACAGGCAAGATTTTTGAATCTGAAACCTGGCAGACTCTTATTGGCGGTGTCAAGGCAAACAATTCGACTCTCCATTTCCTCGGTCTTTTCTCCGACGGAAACGTTCACTCCCACATCGACCATCTTAAAGCGCTTATCGAAAGAGCAAAGGCTGACGGCGCCCGCAAGGTAAGAGTTCACATTCTTCTTGACGGCCGTGACGTTGGTGAGACCAGCGCGCTTGACTACGTGCTTCCTTTCGAGGATTATATCGCGGACCTCCGCTCTGACAGCTTCGATATTGCTATTGCCTCGGGCGGTGGCAGAATGCAGATTACTATGGACAGATACGAGGCTAACTGGGCTATGGTTGAGGCAGGCTGGAAAACTCACGTTCTCGGAGAGGGAAGACAGTTTGCATCTGCCGAGGAAGCAATCAACGCGTATAGAGCAGAGTACAAGGTTATCGACCAGGACCTCCCTCCTTTCGTAATTGCAAAGGACGGTGCGCCCGTAGGTACAATTAACGACGGTGACAGTGTAATATTCTTCAACTTCCGCGGTGACCGTTCTATTGAGATTTCCAAGGCGTTCGAGTCGGGCGCTGATTTTGATAAATTCGACCGCAAGAGAGTTCCTGCAGTTCTTTACGCAGGTATGCTCGAGTACGACGGCGACCTTCATATCCCCAGCCGTTATCTCGTTTCTCCCCCCGAAATTACCAATACTATGACCGAGTATCTCGTTTCGGCAGGCGTTAAGGAGCTTGCTATCTCCGAGACGCAGAAGTACGGTCACGTCACTTACTTCTGGAACGGTAATAAGTCGGGCAAGTTCTCCGAGGAGCTTGAAACCTATATTGAGATTCCCTCCGACGTCGTTCCCTTTGAGCAGAGACCTTGGATGAAGTGCGCTGAAATCACCGATAAGCTTATCGAATGTATGAGAAGCGGCGAGTATAAGTACCTTCGCGTTAATTTCCCCAACGGCGATATGGTAGGTCATACAGGCTCGTTCCTTGCTACTGAGTGCTCTATGGAGGCACTCGACCTTCAGCTTGCAAGAATACTCAAGGTTGTTGACGAGCTTGAGGGCGCAGCCCTTATCACTGCCGACCACGGTAATGCCGATGAGATGTACGAGCTTGATAAGAAGACCGGTGCTCCCAAGGCGAACAAGGACGGCTCATTCAAGGCAAAGACCAGCCACACACTCAATCCCGTTCCCTTTATCGTTTACGATAACTTTACTGCAGATAAATATATCTTAAAACAGGGTAGAGCTGATTTCGGACTCTCCAACGTTGCCGCAACTACGGTTAATATGCTCGGCTTCGACGCTCCTTCTATCTGGGATGAGTCGATGATTGAAGTCAAATAAAAGTATTTGGGTGGTACAAAACACCGCACAAATTGAAATATAACATTTTATGAGTAAAAAGAAAAAATCCTTCAGAGAACCGAATCCATTTATATTCGGCTTAGCAAGAGGAATTTCTCGGTTTTTGTGCAGATTCTTTTATAATGTAAAAATTTTGCGTAATGACCTCAAAGGCAAGACGGGTAAATGTGTGATAATTGCAAATCATGAGTCGATAATAGACGTTTTGCCGGCTTATTCGGTAGTTCCTCCTAAAACGCACTTTGTAGTGAGTAAGGCTATGATGGATTCCATGCCGATAGCTCCCCTTATGGAAATGTGCGGAGCGATAGGCAAAAATCAGTTTCAGACCAGTGCTCTTGATATGCGTCGTATGAAGTCGGTTCTTGACCACAATGAGCCCCTTATGCTATATCCGGCAGGCCTTATGACCGAAAGCGGAACGTCAACGCCTATACCGATAGCTACTGCCAAGGTTTTAAAATGGTTCAGTACCGATATTTACGTTGCAAAGGTCAACGGTACGTATCTTACAAATCCCAAATGGGAAAAGGTAAAGCGCAAGGGTAGAATAACCATTGAGCTTTACAAGCTTGCTTCCAAGGAGGATTTTGCCGCACTTTCCGACGAGGAGGCAGCAGCGCTCGTTGAGGAGCATCTTTCCTTTGATGCATACCGTGAAAACGAAAAGCAAAGGGTATATTATAAAAACGGCGACAACGTTGAGGGGCTTCAGTACGTGCTGTATAAATGTCCTCTATGCGAAAGAGAGTTTACCATAAAGGTCAGAAACAAAAATAAGCTTACTTGTAAAGCCTGTGGATATACCGTAAAAAGTGATAACTACGGTATACTTTCTCTCGTTGGCGGAGGTGAGCCGTTGTATAAATATCCTAGCGACTGGCATGCATATATTGAGCAGTCGGTGTATGATGACGTCAAGGCAGCTCCTGATTTTTCATACGAAACGCACGCAATTATTCGTACAATTAACGATAAAAGGCACAGATATGAAACGGTAGGAGAGGGAAATATAACCTTAAATTTCGATTATTTTATGATAGACGGTATTATTGACGGTATGCCGTATGTTGATAAAATAGCCACTGCATCATTCCCGATTCTTCCTTTCCGTCCGGGCGGATATTTTGAAATTCAGCACGGTGAGCATATTTACAGAATAGTTCCCGACAATCCTGAAATTGTTATGAAATGGATATTTACAATTAAAGCAATTTTTAAATTAAAGCATGAAACCTAAAAATAGAGGGATAGAGCCACTCTCTATCCCTTTTTCCATATATTGCATTTGACATTAAATCTCAAATATGGTATACTTATTATGCGGCAGAAAATGTTGGGCCGCGTTTTTATTTTATTTAAAGGAGGTGAAAAATCAGTCGGCCCGCCGAAGTTAAACAACACAGAAAGGAAAGAAAAATGAAAAAGATTCTATTATTAACAGTCCTAACGCTTGCTCTTGCGCTCTCTTTGGTGACTGCTGCATCAGCAGTTAGCACTCATACGGTAAAAAAGGGCGATAGCCTATGGAAAATTGCAGTGTCCTATCAGGTTGGATTATCCGAAATAAAAGCAGCCAATCCCACTATTAAGAACTACAACCTGATTTATCCCGGTCAGATAATAAATATTCCATCTGTCAACGCGAGCACTGATGCATACGAGCGCGAGGTAGTTCGACTCGTTAACATTGAACGAGCCAAGCAGGGCATAAGCGCCCTTGAATACGACTGGCAGCTTTCAAGGGTTGCAAGATATAAGTCGGAGGATATGCAGAAAAATAAATATTTTTCACATACAAGTCCTACCTATGGAACTCCTTTTAATATGATGAAAAGCTTTGGAATATCGTACAAGACTGCAGGTGAAAACATCGCTAGGGGATATAAAAGCCCTGCAGCTGTTGTAGAGGGGTGGATGAATTCCCCGGGACATCGTGCGAACATACTTAACAAATCATTTACGCATATCGGTGTCGGATACGTTGAAAACGGAAGCTATTGGACGCAGATGTTTGTCGGTAGATAATTACTGATTTAGAAGCCATATTCCTGCGTTAAGATATCCTGCAAACGCTACCCAAACGGCATACGGAATCTGCAAATAAGCGCACCACGACTTGACTTTTTTGTATTCGAGTATAGTGCGTATTATATAGTAAAGTAAAAATAATAGGCAGATAAATGCAGGCAGAGCGGCGCTTAGCCCGAAAAAGATAATACTCCACAGGAAATTCAAGGCGAGGCTTATAGCGTAGTATTCAAGTCCCTTGCGTGCAGCCTCGGGGTTTAATTCCCGATTAGTGTAAACTCCTGCCGAGCTTATTCCCATCAGCACGTATAGGATGCTCCAGACAATAGGAAAAAGGATTGCGGGCGGGGCAAGTGGCGGAGTCACGAGTGTACCGTAAATATCCATGCTGTCGCGTGTCAGTGCTGCAGCCAAAATTCCAACCGTCAGCGGTATTGCTATTCCTATTATATAGGCAGGTAGATATTGCTTAATTTTATTCCACATAAAAATACCTCCGTATTCACTGCTATTTTATGCACAGATACGGAGGTATATGTTATTTTTTCAGACCTATTATGTTTTCTTCCTTGAAATCGTAGAGCAAGGCAGGACATTGCCCGCCGAGCTGAATAGTATAGCTGACCTTGCCGTCATCGTCGAGCTTTGCATCGTAAACGTAGCCGAATGATAGGTCGCCTCGGTATCTGAACGTGACGAGGTCGTCCTCGTGGTATTTTGCGATTTCAGGGTACTTACTTTTTTTCTTAAAAAGATTCTTTAAAAACATAACTCACCGCCTTTTTTTATTATTTTAACATAAAACCGAATAATTTGCAATCAAAAACTTTACATCAGGTAAGAAATATGGTAAAATTATAAAAAATGCAACCTTTCGCAAAAATTCTCGTCTTATATGATAAAGAAGAAAGGGGATTGTTATGAAAAACAGAAAAATCAGCGTCTCTATAATCGCATTTTTCCTTTTAGTCTCTATTATCATTAACCTTTCGGGGTGCGCTCTTCCCATTTCGGCAGAGAACCTTATGGACGGTGTCAAATCGTGCAGCGTCACACCGCTTGATGATATTTCAAGCCATAACGCAGCCGTCACCGATTTTGCCGTGCGTCTATTGAGCTCCACCGAGGAAAGTGGCAAAAACACCCTGATATCTCCAGTGTCGGTTATTGCAGCGCTTGCCATGACTGCAAACGGTGCGAGCGGTCACACGCTTTCGGAGATGGAGCAGGTACTAGGCATAACCTCTGACGAGCTTAATCTCTACCTCTATACCTATCTGAATTCCTTACCGAATGGCGATAAATATAAGCTGAGCGTGGCTAATTCAATATGGTTCACCAATGATGATAAACTTACGGTTAACAAAACGTTTTTGCAGAAAAACGCCGATTATTACGGGGCAGAAATATACAAGACGCCATTTAGCAATCAAACTAAAAGGGACATTAACAGTTGGGTTTATAAAAACACAGACGGTATGATACCTAAAATACTCGACAGAATCCCCGACCACGCAATTATGTATCTTATCAACACACTTGCCTTTGAGGCGGAGTGGCCTGAGTATTATAAAAAGGAGCAGGTGCGTGACGGTATATTTACCAAGGAGAACGGTGAGAGACAAGACGCGAAGTTTATGTACTCCAGCGAGGGCTCTTATCTTTCTGATGAAGATGCAAGTGGATTTATCAAGTATTATAGCGGAAGAAAGTACGCCTTTGCAGCCTTGCTTCCGGACGAGGGTGTAAGTGTTAGCGAGTATATCTCGTCACTCAACGGTGAGAAGCTTCATACGATGCTTGCAAATCCTACGCGTACTACGGTAAGGACGGCTATTCCTAAGTTCAAAACCGAGTACGAGGTTGAAATGTCCAAGATTCTTTCCGACATGGGTATGCCAACCGCCTTTAACGTCACGTTTGCCGATTTTTCAAGACTTGGCAGCTACGAGGACCAGAATATCTATATCGGCAGAGTACTTCACAAGACCTTTATCGAGGTTGCCGAGCGCGGTACGAAAGCGGGAGCTGCCACAGTCGTTGAAATGAAGGCAGGCTCTGCAGCGCCATCTGATGAACCAAAGGTGGTTTACCTTGACAGACCTTTCGTATATATGATTATTGATTGCGAAAACAATATACCTCTTTTCATCGGAACGATGACCGACCTGAATAATTGAATTATTTAAGGGAGCGAAAAACGCTCCCTTATCTATTATTTACAATTTTTATACTTTATCTTTGTATAAAAATGATTGGCAAATAAATTGACACCAGTAATCAAAAATGGTATAATTTAGTTAAAGAAAAATTAAAGCACGGAGGAAACAATATGAAAAAGGCGCTTATAGCAATTTTAATAGCTTTGGGTGTAATTATTTTAATCATAGCAGGCGTTTTGACCTATGGCAATATTTACGCATCAAATTACACCTATGAAGCCCCCGAAGTAATAGAAATCGAGCCGAACGAATATAATACCGTCACAGCCGTTGGTAAAGGACTTTATGACGAGAATGGAAAACGTTTCGATATTAAAGGCATCAACTACGGCAATCTCTTTATTTCTGAAGGCTGGATGACCGTTAATTCCGTTGGCGCGCTTTATAAGCGGAACGGCAGCTTTAAAAAGGTTAATGAGCAGGGCATAGTAGAGGAGTACAAGGAGATTTTCCAGGAGGAAATGGATGCCATTCTTGCAGAGCGCTTTACCCCTGGTGAGATTAAGGCACTAAATGATGCATATTTCTACTCTTATTGTACCGATGCCGATTTTCAACTCATAAGTGATATCGGATTAAACACCATTCGTCTTCCCGTGTACTACCGAAACTTCATGGAAGGACCTGATGATGCTCTTACTATGCGTGACGATGCGTTTGAGAAGCTGGACCATTTCCTTGACCTTGCTAAAAATCACGGCTTAAAGGTAATTATTGATATGCACGGTGTAGTTGGTGGACAGTCGGGATTTGAGCATTCAGGCACAAGACGAATTGAATTTTGGGACAACGAAACCTATATTGAATCAATGTGTACGCTTTGGAAAAATATCGCTTTGCATTATATAGAAGACCGTCCCGATCTCGCATCGACAATTCTTGCCTACGACCTTGTGAATGAGCCTACTAATCGTCACGAAATTGGCACCGGACCAAAGCAGTGGGCGGTTTTGGATAGGATGTATCAGGCAATCCGCGAGGTTGATAGTAATCACGTTATTTCAATAGAGGGCGTATGGTACACCTGCTCGCTTCCGAGTCCTGAAAAATACGGCTGGGAAAACGTTCTTTATCAGTATCACTTCTACAACTGGAATCACGACAAGGGTATTTCCAATTCCATGTTCTACGGATTGCAGTTTGCACTTATGAGCATTTTTGATACAGACTTCGACGTGCCTAAATTTGTCGGCGAGTTTAGCTTTTTTGGAAACGAGGGCGCGTGGGAGGAATACCTTGGCAAGTTCGATTCTCTCGGCTGGGGCTGGACTGTCTGGAGCTATAAGATTGTGTCTGTAGGATACTGGGATAACTCATGGGGCATCGTCGTCAATAAACTGAATCTTCAGAATGATTTGAATACACCTATAGAGGATTATAGGCTTAAGCTTGATTTGCGTAGCGCTACCTATGATGAAATAATGGCGGCTTGGAGTAATGAGCATACGGAATATGCAGGTCAGGAGGGAAGCTATAAAATATACGACAACGGATTGCTATATAATGTGCTGACAAAATATTTTGACAAGCAAAAATCAGCTGAATAATATTAAGCTAATATAAATTATGTATTTTTAAAGACCGCAAGCAAAGCCCGAGGAGCAGCATATTAAGGCTCTCCTCGGGTTTCTTGAAAAAATAATTTAAAAATACAATTTTTTCTCAAAAAGCTCTTGACAAATAAAAATAAATACAGTATAATAATAAAGCGTTCGCGGGAGTGGCGGAATCGGCAGACGCGCACGTTTGAGGGGCGTGTATCTTTGATGTACGGGTTCAAGTCCCGTTTCCCGCACCAAAACAAAAGGCAGACCAAAATGGTCTGCTTTTTGCTTTGGGGGGAAACGTGACAGTCCTCAAGACAGGCTTTCGGACTTCAGGCTAAAAACTCTTATTAAGAGTTTTCTAAACGCCTGACATTTCCCGCATAAAGAAAAAAGGTTGACCAAAGGTCAGCCTCTTTTTTGTCGGAGGAAACGTGACAGACCTCAGGCAAGCCTTCGGTCTTCAGGCTAAAAACTCTTATTAAGAGTTTTCTAAACGCCTGACATTTCCCGCACCATAAAGAAACCATAATATTGATACGAAAAATATCGGATTATGGCTTTTTTATTGCCCAAATAGGGGTATTTTGCCCTTTTTCATAGGTTTTACAGCAAAAATTTAGGCTTGCCGGGATAGTTTTCGTCCTTGCAAGCCTTTTTTGCTTTTAGCCGTAAAATATAAATCGTTCACTTTATACCCCTTTCGTTCAATTTATGGGGTATCGTTCAATTATTGATTCGCTTAAAAGAATTATTGATTTTCAATGGATTATGTGATATAATAAACTCACCGATAAATAAGAATTTGACAGCCACTTTTAAGATGATTAACAAATTAGGAGGGGATCTTTATGACTAAAAAGAGGAAGATTATTCTTGCAACGGT
>SVUG01000015.1 GCA_015063385.1 Oscillospiraceae bacterium | reverse complement strand
TTATGGGTGGTAAGTAACGATTGCATGGCTGGCAGGCCAATCTGAAACGCACTTGTGCGTCGCCAGTAGCGGTTAGGGCTATGCCCGAAAATGAAATACCCCCCGTTTTACGGGGGGATATTTATTTATGCCAGAAGCGAAAGGGGGAAGGTGATAGCTGCTGATAAAAGTCCGATGAGCAGCTTTGTTAAAAGATAGCGACGCTTTGATATCTCTTTCGGCAAAAACGAGAACGCCTGCATATGTACCGACATGCCGGAAAAGCCGAGCGAAAATGCTAGTAGCGGCAGCAAATATACATGAGGAAAAGCTCCGGATTTTACTATCATGCTAGTGGCATTTCCTACCTCGAAAAGCGTTGAAAGTATCGTGCTAAAAGCATCGTTTTTAAAAATTGCGCTTACTAGTCCCAAAACTCCTGAGAAGAAAACTATATATGATGCAATAATTAGCGACGATAACCCTGCATTGCGGATTGAGGCTATCAAATCAAAATTCTGCCTAGTAATAAAGGCGTTATTTTTACTTTTTGATTTGTTCCTAGAGAAAAACACTCCGACTATCACGGAAGACAGGAGAACTGAAAAATACAAAAAAACACCCATTACCGCACTGCCCAAAAGCCCTGCGCCAACTCCGGAAATAACAAATGCAGGCGAGGGTAAATTCACTACCGGAGATAGACGCGAAAGCTCGTCTTTTGTAATAGCGCCGTGCTCGTACAGTCCTACGGCACTCTTTACTCCCAGCGGGAAGCCGCACAATGCTCCTGAAAGGAAGGGGATAAGTGCAGCAGCGTTTATTTTAAAAACGCGCTCGAATGCTTTCGCCACTGCCGACTCCTCTTTAATCTCTAAAGACGATAGCCAAAAATCAGATAGAACCATGAAGGGAAAGACGGTAGGTATTATTCTTAATCCTGCAAGACTCATTCCCTTTATAATAGCACTCTCAAGCTCCTTGCCCATTATCAGCATAATAATCGAAAGTGTAATACAAGAAAACATAAGTATGGATGGACTTGCCGACTTTTTTCTTTTTATCAACTCCTGCTTTGTCATTTTTTTGTTCCGCCTTCATACATTTTAGTATAGTTTTATGATTTTTGGGAGCGGAAAATGACAGATAAAAGCAGTCCTAATATTAAGGAGCTTAGAGCTCCTGCAATTATTAATAAATTCCATCTTGATGCAGAGCGCTCTGCGTTCGGAATGACTCTGACGGTATGCGGCGTTATAGGAGTCAGAGATTTTTCGCGAGAAAGTATTGAGATACTTACTCATACGGGTAAGGTTTTTATATCAGGCAGGCGCCTTTCATTGTCGATATACGAGAATGGAGCTGTTGAAATCAAGGGCAGAGTTGAGGACGTGAGGTTCGGATATGGTAAGAATTGACGCGATTATATTTGGATACAGAAAAATAAGTGTAAGTCCTGATATGATTTCCGTCGTGAGCTCACGTTTTATCCGCGCAGGAATAATATCCTCTATTGACGGCGACGGTAAAATTATCGTTAGAGAGCGCGATATAAAAAAGGCACGAGAGATTTTATCGGGAATATCGTTTGAGGAGAGCAAAATGCTCGGACTTCTCGGTGCAATAAAGCGCTTAAAGCATAAAAAAGCAATACTAATATCCTCTCTCATAGGTGCTATAATCGTATTTCTTGCATCGTCTTTAGTTTGGGACATAAGGATTGACGGAAATGACAGTCTGACTGATGCACAAATCACAGAGGCTCTTTCGGAATCCAATTTTTCTGTCGGTGACGTATGGCTGCTTTGCGACAGAAGCCGCATAGAGTCGGATTTCTTACGTAATCTCTCCGAGATTTCCTGGATAAATATAAACAAACGGGGAACGGTTGCCTACGTCAGCGTGATGGAGAAAAATTCTCAAAATGATACGGAAAACGAGCACCCGGAGGGATATGCAAATCTTGTTGCATCCTGCGACTGTATAATTGAGGAAATAACCGTCATATCCGGCACACCGCAGGTAAAGGCAGGGGACGTGGTAAAAAAAGGCGACGTCCTGATTTTAGGATTGAAGCCTATTGAGTCCGGCGGAGGACTCTGCTATGCAGAGGGACGCGTTATCGGCAGAATGAGTGAGGAGGTGTCGGTAGAGGTCGAAAGGGAACACGAGGTAAGAAGGGTTGAAAGAAAAAAACTCAGCGAAATAAATATAAATTTTTTTAATTTTTCTATAAATATTTTCAAATTATATGGAAATTCGGTAAACGGTTGTGATATAATAAAAAATATAAAAGTATTTTCGCTTTTCGGTGAGAAGAGATTGCCGTTCTCCATAAGCACAAGCTATGTGCTGGAATATGATTCTACCCCGGAAAGCTATGATGATACGCAAATCGTTAAAATAGCATCGGAGCGTCTGAGTGTTAAAATGCTCTCACTGCTTTCAGATGCTGATTTAGTCAAAATCAAGACCGATGGAAGATATACCGACAAAGGATATCAGATGCGCTCGCAAATTCTGCTGACAAGAGAGGTTGCAGAGGCTTCGCCGATTGTCTTGAATTGATAAATGGAAGGGGTTAACTGTGACAGAAAAAATTGTTTTCACCGCCTCAAATGACGCAACGGCTGCTATATTTGGTGCGTTCGATG
This sequence comes from Oscillospiraceae bacterium, assembly GCA_015063385.1. Taxonomy (GTDB): domain Bacteria; phylum Bacillota; class Clostridia; order Oscillospirales; family CAG-272; genus UBA1740. Next base: position 42,207 of record SVUG01000015.1, on the reverse strand, counting down.
TAAATGCAAAAATAATAGAGCGAGCCTTCGACGTGCGTCTAACCAATAGCACCCATGCGAGCACCGATGCCGATGCAATTACCGTGACGGGCGAGGCCGAAAACGTAGAAAGGGCTGCGCGCGCGCTCGAATATATGAAGCATATGTGCGGCGACGGTGAAACCGTGAGCGAGCTGAGCACGGAGTACGTTGTGAGCTTGATACAGGATAATTCCGACGAGAACCCCGAGAATCTTAGCCGTGACGTCATATGCATTACCAGCAGAGGCAAGGCTATCAAGGCTAAGACGGTAGGACAGAGAAAATACGTTGATACTATTAAGAAGAATACTGTGATATTGGGGCTTGGTCCTGCAGGAACCGGAAAAACCTTTCTTGCGGTTGCCATGGCGGTTGAGGCGCTCAGAAACAAGAACGTATCAAGGATTATTCTTACTCGCCCCGCGGTTGAGGCAGGAGAGAGGCTCGGATTCTTGCCGGGTGATTTGCAGAGCAAAATTGACCCTTACCTAAGACCGCTATACGATGCGCTCTTTGAGATGCTCGGCCCTGAGAATTATCAGCGTCATATGGAGCGCGGCACTATTGAAATTGCGCCGCTTGCATATATGCGAGGCAGAACGCTTGACGACTCCTTCATAATTCTTGACGAGGCGCAGAATACCACTCCAGAGCAGATGAAGATGTTTCTCACCAGACTTGGATATAATTCAAAGGCTGTCGTGACGGGCGACCTCTCACAAACCGACCTGCCTTTCGGCAAGAAAAGCGGTCTTTCGATAGCCGCTAAAATTCTCGGAGGCATAGAGGGCATTGGAATATTTGAGTTCTCCGAGCGCGACGTGGTAAGGCATCATCTCGTTCGCAAGATTATAAGCGCGTACGACTCATACGAGCGTGAGCGCGCGGCTAATAAATTTAAAACCGAAGCAAAAGGAAGTGGCAGAGGCAAAGATGGACAATAAATTATTTATAAGCTTTGCGGCAACGCGTGAGTTTGCCGAGTGTGATTATTACTTTAAGCTCGTTGTAAGACGTGCGGTAAGTGCAACGCTCAGATATCTTGATATAAATAACGACGCAGAGGTGTCTGTCACATTCTGTGATAACGAATATATAAAAGAGCTTAATAAGCAGCACAGAAATAAGGATAGTGCAACCGACGTTCTCTCGTTCCCGATGTACGATTTTGCTTGCGAGGACGAGGATATTCCCGAGGACGAGCCTCTGATGCTTGGTGATATAGTTATATCTATAGAGCGCGCAAAGGAGCAGGCGAAGGAAATAGGAAACACATTTCTTCAGGAAATTGCCTTTCTCGTAATACACTCAATGCTTCATCTTCTCGGATATGACCACGAGCGCTCGCCTGAGGACGAGGAGGCGCAGTGCAAGGCACAAAAGGAAATAGTAAAGACTGTTGAGATTTAAGGAAAAGGACGAAAACATGAGAAAAACAGCATTTATAGCTATAGTAGGCAGACCGAACGTTGGTAAATCAACGCTTCTTAATTCGATTCTTGGCGAAAAGGTTGCGATAGTTTCCAAAAAGCCCCAGACCACCAGAAACAGAATCACCGGTATTCATACGGTAGGAGAAAATCAGTTCGTTTTCCTTGATACTCCCGGTATGCATAAGCCGAGAACCAAGCTCGGCGATTTTATGGTAAAGACCACCTCTCAGACGCTCGCAGGCGTTGACAGTGCAATACTCGTCGTTGAGGCGAGGGAAGCGGTTGGCGATATTGAGGCGAAGATTATTTCGCGCTTTAAGTCCGAGGGAATGAGGGCTATTCTCGTAATCAACAAGATAGATACCGTGCGTCCTGAAAATATTGCAAAAACCATAGAGAGCTATGCCAAGGAATTTGATTTTGATGCGGTTATTCCCGTTGCTGCAAAAAGCGGAAAGGGCGTCGATACCGTGGTTTCGGAGTGCGAGAATTTCCTTACGGAGAGCGATTGGTTCTTCCCGGAGGACATTGTCACCGACCAGCCTGAGCGCCAGGTCGCTGCGGAGATTATACGCGAGAAGCTTCTTCGTATGCTTGAGGAGGAAATTCCTCACGGCACTGCGGTCACCATTGAGGAGTGGACGGAGAGCGAGAAGCTCGTTTCAATCAGAGCTGAGATTTATTGCGAAAAGGCGTCGCACAAGGGAATTATCATCGGTAAGCACGGTGCAACGATTAAAAAAATAGGTACTTACGCTCGCGAGGATATTGAAAAAATGCTCGACTCGAGGGTATTCCTCGACCTTTACGTAAGGGTAAAGGAGAATTGGCGCGACTCTAACTTCAATATTTCAGATTTCGGCTTTAAGGAAGAGGAATAATGACGAGCGAGGTACGCGGACTCGTTATCCGTACTGTTGATATAAAGGAAACCGACAGGCTCGTGACGATTTTCACCGAGGAGTATGGAGCTATAACCGCACTTGCCAGGGGCGCTCGCTCGCTTAAAAGCAGAAAGCTTGCTGCAACTATGCAGTTCTGCTACGGAAAATATATCCTTTATAAGCAAGGGGACAAGCTTTGGGTAAAGGAGGCTGAGCTAATCGAGAGCTTCTTTGATATCAGAGCAACTATCGAGGGGCTGGCGCTAGCCAATTACATAGCCGAGGTTTTGTCGTTCGTCACGGTTGAGGAGTCGGAAAAGGACCTTTTGCGACTTTCGCTCAATTCGCTTTATGCAATATCTACGGGAAAATACGATGTTGATAAGATAAAGGCAGCGTTTGAGATACGCGCCGTTTCCATACTTGGATTTATGCCGAACGTTCTTTCGTGTAATATCTGTGATGAGAAGAGCGGCGACTTCTTCTTCGATATAATGGGCGGCATTATTGAATGCCGTGCCTGCCACGATAAGCGTGCGAAGGCTCGTATAGAGCACGCCGACCCACACGAGAGCCATATTCTATGCATACTTTCGGAGGGGGCGAAGATTGCACTCGGATACTGTATTTATTCTCCGCTTGAGAGAATATTTTCATTTAATATTTCAGGCGACGATATGCGCCTGTTTTCAAAGGCTGCTGAGGAGTATATCCTAAATCAGCTTGGACGCTCGTATAAATCGCTTGAATTTTATAAGAGCGTAAAACGCTAAAGACGGCTTACGAAACGGAGTTTTCAATGTTATTTACGGCAAAGACGCTTTCAACTCTTGAATATGAAAAAATAATAAAGATGCTCGCAGATTCTGCCGCTACACAGGGGGCAAAATCGCGCGCACTTTCTCTCGTGCCTACAGATGATTTCGACACTGTGGTTTTGAGGCAGAGAAGGTGTGACGATGCCAAAAGGCTTATCAACACCAAGGGATACCCCTCGTTTTCTGCAGAGGAGCGCGTAGTTTCGGCGGCAGAGCGCGCGTACAAAGGCGCGATACTCTCACCGAGCGAGCTGCTTGAAATTGCCTCGCTTCTTCGCTCATCAAGGGCGGTGCTTGATTATTTCAATACCGACAAGCCGTTTGATACGAGTCTTGACGAGATATTTTCAAGGCTTCTTACGAACCGAGCACTTGAGGATAGAATAACACGCTCGATTCTTTCAGAGGATATGATTGCCGATGAGGCAAGCCCTGAGCTCGCCGAGATACGACGCAAAATACGGCAGGCAAATAACAAAATCAAGGATACTTTGCAAAGCTATGCGACGGGTGCAAGACTTAAGTATTTGCAGGAAAATCTCGTCACCATGCGAAATGGAAGATACGTCGTGCCCGTAAAAGCAGAGTACAGAAATGAAATTAAAGGTCTCGTTCACGACACCTCCTCCTCCGGCGCAACCCTTTTCGTAGAGCCGATGAGCGTGGTTGAGGCAAATAACGAGCTGAAAAGTCTTTCCGCGGCAGAGGAGCGCGAGGTGGAGCGAATTCTGTCTGCGCTTTCCTCAGAATGTGCAGAAGCGTCAACGATAATTACCTTGAATTATCACAATATAACAGAGCTTGCGTTTTATTTTGCTGCCGCGACTCTTGCGATACAAATGAAGGCAGAGATGCCAATAATCACAAGGGAGCGAAAAATCAAGCTCAAAAGAGCAAGGCACCCACTTATTAACCCGAAAAGCGTCGTTCCTATCGACGTGACGCTGGGCGACGGCTTTGACACCTTGATTATAACCGGTCCTAATACCGGCGGTAAAACCGTCACACTTAAGACTCTCGGTCTATTTGCGCTTATGGCGCAGGCTGGACTGCAGATTCCTGCGCTCGAGTCCTCCGAAATCGGAGTTTTCAGCGAGGTGCTCGTTGATATAGGAGACGAGCAGAGCATAGAGGCGTCACTTTCTACCTTCTCCTCGCACATGGTAAACGTGGCGGATATTCTTACAAGGGTGGGCGAGGGCTCGCTTGTGCTCTTTGACGAGCTCGGCTCTGGTACGGACCCCATAGAGGGCGCTGCTCTTGCAACGGCAATACTTGAGAACACAAGGCAAAGAGGTGCTTTGACAGCGGCTACGACGCATTACGCCGAGCTGAAGGTATACGCTCTTGAAACGGAGGGCGTTCAGAACGCATCCTGTGAATTTGATATTGAAACCTTGCGTCCGACTTATAAACTAGTTCTTGGCACACCTGGTAAGTCAAATGCGTTCGCAATATCAGAAAAGCTTGGTATTTCCGACGAAATAATAGCCAGAGCGACGAAGCTTATTGAGCGCGATAATAAGCGCTTTGAGGACGTAATTGAGAAGCTCGATACTAATAGAATTGAGATGGAAAAGGCTCGCGAACAAGCAGAAAAAATGCGCTCGGATTACGAGAAATTCAAGCAAAAAGCCGAGAGCGAGCTTCAGGCTAAAATAGCAAAAAGTGAAGAAGAAATAGAAAAACAAACACTTAAAGCTAGGCAGATTTTAGATAGCGCCCGCGCCTCGAGTGAATTTATATTCCGTCAGCTCGAGGACCTGCGCAAGCAGGAGGACCGCGAGAAGCGCAACGAAATGATGCAGTCTGCCCGTGCCGAAATGAGCAAGCGTATGCGCGAGGCTGAGTCGCTGATGAGCGGTATTGATATAAGAGATATCGCGCTTGACGAGAACTATAAGCTTCCGCGTCCTCTTAAGGTTGGCGACAAGGTGTTTCTTACCACGATATCCAAGGAGGGTGTTGTGACGGCACTTGCTGACAAAAAGGGAATGATTGCCGTGACGTCGGGTATTCTGAAAACAAAGGTCAGCGAGGACAAGCTTCGCTTGCTTGACGGCAGTGTGAAATACGTGGATAAATCGCCGAAGCCCGTGAATGAGGGCAAGGTTAAAAAGAGCGTTGTATCTACCTTCCGCTCGGAAATTGACGTGCGAGGAATGATAGGCGACGATGCGTGGTTTGTCGTTGATAAATATATTGACGACGCGGTGCTTGCCAACATTCCCTCCGTCAGAATTATTCACGGAAAGGGCACCGGTGCTCTTAAGGCGGCACTTTGGAAGTATTTTAAGTCGGATAAGCGCGTGAAGTCGTATAAGCACGCCGAATACGGCGAGGGCGATGCAGGCGTGACGGTTGTCACGCTTGGTAAATAATTTTAAGGAGAAATAATATGTTGTTTGATAGACTAATAGATTTTCTTGATTATTATCTTCCGATGCTCGGAGTTCCGGGCTCGGATACCGTTATATACAGAAACCACGAGGAGATTTTCAGGCATCAGAGCGGATTTGACAGTCTGCGCGACCGCATTTCCATAAAGAGTGACCTGATTTATAATCTCTATTCATGTACCAAGGTTTCTACCGCGGTGGCTGCTCTCCAGCTTATTGAGCGCGGAGAGATGCTTCTGACTGATGCAGTGCAGACATATTTACCCGAGTATAAGAACATAAAAGTTAAAAAGATACTCGATGACGGTACAGTAGCTGTTGTGCCTGCAAAAAACACGATGCTGATTAAGCATCTTTTCTCTATGACCTCAGGACTTGATTATGACCTGCAAAGACCGGCAATCGAAAGAATAAAGAGGGAAACCGCGGGAAGATGCCCGACGCTCGACGTTATTCGCGCGCTGCCCGATGATCCGCTTCTCTTCGAGCCCGGAGAGCGCTACTGCTACGGTCTTTCGCATGACGTTCTCGGCGGAATAGTTGAGCTGCTCAGCGGCATGCCTCTTGGCGAGTATATGCGCAAAAATATCTTTGAGCCGCTTGGTATGACCGACACCGGCTTCCGACTCTCAGAGAATAGCTGCAACAGAGTAGCAACGCAATATATGTACGACCCTATAGACAGATCTCCCATTGAGATTCCCTCGGTGGAAAACAGATACCGACTTGGTACAGAATATGAGAGCGCGGGAGCTGGTCTATATTCCACAGTTGACGATTATATTTTGCTCGTAGACGCGCTTGCAAACGGTGGCGTTGGAAAGAACGGCGCACGTATTTTATCGGAAGCAACGGTGAAATTAATGTCAAAAACGCTACTTAATAAGGAGCAGAATGAATATTATCAAACAAAAGACAAGCCCGGATACAGTTATGGCTACGGTGTCAGAATAGTCACAGACCCCGAGCTCTCGGGCAGTCTCATACCCGAGGGAACGTTTGGTTGGGACGGCGCAAGAGGCTCGTTTACGTTCAGCGATCCAAAGAACAAAATTGCCGTTTTTCACGCGGAGCATATGGGTGGAGTTAATAACATTTTGATTCCTCGCCTTATGAACGTGATTTATTCTTGTATTGAGGATTAAATATGCTTTTTGTAAATTACGATATTCACGCAAAAAGGGAAGAGCTCCTCTCATCGCTTTCAGAAAACGACCTTATAGTCACTCAGGAGAAATATGACACCTCTCGCGGTGTACCGGAGATACATATTAAGCAAAAGGGTGATAAGATTAAAATAACCTGCACCTTTACCGGTAGGAATACAAAGGACAACGGATTTCTTGAGGGGACTTATTTCGTCGGTAAAATTTCCGAGTCTGACGGCAAAACTGCTTTGCGCGGAATTATATTAACTGCCCCGATTTATCATGCGATTTTGACGATTATATTTGGACTCTTTATTTATCAATGCATCTCTCTCGGTGGCTTTAATCCCGTCCCTGTAATCCTACTGATATTCAGTATTTTTATGTTTCGCGATGAGTTTAGAAAGCAGAAAATTATAAAAAGATATATTTTCCGCGCTTTTAAAAATACATTTTCTAAGCTTAATGAAAAGGGCAGATAAATAAAAAACACACAGGAAAAACCTGTGTGTTTTTTTGGTGCCGGTAGTCGGGGTCGAACCGACACGGTATTGCTACCTTCGGATTTTGAGTCCGACGCGTCTGCCAATTCCACCATACCGGCAAATGTGAGGACTATTGCCCGTCACGCACACTATTATAGCATAGAGGTTTTGAAAAATCAATATCTTTTTCGGAAAAAAATAATTTTCTATTGTAATTTTATTTTTTATATGATATTATATAGTAGTATAGGTGTATAAAAATTATCAAATATTTAGGAGGAGAGCATGGCAGGGGAATTTGAGTTTTTTGCAAGTGACGTAAATCTTTCAGAGCTGTCTATGCTTTCTGCCGAGCAAAGCGCGCTTATTGAGGCGAGAATTTGCGAGATAAGCGAGATGGCGGACGACGCTGCTAAATTTTCCGCCAACGTTATGTCCGATGGGATGGGAGTATACGACGCTTTTGCTTTGATTTCTCCCGGCATTACCTTTGGCGAGAGTGACGTTCACTCTGATGCCCTAAGTGATAATGTTCCTCGTATTTTCGCATACTCAAAAACGCTGAACCTTAATGACAAGGCAGTGTTTTCACAGCTTTATACCGATAAATTAATGAGGCTTGGCTACTCGATTAATGAGAGCAATCTTTTGCCGCTCGGAGAGCCCGAGGAAACCTTCGTTTATCTAAAAAGCGTTTATGCCGATGAGGCGTACGACGTTTTCAGTCAGGGCTTTGACAACCCTCGCGTAAGATACGTGTCAAGTTTGAAAGAAGCCGTTTCGTCGGTTATAGACGGTGAGGCGGGTTATTGTCTTTTGCCGCTGGAGGAGCGCGGGGCACGACTTCCCACCATTGAGGAAATGCTTTACCGCGCGGATTTAAAAATCGTTTCTGTGACTCCGGTCTTTGGCTTTGACGGCTCGCTGGATATGAAATATGCACTCGTTGCCAAGCAGTTCACCCTGCAAAGATACACCAAGGAAGATGACAGATACTTGGAAATAAGGCTTCCGACTGATTCGGATACGTCGCTTTCAGAGCTTCTATCGGTGGCTGACGCGTACGGTATAGGGGTATATCGAATTAATACCGCGAGCTATCACACGGAATCGGGCGAGCGCTCGTCTTATTCGATAGTTTTTCACAGCGAGGGGGAGAGCTTTACCACGCTTCTTGTTTACCTTACGCTTTTTGTGTATGATTATACACCGGTTGGAATATATAAAAATCTTGAATAAAGGAACTGGAAAATGAAGACTTCTATTGAATTTAAAACGCGCGGTACTTGCTCTAGAACAATACTCCTCGACGTAGAGGACGGAATAGTCACCGCCTGCAAATTTATCGGTGGCTGCGCCGGCAACACACAAGGAATAGCCTCGCTCGTCGTTGGTATGAGGGTTGAGGACGTTATTGCGAAAACCAAGGGCATCAAATGTGGCTTTAAGGACACGTCATGTCCCGACCAGCTTGCCAAAGCACTTGAACAGATAGAAAAATAATTATTTAATCATAAAAGGGGAAAAGATTATGAACAACTACAACGCAGAATATCAAAAGTGGCTTTCCTCCGCTGTTTTGACCGATGCGGAGAAGAATGAGCTTAACTCCATCGCAAACGACGAGGAGGCTAAGGCGCTTCGCTTCAGCGCTCCCATGGATTTCGGTACTGCAGGACTTCGTTCCACGATGTATATGGGTATCGGCTGTATGAACAGATTTACCGTTGCTCAGACTACTCGCGGCATTGCGGCTCTCGTTAAGGCTGAGGGCGGTGAGAAGCGCGGTGTTGCAATAGCATATGATTCCAGAAACAACTCTCGCGAATTTGCACGCGTGAGCGCGTGCGTGCTTGCAGGCGCAGGCGTTAAATCCTATATCTTTGACGATATTCGCCCCACTCCCGAGCTTTCCTTTGCGGTAAGACAGCTTGGTACTCTTGCAGGTATCAACATCACCGCATCTCACAACCCCAAGGAGTACAACGGATATAAGGCATACTGGGAGGACGGCGCACAGATCAGTCCCGAGCAGGCAAAGGTGGTTTCTGCCGAGAGAGCAGCGTTCGACGTTCTTGATATGGGCGGAATTATGGATTATGACGAGGGCGTTAAGTGTGGACTTATCGTTGAGCTTCATGAAGACTTCGACGAGCTTTACCTTGGCGCAGTTCTTGCTACCGCTGTAAATCCCGATGCGGTTAAGTCGGTTGCAGACGACCTCAAGGTTGTATATTCTCCTCTTCACGGCGCGGGATATAAGCTTGTGCCCGAGGTATTTAAGAGAGTTGGTCTTAAATATCTCTATACCGTTGACGAGCAGATGACTCCAGACGGCAACTTCCCGACGGTTGAGAAGCCCAACCCCGAGTACAAGGCAGTTTTCTCTATAGGCATCGAGCTTGCCAACAAGGTTGGCTCTGACCTTATTATTGCTACCGACCCCGACTCCGATAGAGTAGGCGTTATGACCAGAACAGAGGACGGCTCGTTCAAGACTATCAGCGGCAACCAGATGGGCGCACTTCTCCTTGATTACGTTATCAAGGCAAGACGCGACCTCGGCATTCTTCCTGCAAACGCATATTGCGTAAAGAGCCTTGTTTCTACCGATATGGCGTATAAGATTGCTACTGACAACGGTGTAAAGCTTCACGATGTTCTCACAGGCTTCAAGTTTATCGGTGAGGTTATCAAGAATTACGAGGCAAGGGGAGAGGCTGACGGCTTCCTTCTTGGATTTGAGGAGAGCTACGGCTATCTTCTCGGCTCTTATGCAAGAGATAAGGACGCGGTTGAGGGCTCTATGATGATTCTTGAGATGACTGCTTACTACAAGAAGCTCGGCATGACTCTTTCCGACGCTCTTGCAGCCCTTTACAAGACCTACGGCCTTTACTCCGAGCGCACCATTGATATCTATATGGAGGGCCTTGACGGAATTGCGAACAGAAAGCGCGTTATGCAGAATCTTCGCGACAATATTCCTACCTCCATTGGCGGCGTTGCGGTTAAGAGTGCCGGTGACTATAAGGACGGCAGTGTAAAGAATCTTATTAACGGTGAAATCGGTACTACCGGTCAGCCCTCGTCCGACGTGCTTTACTACACGCTCGTAAACGACGATAAGATTATCGTTCGTCCCTCCGGAACCGAGCCCAAGATTAAGATTTACGTTCTCGCTCACGGAGATGACAGTGCAAGCCTTGAAGCAAAGGTTGCGCTTTATGAAAAAGATTCAAGAAAGATGACTGAGGTTTAAGCCTCATAGGACAAAAAAGTGACCGAAAAACAAAGGCATATAAGAAACTTTTCAATAATAGCACATATCGACCACGGAAAGTCTACTCTTGCCGACCGTATTCTTGAAAAGACGAAAACCGTCGCCGTCAGGGATATGGAGGAACAGATTCTTGACAATATGGATTTGGAAAGAGAACGCGGAATTACGATTAAGGCGCGCGCTGTGCGCCTTTCGTACACCGCCTCTGACGGTGAGGAGTATATCTATAATCTGATAGATACTCCCGGTCACGTGGACTTTGGCTACGAGGTTTCTCGCTCGCTTTCTGCCTGCGAGGGCGCACTGCTCGTAGTTGATGCCACGCAGGGCGTTGAGGCGCAGACTCTTGCCAATGCATATCTTGCTATTGATAATAATCTTGAAATACTTCCGGTAATCAACAAAATTGACCTTGCATCTGCAGATATAGACGGAGCAAGGCGCGAGATTGAGGACATTATCGGTATACCTGCCGAGGACTGCCCGGCAGTATCTGCCAAAAACGGCATAAATATCGAAGACGTGCTTGAAAAGATCGTCACGGAAATCCCTGCGCCAAGCGGTGATATTAACGCGCCTCTCAAGGCTCTTATATTCGACTCGCATTACGATCCGTATCTTGGAGTGGTCGTATATATACGCGTTCTTGACGGAAAGGTAAGGGCGGGGGATAGAATTAAGCTTATGGCGCAGGGCTCGGAGTTCGAGGTCTGTGAGGTTGGTACTATGGAGCCGTTTGGACTTAAAAAGGCAGACGAGCTCACACCCGGTGAGGTTGGATATATTACCGCTTCCATTAAGACGGTAGGTGACACTCGAGTTGGTGATACGATTACCCACGCCGATAATCCCGCAGCAGAAGCGTTCCCCGGATTCCGCGACGTGCACCCTATGGTGTATTCGGGTATTTATCCTGCGGACGGTGCAAGATACGGAGATTTGAGGGAAGCACTTGAAAAGCTGCAGCTTAACGATGCATCGCTCGTGTTCGAACCCGAAACCTCCGTTGCGCTTGGCTTCGGCTTCAGATGCGGATTCCTTGGACTTTTGCACATGGAAATAATTGAGGAGCGACTGGAGCGAGAGTTTAATCTTGACCTGATTACCACCGCCCCATCTGTTATCTACAAGGTTGAGCTTAAAAATGGCGAGACCGTAATGATAGATAACCCCTCGAAATTCCCATCGCCTGACGAGATAGGAACCTCCTTTGAGCCTATTATGAAGGCTACGGTTATCACCCCTACAGATTATATTGGCGGTGTCATGGAGCTTTGTCAGGATAGACGCGGCACGTTTATTGATATGAAATATATTGATACCGAGCGTGCGGAATTGCATTACGAGTTGCCGCTTAACGAGATTATTTACGATTTCTTTGATGCGCTCAAGAGTCGCTCAAAGGGATATGCATCTCTTGACTACGAGCTTAAGGGATATAAGCCCTCTAAGCTTGTCAAGCTTGACTTCATGCTTAACGGCGAGGTCGTTGACGCGCTTTCCTTTATCGTGTTTGAGGATAGAGCCTATGCCAGAGCGAGAAAGATAGCAGAGAAGCTTAAGGAAAATATTCCGCGCCAGCTCTTTGAGATTCCTATTCAGGCGGCGATAGGCTCTAAGATTATCGCGCGCGAAACCGTAAAGGCTATGCGTAAGGACGTGCTTGCAAAGTGCTACGGCGGCGATATCACGAGAAAGAAGAAGCTGCTTGAAAAGCAGAAGGAAGGTAAGAAGAAGATGCGTAAGCTTGGAAGCGTTGAGGTGACGCCCGAGGCGTTTATGGCGGTTCTTCGTCTTGATGATGAAAGCTAAACCAATAGGACTTTACGTTCATATTCCTTTTTGCCTAAAAAAATGTGCATATTGTGATTTCTGCTCGTTTATAAGTGCCGATTTTCCACAAAAAACAGAATATATCGATGCTCTTTGTGCTGAAATAGATAGCTACAAGGATAGGGGCACCGTGCTTGATTCCATCTTCTTTGGCGGTGGAACGCCCTCGCTTCTTACGGGCGATGAGTTCGCAAAAATTATGAGCCACGTGCGCTCGTCGTTTCGCCTTTCTGATGACCTTGAGCTTACCGTTGAGGCAAACCCCAAAACGCTCACAAGAGAAAAGCTTATCTCATATATGAACGAGGGCGTTAATCGTATCAGCCTCGGACTGCAGTCGGCAAACGCAAACGAGCTTTCTGCACTCGGCAGGATTCATACCTACGAGGAGTTTCTTGAGTCCTACACTCTCGCGAGGGAGATGGGAATTGAGAATATAAACGTGGATTTGATGTACGGTATTCCCGAGCAAACGAGTGAAAGCTTTCTTAATACGCTAAAAAGGGTTAGCGCGCTTTCTCCCGAGCATATTTCGGTCTACGGCTTGATTTTGGAGGAGGGAACTCCTCTCTATCAGTCTGCTGGTAGCTACCGAATGCCCACCGAGGACGAGGAGTGCGATATGTATTATCTCGCTGCCGGGATTCTTGCAGAGCAGGGATATTCTCATTATGAAATATCTAACTATGCAAGGCGTGGGTGCGAGTGCCGCCACAATCTCAAATATTGGCGGTGCGAGGAGTATATCGGAGTCGGGCTTGCGGCATATTCTTATTTTTACGGAAAGAGATACGGAAACACGACTGACAGAGAGGTATATTTATCCCACACGGGTGAGATAATTATATACGAAGAGCCTGTGACGGTCGAATCGCTGGCATACGAGTTCGTTATGCTCGGATTGAGGCTGGCGCAGGGAATTTCGCTCTCTGAATACAGCTCGCGCTTTGGAACTGACTTTTTGCCGGGCAGAGAGGAAAAGATAAAGAGCTTTGCCGAGCTTGGATATCTGACTCTTGATAAAGACAGTATTTGTCTAACCGAGCGCGGTTTTTACGTCAGTAATTCCATACTTAACGAATTGATATAAAATACTTGACAATAAAATAAATATAAGGTAAAATATAATCACTACGATAGATAGGAGTTTGATACTATGTCCGATATGGAAAAGAACATTAACGAGGAAGAAGTAGACGAGCTTGGTGATATCGTTTACACTCTTACCGACGAGGAAACCGGCGAGGAGCTTGATTTCCAGCTTATCGCGAGAGCGACGATTGACGACGTGCTTTATTTTGCGCTCGTTCCTGCTGAAGACGAGGAGTGTGAGGAGTACGTAATTCTTCGCGTGAGCGAGGACGGTGACGACCTCATTCTTGAGAGCATTGACGATGACGATGAGTTTGATAAGGTTGAGGATTACTTCAACGACTTGCTCTTCGGTGAGGCTGACTACGACGCATAAAATTTAAATTTTTCCTGCGTGGTGCGTGATATTGTGATATTTGAACCTACACACATTGCAAGGGAGTCCGGATAAACTTCTGTTGTCGGGATGCAGGCCTCCCGCCGAGGGCGCTTGCCTTAAATGGTGACCCCCTCTAAAGCGGACGTTGGAAGCGCAATGAAACAGAGAGGACACCCACCTGGTCAGACCGGGTTAAAGCTTACTTTACACGGCCTCGCGGGTTCACAAGAAAGAACTGCTACAAACGGCTTTTTGCTCGTTTTGGCGGTTCTTTTTCATTTTCTCTTGAGCATTAACATATATTTATATATCAAAGTGCGATAGGAGAATAAAATGACAAGCAGAATAAAAGGGCTGACAACAGAAGAGGCTAAGAGGTCGCTGGAGCTTCACGGAGATAACAGTCTGAAGAAAGAAAAGAAAAAAGGATTTTTTAAAAGGTTTATCGAGAATCTTTGCGACCCTATAATAAGAATCCTGCTTATTGCACTGGGGGTACAGATATTATTCAGCTTTGGACACTGCAATTTTATTGAAATAGGCGGTATTATTGCCGCTATTTTGCTATCGACTACCGTTTCCACTGCTTCCGAATACAGAAGCGAGCGAGCATTTGAAAAAATCGAGGCGGACGTGGGAGGCACGCAGGTCAGCGTTTTGAGAAACGACAGTATAATGCGAATACCTGCGAGTGAAATCGTCGTAGGCGACGTCATTTACCTCTTTTCAGGCGAGAAGATTCAGGCAGACGGCAGAATAATAAGCGGAAAAATAAGCGTTGACCAATCTGCGCTGAACGGTGAGAGCGCCGAATGTATAAAGACGACGGGTAATGACTCAGGCTGGGATTTAACGTCGAGCTCCAGGGTTTTTCGCGGCTCTCTTATAACAGACGGAAATGCAATAATGAAGGTTGAGCGTGTCGGCGGTGCGACCTATTATGGTATGGTTGCAAAGGACGTTCAAACAGAAACGCGCGAGAGTCCCTTGAAGCTCAGGCTCGGTAAATTGGCGGAGCAGATAAGCAAGATAGGATACGTTGTCGCAGGCTTCGTTGGTATAACGTTTTTATTCAATTCTTTCATTTTAGACAATAATTTTGAGGCAGAACGTATAATTGCATCTTTTTGTGACCCCCAAAACGTATTTTCCATTTTGATTCGGGCACTGACTCTTATGATAACCGTGGTGGTGGTTGCAGCGCCCGAGGGGCTGCCTATGATGATTACCGTGGTGCTTTCCGCGAATATGAAAAGAATGCTATCTGACAGCATTTTGGTTAAAAAGCTGGTTGGTATAGAAACCGCGGGCTCTATGAATATTCTTTTCACCGACAAGACGGGAACTATTACTTACGGCAGACCACAATGCGAAAAAATTATCACCGTAGGTGAAAGCTATAAAAGCCTATCTGCACTGAAAAAAAACAAAAAGATATACGATTTACTAAATCTATCGGCAAAATATAACACAGACGTTGTCTGTGACGGCGGTGAGCTGAGCGGTGGAAATGCTACCGATAGGGCGATATTTGAGTTCTTCATGGGCGAGAGCGTCGAGGAGGCTGAAATCCTCGAAAAGCTTCCGTTCAGCAGTGAGAGAAAAATATCCTCCGTCACCTTTAAAAATGGAATTTCCTTGATAAAAGGTGCGGCAGAATTGATTCTCGGTGCGTCGAAGTATGCAATAAATGCAAACGGCGAGAGAGTACTGTTTGACCAGAGACGCGTATATGCGGAGTTCTCAAATGCGGTCGGCAGGGGCGAGAGAGTTATAGGCGTTGCCGCTGCACAAGGGGGCGAGGTGGGAAGCCTTACCTTTATTGCGCTGATAGTGATGAAGGATAAAATCAGAGTTGGTGTCGCTGATGCGGTAAAGGCGGTCACTCGCGCCGGAATTCAGACGGTTATGATAACGGGAGACGGCAAGGAGACCGCATCGGCTATTGCCAAGGAGTGCGGCATTTTCAATGAACGCGCAGGGCATATAGTTGTCACCAGCGATGAGCTGCACAAAATGACCGATGCCGAAATCAAGGCTGTTTTACCCAAAATACGCGTTGTTTCGCGAGCTCTCCCACAGGACAAAACGCGACTTGTTAGGCTAGCGGGAGAACTAAACCTTGTCGTTGGAATGACGGGGGACGGAATAAACGATGCCCCATCGCTTAAGCTTGCTGACGTTGGATTTGCAATGGGCAGCGGTACGGATATAGCAAAAAGCGCGTCTGATATAGTAATTCTCGATAACAGCTTTACGGCGATTTCCAAGACGGTGCTTTACGGTAGAACTATTTTTAAATCTATACGAAAGTTCATTACCTTCCAGCTGATTATGAATCTTGCTGCATGCGGAGTATCGCTAATCGGTCAGTTTATCGGCATTGATACCCCCATAACCATAATTCAGATGCTTTGGGTTAATATAATTATGGACACACTGGGTGGTCTTGCCTTTGCGGGCGAGCCGGCGCTCGATTATTATATGCATGAGCCACCCAAGCGCCGCGATGAGCCGATACTATCGCGCGAGCTTTTGCATCAGATTTTCATTATAGGTGCGTATACGCTTATTCTTTGCATCGTCTTCCTGACCGCCCCGACCGTTCGGAGCATTTATCGTGTAAGCGAGTCACCCGACAGATTTTACACGGCGTTTTACGCCCTGTTTATTTTCGCAGGAATATTTAATTGCTTTCTTGCGAGATGTGAAAGACTGTGGGTGCTTTCAAATATAGGGAAGAATAAGCCGTTTATTTTCATAATGCTTCTGATTTCGATGATACAGATATGTATGATATATTTCGGTGGAGAGGTGTTTCGGTGCGTTCCTCTTTATCTACCCGAATTGACGTTCGTAATACTTTTAGCCGCAACAGTAGTTCCTTTTGATATGCTAAGACGACTGTTATATAAGTTGAAATAAAGCAAGTCCTGCGCAACTTAAGCTGCGCAGGACAAAACAATTAAGTTTTTTCAAAAACCTATTGACAAATAGCTGTAAAAATGATAAAATAACTAGGTAATTGCTGGTGTGGCTCAGTTGGTAGAGCAGTTGATTCGTAATCAACAGGTCACCGGTTCAAGTCCGGTCACCAGCTCCACGAAAAAGCACTTCAGACGAAGTGCTTTTTTATTTCAAGGAGTATTATATGGATCTTTGTAATCTTTCTGTTATAAAATCGGTTATGGCTGATGCAGGCATCACCTTCCGCAAGGATTTTGGACAGAATTTCCTGACGAACAGAATAATCCCGGAGGATATTGCAGATAATTGCGCGGATAGCAGTGAGAGAATGATACTCGAAATCGGACCAGGCATTGGCTGTCTTACGCAGGAGCTTGCTATGCGCTACAAAAAGGTAGTGGCAGTTGAGATTGACAAGGGGCTCATTCCCGTGCTGTCGAAAACTCTCGCTGATTTTGACAATATCACAGTAATAAACGAGGATATTATGAAGGTGGATATTGCCGCGCTTATAGCAGAGCATTCAGAGGGGATGCCTGTCTCTGTCTGCGCTAATCTGCCGTATTACATCACTACGCCAATTCTTATGCACCTGCTCGAGTCGGGTGTGAAATTCTCGACGATTACGGTAATGGTGCAAAACGAGGTAGCGGCTCGCCTTGCCGCAAAGCCGGGAAGCTCGGATTACGGTGCTATTACTGCCGTGCTTGCGTATTATGGAAGTGTAAGAAAGCTTTTCAAGGTGTCTGCCGGCTGCTTTATACCCGCACCGAAGGTTGACAGCGCTGTCGTGAGAATTGATTTGTACGACAAGTGTCCTTACGATATTAAGGACGAGACGCTTTTCAGAGGCTGCATCAGGGCGGCGTTTGAAATGAGAAGAAAAACGCTTGAGAATGCCCTTTGCGCAGGACTCGGTAAATTTACAAAGGAGCAGATTGCCGCTGCTATCAGCAGGTGCGGATTTGACTCAAAAATAAGAGGCGAGCGCCTTTCGTGCGAGGACTTTGCCAATCTCTCAAATGCACTTTTTGAAATGAATAAAACAGCAAAAATCTAAAAAACCTAAGAAAAAATGCCGCAGAATTCGCTCTGCGGCATTTAATATTATTTCCAGTTAAGGCATCTCTCAACGGCTCTGCGCCAGAGAGTGAGCTTTTCATTGCGCCACTCGGTGTCCCTTTCGGGCAATACCTTTTTCTCAATAGAACGGTTCTTTTTAACCTCGTCAAGAGAGGAATAAGCGCCCGTCGCAAGTCCTGCGAGGTATGCAGCACCAAGTGCTGTCGTTTCAATACATTCGGGGCGAAGAATCGGAATACCGAGTATATCCGCTTGGAATGAAAGCAAGAGATTGTTGGCAGATGCGCCACCGTCAACAGCAAGCTCGCTGACCTTAATTGACGCGTTTTTCTCCATAAGGTCGATAACGTCGGCAGTCTGATAAGCCATAGATTCAATGGTTGCCCTTATTATGTGATACTTGCTAGTAGCACGCGTAAGACCGATAATCATTCCGCGTGCATAGGGGTCCCAATAAGGAGCGCCGAGTCCCTGGAAGGCAGGAACGACGATAACTCCGCCCGAATCCTTGACCTTTGATGCGTAATACTCGCTGTCAGCGGCAGATTCGATGACTCGCATACCGTCACGAAGCCACTGTATAGCAGCACCGCAGACGAACACCGAGCCCTCAAAGGCGTAGGTGACCTTTCCGTCGAGTCCCCAAGCAATAGTGGTTATAAGACCTGAATCGTTGATTTTAGGCTTATCGCCTATATTCATAAGCAGGAATGCACCCGTGCCGTAGGTGTTTTTTAACTCGCCCTCGTTATAGCAGCATTGACCGAAAAGCGCTGCCTGTTGGTCGCCGGCAACACCGCCAATGGCGATTTCAGCACCGAGCAGTCCCTTGTCGGTGTAGCCGAATATATGAGAGGAGGGAAGAACCTCGGGGAGCATGGATTTTGGAATATTGAATATACCGAGAAGCTCGTCGTCCCACTCAAGCGTATTGATATTAAAGAGCATGGTTCTCGATGCGTTTGAATAATCGGTTGCATGCACCTTTCCACCTGTGAGATTGTAAATCAGCCAAGTGTCTATAGTACCAAAGCAAAGCTCGCCGCGCTCTGCCCTTTCTCTTGCACCCTCGACGTTATTGAGAATCCATTCAGCCTTTGAGGCAGAGAAGTACGGGTCAAGAAGCAGTCCGGTTTTTTGCTTTATAGTTTTAGCAAGTCCCATTTCCGAAAGCTCTTGGCAGCGATCTGCGGTTCTGCGGCACTGCCAAACGATAGCGTTATAAATCGGTACGCCGCTTTCTCTATCCCAGACAACGACTGTTTCACGCTGGTTGGTGATGCCTATGCCGTATATCTCATCCCACGAGCCACCGATTTTAAGAAGCGCCTCGGTGCAAGCTGCAATCTGCGTAGACCATATTATCATTGGATCGTGCTCAACCCAGCCCTCGCGAGGGAATATCTGAGGAAATTCGCGCTGAACGACGCTGATGATATTTCCGCCCTTGTCAAATATAATACATCTTGAGCTGGTCGTACCTTGGTCGAGCGCCATTATATATTTTTTCATAAGCAGCCTCCTAAATCATTATTTAATTATATTATACAATATTGATTAAATAAATTCAAGTGACATTTATAAAATAAAAAGAGGCCTCAAAAGAAGCCTCTTTTATCGTTATCTGATTTCAACAGTAACGTGCTTGCCGCAGGTATTTGCTGCCGCCTTCATGATCTGGCGGATAGCCTTAGCAATTCTTCCGTGGCGACCGATAACCATACCGGTGTCACCTTCGGCAACTGTGAGCACGAGCTCAATATCGTCGCCGTCAATAGTTTCCTCAACCACGACTGCATCAGGATTGTCAACAATAGCGCGAGCGATGTTGGTAAGTATTTCCTTAAAGTTCATTTCGGTTACCCGTGCTTTTGGAATTACTTAATGATTTCACTCTTCTTGAGAAGAGCTCTAACAGTATCAGTGGGCTGAGCGCCGTTAGCAAGCCACTTGTTAGCCTTTTCTGCGTCGATCTTGATCTCAGCAGGGTTGGTCATGGGGTTGTAGTAGCCGATCTCCTCGATAGGAGCACCGTCACGACGAGCTCTCTGATCCGCAACAACAACGCGGTAGAAGGGGTGCTTCTTCTTGCCCATTCTGGTAAGTCTGATTTTAACTGCCATTTTCTTTTTCCTCCAAAAATTGAATAATTTATTTTTTTGTTTTTAAAATCTAATTAAAAGGGAAGACGTCTGCCAAACATCTTGCGCGCATTCTTGCCCGTAAGCTGCTTCATCATCTTCTTCATTTGCTCAAACTGCTTGAGTAGCTTGTTGAGGTCCTCGACCGTGCAGCCGCTGCCCTTGGCAATTCTTTTGCGCCTTGCGCCGTTAATAATTTCGGGCTTCAAGCGCTCCTCGGGTGTCATCGAGAGTATCATTGCCTCGATGCGTGCCATCTGCTTTTCGTCAATCTCCGCGTTTTTGAGAGACCCAGCGTTAACACCGGGCATCATAGCGAGTATCTGATCGAGATTACCCATCTTCTTGAGCTGACGCAGCTGATCGAGGAAGTCCTCGAGAGAGAAGGTCTGCTCACGCATTTTGCGCTCCATCTCGCGTGCGTTCTTTTCGTCGTATGCCGCCTCCGCCTTTTCAATAAGCGAGAGAATGTCACCCATACCAAGTATTCTCGATGCCATTCTGTCGGGGTGGAATAGCTCGATTGCGTCAAGCTTCTCGCCCGTACCGATAAACTTAATAGGCTTGCCCGTAATATATTTTACAGAGAGTGCGGCACCGCCTCGCGTGTCACCGTCCATTTTGGTAAGTACGACACCGGTGATGTCAAGAAGGTCGTTAAAGGATTTTGCTACGTTTACCGCGTCCTGACCGGTCATAGCGTCAACTACAAGAAGTATCTCCGAGGGCTGTACGCTTGATTTGATATTAACGAGCTCTGCCATCAGCTCCTCGTCAATGTGGAGACGGCCTGCGGTGTCCACGATAACCATATCGTGACCGTTTTTCTTTGCGTGCTCAACGCCCGCCTTTGCAATTTCAACAGGGGAAATCTTCGTGCCCATCGAGAAGACGGGGATTCCAATCGTTTCACCAACGATTTTCAGCTGGTCAACCGCGGCAGGTCTATATACGTCGCAGGCAACGAGCAGGGGATTCTTGCTCTTTTGCTTGTACATATTGGCGATTTTACCCGCGTGAGTCGTTTTACCTGCACCCTGCAGACCTACCATCATAATAACGGTCGGTGGCTTTGGACTGATATTTATCTTGGGTGTTTCGCCGCCCATCAAAGCGATGAGCTCCTCGTTGACTATCTTAACTATCTGCTGTGCGGGCAGAAGACTCTCAAGCACCTCTGAGCCAACCGCACGCTCGGTGACCGATTGTACGAAATTCTTAACTACCTTAAAGTTAACGTCAGCCTCAAGCAGAGCGAGCTTAACCTCGCGCATACCCTCCTTGACGTCAGCCTCGGTGAGCTTTCCCTTGTTCCGAAATTTCTTGAAAGCGTTAGCCAGCTTTTCAGTTAGATTCCCGAACATCTTGGTTTCCTTTCATTATAGCCTCCGAAATATTCAGAAGCTCCTTTGAGTCAGCAGAGAAGTCCTCGCTTTTTGCAAGGTGCTCGCTGATGCTCCTTATAGTTTTGCAAATTTCAAAGAGCTCCTCATCCCTTTTGGCAAGTCCAAGCCTAGCCTCAAAGAAATCAAGCTGCTCCTCACCCTTTTTGATAAGATGCCTTACGCCTTGTCTTGAAATACCAACGTCCTCGGCAATCTCGGCGAGAGAAAGATCGTCCTCGTAATAAGCTCTCATAACGCCTCTTACGTGCTCGTCGAGCAGCTCGGCGTAAAAATCAAGCAGATATACAAATCTCATGTTCTTTTCAAACATAAAAAACTCCGCCTTAAAAATGGTGTAAAGTAAATTGCTTTACAATTATAACACTACTTTAACCGTTTGTCAATAGCAAATTTAAAAAAATATCAAAAAAATATTTACTTATAATAAAATAAAAAAGGCGCTGCGACGAGTTGCGGTCACAGCGCCTTTAGGCATAGGTATCTTTTTAAGCATTAAATCGGTTAAAAAACATACTGCCTCAAAATAAATACTTAAAAATGGTAATTATTTGGATTCATCTTCCTTGTCAGCAAGATTGACACCGCGCTTCTTGACGCACTCGGTAAGGAGATATTCTATCTGTCCGTTTATGGAACGGAAATCGTCTTCCGCCCATTTTGCAAGTGCGGCGTACAGCTTTGCCGATAGGCGCAGCGGAATCTGCTTTTTTGCGTTATCCTGCGAATCCTTCATTATCAATATATAGAGCCTGAGTTAACGACAGGCTGCGCGTCCTTATTTCCGCAAAGAACAACGAGAAGATTGGAAACCATAGCCGCTTTTCTTTCCTCGTCAAGCTTGACGGTATCATTTTCGGCAAGACGCTCAAGAGCCATCTCGACCATTCCCACAGCACCGTCAACGATCATTCTTCTTGCATCGATTATTGCTGATGCCTGCTGGCGCTGGAGCATTACGGCTGCAATTTCAGGTGCGTATGCAAGGTAGGTGATTCTGGCTTCGATAATTTCTATGCCCGCTTCGTTGACTCTGGACTGAATCTCGTCACGAATTCTTGCTGCAACAACCTCGCTTGAACCACGAAGGCTGCCCTCGTCGGCTATGCCGTCACCCGTGGTATCGACACCGGGAGCTACGTCATAGGGGTAAATTCTTACTACGTTGCGAAGCGCGCTGTCACACTGCAGGGAAAGGAATTCCTTGTAGTTGTCTACGTTAAATACTGCTGCCGCGGTATCAACGACACGCCAGATAACTGCAATTCCGATTTCCACGGGGTTGCCGAGGCAGTCGTTAATCTTCTGACGGCTGTTGTTGAGAGTCATAACCTTGAGAGAAATCTTGTTGGATTCGGTGGTGATCGTCACGTTGCTCGTGCCACCGTTCTCTGTGACGGAGAACAGAGAAGCCGCCTGCATAACGTCACCGCTCTGGTTAAGCTTGGTCTTTGCAGCGGGGTTGAAGCCTGTGCAGAAGGGGTTTACCCAGTAGAAGCCGTCGCCCTTGATAGTACCGACGTACTTGCCGAACAGGGTAAGAACGAGCGCCTCCTGAGGCTTAAGAATCTTCAGACCGAGCAGGGGAATCCAGGTGATACATACCAGCACCAGACCTACGAAAAGGAGAGGTGAGGGGGCTATATCGTCGCTAAGGATTGCACCGTAAATAAGCACGGCAAATGAAGCGATTATAAGAAGAATTGTAAGGAGCATCATAGCCATGCCGTTCTTTTTTGTGGTAAGAATTTTTTCTTTCATTTCTTTAGTCCTTTCAAGAAAATATTGGTGATATCATAATGATATCATATTGATGCGGGCTTGTCAATAGTTTATGCTAAAAAAATAAAAAAAGAACCGCCACGCCCCCACGTGATGGTTCTCCTTGCTGCAATATGTACCAATAACCACAACCCGCGTCGGTATAGTCATCATAAGCTTGATGCATCTTTCGAGAGCTGCGCAGCGTGATTATTATACACTATTTTGGGGTGGTTGTAAAGATGGTAAATTTACCAATTTTTGCTTTGAAAGTTTGTAAAAAAAGTGGAATTTGCAAAAAAGAAAACTTTTTTAAAAAAACTATTGACAAATCAGAAAGAAAGTGATATAATAGCACAGAAGTCAAAGGACTTATTATTTGAAGCAGAATTTCCGTTCTCACCATACCACAAAGGTGCGTTATGGTTAATACGTTTTTCCTCGCAGGAGGAATTTTGTATGCGTGCGGAGATTCTCCGTATGCATTTTTTTGTTCTTGGAGGTATATGGCTATTAAACCTAACAACAGTAAAGATTTGCCTATCAATGAGGAAATCAACGTTCCTGAGGTCAGAGTTATCGGACCTAACAACGAGCAGGTCGGAATTATGAAGATTGACGATGCCAGAAGCTATGCGTACAACAACGGCGTAGACCTTGTGCTTATCGTTGCTAACGCGACTCCCCCCGTTTGCCGTGCTATTGATTACGGCAAGTTCTGCTTTGAGCGTGATAAGAGGGAGAAGGAAGCAAAGAAAAAGCAGGTTATAGTTAAGGTAAAGGAAATTCAGCTTTCCTGCCGCATTGAGCAGCACGATTTCGATACTCGCGTAAACCATGCAAAGAAGTTTCTTGCAGAGGGCAATAAGGTAAAGGCTGTTATTCGCTTTAAGGGTAGAGAAATGTCCCACACCGAGCTTGGTAAAGAAGTTATCACCAGGTTTGAGGAGGCATGCCGCGATGCAGGCGTTGCCGAGAAAAAGCCCGTGCTTGACGGTAGATTTATGTCTATCATAATCAGCCCTGTTAAGCCGGAGAAAAAATAAGTTATTAAAAATCGGGGATAACCCCGCCAAAAAAGGAGAAATAAAATGGGAAAAATTAAGACGCATAAGGCTTCTGCTAAGAGATTCTCTCTCACCGGAAGCGGCAAAATCAAGATGTCTCACAACAACCACCGTCATAAGCTCGGTCTCAAGACCGCTAAGCGCAAGAGAAGTCTTCGCAAGGGCGCTATCCTTAGCGAGAGCTTTGCACCCACTTACAGAACCCTTATTCAGAAGTAATAAGGAACAACTAGAAAATTTGGAGGATGATATAAAATGGCAAGAGTTAAGGGCGCTATGATGACGCGCAAAAGAAGAAAGAGCATTCTCAAGGCTGCAAAGGGCTATTGGGGTGCAAAGTCCAAGCATTTCAAGATGGCTAAGCAGGCTGTTCTTAAGAGCGGCAACAAGGCTTTCGTAGGCCGTAAGCAGAAGAAGAGAAACTTCCGTTCTCTCTGGATCACCAGAATCAGCGCACAGGCTAAGGTTTGCGGCATGAACTATTCCACTCTTATGCACGGTCTTAAGGTTGCAGGAATTGACCTCAACCGTAAGATGCTTGCAGAGCTTGCAGTTTCCGATAAGGAAGCGTTCGCAGCAATTTGCGAAAAGGCTAAGGCTGCTATCTAAGAATAAGATTAACCCGGTTTTTCCAAAATGGCAAAACCGGGTTTGTTTTTTATAAAACTGATAAATTCCAAAAATTCATATAAAAAGCAGGGCAGAATATGATTTTTCGTAAAGAAGTAATAACTTCAAGAAACAATCCGCTGGTTAAATGGGCGTCAAGCCTGGCTGAGAAAAAGGGACGCTCCGAGCACAAATGCTTTATTGCCGAGGGAGAAAAGCTCACTCTTGAGGCGCTTAAGGCGGGATTGCCACTCACTCATATTTTCGTTTTAGAGGATAAGTCGGAGCAGATTTTAGAAAGGCTTTCTGAGTTTCAAAATACGGATTGCCACAAGAGCTGTGAGGTGATTTTGCTTTCTGATAGCGCTTTTTCTAAAATTTCTACCGAAAAAGCACCGCAAGGTATAATTAGCGTAATAAAATATCTTGACTTTTTCTCTAATTTGGATATAATATATAAGGAAGACTTTTTCATTTTAAAGGGTGAAAGAGTTCTTTCGTTATATTCTTTACGCGATCCGGGTAATCTCGGTGCGGTTATCAGAAGTGCCACCGCCTTTGGAGTGGAGCATATAGTTCTTTCCTCTGATTGCGCGGATATTTATAATCCTAAAACTGTTCGCGCGGCCATGGGCAGTCTTTTTAAGGTAAAGGTCAGCTACGTTGGCGATTATGCATCATTTGTCGAAGCTGCAAGAGCTAACGGTAGACGGGTTTTTGCGGCGGAGCTTACCGACGGTGCAAAATCGCTTTCCAATATTGAGCTTTCTTCTGACGATATATTCATTATCGGCAACGAGGGACATGGAATTTCACCTGAAATCTCGGAAAAATGTACCGACAGCGTGTATATACCGATTTCCGATAAGACCGAGTCTCTTAACGCCTCGGTTGCTGCCGCAGTTTTTATGTGGGAGCAGAACAAACTGTAATTTTTTTGGGGGTGCTTATGGACAAACTTGTATATGCTATATGGCTATCTCTTTGCTGCAGTCCCGGTGGCTCTACTTTCCCGAGCCTTTTGTCAAAATTTACGACGCCAAAGGAAATCTTTGATGCCGAGATTTCAGATATATCAAAGGCTGTCGGTTATCGCAATTCCGACAGGGCGTCACTTTCCGAGAAGAGTCTTGATAGAGCTATAGAAATATACGAGTTTTGCAAGAAGCATTCGGTTGGCATCGTCAGCTATTTTGACGAGAATTACCCACGGCTTTTAAAGGATATTTCCTCACCTCCCGTTTTACTTTATTACAGAGGCACTTTGCCTGATTTTGACCGCGAGTTTGGCGTTGCCTGCGTAGGTACGCGCGCGGTTTCGGATTATGGCAGAAAATCTGCTTTTCGTATCAGCTACGACCTCGCAAGTGCAGGAGCTTTGATAGTTTCGGGAATGGCAACGGGTGTTGACGGCATTTGCACTGCCGGCGCTCTTGCGGCGGGCGGCAGAACGGTTGCTGTTCTTGGCAGCGGTATTGACGTTTGCTATCCACCCGAGCATCTCAAATTGGCGCGCGAAATTGTCAAGTGCGGTTGCGTTATGACTGAATATGCGCCGGGCACGAAGCCGCTGAAATATAATTTTCCAAAGAGAAACAGAATAATAAGCGGACTTTCGCGTGCTACGATAGTTTTTGAGGGTGACGAGAAATCCGGCACGAGATATACAGCCAGGTATGCCAAGGAGCAGAAAAGGGCTGTTTACGCGCTGCCCGGAAACGTTGGCGCTAAAACAAGCGAGCTTCCGAACGCGCTTCTAAAGCAGGGGGCTAAGCCTTGCACGGCGGCAGAGGACGTGATAAACGGTTTTTCTTCCGAGTTTCCTCACGCGCTTAATCCGTTTAAGCTGAAATCGAGGCTTGCGGTAGATATGATGAGCGTTTTACGGGAGTTTGGTGTATCGGCGCTCTGCCAGAGTGACGACGTCTTTTCACCTCCCAGGCCGAAAAAACGTGTGCAGATGACAGTGGAGCAGGTGACTGCCGAAACGGTTGAAATAAACACACCGCCGGAGACCTTTGATAAGGCTGCGCTGCAAATTTATAAGAACATACCCATCGAGGGCGGCTGTGACATTGAGTCGCTCGTCGATGAAAAATATAATCTTCGCGAGATAATGAAGCTGCTGCTAAAGCTTGAAATGGGCGGCTTTATCATGATGCTACCGGGTGAGAAGGTAGCGCGAAAAACCAAATAAGAAAGGTGCGGCAAATCGCCGTCTTGAGCAAATGGCAAATTTAGTTATAGTTGAGTCGCCGGCAAAGGCAAATACCATTAAAGGATATCTTGGTTCAAATTACAAGGTAATAGCTTCCAAGGGACATATCCGCGACCTCCCAAAAAGTACGCTCGGAATCGACGTTGATAACAACTTTGAGCCGCATTATATCAATATTCGCGGTAAGGGCGACGTAATTAAGGAGCTCAAAAAAGAAGCAAAGACTGCAAGCAAGATTTTCCTTGCTACCGACCCTGACCGCGAGGGAGAGGCGATTTCCTGGCATATTGCGAGTCAGCTCGGCATACCTGCCGATAAGGCCTGCCGTATCACCTTTAACGAGATTACGCAGAGTGCGGTTAAGGAATCTATAAAGAATCCGAGAAGAATTAACGAGGACCTTGTAAATTCTCAGCAGGCGAGAAGAATTCTTGACCGTCTGGTTGGCTTTAAGCTCTCCGAGGTGCTCTGGAAAAATGTAAAAAGCGGACTTTCAGGCGGCAGAGTTCAGTCTGTTGCTACGAGAATCGTCACCGAGCGTGAGGAAGAAATTCGCGCGTTCGTTCCGCAGGAATACTGGACCGTTGAGGCAACTCTTGCTACTGAGGACGGAGAAAACGTTGAGGCGAGATTCTTTGGCAGCGGCAAGGGTAAGCAGAAGCTTTCCTCAAAGGAGGAGGCAGAGGCGGTAGAAGCCAAAATAAGCAGCGGTGAATTCAAGGTAAGCTACGTTAAGCACGCTGTAAAATATAAGCAGCCGGCTCCGCCGTTTACGACCTCTACGCTTCAGCAGGAGGCGTCAAAGCAGCTTGGCTTCCAGTCGCAGAGAATTATGAAGGTTGCACAGGAGCTTTACGACGGCTTGAACCTCGGTGCACAGTACGGCGGTGTTCAGGGTCTTATCACCTATATGCGTACCGACTCGACGAGAGTTTCAACCGTGGCACAGGATGCGGCCAGAGAATATATAATCGAGAACTACGGCGAAGAGCTTCTTCCTAAGACCAAAAGAAGCTATAAGAGTGCCGCAGCATCGCAGGATGCGCACGAGGCAATTCGCCCTTCGAGCGTTTCACTGCACCCAAGACTCGTGCGCAAGATGCTCACAAGCGAGCAGTACAGACTCTACAAGCTTATCTGGGAACGCTTTATAGCGAGTCAGATGGAGGCTGCAGAGCTTGACACAGTTTCGGCAACGCTTGAGAACTCCGGATATACCTTTAAGATGGGCGGATACGTTGTAAAATCCAAGGGATACCTTACGATATACGACAATTCCGATGAAAAGATTGCCGACACGGAGGGAGACGAGATAAATCTTGTAAGACTCCCGAATATTAAGAAAAATCAGACGCTTAAGGTCGTGTCAATCAGAAAGCAGCAGCACTTTACCGAGCCGCCTGCAAGATACACCGAGGCCTCACTTATTAAATTCCTGGAGGAGAACGGCATCGGCCGTCCCTCAACCTACGCTCCGATTATTTCAATCATTATCTCGCGCGAGTACGTAAAACGTGACGGCAAGTCGCTCGTTGCGACTCCTTTGGGTGAGATAACCACGAAGTTTATGAAGGAGCATTTCCCGGAGATTGTAGACTACGAGTTTACCGCTTCGATGGAGGATAAGCTCGACTCAATAGAGCAGAGTGAAAACACGATAGTCGGCGTTCTCTCTGAGTTTTATGAGAAATTTGAGCGTGACCTTGAGGCAGCTCTTTCGATTGATAAGAAGACCGAGGTTGTTATACCTGCTGAAGAAAGCGACGTTATCTGTGATAAGTGCGGCGCTAAAATGGTATATAAAAACGGCAGATTCGGCAAATTCCTTGCTTGCCCGAACTATCCCGAGTGCAAGAGCACTAAGGCTATTGATAAAAACGGCAACGTAGCAGAGAATTCAGCGCCTGCACCGATATACGCAGATTTCAAGTGCGAGATATGCGGTGGTGATATGGTGGTCAGAAACGGCAGATACGGCACGTTCTACGCCTGCGCTAATTTCCCGAGCTGCACCTTTACAAAGCAGAAGGTATCCGATACGGGTGTTGCTTGTCCGAAATGCTCTTCAAAGGTCGTTGCAAGACACGGCAAGGGCAGAATGCTTTTCTATAGCTGCGAGAGGTATCCCGAATGCGATTATTCTTCCTGGGATATGCCGCTCCCCGAGAAGTGTCCCGACTGCGGTGCTATGCTTTATTATCGCAAGAGCCGTAAGAGCGTTATCTGTAAGGAAAAATCCTGCTCGTATAAGCGCGACGAAGAAATGACGGTAATAGAATGATGCAGACTGTAAAGGTAATCGGCGCAGGCCTTGCAGGCTGTGAGGCGGCGTGGAGTGCGGCAAGGCTTGGCGTAAACGTTGAGCTTTACGAGATGAAGCCGCACAAGTTCTCGCCTGCACATCATAGGGCTGGCTTTGCAGAGCTCGTTTGCTCAAATTCCTTGCGCTCAAATCAGTTGAATAACGCAGTGGGGCTTCTTAAGGAGGAGCTTAAATCTCTTGGTTCTCTCATTATGGAAGCCGCCTATGCTACGGAGGTGCCTGCCGGCTCGGCGCTGGCGGTTAATCGCGACGAGTTCAGCGATTATATCACCGAAAAGATAAAAAATCACCCGAATATAACCGTTATAGAGGGTGAGGTGACTGAGATTCCCGAGGGAATCGTGGTTATCGCCACAGGTCCCTTGACCTCGGAGGCGTTTGCAAAAAAAATATCCGCGCTTACGGGTGGTAGCGAGCTTCATTTCTTTGATGCCGCAGCACCTATCGTGGATTTTTCAACCGTGAATACCGAGGTTGCATTTTTCGCGTCAAGATATGGCAAGGGCGCACCCGAGGACTATCTCAACTGTCCGATGACAAAGGAGCAGTACGACGTCTTTTATAATGCGCTTATATCAGCTAAAACAGCGCCTCTTAAGGCGTTTGACAAGGAGCTGCAGGAGGATTTGACGGTATTTGAGGGCTGTATGCCCGTTGAGGTTATGGCATCACGCGGTTATGACACTCTTCGCTTTGGTCCTATGAAGCCTGTCGGTCTGCCGCTTCCGTCTACGGGCGAGGACGCCTTTGCAACCGTTCAGCTTCGCCGTGAAAACAAGGAGGGCACGATGTATAACATCGTCGGCTTCCAGACTCACCTGACTTTCTCAGAGCAGAAGCGTGTGTTTGGCTTGATTCCGGGCCTTGAAAACGCTGAATTTTTCCGCTACGGTGTGATGCACAGAAACACTTATATTAACTCTCCCGGATTCTTAACCTCAACTTATTCAGTGAAAAATCAGGGCAGAATCTTCTTTGCCGGACAAATGACCGGTGTTGAGGGATACGTCGAGTCAACGTCGTCGGGACTTGTTGCAGGTGTTAACGCGGCTATGCTCGCGCTTGACGGAGAGCCGATTGTCTTTCCGCGTGAAACGGAAATCGGCGCGCTTGCACACTACGTCAGTGAGGGTGGAGTTTCATCCTCGTTCCAGCCGATGAACGCAAATTTTGGAATAATAGCACCTTTTGATAAAAAAATTAAAGGAGGAAAGAAATGTCGAAATGAGGCGTATGCAGTACGCTCGCTTGAGATAATCAAGAATTTCGATATTTTCGCCAAAAGCGTATGAGAATACTTATAGATGCAATGAGCGGTGACAACGCCCCCCTTGAAATACTTCGCGGTGCTGAAATGGCACTTAAGGAGTTTAAGGAGCACACTATTGTTCTTGTCGGTGACGAGAATATTATATCCGACGTTGCTGTTAAAAACGAAATCAGCCTTGCAGGTGTGGAAATAATTCACGCCGACTCTACTATAACTATGGAGGACAGCCCTCTGTCTGTCGTCAGAGAGAAGAAGGACTCCTCAATGAGCGTTGGACTCAAGTGTCTTTCCAAGGGTGAGGTTGATGCATTTGTAAGCGCGGGTAATACAGGTGCGCTTATTACGGGCGCGACTATCGTCGTAAGACGTATCAGAGGAATTAACCGTGCGGCAATAGCATCAATTCTTCCTCTCAGCGGTCCCGTTCTTCTTATGGACTCGGGCGCAAATCTTACCGTCACCTCCGATAATATCTGTCAGTTTGCGTTTATGGGCGCAAAGTATATGGAAAAGATATACGGCATCGACCGTCCAAGAATCGGTCAGCTTAATAACGGAGCTGAATATAACAAGGGAAATCCCTTGCAGATAGAATCCTACCAGATGCTCGCGGAGAGCGGTCTTAACTTCGTTGGAAACGTTGAAGCCAAGGAGGTTCCGTTTGACGCGTGTGACGTTTTGGTGGCTGACGGCTTCTCGGGTAATATATTCCTCAAGGCTGTCGAGGGTATGGGCAAATTCCTTATGGGCACTCTTAAGGACGTTCTCACGACCAATTTTGTCACCAAGGTTTCCACACTCACTATGAAGGATAAAATCGTAGAAATGAAGCAGCGCTTTGACGCGGCGGAGCACGGCGGTGCGCCCCTGCTTGGCATCTCCAAGCCGGTTATAAAGGCTCACGGCTCGTCAGACGGTAAGGCTATTAAGAACGCCGTTAGACAGGCAATATTCTTCGTCGAGTCGGGTGTAAACAATGAAATTGAAATCTTTGCAGAGGATTACGATGAGAAAAAGCTCCTCGCAGATGCAGAGAAAACATACGGACATATCTAATTTTTGATACATAATTTTAGGCAGAGAGGAGAATAGGGCAATGGCACTTGGTAAGGAAGCTATAGAGCTTGCAACAAAAATCGGCTACGGCTTTGCCGACCTTACGTATCTTGAGACCGCCTTGACTCACTCCTCATATACCAATGAAATGCGTAAGCGAGGAATAAAGGCAAGCTCTAACGAGCGCCTTGAGTTCCTCGGAGACGCGGTGCTCGAAATAGTAATTTCAGAGCATCTTTATTCAAGCTTTTCTAAATACAGGGAGGGCGCGTTGACTAAAATGCGTCAGCGGCTTGTATGTGAAAAAACACTTGCACGAATTGCGAATACGCTTGATATAGGCAGTTATCTGAATCTAGGCAACGGTGAGGAGAGCGCGGATTTGCGTCACAGACCTAAAGTTCTGGCTGATGCACTTGAGGCACTCATTGGCGCTGTTTACCTCGACTCACTGGCAAAGGGGGAGGAAGGCTATAAAAGCGTTATACTTTCGCTCTTTGCCGACGAGATAGAGGCTGCTGAAAATCAGCGTACGGATTACAAGACGATGCTGCAGCAGCTTGCAGAGCAGGAGGGTAGCTCGCTTCTTGAATACAGAGTGGTATCCGAGGACGGCCCTGAGCATAACAAGTTATTTACCGTTGAGGCGTTGATTAACAATAACGTCGTCGGCCGCGGCTCTGCACAAACTAAAAAGGATGCCGAGATGCAGGCGGCAAGAATGGCGCTGCAGCTCTTTGGAGTCGTAGTATGAGCCGTCACGTCAATATTCCAATATTTATTCCGCACCTCGGATGCCCAAACCAATGCGTTTTTTGCAATCAGCGCACCATTTCGGGAGTCACGGAGTTCGACTTAGGACGTGTAAGGACGATAATTGACGAAGCGCTTGCTACGGTTGAGTCGGACGCCGAGGTTGAGATTGCCTTTTTTGGAGGCTCTTTCACGGGCATTGACCGCGAGCTTATGTGCTCGCTTCTAAAAACGGCATATGAGTACGTCCTTTGCGGTGCTGTGAAGTCTATCAGATGCTCTACGAGACCTGATTATATTGACGAGGAAATACTCGCTATTCTCAAGAAATACGGTGTGAAAACCGTTGAGCTCGGGCTTCAGAGCGCGTCGGATAAGGTGCTTTCCTTGACTAAACGCGGTCACGATTTCAGCGCCGAAAAGCGCGCCTGTAAAATGATTGTAGACTCCGGATTCTCGCTCGTCGGGCAGATGATGATAGGACTTCCCGGGGCTGATGCGGCTTCCGAGACTCTAACGGCTAATTTCATCGTTTCCTCGGGTGCTAGTGCTGCAAGAATATATCCTACGGTGGTATTCAGACAGACCGAGCTTTGCGATATGGCAGAGCAGGGGGAGTATACTCCTCTTTCGATTAGTGAGGCGATTTCGCGCTCGGCAAACGTGCTTGAAATATTCGACGAAGCGGGTGTTGACGTTATAAGAATAGGCCTTGCGGCAAATGAAAATCTTTCGTCCGAGGATACCTACTACGCAGGCCCGAATCACCCGTCGCTCGGAGAGCTTATAGAAAACGAGCTATACTACAGAAAAATAAGAAAATTACTCACTGACACTGACGTGTCAGGTGATAGTGCTATAGATATTCTCGTCTCGCGTGGTTCACTTTCAAAGGCCGTGGGACAGAAAAAAATCAACAAGCTACGCTTGTCGGAGGAGTACCCGAGTCTAAAGCTCTGCTTTAAAGAATCGGCGGATTTACTCGGACGAGATGTGCTTGTTAAAGTAAACCGCTTATCTGATAATTAAATTTGGAGAAAATAAATGTACTTAAAATCACTCGAACTTCACGGATTTAAATCCTTCCCGAACCGTACGGTTCTTTCCTTTGAGCGCGGTGCTACCGTAATCGTCGGACCTAATGGAAGCGGTAAATCCAATATTTCCGACGCTATGCGTTGGGTTCTCGGTGAGCTTTCCAGCCGTAATATCCGAGGCACGAAGATGGAGGACGTTATCTTCGGCGGTACTGACGACCGTCGCCCTATGGGCTTTGCGGAGGTGTCGGTCACCTTTGATAACTCTGACCCGAATCACCGTCTTGACTCGGAGTTTGACGAGGTCGTAGTCACAAGACGCTATTACCGTACGGGTGAGAGTGAATATCTCATTAACCGTCAGCCGAGGAGACTTCGTGACATCTACGAGCTGTTTATGAACACGGGTGTCGGCCGTGAGGGATATTCCATTATCGGTCAGGGCAAAATAGCCGAGATTATTTCTAAAAAGAGCGACGAGAGAAGAAACATCTTTGAGGAGGCGGCGGGCATTTCCAAGTACCGCCACAGAAAAGAGGAGTCGGAGCGTAAGCTCAAGGCTACGCAGGATAACCTCGACCGTGTCAGAGATATTCTTACCGAGCTCGAAAACCGCGTTGGACCTCTTGAGAAAGAGGCTGAAAAGGCGAAAAAAGGTCTTGCGCTCTACGAGGAAAAAAAGAGAGCCGACGTATCTCTTTGGCTCTTTGACACCAAGAAGATTCGCGAGGATATAGCAGAGGCTGAAAACGTTTTGAAGCTCTCACACCGCGACCTTGAGATAGTTGACCAGGTTATCTCTGACCTCGAGGCGCAGAACGAAACGCTCTACAACAAAGCGCAGAGCAATAAGGCAGTTTCCGAGCAGCTTCTTGAGAGCATCAGACTTACCACGGACCGTATGCATCAGCTTGATAACGCACTTCGCGTGGCAGAATCTGATTTTGCGCACTCCGCAGAGCTTATCGAGGCTTGCAATATAAGAATTTCCCAGCTTGATGCAGGTAGTGCTTCGCTTGAGAAGACGAAAAGCGAGTATCTTGCCCGTAAAGAGCAGCTTGAGGCCGAGTATAAGTCTATTATGGACGTAAGGCTTGAGCTTCTTTCCGAGGAGCAGAATCTTATTGCAAGGATAACCGAGGCAAAGCGCCAGCTTGAGGAGGCTCTCGACGAGCTTACCGTCGAGGAGGGAAATCTCGGAAGCCTTAACGTCAGAATTGGCGTGCTTAAGAGCTCTAAAGTGAGCGACGGCACGAAATCGCATGACATCGAGTCGGAGATTGCAAAATATGAAGCAGACGGCATCATTCTTAAAGCGGAGGCTGAACGCTGTGACAAGGCGGCAGCAGGCTTTAAAGCAAGTATTGCCGAAAAGGATGCGATAATTGCCGAGGCTGAGGAAAAGCTGTCCTCGCTTACCGAGAAGCGCGAGAGACTTGCGCAGTCGCTCGGAGAGGCGAGAGTTGAACGCAATACTGCCACCGAGCGTGCGGAGATGCTCCAGCGAATGAATGATCATTTCGAGGGCTATGCCGAGAGCATTAAATACGTAATGCGCGCATACAAGGACGGCAAAATTTCGGGTAAGGGACAGATATACGGCCCGCTTTCCTCGCTTATAAGCATTGATAAAAAATACATAACCGCTATTGAGACGGCACTCGGTGCAAGCCTGCAGAATATCGTCGTTGAGAGCGAGGAAACCGCCAAGGCGGCAATCTACGCGCTCAAGAGTGCTAACGCAGGACGTGCAACCTTCTATCCGATTTCGGCTATCAGGTCTGCAAGTGAAACCGACGAAATCCGCGATAGCGCAAAAATGACCGGCTACGTCGGCAGAGCAGATACTCTCGTTTCTTCGGATAAGGCGTATCGCTCGATTATAGAGTGGCTGCTTCTTCGTACGGTTGTTTTTGATAATATTGAAAACGCCTCCGAAGCGGCTAAGCGCCTGAAATATAAGGTGAAAATCGTCACACTTGACGGTCAGGTTATTAACGCGGGCGGTGCTTTCACCGGCGGTAGCGCAAAGCGCGACAGCGGTATTCTCTCACGCCTTAGTACCATAGCAGAGCTTAAAGAAAAAGCAGAAAAGCTTGCCGCCAATATTAAGGAAATCGAAAACGAGCTTTCCC
The DNA here is from genome assembly GCA_015063385.1 of Oscillospiraceae bacterium. GTDB lineage: Bacteria > Bacillota > Clostridia > Oscillospirales > CAG-272 > UBA1740. The sequence goes on along the minus strand of SVUG01000015.1, from coordinate 6,609 downwards.
TTATAGAAAAGGAAATTACCGAGGCAAAGGACCAAGGCCGCGATGCAGAGCAGGAAAAGGAGCTTCTTTTGACGCTTTCTCGCTCGCAGTTTGCAGCCCTTGACAATGCCGAGGCTAAGTATAACGCAAATCTTGAAATTATAGAGAAATTAAAGGCTGATTATTCCGGTCTCGTCGGTCAGCAGACGAGAGCTGACGAGGAGCTTATATCGCTTTCGGGCGAGTATAATGCAAACCTGGAGCGAATCGAGGCGCTCAAGGCGTTCAGAATTCGCGTAAGCGAGGAGATGGGCGTCCTTGACGAGAAGCGTGATGAGATAAATCAGAAGCTCGGAGACCTTAACGTAAGGGCGGCAGAGAAGAAGCGCGACGTTGAGAACGTAGAGGAAATGATTTCCTCGCTTGACGGCCGCATCAGTGAGCTTAAGGACGACCGCGCGGCACAATCGGCGCGTATTGATGAGCTTAAGAATAAGCGCTCGGGCATTGATGCTCTCCGTGTTGAAAATGCCGAGGAATGTGAAAATCTTAATAAAGAGCTGGAAAATTTAAGGCAGAAACGAATAGAGGTCGAAGCAGGCAACGATGAGTTCGAGCGCGAGATTGCAAATATCCGCCTCAAGCTTAAGGACAAGAATGCCAGCCGTCAGGTCTGCTACGAGGCTATGATAAGGAATGAAAACCGCTTGAATCAGCTGACCGAAAGACAGGACAAGCTCGGCTCGCAGCTTTGGGACGACTATGAAATTACCTACGAGGATGCGATAGGCTTCGGCTATCCTGCAGTCACTGCGGAAAATCGCGACGAGGTTGCACATATTCAGTCCTCCTGCAAGTCCAGACTTCGCGCACTCGGAGGATATAACCCCGGTGCTATCGAGGAGTTTGCCGAGGTTAAGGCGAGATACGATTCACTCAGCACACAGTTCAACGACCTTACCGCTTCGTATAACGAGCTGACGGGAATTATTGAGCGTCTTGAGGTTGAGATGCGTACGAGCTTCGTCGATGCATTTGAGGCGATAAACAAGAACTTCGGTATCACCTTCCGTGAGCTGTTTGGCGGCGGTAATGCAGAGCTTTCTCTTACCGAGCCTGAGGACGTGCTTACGTCTGGCATAGAGATTAAGGCGGCACCTCCCGGCAAGATTATCAAGAGCCTCTCGCTTCTTTCGGGTGGTGAACAGTCCTTCGTTGCTATTGCGCTTCTGTTTGCAATACTCAAGGTAAATCCGACGCCGTTCTGTATTCTTGACGAGATTGAGGCGGCGCTTGACGAGGTCAATGTTTACCGCTTTGGCGAGTACATCAAGAAGTTTGATGACGGCACGCAGTTTATACTTATCACTCACCGCCGCGGTACTATGGAGATTGGTGACAGACTCTATGGTATAACGATGCCTCAGAGAGGTATTTCGCAGGCTATTGAGCTTAACGTAAATGAAATTGAAGGAAAGGAAAAGGAGCTGCTCGATGGGGTTCTTTGACAAATTAAAGCAAGGATTATTCAAAACTAAAAGTGCTATCGTTGAGAAGGTTGATAATCTTTTAAAGAGCTTCGTCAAGGTTGATGAGGACCTTTTTGACGAGCTTGAGGAGCTGCTTATTTCCGCTGACATCGGCGTTAACACCACCGAGGAAATTCTCGACGAGCTTCGCGACACTGTAAAAGAGAAGAGAATCAAGGAGCCAAGCGAGGTAAAGAGCGAGCTCTTTAGAATACTCCGCTCTATGATAGGCGAGCACGAGCCTCTTAATCTTTCCACAAAGCCTGCGGTAATTCTGGTTATCGGTGTAAACGGCGTTGGTAAGACCACCTCTATCGGTAAGATGTCAGCGGAGCTTAAGTCCCGGGGCAAGAAGGTTGTGGTTGCTGCAGCGGATACCTTCCGCGCGGCAGCGGCAGAGCAGCTTACCGTTTGGTGCGAGAGAGCAGGTGTTGATATTATTAAGCAGGCGGCAGGCGCTGATCCTGCGTCGGTCGTGTTTGACGCTATAAATGCAGTAAAGAGCCGCGGTGCAGACGTTTTGATAGTTGATACCGCAGGAAGACTTCACAATAAGAAGAATCTTATGGATGAGCTTGCCAAGATTGACAGAGTAATCGCGCGTGAGCTTCCTGATGCGGCAAAGGAGACGCTACTCGTTCTTGACGCTACTACCGGACAAAACGCCGTTTATCAGGCGAAGGAGTTCAAGGAAGCGTCCAAGATTACCGGACTCGTTCTCACGAAGCTCGACGGCACGGCAAAGGGCGGTATCGTAATTTCTATCCGCAAGGAGCTTGGCATACCGGTTAAGTTTATTGGTGTGGGTGAGCAAATTGACGATATGAAGACCTTTAATTCCGCAGAATTCGCATCTGCACTTTTTGAATAAAATTATAGGATAAATATATGCTTACTAGTAAACAGAGAGCGACTCTTCGCTCACTTTCGCAGAATCTTGATACCATTTTTCAGATAGGAAAGGGCGGTATCAGCGAGGAAACCTGTAATCAGATTTATAATGCACTTGAAGCGCGTGAGCTTATCAAGGCGCGCGTGCTTGATAACAGCGGTTATACCGCAAAGGAGGCGGCAAACGAGATTGCCGAGGCAATCGGATGCGACGTCGTTTCCTGTGTTGGCTCGAAATTCGTGCTTTACAAGGAATCCACCAAAAAGAAGCGCATTGAAATATAAGCGCTTGATTGGAGCGTTTTTGTGAAATTTAGTGAAAAACAGTTAGAAAATTTAAGGCAGAGTGTGAAAAGCCGGCTTTCTGAAAAGCGGTTTTCACATACTCTTGGTGTTGAGCGCGCGGCTAAAAGAATTGCACAGTATTTTCCGTCACTCGACGCAAGTGAGCTTTCAGCCGCAGCGTTGCTTCACGATATTACCAAGGAGTATACCTTGGAGGAGCATTTTGCGCTTGCACATTCGCAAGGCGTCACCTTGACGGACGAGCAGATTCAGAGTAGAGAAATACTTCATTCACTCACAGCACCGTATGCGGTAAAGTGGGATTATCCTGAATTTGCAAGCGACAACCTGCTTTCCTCACTCAAAAATCACACGACCGCCGCGGCGGGAATGTCGCTTTTTGACGAGGTCATTTATATTGCAGATTACGTCGAGGATGGCAGGACTTATCCTGCCTGTGTGGAGGTCAGAGAAATGCTTTTCTCAGGGCTAGAAACGGCGACAAACGATTTTGGAAGGCTGTCGGCACTTCACAGGGCTACCTTGAAATCGCTTGAAAATACCATAAACAAGCTTTTATTTCAAGGCAGAATATTAAATGAGCGTACAAAAGAGGCGAGAGAATATATATTATCTCACCTCACGGTAAATGGAGAATAAAATGGAAGAAATTATTACTAACGAGCTTAAGGATGCTGAATCCGGCGCGCTTGCCAGAGAGTCGGTAAAGCTTCTTCTCGAAAAAAAAGCTGTTGACGTCAGACTTTTTGACGTAAGAGAAAAAACGAGCGTGACCGATTATTATGTTAATGCAACAGGCCGCTCCTCAACGCAGGTGGCTTCACTTGCTGACGACGTAGCGGATGCCATGGAGAAAAAGGGCAGACGTCCGCTTCGCATTGAGGGAAGAAGCGGCAACGCTTGGCTTCTCGTTGATTTTGGTGACGTTATTGTTAACGTTTTTGACAGGGCGTCCCGCGAGTTTTATCATCTCGACAAGCATCTGCCCGAGGATAGCGCTGTAGACATCAGCGACCTTGTGGCAGAGGTCGATGAAAAATTTGATATTAAAAAGAATTGAGGACATAGACAATGAATTACGAACACTCAAATATTGAAGCCAAGTGGCAAAAATATTGGGCAGAGAACGAAACCTTCAAGACTGACGTTTGGGATTTCTCAAAGCCGAAGTATTACGTCTTGGATATGTTCCCGTATCCCTCCGGCGTAGGACTTCACGCAGGACATCCCGAGGGATATACTGCGACCGATATTATGTCGCGTATGAAGCGTATGCAGGGCTACAACGTTCTTCATCCCATGGGATACGATTCATTTGGTCTGCCTGCAGAGCAGTATGCCGTAAGCACGGGTAATCACCCCAACGGCTTTACTCAGGAGAACATTAAGACCTTCTCCGCGCAGCTTCGCGAGCTTGGCTTTGATTACGACTGGTCCAAGGTGATTGCAACCTCCGACCCCTCGTTCTACAAGTGGACACAGTGGATTTTCAAGAGACTTTACGAGGCGGGCTATGCAAAGCGCATTGAGATGCCTGTAAACTGGTGTGAGGCGCTCGGTACGGTTCTTTCCAACGATGAGGTTATAGACGGCAAGTCGGAGCGCGGCGGTTATCCAGTAGAGAAGCGCATGATGATGCAGTGGGTTATTGATCAGCCTGCATTTGCAGAGAAGCTTCTCGATGGCTTGAACGAGATTGATTGGCCCGAATCCACCAAGGAGATTCAGCGCAACTGGATAGGCAAATCTACCGGCGTTGAGGTTGATTTCTCTCTTGTCGGCGGCGGTAATTTCTCTATATACACCACCTGTATTGAGACTATATACGGTATCACCTTTATGGTTCTTGCTCCCGACGGAAAGATTACTCAGTCGCTTCTTGACAGAGTAGAGAACAAGGACGAGGTGCAGGCTTATATTGCCGAGACACTTAAAAAGAGCGATATGGACAGAACCGAGCTTAATAAGACCAAGACCGGCTGTCCTCTCAAGGGAGTTTACGCTATTAACCCCGTAAACGGCAAGGAGGTTCCTGTATTTATCGGTGATTTCGTTCTTGCCAACTACGGTACGGGTGCGGTTATGGCAGTTCCCAGCCACGATCAGCGTGACTTTGAGTATGCCGTAGCACACGGCATTCCCATGATTCAGGTTATTGAGGGACGCGACGTCTCCGAGTGCGCATTCGAGAAGCAGGATTATCTCGGTAAGGGCTGCAAGCTCATAAATTCCGAGGAATTCAGCGGACTCACCGTTGAGGAGGCGAAGGAGGCTATAACTCTTAAGCTTGAGGCGGCGGGCGTAGCCAGAAGAAAGGTTAACTATCACTTCCGCGAATGGATTTTCGCACGTCAGCGCTATTGGGGTGAGCCGGTTCCTTGCGTTTACACCGAGGACGGCGAAACCGTATTTCTTCCCGACGAGGAGCTTCCTCTTATTCTTCCCGAGCTTGAGGATTACAAGGGCAAGAACGGCAAAGCACCTCTTGAGAATGCTACCGAGTGGAAGCATTATGATAAAAACGGCATAAAGGGTATCCGCGAGACCTCTACGATGCCCGGCTCGGCAGGCTCCTCCTGGTACTTTATGCGATATATTGACCCGAACAACGACAAAGCTCTTTGCGACCCCAAGCTCCTTGAGCATTGGCTTCCCGTCGACCTTTACGTCGGTGGTCCTGAGCACGCTGTAGGTCACCTTATGTATGCGAGAATCTGGAACAGATTCCTCTACGATAACGGTATCTCTCCCGTAAAAGAGCCCTTCAAAAAGCTCGTTCACCAGGGTATGATTCTCGGTGAGAACGGTATCAAGATGGGTAAGCGTTTCCCCGAGTTCGTTGTAAATCCCAGCGACATCGTTCGTGAGTACGGTGCGGATACGCTTCGCCTTTACGAGATGTTTATGGGTCCGCTTGAGGTTTCAAAGCCCTGGAGCTCCACCGCTGTTGCAGGCGCGAGAAAGTTTATTAACCGTGTATGGAACTTCTTTACCGAGCCTACTAATATTACAGAGACCGATGACGGCAAGCTGACAAGGCTCTATCACCAGACTGTTAAGAAGGTGACAGGCGACTTTGAGACTCTCGGATTCAATACCGCTATTGCACAGATGATGGTATTCATCAACGAGGTTTATAAGTGTGGCACTTGTCCCAGAGAGTTTGCTGAGGGCTTCATTAAGATGATGTCATGCATTACTCCTCACGTTGGCGAGGAAATCTGGCAGGTGCTTGGTCACTCCGAGTCTATCGCTTACGAGTCCTGGCCAAAATATGACGAGGCAAAGTGTGCAAGCGACGTTATCGAGATGCCCATTCAGGTAAACGGCAAGGTCAGAAACGTGCTCAATATTGCCAAGAATGCAAGCAAGGACGAAATCCTTGAGATAGTCAAGTCCGACGAGAAGATTGCCCAGGCAATCGAGGGTAAGACGATAGTTAAGGAAATTGTCGTTCCCGGCAAGATTATTAACATAGTTGTAAAGTAAAAAAGGAAGCGGATATCTCTGAAAAAGAGATATCCGCTTTTAATATGGCAAATTGGTTGATATATTTAAGATGGGAGAAGATCCGGAGGGTATTCACGTTGTGAAGATACCCACCCACTACGCCTGAAAAGCAAGCTTTTCGATCTCCGTGTGGGGTATGCGAACCTTCGCACTTGCGGGCAAGTGCAAGGCTCGTATCCGGTCAGGACGCACCACAAGACAAAGAGAGAGACATCCGCAAGGGATGTCTCTCTCTTTGTGGCGCGCCCTGGAGGATTCGAACCTTCGACCTACCGGTTCGTAGCCGGGCACTCTATCCACTGAGCTAAGGGCGCATTTTGGAGCGAGTGATGGGAATCGAACCCACGCGACCAGCTTGGAAGGCTGGAATTCTACCATTGAACTACACTCGCAT
>SVUG01000014.1 GCA_015063385.1 Oscillospiraceae bacterium | reverse complement strand
CCGTTTGTGTTTTTTAGTTTCGACTGGCAGGTCAATTCTAATTATATCACAAACGGAGGATTCTTTTCATCGGTTAACCTACACTGAACCACGCGACTATCGCGTGGATTTCTTTTACATAAAAAGCGGTTGCTAAAATGCAACCGCTTTAGTTTAATTATACAATTTCTATTAAGCTGGCATAATATAGCTCTATCTTCGTGCCACCATAATTCAGAACAGGTGCATACACCACAATAGTATCGCCCTTTAAGGGTTTAGTACTCAATGAAGCATAGTCGGTAATACCGAAAACGTATATTTCATTTCCGCTTGAGTCAACCAGCATAAGATTGCCATAGGTAGCGTTAGGAGTGGAGTCGACCTTTCCCTTAACATAGTATTTTTGAGTGGTTTGCTCATCTGCTGCAAGCGAGCTGCCAATATTCAAAAGAATCGAAATATCAGTAATCGGATTACTTGCACTGCTCTGCACGTTTGTTGCCGTGCCTCCACCGGTAGTACCGTTATCAAACTTGCCGGACTTAATCTCATTGGCAAGCAAATCGCGCGCATATATACCGTCGTCATACCAATCAACGATTGTCAATCCGTTTGAGGTATAATATGCCGTAAAGGTATCTACTATTACGTAATACGTAGAATATGATTCAACGGTTAGAGTGCTTCCGTAATCGCTAAGTGCAACGTGATAGTCTCCATTTGTAGTTTCAATGAATTTGTTCTTAAGGTTATATCCATTAACCGAGCAAAGAACGAGTCTATTATCAAACGGAAGAATGTTGAGAAGATCGCCATAGCAGACCTTTCCTGCCTGAATAGAGTTTGGCGACCTGGTTCTGATAAATCCACCGCCAAGTACAATATTATAGTCCTTCCACTTTTCAAGTCCCACCTTAAGATAAAGCTCGGCAACCGTATCCTCGACCTTATCGCTCGACATATACGTGCTCACCGTACCGAGCACTTCGTTTGCCTTTGCGATAACGTCAGCGTACTTTTGCTCAATTTCTTCTGTTGCAAGGTCATCACTATACTGAGAATACACGGAATCGTCAATAACCTCTGCCGCGCTCAGTGTCTTTTTTCCGTTGGCGAAGTTGACCACTATCTCAACGTGTGATATACCCGAGTTATCACCGCCGCCCTGAATATGACATACGGAATATAAATCGTAGTACACGTATCCTTGATGCGTATGTGCTTCAAAGCAAATATCAACGTATCCGTCAGAAAGTGACTCGTCGTATTTTGCGTAATCGTCGTGAATAGAATAAACAATCAAATCTGCACCGAGTGCTCTGAGTCTCTGTGACTCCGCCTTAACCAGTGCCGTAAGCTCATCGCCGACCTTAAATTCCACGTCAGTGACCATATCAGAGGAAATTGAAGAATAGCAATCACCAACCGCACCGATAATACCAATTTGAATACCGTCGCGCTCGACAATGACGGAAGGCTGACAGTAGTCTACGAGCTCACCTGTGGATTTATCGTAAATGTTGATTGCAAGGAATGGGAATTCCGCAGCGGCATCGTTCGTTTTAATCGCATCAGAGCCCCAGTCATACTCGTGGTTGCCAATAGTCATTGAGACAAAATCCATCTCGTTCATCCAATCGGTAATTATCATACCTCTGGTAAGATTGGATTCCGCAGCGCCCTGCCACATATCGCCCGAGGAGAGAAGAATGAAGTTGTCATCTAAGTCCCTCATCGTTTTCAAATACGTCGCAAGCTCGTCAACGCCGGGGTGAGCATCGCCATCGCAAAACTTGCCGTGCAAATCGTTAATTGCGTAAAAATCAATAACCACGACGACAGATTCAAAGCAGACGTCGCACTCATTATTGTTGTCATAATCCTTGTGAGCACAGTCTGCAGTATCACCCGAGCCTATGTTTTCGTCAGAGTCGGAATTGTCACCTGAATTATCGTTATTTCCTATGTTTGCGTCAAATCTGCCGCGCTTTATCTCCTCAGAAAGAAGATCTCTGGCAAACACGCCCTCATCATAGTACTCGACTATAGTAAGTCCGTTTGGTGCATAGTATGCCGTGTAGGTGTCGACTATTACGTAATATTTTGCAGCAGCGTTTACGCTGAGATTTTCACCGTATTCACTCAATGCGATATGGTAATCCTCATCGGTCGAATCGATAAATTGGCTGTTAAGCTTTGAGCCCGAAAGCGTACAAAGCACAAGTCTGTTGTCAAACGGGAAAAGCGAAAGAACGTCCGAATATTTCACCTGACCGGCGGCTAAATCGTACGGCGAGCGCGTTCTGATAAATCCGCCTCCAAGAACTATATCGTATTTTTCGCCCCATTTTTCAAGTCCCGACTGCAGATAAAGCTCTGCCACCGTGTCCTCTACGGTATCACTCGACTGAGCACTTGACACAGTGCCAACTACCTCATTTGCCTTGGCAACAACGTCGGAATACTTTTCCTCAATAGCCTCGGTTGCAGAGTCGTCTGCATACTTAGAATACGCAGAGCTCTTAATTACCTCTGCTTCATTGACAGTTTTTTTACCTGTGACAAGGTTGACGGTAATTTCAGCGTGCGAGATACCCGAGTTATCTCCCCCGCCCTGCAGGTGATAAACCTTGAAAGCATCGTAATAAACGTATCCCTTGTGCGTATGTGCCTCAAAGCAAAGGTCTACGTATCCGTCAGATAGCGAAAGGTCGTAATAAGCAGAGAGCTTGGACTCGGTAATTATATTTTCCGAGCTGTTGCCTCTGTTATAACCGTCGTGAATAGAATAAACTATTAAATCTGCACCGAGTGACCGAAGCCTTTCCGACTCCGCCTTTACAAGCGATGTAAGCTCTTTTCCGACCTTGAATTCAACGTCAGTCACCATCTCTGCCGAAATATCGTCATAACAGTCGCCAACGGCACCGATAATACCAATTTTAATTCCCTCGCGTTCAATGAGCGTTGAGGGCTGACAGTAATCTACTCTTTCGCCGGTGGTTTTATCATAAATATTTATTGCTAAAAACGGGAATTCTGCAACAGCGGCATTTGCCTTTATCGCATCATCGCCCCAATCGTACTCGTGGTTGCCAATAGTCATGGAGACGAAATCCATCTCGTTCATCCATTCCGTCAGTATCATACCTCTGGTAAGATTAGATTCAGCCGCGCCCTGCCACATATCGCCCGAGGAAAGAATAACCACGTTGTCATCGGCGTCTTTTCTTCCCTTAAGGAATGATGCGAGCTCGTCTACACCCGGCTGCGTATCGGTATCACAGAACTTGCCGTGCAAATCGTTTAGAGCATAAAAATCTATAACTACAACGACCGTTTTTTTACAAATATCGCATTTCTCGTTGTTATCTTTATCAACGTGTACGCAATTCGAGCTGTTATTTCCCTGACCGAAGCAAGACGTAATGGCAAATGAGGACAAAACGAGCGCCAAAGTCAAGAAAAATAAAGCTAAATTTCTTTTCATTTCTTTATCCTCTGTTATTGCTAAAAATTAGAGCGTTTCAAAATATCCGTGATACTTAATATCCTTGCTGTTCGGGAACAGGAATTTGAAGAGCTCCGTGCAATAATCGTCAGTCATTGAAGCAATATAATCAACGACTATCTGGTTAGGCTCGGTTTCCATATATGGCATGCTGTGCGCATAATGGTTTGCCACTACGAAGTCCACGTGATGCTGATATATCGGAGAGCTCTTTTTGCCCTGCTTCAAGTCGTTAAGAAGCTGATAATAGAGCCTCTGCATCATCGGCTTAACGCTTTCGTCAAGAATTTTGGAAACGTGGTCGCGCTTATAAATCTGCTCGTAGTTATCGCGCTTTGCGTTTCTCATTCCCTGATAGTGCTCCTCGTCAAGCTTAATATAAGGCTTGCCGTAGCTGTTTTCTATAATGTTAACCATCAGGTTGTTCATTATTTCAGCGTTTATAGTACCGATACCTGCATCGCCAAGCGAGTCATCCGACTCGACGAGCATAGCGCGCTTTGCGTCCTGGCGGTCCTTGCCAAGATAAGCTATAATATCAGACACCCTGACAACACAGCCCTCAAGCGTTGACGGAATAATCTTGATAATGTTGGATTCGTCAACGTAGCAGCTCTCGACCATCTTGTCAAACTCATCAAAGCCCGAGAGGCTTGCAGGACGGTATTCCTCCATCTCAAACTCACCGTTGTGAGTTATAATTCCGTCTAGCGTATCAAGAGTGATATTGTGCTCAAAAATTCCGTCAAGAACTCTTACACTATGGACGTTATGATTGAAGAACCTGCCCGTTTCGGCATGGTATACCTCGCTCAAATATCTCTCGCCCGCATGACCGAAAGGTGTGTGGCCTATATCGTGGCCGAGCGAAATCGCTTCAATCAGGTCAAGGTTGAGTCCCAGAACCGAGCCAAGAGTACGCGCGGTACGCGAAACCAGCTGAACGTGCAAGGCACGTCTTGTAATATCGTCATTTTTATAGAAGGAGAAAACCTGCGTTTTATCGGTATATCTGTTGTAATATGGGCTATGAAGAATCTTATCGGCATCACGAAGATATGCAGGACGCCAGACAGATTCTCTATCAGATGACATATCACGGCGCAGTGCCTTAGAGCCGTCAGCTGCAAAATTAGGGCGCGTGCCGTGTTCGGTGTCATATTTGATACGCTCGGTAAGCTCCTTACTCAAATGCTCGTAATTTCTATTACTCATATTTTTCCTCCTTTCAGGAAGTGCTTTTATCTTATATTATTTTAACATATATTAGTAATTTAGTCAAGAAAAAAATAAAAGTCCGCTGGGTTTAGGCGGACTTTCTTGCTTGGCTTATGCCATTGTGTTATATTTTTTAGTGAAGTCAGACTTCTTGTGAGCTGCGTTGTTCTTGTGAAGGATGCCGTGAGCAACTGCCTGGTCTACCTTCTTAACAGCAAGTCTGTAAAGCTCGGAAGCAGCGGTCTTATCGCCTGCCTCAACAGCAGCGTTGAACTTCTTAATAACAGTCTTGAGCTGGCTCTTAACCATCTGGTTCTGGAGTGCCTTGGTACGGTTAACAAGAATACGCTTCTTTGCGGACTTAATATTAGCCATTTTCATTCTCCTTTAAAATTTCGCAATCCATGCTCCGCTCAAAAAAACGGCTGAGAGGGTCCGTTAATTCTCGCTTTGCAACCTGATCACCTATTTTTATTACCGATGTATTATATCACATATTTTCTATAAAATCAATAGGTTTTTGCAATTTTTTTAACTTTTTTTGTTTTCACGTTTTTTAACTGAATTTTCCTTGTGTTCTTGATTCTCCTCGCGAACTACGCTCGTCGGTCAGTCGCGGCTCTAACAGTCCACCGGACTGTTATTCACTTCCGCTCCCCTTCAAACCCCGTCCCCATACCAAACAAAAAGAGGCCGACCTTTGGTCAACCTTTTTTCTTGGTGCGGGAAATGTCAGGCGTTTAGAAAACTCTTAATAAGAGTTTTTAGCCTGAAGACCGAAGGCTTGCCTGAGGTCTGTCACGTTTCCCCCGACAAAAAAGTGGCCAACCTGTTGGTTAGCCACTTTTCTGTTGGTGCGGGAAACGGGACTTGAACCCGTACATCAAAGATACACGCCCCTCAAACGTGCGCGTCTGCCGATTCCGCCACTCCCGCATGCGAATGGTATTATAACACACTCTTTTCGTTTTGTCAAGCGTTTTTTTGCTTTTATTTAAAAATCCCCGAGATTTTTCTCGGGGATTTATTCTGCCTAAAAATATCTATCAAAAATTAAAATATCTCTTTGCGTTGTAGTAGCAAATACCGGTGACAATTTTCTCGAGAGTCTTGTAATCCTCGGGGTATTCGCCCTCTGCAACCCACTTACCGATGAGGTTGCAAAGTATGCGTCTGAAGTACTCATGGCGAGGATATGAAACGAACGAGCGACTGTCAGTAAGCATGCCAACGAAGTTAGCAAGCATACCAAGATTTGCAAGTGCCTGCATCTGTCCTTCCATACCGTCTCTCTGGTCGTTGAACCACCAGCCTGAACCGAACTGAATCTTGCCCTGCGTGGGAGCAGACTGGAAGCAGCCGAGCATAGTGCCAAGCACGTAGTTATCCTTGGGGTTAAGGGTGTAAAGAATGGTCTTGGGAAGGCAATTTGCAACCTCAAGATGATTCATAAATGCACCGAGATCCTCTGCGATGCAAAGGTCGTTGATTGAATCATATCCCGTATCAGGGCCAAGCTTTTCATACATCTTCTTATTGTTATTACGAAGCGCGCCAATGTGAAGCTGCATAGCCCAGTCAAACTTAACGTACTCCTCTGCACAAGCCTTGAGCATTGCAGTCTTAAATGCATCAATTTCCATCTTTGTAAGCTCACCGCCTGCCATACGCTTATCAAAGGCAGCCTTTGCGTCACCCTCCGCAAAGGGAACGTACTCAAGCGCGTGGTCGGAAAGACGGCAGCCATAATCGTTGAAGTATGCAATACGCGCCTTTATCCAAGCTACGAGTTCGTCGTAGGACTTAACACCGACAGCCTCAATATAAGGCACAAAGGTCTCCTTGCCGATTTCCACAGCCTTGTCGGGACGGAAGGTCGGAAGAACCTTGGTAGAAAAGCCCTTAAGCTGCGCGTGATACTCAAGAGTATCAATGGGATCATCGGTGGTACAGATAATCTCAACGTTAGAGCGTTTGATAAGCTCTTTTGCTCTGTACTCAGGCTTTGCAAGAAGCTCGTTGCACTTATTCCAGATTCTCTCGCAGGACTCCTCGTTAAGAGGCTCGTCAATATCAAAATATCTCTTTAGTTCAAGATGTGTCCAATGATAGAGGGGGTTGCCGATAAGAAGCGGAAGAGTTTTTGCAAACATCTTAAACTTCTCATACTCGTCCATATCACCCGTGATATACTCCTCAGGCACACCGTTGGTTCTTATCTGACGCCACTTGTAGTGGTCACCGCCAAGGAAAAGGTCAAAAGCGTTTCTGAACTGATAGTTCTCTGCTATTTGCTTCGGTGAAAGATGGCAATGATAGTCGATTATGGGAAGGTCCTTTACCATTGAATAAAGCTTTTTCGCAGGCTCATTTTTTAGCATAAAGTTATCGTTAATAAAACTCATAGCGTTACACCGTCCTTAAATATTGAAATTTCTCTATAATTATTGATTTCGTTCTTGGTTTCCTTGCCATCGGCTACGCTGACGACAAAATCAAAGAGCTCGTCAGTCAAGGGATTACCGTCAAGAGTAGGAGATGCGTCAAAATCTATCCATCCCGACTTACGCTCTGCAAGCGAATGGTTGGTTGCAATCTTTACGGTAGGCACAGGAGCGCCAACAGGAGTACCTCTTCCGGTCGTAAAGAGTATCATATGAACACCTGCTGCCATAAGGTTGGTTATAGCAACTATGTCATTTCCCGGGCCGTTAAGAAGCGAAAGACCGTTCTTCGTAAGCACGTCACCGTAATCAAGAACGTCAACAACCTTGGAAAGACCGCCCTTCTGCACGCAGCCAAGCGACTTTTCTTCAAGAGTTGTGATACCGCCCTTCTTGTTTCCGGGCGAGGGATTCTCATATATTACCTGGTTGTGCCTTGTGTAATAGTCCTTGAAATCGTTAATAAGCTTAACGGTTTTCTCAAACACCTCGGGGCTCTCGCACCTCTGCATAAGAAGATGCTCTGCACCGAACATCTCAGGAACTTCGGTAAGCACGCAGCTGCCACCGTGAGAAATAACCTTGTCGGAAAGTCTGCCAACAAGAGGATTTGCAGTAATTCCGCTGTATCCGTCGCTTCCTCCGCACTTAAGTCCTATACGAAGCCTGGATACCGGCACGGGAGTGCGCTCGAATTTTGATGCATACTCCTTGAGCTCGTTGATAAGCTCAACGCCAGCCGCAATATCATCGTCAGCATCCTGGGTGTTGAGGAACTTTACCCTGTTGGGATTATACTCGCCAAGCACCTTTTTAAAGACGTCGATATTGTTATTCTCACAACCAAGTCCGAGCACGAGAACGCCCGCGGCATTAGGGTGATTTACCATTCCGCGAAGCACCTTCTGCGTAATAGTCTGGTCATCGCCAAGCTGTGAGCAACCGAAGGGATGCGGAAAATATCTAGCACCCGTAAGCTCTGCGAGCTTCTGCGAAATTTTATTAACGCAGCCAACCGTATTGACAATCCATATCTCGTTTCTGATACCGACGTCGCCGTTCTCACGCACGTAGCCCATAAACGTACGGTCGGTAGGAACTGCGGGTGTATCGTAAAACTTTGGCTCATAGGAATACTCAAGGTTTCCCGAGAGATTAGTCTTTACGTTATGAGTATGTACGTGCTCGCCCTTTTTTATGTCAGCTACCGCGTGTCCTATAGGATTTCCGTACTTGATTATATCCTCACCGCACTTTATATCACGAAGTGCATACTTGTGACCGTCAGCAAGATTTATATCAACGTTATCAAGCTTATTTATTAACATATTTATCTACCTCGTCTGCAAGGTGTGAGAGGTCCTGGCCCCAGAGCGATGCATTTGCAAGAACCTCGGCGGTGTTATGCGACTTCATAAATGCTACAACGTCGGGATCGTCGTTAGTCATATCGGTTTTGTAGAAATCAAGAAGCTTTGCGAAAGCAAAAAGAAGCGTTTCGGGCATCTTGTTATATCTCTTTATGTATTCAAGAATCGAGGGCAAAACTCTAACCTTGAACTTGGAAACCGAATTGAGTGCTATAGAAGAAAGATAATGCTTGATATAGGGATTGCTGAATCTTTCAACAACGCTGTTTGCGTAGCTGAGAAGCTCATCCTCTGGAAGATCAAGAGTAGGAATTATCTCGTCAAATATGCACTTACGAAGATGCTCGTTCATTGTAGGATCGTCAATGCAGCTCTTAACGGTATCAAGACCAGAGAGAAGTGCGTAAGGAACGAGCGAGGTGTGTGCGCCGTTAAGAATTCTTACCTTTCTTGTACGGTACATCTCAAGCTTGTCGGGAGTGATAATTACGTTAAGGTCGGCCTTTGAGAAAGGAAGCTCACTATCAAGGTCGTATTCAGTTTCAATAACCCAAAGATGGAAGAACTCGGAGGTGTTAACAAGATTGTCCTCATATCCAAGACCAAGGTCCTCACCTCTTGGATAGCCCGTGTTAATGCGGTCAACGAGAGTATTGGTAAAGACGTTCTTCTCCTCTACCCACGCCTTGAAGTCTTCGCCAAGATTCCAAAGGTCAGCATACTGAAGAATACACTTTCTGAGATTGTCACCGTTTCTGTCAATAAGCTCGCAAGGAAGGAATATAAAGCCGTTAAGGCCAAGGTCAAAGCGCTTTTTAAGAAGAAGCGTCACCTTAGCAGGAAAAGTTTTGGGAGGAGCATCGGTAATTTTATCGTCAGCCGAGAAAACTATGCCCGACTCTGTTGTATTAGAAACAACGAAACGCATCTCGGGTTGCTCTGCAAGTGCAAGATATGCATCAAAATCCTCATAGGGCTTGACGCATCTTGAAATTACGTCAACAACAGTAGTGTCAACTCCCTCAACACCTCTGATAAGATGAGTGTAAACGCAGTTTTGTGCAGTGAGCATATCGCACATACCCTGCTCGATGGGCTGAACCACTACAACGCTGCCGTCAAAATCAGATTTTTCGTTCACCTTCTGGAGCATCCAATCTACGAATCCGCGAAGAAATCCGCCCTCGCCAAACTGAATTACTCTTTCTGTTCTCTGCTTTTTGTCAAAATTCATAAGAAACATCCTCACAAAAAAATTATTTCCATATTCATTATATATTATATTAAGTTGGTTAACCTTAATTTTTTTGATTTTTACTGCCGTTTTTTGCCAAAAATCTTAATTTTTTTGATATTTTATGTTAAACTAATTGAACAATAAGCTTCGGGGGAAAATTATGGACACAAAAATATTCAGATACAACAACGTCAAAAGCAGCACCACGCCTATGTATTAACATCATTATCTCGATCTTTGCGAAATTTACTATATGGCAAGAGGGGAATGCATTTACTATATCAACGGCGTGACGTATGAAAATTCAAAAAGGCCTACGGATGCCTCCGCTTCGATACCGAAAGGAAAGATTCCAATAATCAAATCTCCTGATGTTAAAAGATAAAAAAGGCTTCATACGAAGCCTTTTTATCTATATGACTACTTTTATTTACAAATGCAAGTGTTTTGTACTGTTATTGTTTTTATTCTTGTATTTTGTCGGAGAAATTCCGTAGTACTTTCTGAATGTTCTGGAGAACGCGTTTAAATCCATTATTCCGCACTTTTCAGCGATTTGTCCAACACTCATCGTATCACCATACTGTGAAAGCAGAGCCTTTGCGTGTTTCATTCTGACCATGGTGAAATACTTGTTCGGACTCATTCCAGTGACCTCACCGAATTTGGCACGTATATAGTTTTCGGCGTATCCGCTTTCCACAAGAATTTTTCCAACCGTCACGTCAGGTGCACTAAAGCGATGCTCCATTTCTGCAATTATGTTATATACAACGGCGGTCGTATTTTGGAGAGGTGGTTTGTCCATATTCATAAGAATAAATACGATGTATGAGTTGCAAAGAGCACTTAGATATTTAGGATCACTGAATCTGTTATAGCTTATAAGTTGTGCAATCTTTCCACCTTCTCCATAAATATTATCCTGAATAACCGATATTCCCTCAAGAGAAAACAGATCCTCAAAAGACCCCGAAATTAACAAAAGCTTATATTCACTATCAGTTGTGAGTGCAAGTGAGCATCCGGGCGTGATAACGGCAATATGTCCACCGGACAGCTCATAACGTTCTTCAGAAGATTTCAACTCGCATTTTCCATCAAGTATATGAATTATATTGTAATATTCTCCCGAATTCAGCAAGGAGGCAGATGTGCTGGTTATTGTCGGATCAAAGGAGAAGATTTTTTCATCCTTATTTAATTTCATTTGTATATTAAATTTCTTGCTCGAAGGAATACCGTCTTCAAAATCATATACTCGTCTTATTGATTTTGGAATTTCTTGATAATCACCATCTTCGGTATATCTTTTTTCGGTAATAGCAAACGAAATATCGTCAAGATACATCTGTCCCTTGATTTTAAAAGCGTGATGAAGAAATACTGCCTTGGAAATACTGCCGTTTTTCCCAACACAATCAACGTCCGCCACAAGAGTCGGAGGTGTATTATCTTCACCAACATATATCTTTAACCTTGATTCTCCAAGGTTAACGTTTGCGGGATAGTACTCGAATTTAATACGGTACCACTTCCCCGCAACCAAAGAAATTTGATTTATCGGTTCACCCGTTTCCTTCTTTAAAACCAACGTTCTGTTAGAAGTGTCAGCACCGTATTCCAGCGCCTCAAATTGAATTGATAATCGTTTAGCACCCGACTCACTATGAAAAACCAAATCAAAATAAGACGGACTGAATACCCAAGGCATTTCACTGAAGAAAATTTTTGTTTCCAACTCGCACGTCGTAGCGCTCTTGCTTTCAATCTCTGCTCCGATAACCGTAGAGCTAACAGCTTTGTAATTAGTGTTTTTAGTTTTAATTTCCAGAACTTTGTTTTGAGGATTAGCAGGATCGGGCACAACATCAAAATGTGTTCCCGTCATATTTTTACCCACCCCATCCTGTGAGTTAGTTCCCATCATCACAGCAACAAATATATTATCTTCTTTCATCTCACATCATTATCTCCATACATTTTTTGATACAAATCAAAACCATATTCATTTAAGCAAATCAATATTTATTTGTCAATAGATTAAATGAATAAACTGCGTTTTTGCCTAAAAATTCATAAATTTTAGCCTAACGCTTGGTATTTTAACTGTGCTACAATATAAATGTAAATAAAAAAGCGTTGAAAGGAGCAGTCATGAATATTAAAAAAGCAAAAAAAGACTACGTTCGTCCAGATGTCGAAATAGTTGCTTTTGATGAAACCGATATCATTACTACGTCGGGTGAAAATATGGACGGCGAAGGTGGTTGGGACGAAAATTAGCACGCTTAATTTTATTATTTCAACAAACTTAATTTTAATTTATGAAAGGATAACATTAAAATGAAAGCAAAAAAACTCACAAAAATTGTTGTACTTACACTGATAACCGCGGCACTTCTTGGCATTGCCGTTGGATTCTCAGCTTCCGCAGCAGAGGCTGAGAGCGAAGTGACTATTTTAGCCCAAAACATAGTTTACGGCGACAGAGTTGCTATTGCTTATGCAGTTAACGTACCAATTGCAGATGCAAATACCGTTACGGTAAATTATTATTGGAATGATGATCCCACCAATATTAAAACCGCAACTCTCCTTGACACAACGAAGGAAGAAAACCTTTATATTCAAAAGGATGAAGGCGGCAACGAGATTGCCAGATATCCCGTATTCGTTACTACCGGCGTACCTGCCAAGGACCTTTCCCGCGTTGCATATGCTGTGGCTTATACCGGTGATACCGCTCCCGAATATACCCACGATTACAGTGTAGCTGAGTATCTTTATACTATGCTCTACAGAGAGGGCTTCAAGGATATGACCGAGGTTGACGGCAAGGACTTTGAGAGAATGAAGCTCTACAATAGCCTTCTTACATACGGCGTGCAGGCACAGGTCGTTCTCGAAAATTACGACAGCGAGAATCCCGAGCCTCTCGTTACTGAGTCGGTATATGCATATACCGAAACCGAGGGCGTTACTATTAACGGCTCTCGCTTCTCGTTTGCTCCTGCGGGCGAGACTCTTAGCGTTACTCCTGCATACACCGGCAGCGAAACGGTCGCATCTTGGGCTCTCGTTAGAGCAGACGGTTACACCGAGACGCTTGCTGTTGGTGAGACCGCTTCGATTACTGAGCCCGTTCAGGTAGTTCCAGTGTTCGGTGAGGCTGAGTCTTCATCCTACGACTTTGAGGACGGTCAGATTCCTTATGACAGCAACTTTAGTATTGCAATGAATATTTATAGCGGTGCTACCGCGAGCACAAGTAATATACTTGACGGCGGTAACGTCAACCCCGGAAGTTACGATATGTCCCAGTATTCAAGCTATACAGGTCCTAAATTCTATATTGGTACAGATCCCACAAGTGATGCAAACAAGGTTCTGACTGTTCAAACCAATAGAGTCAGCAGTTCTGTTGCAAGCACTTGGAAGATAGCTCTCGACAAAAAGGTAGAGAATGGCGGTATATATGTATTTGAATATGATCAATATGTAGATGTCACCTATTCGACTAACACTAATGCTAAGCTCTTTAGCGCAACACTTTATAACGAAAGCGACGCAAAAACCGGTGCTGATTTCTATTGCAGACCCGATACTACTGACACAGACAGCTTTGCTCTTGGCAACACTTCAGCAGACACCAATGCTTTCGATATAGATACCTGGTATACCTTCAGAATAGTTTGGGACTCTATTAACACGGTTCGTTATATTTATTATTCCACCAACGGCGGTACTACCTTTACTTTGTTTGCTCAAGCCGATCTTTCAAGCGGTACTAACAACTCCACCGCTGTTGAATATATCCAGCTCAGCTTCACGGGCGGTTATAGCAATACTAACACGCAGTACTTTGATAACGTTTACTTCTATGAAACCGATACTATGCCTCAATACCCCGGTGTATAATATTGTCATAATATTAGTTTTACAGTCTTAAACCAACGTTTAATCGCGGCTTTCGCCCAAAATCGAAGGCCGCGATTTTTCAAGAAACTCCAGTAATGTCAGCAACTGACACAATTTTAACAAATGAAAATTATAGATTCTATAGCAACCCCCGAGCGAATATCACGGCTGCGCGATATTCGCGAGAAAAAAAGAAATGAAGGCTTCGCCGCACTCCACGACGTGATAGGCGAGGAAGCGATAGCCGAGCTTCGTGAAATGTACAACCTCTTCGACGAGAGAATGCTTATATGGTATGCGGGGCTTTACGATTCTGACATAGGCGGATTTTATTTTTCCGAAACTTCCAGAGACAACGAAGGTTTTCTGCCTGATTTGGAATCAACGGCGCAGGCGCTGAAATTTATTAAAACGCAATGTGGTCTTGAAGGAATAGGCGAACCTATTCAAAGCATACCGAGAGACATTGGCGAAAAAATATATGATTTTGCATACAACCTACAGGACGAGGACGGATTTTTCTATCACCCGCAATGGGGTAAGGATATAACCGAAAGCAGACGCGGCAGAGATTTGGGAAATGCAGCTCAGCTTATCGCCCTAAAAGGAAAATATAAATATCCCCTTCCCCTTTCGTATGAAAGGAAAGCAAAGCCGGCGGTGCCCGATTACCTGCAGGATATAGACAAATATAAACATTGGATTAGCGAGCGCCCTTTCAGTACTAAATCCTATGCAATGGGAAATCTGATAAATTCTATTTGCGGACAAATCCGAGATGCAGGCCATGAATTTGCATGCGCGACTATCGATTGGCTTGACTCTATTCAGCGCGCCGACAACGGTCTATGGGAGCGTGATATAAATTACGCTTCGGTCAACGGACTTATGAAGATAGCTATAAGCTATCCGGTATTCAACGCAAAAATCAAGCACGCGACGGCTGCATTTGAAAGCGCGGTACATGCTATAACGTCTAACGAACCGATAGAGTTTGCCTGCGAGTTTTACAATCCCTGGGCAGCGGTATCGGCTATACTTAGTCACGGTGATCTCAATGAATCGGAGAAGGCTGCGATGCGTGCGAGACTACGCGAATGTGCTCCTGAAATGATACGCGCAACCACGAAAAAAATGAAATCGACTCAAACAAACGAAGGTAACTTCGCATATTTCTCGGCATCTTCGGGCGAATGCTGTGCTTATGCACAGGGTGTGCGAGTTTCACTGGATAACGTTTGGGAAAGCGATATTAACGGAAACGGTTGCTCGGTCAACGGACCGCTTCGTGAAATGTTCAAAGCCTTTGGCATTCCTATAGTCCCTGTTTTCACTCAACAGGATGCAGACTTAGTATTTGATATAATGAGACTTCCCACACAAAAAAATGATAATCTACAACATAAGGAGGTACTATGAGAAAATCTACTTTATTTTTGATTTTTACTCTTGTTTTGGCTCTGCTTATTTCGATTGCAGCATTTAGCTCGTGCCGTTTGTTCATACCTAAAAATTCACAATCCGAAAACGAAGTCGAGACTCCAAAGAGCGAAGATCTTATTTGGTCATCCGAACATAATTATTATATTGTCTGTGAGGATGAAACGACTGATATCGGCGATTTCCGCTATCATCTTTATCTTCTTGTAGGAAAAGCACCTGAGATAATCACAGCAGAAAATATGAGTGCTACTCCCAATGATCACGAGATCGTTGTGGGAAAATTCAATCGCCCTATATCTATGACTGCGTATGAAAAATTTGACAAGATAGTGGATTTATTTTCGCTTGAATCAAACGGTGACAGCGCATATTTGGTTTACGCAGAAAATGGCTCTATGGCAATAGCTTACAGCGATTCCATTGCCAGAATGGCTGCTTTAAATTGGATTCAAGATAATATTACCGATAAGGAATATTCCGCATCCGGTGTCATTACGCACGAAAGATTTAACACTATTGATTTCGTAGCGGCGCGCAGAAACGAACAGCGAGATAAGGAGTTTGAGGAGATTTTAAACGACTCTTCAAATTTTGAAAGAGTGACCGCTGAGGGCATTTCAGCATTGCGTAATTTATACAACATTTATACCGAGGAACTGTATATCTGGCTCGCTAATCTTTACGATCCTAATATAGGCGGATTTTATTATTCGGCATCGGCAAGAAACACGGAGGGCTTTTTGCCGGATATTGAATCGACTGTTCAGGCATTGGAGCTGTTGCAAAATTCAGGCCTTGCCAATACTGCGGGAGGAAGCTATGCTAATCTTCTCTCGGGAGAAACTCTGTCGCAGATAAGCGAGTTTATAGTAGGTCTACAGGCAGAGGACGGATACTTCTACCATCCTCAGTGGGGCACGTCTATAGGCTCTTCCCGCCGCGGTAGAGATCACGGTTGGGCAGTAAGATTTTTCAATGCTACCGGAGTAGTACCTATATACGATAGTCCCACCGGTGCTTTCAAGGGTTCAGGTATAGTTGGCAGTTCACACAGCCTGCTTCCCTCCCCTCTTGGCTCATCAGTAGCAGTTAGCACATCGAAGGTTGTTTTAACCGCTTCTACAAATCCTATATATGCATCTGAAGAAAGCTTCAAGATTTATCTTGACGGTCTTTTTGCCAAAGGAGATTCGTATAGCGCTGCTAACGCTCTCAGCTCCACGTCCGGAGAAATTAAGTCGGCAGGAAGATGGGATTACCTTCTAAACTATCTTCGTACAAATCAAAAAGAAAATGGACTTTGGGAAAACGAGGTTTCTTATAATTCCATCAATGGTCTTATGAAGCTTTCTGAATTCTTCGGAAAGAATTTCCCCAAAGCCGATGCATCTATTGAAAGTACACTTGAAATAATAATGCTTGACATATCCGATGATGTTGAAACTATGTGCTACGTTTATAATCCATGGGTTTGTCTTGCAAATATTCTTCCCTCATGCTCAGCGGAGGGACGCGCAAGATTTGAAGTGTTCTTGCGTGAAAACATGTACGACCTTGTCCAAAAGACTACCGAAAAACTTATTGCTTTCGCAAGAACAGACGGTGGCTTCTCGATGAATCAGGACTCAACCTCTGCCACCTCGCAAGGCGTTTTGGTTGCAGTAAAAGGAACTCTTGAAAGTGATGTAAATTCAACCGCAATAGCCGTTAGTACGGTAATCAAAAATCTGTTTACCGTTTATGAAATTGACGCCCCTGCTCTGTATTGCAGATATGATACCACGTTTTTCCTCGACGTTTTAGCCGGTCTAGGTACTATAATTAAAAATTCCGGGTCAAAGGTAGAACCCGAGGTTGTCACCTTCGACAACTACAACCCCTCTGAAGGCAACGAAGTGAACGGTTTAGTATATAAGCCTGATGAAGCGGTAATCAACAACGTAGGCGACACCGATAATAAGTGGTTTATGTCATCAATAGTACCCAATCCTGATCCCAATTTTGATGATATGGTACTGTATGCAGAGGATTTTGTTTATCCCGATAATCCTTACAAATCCGTTGCCGCAGTTGGAAGCAATACCGAATGTCTTATAACTAATTTAGGAACGGTTGGCAACTGTTATATACTTGACGTAGATCTCTACTTTGCTGGCTCCGACGGTAGCAATCCCGTTATGCAGATAGTTGCTGCACGTCAGGGCACGAACTCTCAGAACTCCGTAGTGCTTAACCTCTACACCTACGAAAGATACGGAAAGACCTTCCTTCGCGTTGCGGATTCTTATGCCGGACGCGACGGTATTCAAAACGGTGAGGTTGTAGGCGGAATTCCTACGGGTGAATGGTTCAATCTTCGCGTTGAGGTTTATAAGAATTACACAGAAAATGAAGCTCTGGACGTTAAGATAAAGCTTTATTTGAACGGTGAATACGCCGGAATGTCCGACTCTTCTCTCTACAACGCTACGGACGATACCTACTACGACAGAGATATAAGCTCCTTCAAGCTGGCATACTACAGAATGGGCGCATCCGCGTTCTATATCAACAATGTATACACAGCTAAAGAAAACAAGCCTTACGTAGAGGAAACCGCAAAGGATTCCGACAATTCCGAATTGGACGACCAAAAAACCGTGTATGACTTTACAACCGGAATCATTTCAAACGATGATTTCTTCATAGAGCAATTCTATAAGGATGCCGACTTAGGCAAATTTGTTTCGATAGACCCTGTTAACTGGACATCTGAGCTTGAATCTAAGTATGGAATAGGAACTAACAAGGGCGGCGTCAGATTCTACGCAGCTGCAGATCCGACTAATTCCTCCAACAAGGTTCTGCGCATATTTACACAGAACCTCGATAATAACTCAGGCAACGGTACGGTGTATATCAACGACTCGAATCTAAGTTCCGATGGCACTACCTATGAAGTTTCCTTAGATTATTATTTCGATACCATAGACTTCCTTTGGAGAGCAAACGAATTTAATCTTGAATTCCAAAACTCAGCAGGAAGCAAGCTATTCGGCTTCGCCTTTGATGCAAAGGAGATTCCGGAAAGCCACGGAGGAATGAGCGAAATGGTAATCAAAACGGATGACGGAAAGGTCATAGAAAACTTCACCTTAAAATCGGGCAAATGGTACTCTATGAAATTTGAGTATTATTACGACTCCGAGTTACCAGCCAATTCCAGAGTAAAAATTTATCTTTGTGATATAAACGGAGATTACGTATGTATTTACGACGAGATAATCGCCAATGCATCCGCAGCGGTTTCACAGCTGGGAATACGTTTCTCTGCATATAAAATAAGAGGAAATCAATACTTAGACAACATCTCATTTGCTAAAACTGATAAAAAATATACCAGTGAAACAGTTGTCAAGGGTGATGACGTTGCAATAAGCGGTATGACAAACGGAGATTCTTCAGCAAACGAAAGCGCAGGAAATACCTCCGTGCCTACCAAAGAAAGTAGCAATATGGATAATGAGTGGGCTGAAAATGACTCTTAATCCTATCTCCCTTAATTAAGCAAATAAAAAAACCACCATTTGGTGGTTTTTTTATTTAATGCGAACTACGCAAGAAGATCCTTCGATAAAACCTCAACGTTTATCTTAAAGCGTCTATCGCTTGTTTTCTGTTAGTGCTTTTAAACACGGAGCTACCTGCAACTAGTATAGATGCGCCTGCCTCAATGGCGAGAGATGCGTTCTCTGCTGTAATACCTCCGTCAACCTGTATTTCGACTGCAAGGTCGCGCTTTTCTATTTCTGCCTTTAATTTTCTCACCTTTTCGAGCGTTTCAGGTATCAGTTTTTGACCACCATAACCAGGTTCAACGGTCATTACAAGGACCATATCACATTTGTCAAGCAAAGGAAAAACGTCCTCTATAGGCGTTCCCGGCTTGATGGAAACTGCCGCCATAGCGCCATGCGAACGTATCGTATCAAGAAGCGACGCCGAGTCCTCGCAGGCTTCAAGATGAAACGTAAGGATATCTGCACCTGCTTCGATAAATCTCTCGGCATATTTTTCAGGATTGACTATCATAAGATGCACGTCAAATATCATATTTGTCTTCGAACGCAGCGACTCTATTACGGGTAAACCGAAGCTGATGTTAGTCACGAAAACACCATCCATGACGTCAAGATGCACCATGTCAGCACCTGCAAGCTCAATATCCTTAACCTCTGCGGCAAGATTTGAAAGGTCGGCCGCGAGAACGGAGGGAGAAATTTTGGTCATTTATATACTCCTTAGTGTATAATTATATTAACTTTAATTAAAGAATACCATAAAATAATATAGAGCCATTTTATTGGCATCTATAGCATAACGTGCGGCGACGACAGTAAAGCTAAAGACGTTTAAATATTTACGCCGTCACGTGTGCTTATGATTGGGGTGATTTATTCACCCCTTATTTTTTTAGCATTGCAACAGAGTGTGCCGCAGCGCCCTCACCGCTTCCGGTGAAGCCAAGCCCCTCCTCAGTAGTTGCCTTAATATTAATTCTGCCCTGCTCTATTCCAAGAATTTTTGAAATATTAGCTTTCATTAAATCAATATAAGGAGCTATCTTAGGCTTTTGTAATATCAAGGTTGCATCCACGTTGACAACCTCATATCCATTATTCGATATGAGAGAAGCGATGCGGGATAAAAGTTCGAGGCTGGATATATCCTTAAACTCGCCCGACGTATCGGGAAAATGCTTTCCTATGTCACCAAGCCCCATTGCGCCGAGTAAGGAATCCATAATCGCATGCGTCAGCACGTCTGCGTCGGAGTGACCAAGAAGCCCCTTGTCGCTTGGTATATTTACCCCCCCAAGCACAAGTGCTCTATCCGGCACAAGACGGTGAACGTCGTATCCGTGACCGATTTTATACTCAAACATATTTTCCCTCTTTCCAAGAATATACTCGGCGTACGAGATGTCGTTGGGCGTAGTAATTTTAATGTTTTCATTACCAATATCAACACATCTGACCGTCTGTCCCGATGCCTCAATAAGCATGTTGTCATCGGTAAATGATTCGATATTTTCTGTCGCAGAAAGCGCTTTTTTGTAAAGTAATGTTGAAAAAATTTGCGGCGTAGATGCAGAATACAGTGATTCTCTAGGCACGGTTTGCGTTATTATCAAATCATTGTCTACTCGTTTAATGGTATCGGAGAGAGGCGCAGCCGCAGTTGCCGCACCGTAAGTGAGCGCTACAGATAAAACGCTATCAATTATCTTCGGTGTGACGAGGCATCTTGCCGCATCGTGTATCGCAACGTAATCTGAATCCGCAGGAATTGCTTCAAATCCCAGTTTTGCCGACTCCGCTCTCGTTTTACCGCCTGCAATTACGGTATAGGGCTTTGATATATCCGCAAGCTCTGACGCTGCCCACTCAACTTCGTCCGCGCGGCATACGACAACCAGAGAGCTGATACTTTCCGATTTTGAAAACGCTCTGACCGAGCGATGCAGCACGCTCTCGCCAAGTATATACATTCTCTGCTTTGTGACGTCACAGTTCATGCGAGTGCCGCTACCGGCCGCCAAAATCACCGCAGATACCTTAGGATTATTCGGTTTCAAGAAATCACCTCCGAAAAAGGTCTTATTTTCTGTAGTACACGAAGTGAACGATTATTTCCCTCTGCTTACCGCCCTCCAAAAGATTCGGGCCGCTTAAAATAACTCCGTCGCCACTCATTAACATTGCCGTATCAAGCTCTGCAATATTACAGACGAAAATACGCTCTCCTGATGCGTCGACGATAAAGGTATCACCGTGTATAGCCATAGCACCGCCCCTGCCTATAACGTCCTCGTTATCCTCGTGGCGCTCTGTGACGTACTTTACAACCTGACCGTGAAGCTCCTTTGCTTTTTCCAGTCGGTATGCGTATGTACCGGGCTTATTCCCCACTTTAAAAATCTTCTTAAAAATCGACATATCGACCTCCGCTTTTCTTATAACATTTTATCATAAAGCTCGCTCAAATGGAAGAGCTTTTTGATTTTTTTACCCCTTTTTAACCACTTTTTTAAAAAAACCTCAAAAAAAGTCGATTTTTTTAGTATTTTTTTGAATTTTTTTTGAAAAAACTATTGATTTTTTCATTTCAATGTATTATAATATGCGTGTGGAGAAAAGTGGGGACTTGTGTAGAGTTTGACCTAATTTGTGTCAATCCTTACCCAAAATCAACCAATTTCAACCACAAAACGAAAGAAAAGGAGGCGGTCACGATGGCCTTTCTCGGTTCGAGCTCATACTCTTTAGATTCAAAAAACCGTGTTTTCATTCCGGCAAAATACCGTGAAGAGCTCGGCAACGTATTTTATATAACCAGAAGCCTTGAGTCCTGCCTCACAATATACACGGAGGACGAGTGGGCAGCTTTTCTTCAGAGTCTTGACAGACTTCCGAACACAACCGCGGCGGCAGTAAAGGAATACTTCCTCTCCGCTGCGCAAAAATGTCAGCCCGACGGCAGCGGCCGAATCATTCTCGACGAAACTCTGATAGGTCATTCTAGCATTCAGAAAAACGTCGTTTTCGTAGGCGCGGGAAAGCTTATCAACGTTTGGGCAGAGGAGCTCTGGATTGAAAGAGAGAAAAACCGCGACGTCGACAGCATTCGCTCGCTTCTTCTTCAGCACGGACTTTAATACTCTAACGGAAAGGATTGCGGAACAAAACGATGAATAATTTCTCGCATACCTCAGTTCTCCTTTTCGAATGCATTGAGGCGCTTAATATAAGAGATGGATATACCTACGTTGACTGCACCGCCGGCGGCGGAGGACATTCGCTGGAAATTGCCAAGCGAATGGGTAAGAATTCCAGACTCATCTGCTTTGACAGAGATAAAGACGCTATAGCCGCGGCAACCGCAAGGCTTCACGATTATCTTGACAGAGTGACTTTTATAAATGATAACTTCTCAAGCCTAGAAAGAGTAATAAGAGATTTAAAAATCGACAATCTCGGCGGTGTTCTTGCCGACCTTGGATGTAGCAGCTACCAATTTGATACACCCGAGCGCGGCTTCAGCTATATGCACGATGCGGCGCTGGACATGAGAATGGACGTCGATTCCCCGCTTTCTGCATACAACGTAGTAAACGAGTATTCGGAAAGTGAGCTTAAGAAAATAATTTTTGACTACGGCGAGGAGCGATTCGCTCCGAGAATCGCCGGTGCAATATGCAGTGCGCGAGCACAAAAGCCAATAACCACAACCCACGCCCTAGCAGACATCATCAAAGGAGCGATACCGAGCGCAGCCAGAGCGGACGGCCCCCACCCCGCCAAGCGCACATTCCAGGCCATCAGAATTGAGGTCAACGGAGAGCTCGATGCTATCAAGCCCCTGATTGATTCAGCTGCAGCGAGCCTCGTACCGGGAGGCAGACTTGCAATTATTTCTTTCCACTCACTTGAGGACAGAATAGTAAAGCAGGCTTATAAATCGCTGCTCGGTGGCTGCACCTGTCCCAAGGACTTCCCCGTTTGTATTTGCGGCAGAAGACCTATCATTAAAGAAATAACGAAAAAGCCTATTCTTCCAACAAACGAGGAGTTGGAAAGCAACCCGCGTTCAAGAAGCGCAAAGCTGAGAATAGCTGAAAAACTATAAAGGAGATGCAAAAATGACACAGGCAACTAACAATTACGAGAGATTATACGACAATATGAAAAACAGATTTACCGTCGCAAGCGATAATTCTGAGTATACCCTTGGTGAATATATGCTTATGAAGGCAGATGCCAAGAAGGCAGACGCTGCTCTTCCGGTTGCTATGAGAAGCACCGCCACAAAGAGCGAGGTTGCTGTGGCATCGGTAGTATCATTCGTCACCGACATGCTCACTATCAAGGAAGCTCCTGCAAAGGACAAGACCATTAAGGCGTTTCCCTTCCGCGCATCGGCATCCGCCTTTCTTTCTGCTGCAGTGGCTTGTGCTTTTCTTCTCTCATTCGCTCTTATCGGTATTAAGGCTACGGGTATCAACGAGCCCGCAAAGGCTAACGTTGAAACCACCTCAGAGGTTGCAACCGCATCTGCAATTCAGGAATAATTTAAGAATCTTCTCATAATTCCAAGATATGAAAAATAAGATATAGTGATGGACTTTGTCCGTTGCTATATCTTTTTTTATTTTTCCGAGGAGTTTATATTGAAAAAAATTACTATAAAAGCCACGGCAAGACGGGCTGTGGCGGTATTCACTCTATTTTCCTTTTTCGCGATTTTTTTGCTTGTCAATATTTTCAGGCTTGATTATTTAAATTACGAATATTATAAGCAAAAAACCTACGACCAGGTGACAACGTCGGCAAAGCTGACGGCAAATCGCGGCAATATATACGATTCAAATATGAATCTGCTGGCAAAGAGCAGCACGGTCTGGCGAATTTTCGTTTCCACAAAGGACATAAAGACGGCTGAAAAGAAAAGCGGAAAGGACTATAAAAGAATAATTGCAGACGGACTATCGCCGATTCTCTCAATGGATAGCGACGGAATATATAAAAAAATAGCAGGCTCATCAGTGCTTGACGTCACCATAAAGAAAACTGCAAGCGAAGAGGAGTACAGAGCTGTTCTGAATTTTATTGGGGAAAAAGGACTCGAGGACTTGCTTTTTACAGAGGCACAGACGTCCAGAAGCTATCCTAACGATACACTTGCGGCGCACGTTCTCGGCTTCACCGGCAGTGATAATCAAGGACTTTACGGTCTTGAATACTATTACGACGATGTTCTTGCTGGAGAGGACGGCTACTACGTCTACGCCAAGGATGCCGGAGGAAACGCACTTGATACTGAATATTCCTCTTACTTCCCTGCCACCGACGGCTACAGCATCGTCACAACTCTTGATTCCTACGTGCAGGGCGAGCTCGAGGCGATTCTTGAGACGGTAAGAGTCAATCACAGCGTAAATAACCGCGTATGCGGTGTGGTTATGGATACGAAAACCGGTGCAATACTTGCCATGGCTACGTCTTCTCCGTTTAACCCAAACGAGCCATTTACACTGGACGCGCAATCAGAAGAAAAGCTTGCGACATCGGGATATATTCAAGGTACTAAAGAATATAACGCATATAAAAGCGAGCTATTGCAGGTAATGTGGTCGAACAAGGCAGTAAGCGAAACATACGAGCCCGGCTCTACCTTTAAAATCGTGACTGTCAGTGCAGCGCTAGACTCCGGTGCAGCTTCACTCAATAACACCTTTTCATGCAGAGGCTATTATGAGGTAGGTGGTTGGCGCATAAGATGTCACAAAATAACGGGACACGGAGGAGGATTTAATCTTGCTTACGGACTGCAAATGTCATGCAACCCCTGTATGATAGCACTTTCCGAACGGATAGGAGCATCCAGATTCTACGATTACGTTGAAAAATTCGGCTACTTTGAAAAGACAGGAATAGACCTGCCAAGCGAGGCGTCTACTATATTTCATAAGGAAGAAAACATTGGCTCAACCGAGCTTGCAACGGCATCGTTCGGGCAGAGATTCAAGGTTTCGGTAATAAATCAGCTTACTGCGATTTCTGCAGTGGCAAACGGTGGCAAGCTCGTCACTCCCTACGTCGTAGAAAAGATTATCGACTCCGACGGCAGAATCGTCTCGCAGCATGAAACGCAAATAAAACGCACGGTAATCTCAGAAGAGGTTGCAAAAACAGTATCGGATATTCTCATCGAGGGAGTCTCGGGTGATGGTGGCGCAAAAAATGCCGGTGTAAGTGGCTACGATATAGCTGCAAAAACAGGCACGTCACAAAAATTCGACATTCTTGACGATAATGGAAATTCATATCTGAGAATAGGCTCTACCGTTGCATACTCATGTGATGAAAATAGCGGAATTTCAATGATAATAGTGGTTGACGAGCCAAATTCGCAGGTAAAATACGGCAGCGTCGTTGCCGCACCGTACGTTTCCGCACTTTTCGAAAAGATTCTTCCCTATCTTGAATTCAAATCTTCGAGCGAACAATTTAATCTTAACGTTGAAAACTACGTAGGAATGAATATCAACACAGCAAAAGAAAAGCTAAAGGAAGCAAAGATTTCATACGAAATAATAGGCAACGGAGATACCGTTTTAAAGCAAACGCCAACCGCGAATCAGTCAATCACTCTGCCGCTCTCAAAAATTATACTTTACACAGAACAAATAGAGGAAGCAAACGTGATTGTGCCAAATCTTGTTGGAACAGACCTTGCTACTGCAATTAAAACGGCAACGAACGCAGGTCTGTCTATAAGGCTTCTGGGGGCAGGTGCAACCGCGCCCGACTCGGACGATATAATATGCGAGCAGTCATTGCCACCCGGCGAATTAACCAAGCGCGGCTCGGTAATAGTAATTCGTGCAATAAATACAAAATTTGAGGATTAAAGCGAGGCAGAAATGAAAATATCGGAAATTATTTACCGTGACGAGTATATATTCTCACAGGTTAACGAAAGCACAGATATAAATAAAATAACAACTTCTCCAACAGATGCAGACGAAACAACACTGTTAATAATTCCAAACTCAAAGAATATATCCAAAGCCGCGTTCGAGGAAAACCGACCTGCTGCAGTTATATGTGATGCAAAAGCAATTATTCCCGACTCTGTCCCCAAAATTATAGTAGATAACCCACGTCTTGCGCTCTCATACGCCTACTATCGCTTCGAGGAAATTGACCTAAATAATATAAAGCTCATCGGAGTGACTGGTACTAACGGTAAAACCACGACTGCAACGTTTATTAAAGAAATACTCGACTATTCCGGATATAAGGTTGGATTTATCGGCACGGGTAAAATAGAGATAGGAGGGGAATGCATTAGTGATAAGAATTATTCTATGACCACCCCCGATCCCTCCCTGTTATATAAAGCTCTAAAAAAAATGCTTCAGGCCGATTGCGATGCCATAGTAATGGAGGTATCAAGTCACTCACTCGCTCTTGAAAAGGTAGCACCGCTGAAATTTGACTATGGCATTTTCACTAACCTATCACAAGAGCATACCGATTTTCATAGTGATATCGAGGATTATTTTTTAACAAAATGCAGGCTTTTTACCAGGTGCAAAAAATCCTTTTTCAACGTTGATGATAAGTACGCACGCAGAGCATACTCTGACTGTCAGTCGCAAAAGGTCAGCGTAGGAGCGTTATGGGATGCAGACGTCAGAGCAAAGAACGTGGAAAACCTTGGATTTCTCGGTTCAAGCTATATATATCAATGGGAAAGCTATTCCTGCAAAATAGAATTGAACGTAGCGGGTATTTACAACGTCTATAATTCAATGCTCGCATCAGCGGTATGTATTGATATGGGCTGCAGGCCGTGCGACGTAAAAGCGGCTCTATCAAAAATAACCGCTCTGCCCGGACGGTTTGAAATAATAAACGACGAAATTACGGTAATAATAGATTATGCACACACCGATTCAGCCTTTTACAATATAATGAAGGAATTGAATAACCTAAAAGGCTCTTCTTCCCTTTGCGTAGTATTTGGCTGCGGTGGCGAGCGCGATAAATCAAAGCGTCCGAGAATGGCAGAAATATCAGAAAAT
Organism: Oscillospiraceae bacterium; assembly: GCA_015063385.1. Lineage (GTDB taxonomy): Bacteria > Bacillota > Clostridia > Oscillospirales > CAG-272 > UBA1740. Next base: position 19,644 of record SVUG01000014.1, on the reverse strand, counting down.
TTCGCAGATAGAATAATAGTCACAGAGGATAACTCACGCAAAGAAAACCCTAAGGATATAATATGCGATATAATACGAGGCTTTAAAAATAAGAGCTTTACCGTGTGCGAAAATCGCGTGAGCGCTATTGAAGAAGCAATTATTAACGCAAATTGCGGCGATATAGTGGCAGTGATAGGAAAAGGTGCAGAAAAATATAATATTGATAATAACGGCTATCACGATTTCGACGAAAAAGAAATTATAAAATCCGCACTGAAAAAGCGAAAGGCAGCGCTTTGAAATGAGAATAGAATTATCCGTTCCTATGAGTGCAGAGGAGATTTCTGCAGCCGTAGGAGGTAGTATTTGCGGAGCGCACGGAAAAGTAATAACCCACGTCGTCACCGATTCCGCAGAGGCAAAGATGGGCGACCTGTTCATAGCCATAAAGGGCAAGCAATTTGACGGAGAGGAATACGCAGACGAAGCCATACACAAAGGCGCTCTATCTTTATCAGGGCGACGAAAAAGCTATGGAATTGCTGTCACTGACACATCGACCGCCCTTCTCAACATCGCGTCCTATTATCTCAAAAAGCTACCATATATTAAATATAAGATAGCAATTACAGGAAGCGTGGGAAAAACCACGACGAAAGAGTTCCTAAAAGTGCTATTAAATGAGAAATATGTGACTCACGCATCAAAAGGAAATCTTAATAATGAAATAGGTATGCCACTGACTGTGCTATCTACCCCTAAAAACGCTGAGGCAGTTATATGCGAGATGGGTATGAATCACTCGGGAGAAATCTCCAGAATGTCAAAAGCCCTGTGCCCTGATATAGCTATTATCACCAACGTCGGCACGGCACATATAGGAAATCTAGGTAGCAAAGAAAATATAGCGAAGGCAAAGCTCGAGGTTGTTGACGGCTCTAAAGACGCTTTGCTTATAATTCCAAAAAGCGAGCCTCTTTTAAGTGGTGCGAAGGGCGCGCTGACCTTTGCTCTAAACGACGACACGGCAGATTTTCACCTATTAGAGCAACATGATAAAAAAATTGCTTTTTACAAAAACAAAGCGCTAATTTTCAGCGGAAGATTCGCCTTTTCAGATGCTCACTTGCTTGATTGTCTGTCCGCCTCTCTATCTGCAGCCGTTATGTGCGGCTTGACAAGCGCGGAGCTCAATCGAGGCGTTTTTAAAATTTCAGGCGAAAATATAAGGCAGAAAATCATAAACAAGAAAAGTGTCGATTTTTATAACGACTGCTACAACGCATCTGAGGAATCTGTTTATTCCTCATGCAAATCACTTCTCGCGATTCCGCACTACACTGTGAAGAGCGCTGTTTTAGGGGACGTTCTTGAGCTTGGCGAGCATAGCGAGGCAATACACCGTCGTATTGGCAAGAGTCTGTGTGGCTATAATCTAAGCAGACTGTATTTGTTCGGCAACCAGTCGGCTTTTATACGAGATGGGGCTATTGAAGGCGGCTTCCCTCCTGAGTGCATATTTTACAATTCTGATGCCACGCGCCCCGACATAACGGCAGCGCAAATAAAAGAAAGCAGCGCAAGGGGTGAAATAATTCTACTAAAGGCCTCGCGTGCCATGAGACTTGAAAGAATACTTGACTTTTTCGACTAATAAGAGATACGTAAATATTCGAGGTAAAACATGCAGCTATTATTATGCATTGCCGTTTTGGTATTCACCTTTATTTTAACGGTAATAATTGAAAAAATACTTATTCCTGTTTTGTCCCTAAAAGCCAGCCAACCGATATATGAGGACGGCCCAAGCTGGCATATGTCAAAGAGAGGCACGCCAACTATGGGCGGAGTGGGATTCATTCTTCCCTCTCTTCTGATACTTCTCATAAGCGGAATACTATTATCTTCTGAAAACCGCGAAATAGGGACTTGCGTTCTTATTTCCTTGGCTTATTCAGTAGCCAATTCGCTAGTCGGTGTTTTTGACGATTTAACGAAGCTTCATCGGCGCGATAACGCCGGCCTCAGCCCCATGCAAAAAATATTCATGCAGCTTTTCCTGGCAATTCTTTTTCTCATGGCGAGAGCGTATTATCTTGGCGATAGCAGTGTTGTTGAATTTTCATTCGGTCATATAGACCTTGGATTTTTATACTATCCGCTTGCAATAGTTATGCTTCTGGGTATAGTAAACTGTGCAAACCTGACCGACGGTATAGACGGACTGGCATCATCTGTGGCATTCGCGATAGGAATAGTCTTTTTATTTATTTCTCTATCCTCCTATTTGGATGTCGCCGTTATTTCATCATGCCTAATTGGCGCTGCGTTAGGTTTTTTATTTTTCAATTTACACCCAGCTAAAGTATTCATGGGTGACACGGGGTCGCTGTTTTTCGGTGCGCTCACGGTATCATGCGCATTCGCACTGAAAAATCCGCTCATTATGGTGCTAATTGGCGGAGTTTACGTCATCGAGGGAATATCAGTCATTTTGCAGGTATTATGCTTCAAAATAAGCGGTAAGAGAATTTTTAAAATGGCACCGCTGCATCACCATCTTGAAAAATGCGGATTTGGCGAAAACAAAATTTGCATAATAGCTATGATTCTTACACTGCTTTTATCCGTCGGCGCTTTTATGCTTTTCGACGTATAGGTTAATATGAAAAAACTGAACTTTGAATTTTTAAAACTACCGACAAAGCTGTTTCATATTTCAAGCAGCAAAAACCGATTTGACGTCACCTTTGCTCTTTCTGTGATTCTTGTCACGCTCTACGGAACTCTTATGGTATTCAGTGCGGGAACAGCTTATGCCGAGACAAGATACGGCGACTCTATGTACTTTATCAAAAAACAAACGGTATGGTTAATTCTAGGCTTCGTCGTTATGTATATAACCTCACGTATAAATCCTGCGATTTATAAAAAGTACACCCCGCATTTCTACGGAGCAACCTTACTCCTGCTCGTGCTGGTGCTTGTAATCGGCTTCGTGGGAAACGGGGCGCAAAGATGGATAGCAATCGGGCCGCTGACAATACAGCCATCGGAGATTGCCAAGCTATCGATGATAATGATGCTCGCTCTGTATTTCAGCAAATACGAAGAAAAAGCGCTCGACTACAACAATAGAAAAAACACTTTTTTATTCGGAACGCTTTACCCCTGCATTATAATGCTGATACCTATAATACTTGTAATGCTGCAAAAGCATCTTTCCTGCATCATAATTCTCGGTTCAATAGGACTTATGCTTATTTTTCTGTCAGGAGTGAATCCAAAATACATATCGGCATTCTGCGTGCTTGGAATCATAGCAGTCACTTGTCTTGCCCTATTCACCGACTATACAAAGGAGCGAATAACCGTATGGCAAAACCCGGAAGCATACAAGCTGACGGGCGGCTGGCAGACCTTGCAGGGACTGATGGCAATAGGCTCGGGAGGACTTTTCGGCGTAGGATACGGTGAGAGCATTTTAAAGCATTGCTACGTCTCAGAGCCTGCAAACGATATGATTTTTGCGATACTGTGCGAAGAGCTTGGACTTTTCGGAGCGATTATCGCCATGCTGCTTTTCGCCTTTCTGGTATGGCGTGGAGCAAAAATTGCCTTACGTGCGCCCGATGTGTACAGCCGGCTGCTTTCCCTTGGAATATGTGTAAAAATGGCGCTTCAGGTTCTGCTGAACATTTCGGTTGTCACAAACACAGTCCCAAACACGGGTATTTCCTTGCCGTTCTTCAGCTACGGCGGATCATCGCTCGTTATGCTTTTCTTTGAAATGGGAATAATACTATCGGTATCAAGATATTCCAGGATACCAAAATAGAGGTGAAATATGAATATAATTCTGGCGGGCGGTGGCACAGCCGGACACGTTAGCCCTGCTCTTGCAATAGCGGAGAAAATAGAGGCCGACGATAAGAATTCAAGGATACTATTTATAGGTCGCGACGGTGGCAAGGAAAACGAGGCGGTAAGCAAAGCAGGCATAGAGCTAAAAACACTCAAAATCGAAGGTATACAGCGTAAAATAACTCTTGATAACGCCCGAAGAGTATACCGTGCGCTGCGCTCAGTACACGACGCAAAAAGTATTATAAAGGATTTTCAGCCTGACGTAATTTTGGGAACGGGCGGATACGTCTGTTGGCCTGTTATAAGAGCAGGAATAAGCTTGGGAATTCCTACGGCTATTCATGAATCGAATATATCTCCCGGTCTTGCAACAAAGCTTTTAGCCCCAAAATGCAACAAAGTATTTTTGAATCACTCAGACACGGAGGAGTATCTATCCCGACGTGCAAGCTGCCTGACAGTCGGAAATCCCCTGCGCAAAGGCTTCAAAAAAATTAAAAGAGCCGATGCCAGACGAGCGCTAGGCATAAAGGAGAACGAGGTGTTCATTCTTTCCTTTGGAGGCAGCATAGGCGCAAAGATGCTCAATGACGTTGCCACCGAGCTTATGAAAACCTATTCGGTATCCGACCCTTGCGTGCGGCATATCCACGCAACCGGTGTCCGCTATTTTGACGAGGTTAAAGGGGACAGTCTTTCACGGGGTAAGAACGGATGCCGAATAATGCCGTATATTGAGGATATGCCAACCTACCTTTCAGCCGCGGATATAGTAATAGCACGTGCAGGCGCGATGACAATATCCGAAATCGCCGCCGTCGGAGTCGCCTCCATACTCATTCCGTCTCCGAACGTATCAGGTAATCACCAGTTCAAAAACGCAAGCAAGCTTGAGAGTGTGGGTGCTGTGATAATGATTGAGGAAAAAAACCTTACTATAGAGACGCTCAAAAATCGTGTAAACGACCTAAAAAACAACAAAATCGAACGAAAAAACAGGGCAAAACGCATTTCAGAGTTTTCCACCCCAAATGCTGCAAATCTTATCGTTCGAGAGTTAGAAAAGCTAGTTTTTGCAAGCAAAAGCTGACATTTATACGAATTTTACCTCATAGGCGATATAGAAAAGCAGGGTGTTTTGATTTCTGCCCTGCTTTTTATTTTATATATTTGTTTTTTTGTTAATTGATGTTAAAATATTTTAAATCTCTTGAAAATAAAAAAAGCTTATGTTATACTATATATAAAATAAAAATAATGACTAACAGCATAAGGCTCTGGCCGATTGCGTTTAGCATAAATCACGGAGGAATAAAAATGGAATTCGATTTCGAACAGGTATACGACAGTGGCGTAAGCATTAAGGTTATGGGTATAGGCGGCGGCGGAAACAACGCTGTAAACCGTATGATTTCCACTAACATTCGCGGTGTTGAATTTATCGCAGTTAACACAGACAGCATGGCTCTTGACACTTCTTGCGCTGCAAAGAAGCTCGTTATCGGTGACAAAATCACTCACGGCAAGGGTGCAGGTGCTAACCCTGAGGTTGGTAAGCGCAGTGCCGAGGAATCCATTGAGCTCGTTCGTGATGCTCTTCAGGGCGCAGATATGGTATTTATCACCGCAGGTATGGGCGGCGGTACAGGTACAGGTGCTGCTCCCGTAATTGCTAAGGCTTCCAAGGAGATGGGTATTCTTACCGTTGGTATCGTCACCAAGCCCTTCGCATTCGAGGGTAAGAGAAGATACGCACAGGCAGAGGCCGGTATCGCCGAGCTCTCTAAGTACGTTGACTCTCTCATCGTTATTCCTAACGAAAGACTCAAGCAGGTTGAGGACACTCACATCACCCTTGCAAATGCGTTTGAGATTGCTGACGACGTTCTTCGTCGCGGTGTTCAGTCGGTATCCGAGCTTATCAACGTTCCCGGATTCATTAACCTCGACTTTGCAGACGTCACCTCTATCATGAAGAACGCAGGCTACGCTCACATGGGTGTCGGTGCTGCCAAGGGTGCGGACAAGGCTCAGGTTGCTGCAATGCAGGCTATTTCCTCTCCCCTTCTTGAAACCAACATCACCGGTGCTACCGGCGTGCTCGTAAGCATTACCGCTTCCGAGGATATTCAGCTTGATGAAATCGATGCAGCTTCTAACATGATTTACGAGGAGGCTCATCCCGATGCAAACATCATTTGGGGTGCAGCGTTTGATCCTTCTCTTCAGGATGAGATGCGCGTGACCGTTATTGCAACAGGATTTATCGCAGACAATGCAAAGAAGCCTGAGGCAGCTGCTACCACTGCAGCTCCTGCTGTTCCCGAGGTTCCTGCAGCTCCCGCTTCCACTCTTGACGATGTGTTCAAGAAGCTTGAGGAGGCTGCTCCCGTTGAAGCAGTTAAGGCTGAGGAGCCTGTTCGTACAGCTCCCACCGCTTCCTACGACGACATTTACGGTGGTGCTTTCACCTGCATTACCAAGAACAAGAAAAAGAACTAATAAGCTTTTACATAGCCGCTATGGTTAATTCCATAGCGGCTGTTTTTTTATATAGTTATAATTCCAGGCATGATTTCAACACCGTGTTTCAACACCGTGATATGTTGAGAACATGCGAAAACAGATAAATTACATTTTTCCGTTGTTAATATCTGCGGATATTTTTCAATGTATTTTTCCGTTTATTTTAAAAATGATTTCCACATGCGGCGATTATGTCATTTTTAGCATTTTAAAGGTTATTTTATGCATTGTTTTATGTCAAATATCGGAAAAGTATAATTTTCTCCCGGAGTTTTCCACACTAAAATTGAGTAAAAAACCTTTTCAAATCTGCTTTTCTCCACACTTTTCAACATATCGGAAAACGCAAACGGAAAAGTGTAATTCCGCAAAAACGATATATTTTTACGTTTTTTTGTTTTCCTATACTCTTCCCCACAAAGCTTATAAATACAAAAAAACAGAGAGCCGCCCATTATATAGGGTAGCTCTCCGTTTTGCTCAAATAGCTCTCTGCAGATATGTATATTACTGAACTAGTATAATTATGACGGTAGCAATCGCGCTGATAGCCATAAGTCCTGCAAGAACACCGGCCATAATTTTTAAAGACAAAGAATTGTTTTTCATCTTTCTTATTCCTCTATTCTGATTTTTTTATTCTCTGAAATAATCCGCTATCGATGCGGTAATATTTTTGTTCGTTGCCCTGCCCTTGATAGGAACCGCATTGTTTATCATCGAAAGCCCCTTGGCAACCGAATCAATCGCATCTTCAGGCTGAACAACCGGAATGCCAAGCACCTTGCTCATCATAATATCCATTCCGTATATCATCGAACCGCCGCCTGTAAGAACAATGCCGTTCTTGAAGGTGTTTTCAATATTGTCAAGCGGTATTCTTTTTATCGCCTCGGCAACAGCCATAAATAATCTGTGAAGAGGTTTTTCAAACACTCCTACTATATCCTCCGAGGAAATAGTCATTTTGACTCTATTACCCGTCAAAGAAAGTGTTCCCTCGATGTCAACGGTTTCCTCTGCCCTGCCGTGCCATACAGCACCAAGCTTTTCTTTAATAGCTCTCGCAACCGACAAGGATACGTTAACCTCACCCTGCTCAAATATATACTGCTTTACAGCCTTGTCAAAATCCTCGCCGCCGATATTTTCCTTTTTGGTATATGCAACCTCACCGTTGTTAAACACGGCTATCTCGGTAGCATAAGCACCGACGTTAACCGAAATTGCGCTCTGTAATGGGGATTGCCCTGCTCCTATCAGCGCAGCAACGGCACGATTGACCGAATAGCAATCAGACACACCTGCCTCCCCTAGCATTGCAAAGATTTCCTTTTCCTGCTTAGGAAGCAAATCGGTAGGCACACCGATTACGCAACGCGTGCGTTCATCAGCGGCAAGCGACTTAACAGCGTGTAAAATAACGCTCTGCGTTATCTGTCTGTCAAAAAGCAAACCGTTCTTGAACGGTCTGACAAGCAGCGTGCTCTCACTGAGCCCGTCACTCTCTTCAAGCGCAGAATTACCTACCGAAATGATGCGGCGTGTTTCTTTGTCAATAAGCGCAACCGCAGGCTCACGATAAACGCCCGACTCATCGTCGCTAAGAGTTATATTGGCATAACCGAGGTCAAGGCCGATTCTTCTAACCATACCGCTATCCTTTCTTCAGAATTACATGGCAAATCTGCACATACAAAGATATTATACTACATTATTCAAAGAATTTCAAGTACAATTTTAAATATAATCACAAATTTTATCCCTGAGCGTCGTATATCGCATAACCTCGCGATTATTCTCCACCATTTTTCGAGGAATGTCCGATCTTCCAACCAAAATTACCATATTTCTCGCTCTGGTGACGGCTGTATAGAAAAGGTTTCTGGTCATGAGCATCGGGGGGCATGCGTACATTGGAATTATAACTACAGGATATTCACTTCCCTGACTTTTGTGCACCGTAATCGCATATGCGAGCTCAAGCTCCTCGAGCATATCGAACGAATATACTGCCTCACGGTCGTCAAATCTTATAGTCATATTTTCTTCGCGCAAATCTATCTCTTGAATCGTTCCTATATCTCCGTTAAAGAGTCCGACGCCCACCGCACCGTTCTTCTCCCACTCAATGTCGTAGTTGTTGGCAACCTGCATAACCCTATCTCCCTCTCGGAAGATTTTGCCGTGAGATAATTTTTCCTTTTTAAATTTGGCAGCAGGATTCAATTTTTCCTGCAGTGCGGCATTAAGCGCCTCGACTCCGCCCGCGCCCTTTCTGGACGGAGTAATGACCTGGATTTTTTCTCTTATATCAGCACCGTAGGTTTTAGGCAATCTCTCGTCTATAAGCGACGCTATGGTGGCTGCTATTTGATTCTCACTTTCCCTGCGCACGAAGAAAAAGTCGTTGTCAATTACGCTAAGCAAGGGAATCTCACCCTCGTTTATTCTGTGTGCATTGGTTATGATAAGGCTCTGATTCGACTGTCGGAATATCTCCGTAAGTCTTACCGTCTTGATGCGTTCGGAAGATATAAGATCAGAGAGAATATTACCTGCCCCTACGCTTGGAAGCTGATCCGAGTCACCTATAAGTATCAGTCTTGCGCCTCTCCTCATCGCGCGCAGAAGAGCCGAGGTCAGTGAAAGGTCGAGCATCGACGCCTCGTCAACAATGATTACCTTTTCAGAAATGGGATTTTTCTCATTCTTACAGAACTTTATCTGACCGTCGGTGGAGCGCTCCATCTCCAGCATTCTGTGAACAGTCTTTGCCTCCTCACTGGTTGCCTCGCTCATACGCTTGGCGGCTCGCCCTGTCGGTGCGGCGAGTACTGTCTTGAAGCCTATCTCCTTGAAAATTGAAATCAGTGCCTTTACTACGGTAGTTTTTCCCGTACCGGGACCTCCCGTGAGTATCATTATTCCGTTTTCTAGCGATGCAAAAAGAGCCTCTCTCTGCATGCGTGCGAAGCTGATGTCCAAGCCGAGCTCCACTCGCTCTATCAAAGCTGCGATATCTTCCGTATCAAAGCACTCCGCCTCCTCGGAAAGACGGACTATATGCTTTACGATATAATCCTCTGACTCGGCAGTCTCTGAGGTCATTATCAAATTTACGTCATTCTTCTTATAAATGGCAAGCTCGTCCTCGTCAAGCAGCTCGTTCATTGTGCTGCTGACCGTCGTGCGCTCAATCTCAAGCAGCTCGGCACACCTGGCAATCAAATCCTCCTCGGGCAAGCAGGTATGTCCGCCCTGCGATGCCGCCTGTGCAAGCGTATATCTGATTCCGCTGAGTATTCTGTTTTTCGACTCAAGGTCTACGCCGAGCGATTTTGCCAGTGCATCTACCTTTTCGAACGGCAGTGCAACCTCGCCGTCACACAGAATATAAGGGTTTTGCTTTATGATACCCACTGCACCGCTGCCAAATTGCTTATACACCCTCGTGACCTCGGACGTACCCATAAAGTCCTTACAGAACATTATGACACCGCGTATTCCCGCCTGCTCCCTGAAAGAAGCGGATATTGCAGCCGCCTTTTTGAGTGTAATTCCGGGGATATCCGCAAGCCACTCGGGGTGATTCTCTATAACGTCAAAGGAATCCTTGCCGTAGCGATTAACTATTTTAAGCGCGGTGACAGGTCCTATTCCCTTTACCGTGCGTGAGGAAAGATACTGTAAAATCCCCTCCTCTTCCTCCGGAAGAGTCTTCTCGAAGGATTCAAATGCAAACTGCCTGCCGAACTCCTTATGATAGGTCCATTTGCCGTAGAGTTTGACGCGCTCACCCTCAAATGCAAGAGGCATAATACCGACTGCAAGTATAAGATTATCCTGCTCGTCGGCAACGTCAATAACGGTGTAATCGTTTTTTTCGTTGCGGAATACAACGTTTTCAATAGTGCCGATTATGCACTCCTGTGTTGTATTTTGACTCATATCTGCCCCTTTCGTTTTTTCATACAACTGATTATAACATTTAAGAGAGATTTTTGCAAGTGCTTTCTATATGAATAATTTTGTTTTTACGGGTTAAAATAAGGCTATCAATATGGAAAGGATTGGTTAACGATGAAAAAAACATCTTCTCTATTTTTAGCGCTGGTAATAGCAGCGTCGGTGCTGTGCGTTGGAGTAAGCGCAGAGGCGTTCTTCGGCACGGGCGCGGCAGTCGTGGCATCAGACGTGAAAATGATTAAAACCGGACTGTACGGCAAAAAAATATGCTTTACAGACGGAGATTTCAAGTCAGCACTATGCATAAGTGATTTCGACAGTATTACCATCACCGAAATTCCTACCTCCACCGAAGGTACGCTGCTGATAGGAGGCAGGCGAGTAGGAGCAGGCAGAGTCATCAAGCGAAAGAATCTTGGAGCGCTGGTATTTATCCCCGCAAGCGATTCGGTTAGTGAGTGTCGCTTTAAATTCACGGTTGAGGATTATGCAGGCGGTGCGGAAATCGAATGTATACTCAAATTTATCGACAAGGTGAACTACGCCCCGGATACGGGTGGCGAATCGGTCAAGACGTCAACAATCAGCACGCAGGAATCAATCTCGGTATACGGAAATCTTGAGGCTAGTGACCCCGAGGGCGACGAGATTGAATTTATAATTGTATCATATCCAAAGCACGGTATGCTGACTATGGTTGAGGGCGAGTGTGGCAGATATTGCTACACCCCAAGCGACGACTATACCGGCAAGGACAAATTCACCTACGTCGTGCGCGACGAATACGGAAATTACTCTGAGCCAGCCGTCATCAATCTGCGTGTAGTAGAGCGAATGTGCGACACTGTATACAGGGACATGGAGGGCCGCGAGGAATATAACGCCGCGGTGGCTATGACGGCAATGGGCGTGATGGGCGGAAAAATGCTCGGTGACGATATGTATTTTCAGCCCGATGAAAGTGTCAGCCGTGCAGAATTCGTGGCTATGGCGATGAAATGCGCAGGTATAAGACCCGATTCTACGCTTTCTACGACCTTTTTCGACGATGACGCGGATATTTCGGTGTCATTAAAGGGTTATATTGCCACAGCGCAAAGAACGGGGCTTGTAAACGGTGATTTTAAGGACGGAAAGCTGCTCTTCTCCCCGAGTGAGAGCATAACGCGATACGAAGCGGCGAAAATTCTCTCCACCTTGGTTGGTTCTGACGGCGAGGGAGAGGAAAGCGTTTTCGCTACTGACAACAGCATTCCCGTATGGGCAAGAGCCGGTGTTTACGCTATGTGCTCGCTCGGTGTATTCGACGCAGACGACGAGGCAACCCTGTCAGAATATATCACAAGAGCCGACGTAGCCTCATATTTATATAAAATCAGTGAAATGCTATGAAACAAAGGTCGACGCGTGGGCGTCGACCTTTTGAATTATTTTGAAAGTGCGGCAAAAACTCTTGCACACTCGCGCGGCAAATCCGAAGGAGTGACTCCGAACTCGGATAGCTCCGCGGCGAGATTGTCCCCCGCCCTGCCGTGAACGTATACAGCAAGTGCGGCAGTCCCCAGCGCGTCGGTAGAAAAGGCAAGAAGCGAGGTAAGCAGTCCTGCCAGAACGTCGCCGCTGCCCGCCTTGGCAAGTGCCGAAGAGCCCGAAGAATTGACGTAGGATATATCTCCATCGGTGACGACGGTGCCGCTTCCCTTTAACACAAGTATGCAACCGTGAGAGGCGGCAAAATCGCGGGCGAGGACAAGACGGTTTTCTTGAATCTCTGAAACTGCGTATCCCGTAAGGCGAGAAAACTCAAGCGGATGAGGAGTCAATATAACCTTGCGTCTCGCGCTGCGGATAATATTCGCAGTTCCGTATGCTGAAATGGCGTTAATAGCGTCTGCGTCAAGCACCACGGGCGCGCCCTCGGTTTCGAGAAGCTCTGCTACGGTGAGATAGAGAGCCTCGGTGGATTCGCAGCCCGAGCCAACGAGGATTGCACCTGAGCGCGAGGTAGCTTTCACAAGTTTTTTCCTGCCCGAGTCAACCGTATAATCCAGCTGCGTGTATATTGCCTCGGGAAAACGAAGACGCAGGCTCTCGCAAAGCATGCCCAAGCCTAAAAAATCAACGTATCCTGCACCACCACGCAAGGCAGCCTCAAGCGAAAGCATTGCCGCTCCGACATACCTCTCACTGCCGCTAATCAGCGCAGCTCTGCCAAAGCTTCCCTTGCTTGAATCAGATTTTCGCTTCGGTAAAAGCGAGGCGGCAACCTTTTCATCGGTAATATAGCATCGTTCCATAAGCATTACTCCAAATTAAGAATACTAATATTTTAGCATAACCGGGCGGGATTTGCAATATTTTTAAAAAAAGGAAATAATCTATTTACAAAATCGTTTTTTTGTGCTAAAATATTTTTAGAAGTAAATTTCAAGGGAGGAATCAACATGTCTAACAAAATAATTATAACTATTGCACGTCAATATGGCAGCGGAGGCCGAGAAATCGGCGAGCTGGTTGCCAAGAGCTTAGGCATTCCTCTCTACGACCGCGAGCTTATTGCAGATGCGGCTGCTAAGGGGAATCTTAACGAAAAGGTTATTAAGAATGCAGAGGAATCGGCTGCGAACAGCCTGCTCTACACCCTCGCAATGGGCTCTAACGTTCTTGGGGCTTCCATGCATTTCGGATATAAGATGCCACTGAACGACAAGCTCTTTATTCTTCAGTCGGAGGTTATCAAGGAATATGCCGCAGAGGGTAGCTGCGTAGTTATCGGAAGATGTGCAGATTACGTTCTGCGCGACGAGCCTAACATTCTCAGGCTTTTCATTTACAGCGACCTCGACCACCGCGAAGCAAGGGTACACTCAAGGCATCCTGAGCTTAGGTCTGCGCAGATTATCGACGTTATCAACAGAACCGATAAACGCCGTTCCTCGTACTATAACTTCTACACCGGAAACAAATGGGGCAAGTACGATAACTACGATATGGCAATAAACTCCTCTTCTCTGGGAATCGAAGGCACAGCAGAGCTTATCGTCGAATTTGCAAAGAAAAAAATGTGATATTTTAGCCATCGGCATTTTGCCGATGGCTTTTACATATATTTTTAAAATTTGCGTAAAAAAACAGCGCTACTTGAATAGCGCTGTTTTTCATTATTTGATTATTTCAATTTTTTCGTCGGTTTTAACAATGCCGCAGGAATAAAATTCGGAGAGAATTTTAACCATATCGATAAGGTCGGATACGGCTATTACCTCGGTCGAGGAATGCATTGCAAGCTGCGGCAGGCCTGTGTCCACCGTTGTAATGGAAACGTGAGTTCCCGCTATCGCGCCAAGCGTTGTTCCACCCATTTGGTCTGGACGGTTTGCATAACTCTGCAGCTTTGCACCGGCATTATCTGCTATGATGCGGAATATCGCGTCAGAGCATGCCTCGGTGACGTAGCGCTTGTTAGCGTTATACTTAACAACGACTCCGCCGCCAAGCGTGGGAGCGCTGACGGAATCGGCAAGCTCAGGGTGATTGGGGTGTCGCGCGTGTGCGTTATCCGCGCTTATCATAAAGCCGTTGTAAAGCATTTTGCGATATTTCTCATCGGATGCGGCAATGCATCTGAGAGTATCGTAGAGGAAGGTGGAGTCTGCGCCCTGGCGGCTGAGAGAGCCTACCTCCTCGTTATCAAAGACGGCAAGAACAGACACCGAATTGCTCTGCTCGGGAGCACTCAAGAACGCCTCGAGAGAAGAATAAACGCAGGCGAGGTCGTCAATACGGGGTGCGAGAATAAGCTCTCCGTTGATACCGAACGGTACGCCTGATTCTGCGTTATATAAATATAGGTCGTAGGAAATAATATCCTCAGCACTTATCCCTGCGGATTCGGCAACGGCCTCCAAGAAGCTCGCCTTACTGCCCGAGCAGGCGACGAGCGGAAGCATATCCACATTAGGCTTAAAGGAGCAGGAGTCGTTCACCGTGCGGTTGAGGTGAATGGCAACGCTGGGAATAACGGCAAAGGGGTTTGTGATATTAACGAGATGAGGCAATATATTATTTCCCTCTCTCGTCATAACTCTGCCCGCTACCGAGAGGGGTCTATCAAGCCAGGAATAATTTATCATTCCGCCGTACGGTTCAACGGCAAGTCTTAAATATCCCTGTGATTCAGTAGCTTTTTTCACCTTGAAGGACGGAAAATCCGAGTGGGAGGCGCAAATCATAAAGCCGTCGCCCTTGCCCTTGAATGCAATAATTGACGTACCACCGCGAACTACGAAATGCTTACCGCCGTCGGAGAATGACTCGATAGAGGAGTCGGAAAGCTCGGTGAAGCCCTCAGCGAGCAGTGCCTTCTTCAAGGTATCAACGGTGTGAAAGGCACTGGGAGATGAATTTATAAAATCTATAAGCTTTTGGGTATACATAGGATTACCTCTCGTTTTATCGTACTTAAATATTTTACAACTTTTAGAAAGAAAAGTCAACTTAATGCTTGAAAATTATTTACTTATGTTGTAAAATAATAATAAAAATCAACTAAAAGAGGACGCTATGATAGATTTCAGTGATTTTATTTCGGCGCAAAAAGTTTTTCATTTCTTTCTTGAAATATCTAAAATTCCGCGCGGCTCGGGCAATACGACGGCTATTGCCGACTATCTCGTGAATTTTGCCAAGGAAAGAGGCCTTGAGGTAATACGCGACGACTTCGATAACGTGGTTATTAAGAAGCCTGCGACGGCTGGATACGAAAATCGCCCCGGCATAATTCTGCAGGGACACACCGACATCGTGGCGGTGAAAGCTCCCGAGTCTGATATTGACCTTTCAAAAGACGGACTTGAGGTTTATCGTGACGGTGATTTCCTGCGCGCTCGCGGCACGTCACTCGGTGGTGACGACGGTGTAGCCGTGGCGTATGCATTGGCTATTCTCGACGCAAGCGATATTCCCCACCCCGAATTCGAGGCGGTATTCACCTCTGACGAGGAAATCGGACTTCTGGGTGCGGCAGGACTTAACGCATCGGCAATTCGAGGAAGAATGATGATAAACGTGGACTCCGATGAGGAGGGTATTTTCACGGTCGGTTGTGCAGGTGGCGTGAGGGTTGACCTCTCCCTGCCCGTTGTTCACGAGACTGCCCGGGGCAAGTGCTATAAAATTACGATTCAGGGACTTCTCGGAGGGCATAGCGGCATTGACATTGACAAGGGACGCGCTAATGCAATAAAGCTCCTTGCAGAGCTGCTTTCAAAGCTTGGAGATATTCGAATTGCTTCCATTTCCGGCGGCGTAGCCGATAACGCAATTCCCACCGAGGCAGAGGCCGTATTTATCGCCAGCGAGGACGTAGACGAAAAATTCAATAATGCACGTGCCGATATGCTAAAGAAATGGCAGTCGGCAGAGGGAGGAATTGACGTTTCCCTTTCGGAATCTGCCGCTTGCGGTGACGCATTCGACAAGCACAGCAGCGATAGCATCATTTCGCTGATACTCGACGAGCCAAGCGGTGTTATCGCAATGAGCGAGGACATAGAGGGGCTTGTAGAAACGTCGCTTAACCTTGGCGTGCTCGAATCACGCAATAACGAGGTTGCGCTCGGGTTCTCTATTCGCTCGTCAAAAAATTCCGCGAAGGACTCACTTATATCCCTTGTTGAAAGCACGGCGCACACGTATGGCGCTTCATCACAAAAGAGGGGTGCGTATCCTGCTTGGGAATACAGAAAGGATTCCCCTCTGCGCGATAAAATGTGCGAAATTTACGAGAAAATGTACGGCAGACCAGCAAAGGTTGTCACCATACACGCAGGTCTGGAATGCGGTATCTTCTCCGGAAAGCTCAACGGGCTTGACTGCGTTTCGCTCGGCCCTGACAATCACGACATACACACGACGGGAGAGCATCTTTCTATCTCCTCTACCGCGAGGGTTTATGAATTCCTGCTCGAAGTATTAAAAAGTATATAAGGAGAAATATTATGAACAAGACAAGACTTAGAAAATATGCCAACCTGATTGCACGGTGCGGCGTTAACATACAGAAGGGACAGGAGGTTATAATCAGCGCAGAGCTTGACCAGCCTGAGTTTGTAAAGATGCTCGTTGACGAGTGCTACAAGGCAGGCGCATCGAAGGTATCTGTTGATTGGTCGTATCAGCCTCTTACAAAGCTGAACGTAAGACATTGCTCGGCTAAGGTGCTCGGCAGCCTCGATAAATGGCAGCTTGAAAAATGGGAGCATCAGGCAGAGGTTCTTCCCTGCAAGATTTATCTTATGAGCGAGGACCCCGACGGACTTGCAGGTGTAAATCAGAAAAAGTACGCGACGGCAATGGCATCGCGCTCCAAGCTGATTAAGCCTATCAGAAATAAAATGGAGAATAAATATCAGTGGTGCATCGCTGCAGTTCCCGGTAAGGGCTGGGCAAAAAAGGTTTTCCCGGGTGAGCGCACGAGCGTTGCTATCGAAAAGCTATGGGAAGCAATTCTCTCTACCTCAAGAGTTGACGAGGACCCTATTGAAGCCTGGAACAAGCACAACGCCGACCTTAAATCCAGATGCGATTACCTCAATTCCCTGGGTATCAAGGAGCTTAAATACAAGGCGTCTAACGGCACAGATTTTAGAGTTGGACTTCTCCCCGACGCTACATTTATGGCGGGCGGAGAGGAAACGCTCGGCAGAGGCGTTTATTTCAATCCGAATATTCCTACCGAGGAGGTATTCACCTCACCGAGAAAGGGTGACGCGGACGGTGTAGTTTACTCCTCAAAGCCGCTTTCATACGGTGGACAGCTTATTGACAATTTCATGTTCAGATTTGAAAAAGGCAAAATTGTCGAGGTTAAAGCCAAGCAGAATGAGAAATTGCTAGAGGAGCTTGTAAGCATGGACGAGGGTGCATCCTTCCTCGGCGAAGTAGCGCTCGTACCCCATTCCTCTCCCATTCAGGAGTCCGGCATTCTCTTCTACAATACCCTTTTTGATGAAAACGCAGCCTGCCATCTCGCTTTCGGCAGAGGTTTTACAAACGTTATCGTCGATTACGATAAGTTCACCGAGGAAGAGCTTCACGCCAAGGGCATCAACGATTCCATCGTCCATGAGGACTTTATGATTGGCACTTCGGATATGTCTATTACCGCCGTATGCAGTGACGGTCGCGAGGTTGCAATCTTTAAGGGCGGCGAATGGGCGTTCTGATTAAGATATGAAAATTATATCTTTTTTCACCACTATATTCCAGGTCATTTTTTCCCTCGCCACTGCGTTATCGCTTTCCCTGCCCGGTTCTGCCAACGTTGAGGCTTCGTTTAAGGCAAAAAATCCAGACGAGCTTATTATGAGCTTTTCGCTGGTCTCCGACGTTCACGTTGAGACCAATGCATCCTCCAACTACAAGCAGTTCGTAAAATTGCTCAAGGGAATTAAAGGCGGAGAAAATACAGATGCGGCAATTTTCCTCGGCGACAACGTAATGAACGGTCAAGGCCTTGAAAGCTATTTCTTCTACACCGCTGTTAAGAAAATTGACCCGGCAAAAGAAAATCTTGTAGTACTTGGCAATCACGACGTTGGAAACGGCACAGGAGACTATAATAAGCTATCCCAAAGATTTTTAAGATTCAACTCAGAGTATCTTGATAATCCTATCGAGAAGACATATTACTATAAAGTTATAAACGGCTGCTATATGATTTTCCTTGCAACCGAGGATATGACTGTAAATACCGCTTACATCACCGAGGAACAATACGACTGGCTCTCTTCTCTGCTTGCAGAGGCGGATAAAGCATCGGCCCCGATATTCGTTTTTAATCATCACCCTATATTTATGGTGGAGCAAGATCAATATGCACTTGCAGATTTGCTGAATGACTATAAAAACCTCATATATTTCAACGGACATACTCATATGCCGCTTGACGAGTACAGCTTTTGGCTGCGTGGCGGTGTAAATACGGTGTATCTGCCGCGCTCTATCGGCGCAAGCTATCCCGACGGAGACGGTGTTGTTGTAGAAGTATATCCAAACGAGGTTGTTATTCGGTGCAGGAATTTTATCAACGGAACATGGCTTGAGATTCCCGAACAAACCTATTCTTTAGATATATAAGCAA
This sequence comes from Oscillospiraceae bacterium, assembly GCA_015063385.1. Lineage (GTDB taxonomy): Bacteria > Bacillota > Clostridia > Oscillospirales > CAG-272 > UBA1740. The sequence goes on along the minus strand of SVUG01000014.1, from coordinate 1,157 downwards.
AACAGGTTGACTAAACGGTCAACCTGTTTATTTTTTTATTCAAATGGTTCAAATCCTAACAAAATCTCGCCACTGACACCCGAATCAGATTCTATGATTACGGTAAATTCAGCAGTGTTATTATCTATATAATATCCACCGCCCACAGCGCTGCTGTCAGCGTCAGCTTCAAAAAGTTTTTGTTCATCCCAAAGGATGCCCAAATCGTAATATACCTTAACGCTGCCGTCCGTTATATCAGTCTTATAATAAAGAGCCCCCTCATTAGGACTGTCATGGGCAACCTTTATCTTTTTCTCTCCTTTAAAATTATCGAGCGTAATTTTCGTGCAATCATCAAGCTTCTCTACGTCTACGCCCTTGGCAAACGGGACGCAGCTTGAAACGCAAAGCGTAGAAAGCAAGAGAATAACCGCAAACAATTTCTTCATATTATCACCTTATATCAATTCAATTTCTATGCCTACAACACCGTAAGACCTTTGTTTATCTAAGGAATAATAGATTTCCATATCTTTCGCTTTAGCAGTTGCCAGCTCGTGCGGTAAATATCCGCATTTGTCCAAAGGCAGCGAGCGATAGAGCTCTTCAAAATTTGCAAAAGTATGCAATGCTTTTACAATGCAGGATATGGTGAGAGACGGGTCCGCGGTATTTTTAAAAATCAACGTATCCCCTACGGATATCAGCTTCCGTTTTTCGTCTAATAAACGCAGTTCTATAGTTTTTAAACCGCTTGCAATCATAGAAAAAGGCTGCTGATGCAGGTTCATATAATGAGTCATTCTTCATCCCCCCTTATATGTTATAATATCACAGGCTAATAAATAAGTCAACAGTAATTCACTTCCGCTCCCCTTCAAACCCCGTTCCCATACCAAACAAAAAGAGGCTGACCTTTGGTCAACCTCTTTCTGTTTGTGAGTAATCCAAAATTTTGATACCGTTTCAAAATGGGTACAAATTTTTGAACTATGGGTGCATCTTCCTACAAGGGTTTGCACCCATTTTAGTTCGATAAATTGGAATTGGTAATGCTGTTAAGCGCAGTTATCTACCTAATAGTTGTTCGAGTGCGGGAGTTATCGTATTTGTAAGCACCTCGTATCCTGCGGATGTTAAGTGACCGCCATCGGTCGTATATTCTGCATATATTT
>SVUG01000013.1 GCA_015063385.1 Oscillospiraceae bacterium | reverse complement strand
TCGAGCCCAGTTCGGGGAGCCAAATGAAGCACTCACAATAGTGGGTGCTTTTTTGTTTTGCAAAGGCTCGAACTAAAGTGACATCAGCTTAACACTCATTGTTTGCTACGCAAACGACTGTTAATTTCGCCTTTGGCGAATGTTGCACGATGTCACTGCGGTATTGCGATGCAATACCTAAATCGCTACGCTCGTTTTCGAGCCCAGTTCGGGGAGCCAAATGAAGCACTCACAACAGTGGGTGCTTTTTTGTTTTGCAAAGGCTCGAACTAAAGTGACATCAGCTTAACACTCATTGTTTGCTACGCAAACGACTGTTAATTTCGCCTTTGGCGAATGTTGCACGATGTCACTGGTCCTGTTTTGCAGCCTGTACGTTAGTGTGTTAAAAAAGTTGGGAATGACCTTGCTTTGTACAAGTTTTTTACAATTTAGGACTAGAATCCGCGACACCCAACTGAACAAGTATAAATGTCAATTCAATGTATTGATTTTGATCATATGGCGTGATATAATAGTGATAATTATTCGATTATGGGGGTAGGCATGAAAATAGAAGAGTTGTTAAAGCTTTCACCGGGTGAACTTGTAGATATGGGGATATGTCCAACGTGCTTTAACCGTGAGAATGACGGTGCAATTTACGGTGACAATTCCGACAAACTTTTATATCAGGATTCTGATATTGAATGCTTCTTTGTGGGGAATCCCAGAGCTGACGGTCACATGTGTATTTCGACCATTGAGCACTACCGCGATATGAGCGAAGCACCAGATTGGTTGAATGAAAAAATAGTGAGATTTTCGAAGAAATTTATGAAGATAATATGTGATGTTTACAAATGTGAACGCGTATATCTTTGCACTATGTGTGACGGTCCAAATAATCACTATCACGTCCAGCTTATACCACGATATGCTCACGAGAAACGCGGAAGCACAAACTTTGTAAAAGCTCGTGGCGTATATAAATATAATGAAGAAAAGGTTAACGCTATTAGGCAACAGATTGCCGAACACGTCTGCAAATAGGAAAAATCAATATGAATAATATAGGTCGAAAAGTCAGAGTAATAATTGACCGTCCAATTGGCAGCTCTCATCCTGAATATCCTGATCTTATTTATGAGTGCAATTACGGATACATAGAGGGGATTATCGCTGACGATGGTGAAGAGCAGGACGCATATGTGATTGGAATTTTAGAGCCTATTGATAGTTTTGATGGCGTAGTTATTGCACAGATAATCAGAAAAAATGATGTAGAAACCAAGTGGGTCGTTGCATCTGAAGATGCTAAACTAACTGAAAAAGAAATTCGCAATGCTGTAAATTTTCAGGAAAAATTCTTTGAAATCAAAGTTCTGCTATAACATTTGATTTGTTCTCAAACGGAACAAAATCTTGAAAATGCGAGTTAATCAAGGGCAGAATTGTAAAATTGCGACATTCGTGGTAATGAACGGAAATATGCTGCTTTGTTTTTTATGTGTGCTTAAATGAATTGACAAACCTTGATTTGTATGGTATAATTTGTATATAAAGTTAGAAAGGACTTTTGCTATGAAAAAGATTAGGATTCTATTTTTAGTTCTTTGTGTATTTTTTGTGACTACTCTTACTTCTTGCGACGTGCTGATGCAGTTCGTTGATTTGGAGTCAATGCTTGGCGATATTTTGGGCGATGCTCCTGCACATACCTGCGTTGTTGACGAGTGGGAAGTTGTGATTGAGCCTACCTGTTCAGAGGAGGGCGAGGAAGAGGGCTGGTGCTCTATTTGTGAGGATTACACCTACCGTCCTGTAGCAAAGCTTGACCACACTCCAGAGGAGGTAGAGGCACTTGCACCTACCTGTACTGAGGATGGACATGAGGCAGGCGTGATTTGCTCTGAATGCGGTGAAGCTATTTCCGGCGCGGTGACTATTAGGGCAACAGGACACACGGAAGAAACAGTTCCGCCAACCCCCGCTACCGAAACCACTGTTGGTAAGAGCGAATGGAAGAGATGCTCTGTTTGCGGTTTTACTATAGTTTACCCACAGATTACATATTCTGGAAACTATGCCGACCATAATAGATACGACGGCAATTATGCATATGATTCTCTTGCTGCACTTCCAAACGGTGCGAAAATGCAGGAATTTTATCAGGAAATTGACGTTGCTGCCGATGCATTCCACGTATCCGTTGAGGATGCTAAGAGCAAAACACTGAATAACGGCACAATTACTGTTTATTATGCCGCTGAGGTCACCTTCAAGGACAATGGTATAAGCGTCGAGGAGGCTCGTACCGCATGGAATGCATATAGTGTTGACCACCCGTTATATTATTGGCTCTCAAAGCAGGTGACGGCTAACGATCAGTTTATAACCCTCTGTGTTGACGAGGATTATATCACCGCAGAGGCTCGTCAAGAGCTTAATGCGAGCATATATGCCTTCGTCAAGGAATACGTAGAGGCGCTTGACGGTGCGGGCGAGGCTTACGAGATTGCAAAAATCTTCCACGACAGTATTGTTGCCGATGCGGAATATGCATATGTTCCCGGTACCGAAACCCCGTCTGATGAGGACTGGGCACACAATGTTATCGGCGTGACTCTGAAAAATGAGGGAGTTTGTGAGTCCTATGCAAAAACCTTCCAGCTTCTTCTCAATTATTGCGACGTTGAATGTATTTTCGTCACCGGTACGGCAAACGGCGGTGCTCACGCTTGGAATATGGTTAAGCTTGATAATGGCGAATGGTATTGGTACGACTTGACATGGGATGACGGAACTCGCAGTAATAAATACTTCTGCGTGACCGAAATGAGTGATCACACTGTGGCAACACCCGGAGGAACAGGTGTAAATTACGTATACGTTCTTCCTGAAATTGCAGAAATTCCCTACAAATAAAAGGTGAATGAAAAGCCGAGGATTTTTTCCTCGGCTTTTTCTATGCAATTTTTGCAATACTATAAAATATTTATTAATACTTTAAAAGGGGTTGCAAAAATTGCTCGTTTGTGATAAAATATATAATGATAATTTATGGCATCTTGCAGAAAGGAGCGAATATGGATATGATTTTAATCAAAGAGAATGAAATATCCGTAGAGCATCTTTCTGAAGCTATTACCACTTCTAAAAATCATTGCCATGACTGCTACGAGATACTGTACGTAGCTTCCGGTGAGGGAAAATATATTGTTGAGGGAAGAGAATTCGATTTATACGGACGCACGCTAGTGCTTATTCGCCCCTTGGCATATCATACTATGCGAGTTGATTCGCCAACTACTTTTGATGCGTACGTTCTCCGTTTTTCGCAAAACATGCTTTCAGGTGAAACACTTTCGATGTTCAGACGCCTGATAGACGGAGACGAAAACGGAAGATATTTTACCCCCGACGTTATTTCCGACGCTTTAATATCTGCTATTGACAGATTTGAATCGGCAGGCAAGCTTCCAAATCTCGAAAGAGATGCCTATTGCCGTACGCTTTTATCAGAAATAATTATTTTGCTTTCGGCGTCATCGGGTGAAAAAATGACGTTTTCTGATGATGAGCTTGGCGCACGGGCAATGCGTTATCTGAATAGCAATATTGAAAAAAACGTCAGTCTTGATAAGCTTGCAGGGCGCTTCTTCGTCAGCAAGTTTCATCTATGCCGTGCATTTAAAAAATACAGTGGCACTTCGGTGCATTCGTATATAAACCATAAGCGCATAACCTATGCAAAACAGCTTATTGAATCGGGTGAAACCGCACAAAGCGCAGCCTTTAGGGTTGGCTTTGGTGATTATTCGGCGTTTTATCGCGCTTACGTTAAGATAATTGGCCACTCACCCAGAGCAGAGTATATCGGAGGGGAGAATAAATGAGTAAAAAATTGCTCGATGGCATAAATTCGCCGTCTGACCTTAAAAAATTAAATAAATCCGATATACCGGTGCTCGCCAAGGAAATACGCGAGTTTCTCATTGAAAACGTTGAGCAAAAGGGCGGTCACCTCGCCTCCAATTTGGGTGCTGTGGAGCTTACTTTGGCTATTCACACCGTCTTTGACTCGCCAAACGACCACGTTATTTTCGACGTAGGTCATCAGTCATACGTGCATAAGATGCTGACGGGAAGAAAGGCTGACTTTGAAACGCTTCGCACTCCCGGAGGACTTTCGGGATTTACTATGCGACGCGAGAGTGAGCATGATCCATTTGGTGCAGGTCATTCCTCCACATCTATATCGGCAGCTCTTGGAATTGCAGAGGCAGATGCTCTCGCAGGCAGAAAATGCCACACCGTATGCGTCATAGGCGACGGAGCGTATACCGGCGGAATGGTTCACGAGGCGCTCAACAACTCAAAGCCGCATTTGCCGCTTATAATCGTTCTTAACGAAAACGGCATGTCGATATCCTCAAACAAAGGCGCTTTTGCGTCGTATCTTTCCGGTGTCAGAGTTTCGCGAAAATATAGAAAGCTGAAGCGAAATACAAAAAGCTTCTTTGAGCATATACCATTTGGAAAGGCGCTCGCTCGCCTGACCACTTGGGCGAAAAATAAAGTAAAATCTCTCGTATATAAGCCTAACTATTTTGAGGAGCTTGGTCTTTACTACATAGGTCCGATTGACGGAAATGATTACGAGAAGGTGACCCGTGCGCTCTCTCTTGCAAAGGAAACGGGTATGAGCTGCGTCGTGCATCTCAAGACGGTTAAGGGAATGGGATATTCCCCTGCGGAGAGCTCTCCTGACGATTATCACAGCGTATATAGGTCTCACAGTGACTCGACTTATCACAGCGTATTTGCTGACGAGCTTATCAGACTTTCCGATGAGGATGACAGAATAGTTGCTGTCACCGCCGCTATGGGCATTGGAACCGGTCTTGACCGCTTCGGCGAAAAATATCCTGAGCGTTATTTTGACGTCGGTATAGCCGAGCCTCATGCTCTGACCTTTTCCGCAGGACTCGCGGCAGGCGGCTACAAGCCTTTTGCTGCAATATATTCTACATTCCTGCAGCGTGGATATGATAGCCTGCTTCACGACATTGCGCTTCAAGATCTTCCCGTAAGGATAATGATTGACAGAGCAGGTCTTGCTGTAGGTGACGGTGCGACACATCACGGAATATTCGACGTTGCTTTTATATCTCATATTCCGAATATGACTCTGCTTGCTCCTGCAAGCTACGAGTCGCTTTCCGCCGCGATCCGATTTGCAAAGGATTACGATAAACCTATTGCAATCAGATATCCAAACGCTTCTGAAAAAACCGAAAATCTTAAAGGATTTACCTATATATCTACCGATATGCTATCAAGGGTAGCACTTAATTTTGACGTGTCTAATCCACCAAGTCACATATTCCTGACTTACGGCTCAATTCTTGGCAACGTTCTTGCGGCAAGTGAGCTTCTTAGCTCGGAGGGAATTGACAGCGGTATAATCCTGCTTGAAACCCTTAAGCCTTATGAGCGCGTGGCAGCTGCGGTATCAGGAATACTTTCCTCTGCCGAGCGAGTGCTATTCGTTGAGGAGGGAATAAAGAACGGTGGTGCTGCCGAAATTTTCGGTGAATCTCTGCGTTCAATGGGCGCGCTTAAAAATACCGACTATCGTATATCAGCGATAGATGATAACTTTGCATCTCCTGATAGAGTTTGTGACTTATATGATTACGTTGGCCTTTCAGCGGATAAGATAGCAGAAAAAATGAGAAAATAACGAAAATGATATACAGCATTAACGACACGAAAACGAAGGAATACATATCCCTTGTCAGAAAGGCTAATGAGGGAATTACAAAGCATGCATTTGTTATGACCTTCGGTTGCCAGCAGAACGAGCGTGATTCCGAGGTTGCACTTGGATATGCACAGGAAATGGGATATATTCCGACAGACTCCCCCGAGCAAGCCGACCTCATAATTGTAAACACCTGCGCTATCCGTCAGCACGCAGAGGAAAAGGCGCTTTCTATGCTCGGTCGCTTCAAGGCGCTGAAAAAGGCGCGCCCCGAGCTTATTATAGGCGTTATCGGATGCATGGCGGCAGAGCCGCATAGAGCAGAGCTTATCAAAAACGATTTCCATTACGTCAGCTTCACTCTTGAGCCGAATATGCTCCATCGTCTGCCGGAGCTTGTATACAAAAAGCTTACGGACGGGAAGCGCTCGTTTGTCTTCGGTGAGGACGAGGGCGACGTTTACGAGGATGCTCCATCCGTCAGACGAGAGGGACATCGCGCGTGGGTTTCAATAATGTACGGCTGCAACAATTTCTGCTCTTATTGCATCGTTCCTTACGTCAGAGGGCGTGAGAGAAGCCGTGACAGCGCGGCGGTGCTCGCAGAATGTCGCAATCTGGTAGAATCAGGTGTAAGAGAAATAACTCTTCTTGGTCAGAACGTCAATTCGTATAAATCGGATTTGACATTTTCAGAGCTTCTTTCCGAGATAGCAGAGATAGAGGGCGACTTTATTATAAGATTTATGACCAGTCACCCAAAGGACACCACCGACGCACTTATTGCGGTTATGGCAAAATATACTCCCAAAATAGCACCGTATTTCCATCTCCCGCTTCAGTCGGGTAGTACCAAGGTGCTCTCAGCCATGAACCGCACGTATACTAAGGAGCAGTATTTGCTCGTAGCAGAGAAGCTTCGCGCGGCAGTGCCTGATATTGCACTTTCAACCGACGTTATCGTCGGATTCCCGGGCGAGAGCGAGGAGGATTTCCTCGAAACGCTTGACGTTTTAAGCCAGGTGAAATTCGATATGGTTTACGCCTTCCTATACTCAAAGAGAGAGGGAACGAGAGCTGCTAAATTCGATAATTTTATCCCAAGGGAAATTATGGACGAGCGTATGTCGAGATTACTTTTGATGCAGGATAAAATATCGCTTGAGAAGAACCTATCCTATGAAGATACCACCCAGCGCGTGCTGGTAGACTCATTTGAGCAAAGAAGCGATAAAATCATTTGTTCGGGCAGAACGCTTTCAAATAAACCCATAAATTTTGAGGCAGAATCGGCAAACGTTGGAGAGTTTGTAAACGTAAAGGTCACAAAGGCCTGTCCGTTCCACCTTATAGGTATAGCAAAAAAATAATAAAGTGAGGAAAATAAAATGACTAAGATTATAGAGCTTGCACATCTGCTCGGCGAGGAGATTGCAAAGAGCGATGAAATTAAAAATCTTGAAGCGGCAAAGGCAGAGTTTCAGTCCAATGCCGAGCTTCAGACTAAAATGAGCGAATACGAGACCGAGCGAATCCTTCTCGGTCAGGAATTTGCAAAAAATCCCGACGAGGCGGATGCAAAAGCAATCGCTGACCTTAAGGCAAGAATCGAGGAGCTTTCCTCCGAGATTTCAAAGCACGAGAGCTATATCAAATTTGCCGAGGCGCAGAACGCTATGAATGCACTTATGGCAGACGTAAATGCGGAGATTAAGTTCTGCATTACGGGTGAGCGTCCCTCGGACTGCACTCACGATTGCTCAACATGCAATGGCTGCCACTAATAATTAACATCAATCAATTTAAAGAACAGCGGGGTATTTTGCCGTATGGCAGAGGTTATCGAGAAAAGAAGCGACGTGACTACTGTCACGCCTATGATGAAGCAATATATGGATGTCAAGGAGCAGTACGAGGATTTTATCCTTATGTATCGCCTTGGCGACTTTTACGAGTGCTTTTTCGAGGATGCGATAATTGCTTCAAGAGAGCTTGAGCTTACCTTAACGGGCAGAGATTGCGGCAGCGGTAAGCGCGCCGCTATGTGCGGAGTTCCTTTCCATAAAGCAGACGTCTACGTAGGACGTCTTGTTGAGCGCGGAATAAAGGTTGCGATATGCGAGCAGGTCAGTGACCCAAAGTCATCGGTTGGTCTGGTTAAGCGCGAGGTGACAAGGGTAATAACACCCGGCACAGTCACTGATGCCTCACTTCTTTCAGAGGGAAAGAACAACTTCCTTATGTCCATATGCTATTCCGGTGCAGCTGCAGGAATTTCAGCAATAGATATTTCCACGGGCGAGGTTTCGTCGACATATCTTTCCGGTGATGACCTTAACCTGCTTATAAAGAATGAAATCGGTGCTTATCAGCCCGCCGAGATAATATTTAATAGACCCGCCGCAGAGGTTGCGGCTATTGCATCCTTTGCCAGTGAGCGCTTCGGTACGCTTATCACCGATAAGATGCAGCGTATCTTCGTCTATGAGAGAGCAAAGGCGCTTGTAGAGTCAAGCTTCGGAGACGATGCGGCAAAGCTTTCGGAAACCGAAATGCTTCTTTCCGTCGGTGCACTTCTTGCCTATGTTGAGGAAACCCAGAAGACCGAGCTTACCTTCACCAAAGGCATAAACGTATATACGAGAGGTCAGTACCTTGAGCTTGATATAAATACCATAAGAAATCTTGAGCTAATAGAATCTATGCGTGCAAAGGAAAAACGCGGCTCGCTCCTCTGGGTGCTTGATAAAACCAAGAGTGCTATGGGTGCAAGACTTCTTCGCTCCTGGGTGCTTCGTCCGCTTGTTGACCCTGTGAAGATTTCGCATAGACAAGCAGCTGTTTTGGACCTTCTGCTTAACCATCGCTCGCGCGATACTCTCGGTGAGCTAATGGCGTCTATGCTTGATATTGAACGCCTGACCGCAAAGGCGGTGTACGGTACGGCAAATGCAAGAGACTTACAGGCTATTTCCGAGAGCATTAAAAAACTGCCTGAAATTAAATCTCTTATTTCTACACTCCCGTCAAATACTTTCAAAGAAATAACGCGTGAACTGGATACACTTGACGATATATTTGAGCTCCTTAACAACGCGATTGACGAGAAGCCTCCTCTTACAATCCGCGAGGGCGGAATGATAAAGACGGGATTCAACGCTGACGTAGACTACTACCGTTCAATCAAGGACGGTGGTGAGGGAATTATGGCGTCCATTGAGCAACGCGAAAAGGAAGCCACGGGTATAAAGACGCTCAAGGTCGATTACAACCGTGTCTTCGGTTATTACATAGAGGTGTCGAAATCCTTTATCGACCAAGTGCCTGACAGATTCGTAAGAAAGCAAACCCTTGCCAACTGTGAGCGATACATAACTCAGGAGCTTAAGGAAATGGAAAGCACCATTTTCTCGGCTGACGAAAAGCTCGCAGCACTTGAATATGAGATATTCGAGAGCCTTTGCGCCTTTATCTCTGACAATAGAGAAAGACTTCGCAAGGCGGCGTCCTTGGTCGCTGAGATTGACGTTTACCGCTCTTTTGCCGATGTTGCAGGTAAGAATAACTACGTCTGTCCCGAGGTTGACCTTTCCACCGAGATTAAAATTGTCGACGGCCGTCACCCCGTGGTTGAAAAGTTCGTTAAGGATACCTATTTCGTGCCCAATGACACGACTCTTGACACCTCGTCGAATAAGGTTATGATAATCACCGGTCCTAACATGGCGGGTAAATCTACCTATATGAGACAGGTTGCAATAATTACCGTGATGGCGCAGATAGGCTCTTTCGTCCCGGCAAGAGAGGCGAAAATCGGCATAGTGGACAAGGTATTCACGCGTGTCGGCGCATCTGATGACCTTGCATCAGGTCAGTCTACCTTTATGCTTGAGATGAACGAGGTTGCAACCATTCTTAAAAATGCTACGAGCCGTTCTCTTATCATATACGACGAGGTCGGCAGAGGCACGAGCACCTATGACGGCATGTCTATTGCACGTGCGGTTGTTGAATACACCTATTCGAAGAAAATCGGTGCAAAGACTCTCTTTGCAACTCACTATCACGAGCTTACCGACATGGAGGACGATTTCCCCGGAATAGTAAACTACAATATTGCCGCGAAGAAAAAGGGAGACACTATCACCTTCCTGCGCAAAATCGTCAGAGGTGGTACGGATGACTCCTACGGTATAGAGGTTGCAAAGCTTGCCGGTATTCCCTCCGAGGTTGTAAAGCGCGCAAGAGAAATTCTTGCGGGAATAGAAAGCGGAACAATAGAACAGAGTCCCCAAAGGCGCTCGGAAAGCAGTGCTCCGGATCTCTTCTCGGGAATTATTGCTTCGCAGGATACCGAGGTGGCAGATAAAATACGCGCCACAGACATCAATACCATGACGCCCATTGAGGCGATGAATCTGCTCTTTGAGCTTAAAAAAATTCTTTCCTAAGGTGAAATATGGGAAAAATAAACGTACTTGATTTTGAAATAGCCAACCTTATAGCCGCAGGCGAGGTCGTTGAGCGTCCGTCCTCGGTTATGAAAGAGCTTATAGAAAACTCAATAGATTCCGGTGCTACCAATATCGTTGCGGAGATTAAACGTGGCGGTGTTGCTCTTATACGCGTAAGCGATAATGGCTGTGGTATGGAGGCAGAGGACCTTCCGGTGTCACTGAAGCGTCACGCTACGAGCAAAATTCAGCGTCGTGAGGACCTTGAGGGCATTGCTACTCTCGGCTTCAGAGGTGAGGCTCTTGCTGCTATTTCCTCGGTTTCGATGGTCACTATTATTACCAAAACGGCTACGGCACAGACGGGCTCTATGCTCACCTCCGAGGGCGGCAAAATAATAGATATTTCCGAGGTCGGATGTGCCGACGGTACTACTGTCGTTGTGGAAAATCTCTTCTACAACGTTCCCGCACGTCGTAAGTTCTTGAAAAAGGATTCTACCGAGGCTATGAACTGTGCAGCCCTTGTTGAAAAGGTTGCATTATCACGCCCTGACATATCTATTCAACTCCTCGTTGACGGTGAGGAACGCTTCAGGACGCCCGGTAATAAGAATCTTCTTGATACTATATACGCAGTATACGGAAAGGAATTTTCCTCCAAGCTTATCGAGGCGGACGGAACGGCGAACGGCATTCACGTTCACGGCTATATTGGCAGAAGTGATAACGTCAGAAAGAACCGTAATTATCAGAACGTCTTTATCAACGGCAGATACGTCAAGAGCCTTACGGCTATGGCAGCTATTGAAAAGGCGTATACCTCGTACATAGCGCACGAGGCATTTCCTACCTGCGTTTTGTTCCTCGATATGAATCCTAGCTTGGTTGACGTAAACATTCATCCTGCAAAGCTGGAGGTTAAGTTCGCAAACGAGCAACCCGTTTTTGAGGCTGTTTACTATACCGTTAAGCGCGCGATAGAGGAGCACGAATACCGCCCCGAGCTTACGCTTTCTCAGAAAAAAAACGGGCGTAATGCTGAGGTCGCGTTCGTTCCTATCGGTGCAGATACCAAGGGCGAGCAGATATCTATTTCTGCACCTATAAGAGTAGAAAGCGCTTCGCGCACTATCCCTCCTTACGTAAAGCCTGCTGATTCTTATGATAAGCCCGTCAGGGTTGCAAGTGGAGCAGGATTTTCTGAACCTCCTAAAAAGTCAGAGCCTACGTTGACGCCAAAAAGCTCTATTGAGCTTCTTGAAAGATACAGAAAGGCTGAGCCGAAGCCGGATTATACACCGTCAAAGCCTGCTGTTGAATCTCAAAGTGTGCCTGTTGAAGAAATTTCCGAGCCCGACTACAAGCTTGTTGGAGAAGCATTCAACTGTTATATAATAGTTGAATATGACGGTGCACTGCTCGTTATTGATAAGCACGCGGCTCACGAGAGGGTTATTTTTGAGGATTTGAAGAAGATTTCCGAGAGGGACGGCAAGGTTGCTTCGCAAGCTCTCCTGCTTCCAATTCTCGTTATTATGAATCCCGACGAGCTTGAGGCATCGAGGGAATACATCGACTCACTCTTTGCCGTGGGATTTGAATACGAGGTGCTTGACAAATGCGTGAGCCTTTCTGCAATTCCCTCGTCAATCAGTGCAACCGAGGCGGAGTCGTTGTTCGTTAAAATGGTAGACGAGCTTATTGAAGGCAGAGGGAATCCTGAACTCACCGAGTCCATCCGTCGTGAGCAGGCGCTATATCAAATTGCCTGCAAGGCGGCTATCAAGGGCGGCAGAGTGTACGACTCATCAGTCACGAAATGGATAGTAGAGCGCGTTCTTTCGCTTCCTGACGTTATAGTTTGTCCTCATGGCAGACCTATCGCGTACAAACTAACCAAAAATGAGCTTGACCGTCAGTTCGAGCGTATAAAATAATTAGGCACAAGAAAGTTATCCGAACCCGTTTTGAAGATAGAAATTTTGTGCAATACTTCGGTAAAAATCCTCATAATATCCGCATATTATCTCAGATTTTAACCTCGTCTTACGCAAAATTTCATATCTTAAAAATTCGAAGAACTCTAAAGCCTGAATTTTAAGATGATTTTGGTGCTTGGCGCTCGCCGCCAAGTGAGTACTTGGCAAGAGTGATAAGTGCCGAAAGCGCTGAAAAGTTAAGCTTTAGAGCGGGTTCGGATAACTTTCTTTTGCCTAGCCGTAAGGTAATCGAACCCGCAAACCCTACGGCGAGAAATTTTAGCATCTTTTCCCGTATTTTGCCTTGTAAAGTCCACACTTGACCTCGGCAAAATCCAAAAAAATCTATCAAAAATTTATTTGCCGTATGGTGCAAAGCAGTTTTGACTAAATAGATTTTTTCGTATGCAAGCCAATTTTTTCGCAGAATATGCGGATATTTAAGAAAAAATCGGTGATGTATATGGGAAAATCTATCATTCAAAACCTTGTTTGTTTGATTTCCTTACGGCTAAGTGAAAGGCAAATATAATGGGTAAATTCACCTTACTTAAAACCGAGGGAAAGGCACGTCGCGCGAGATTTGAAACCGTGCATGGAACTATTGAAACCCCTGTGTTTATGAACGTAGGTACCTCGGCCGCGATTAAGGGCGGTATTTCAACCAACGATTTAAAGGAGGTTGGTTGTCAGGTTGAGCTTTCCAACACCTATCACCTCCATATCCGTCCCGGTGACGACCTTATATACCGTATGGGCGGACTTCATAAATTCTTTAACTGGGATAGACCTGTACTTACTGATTCCGGAGGATTCCAGGTATTTTCTCTTGCCAAGCTTCGCAAAATAACAGAGGAAGGTGTCACCTTCAACTCGCATATGGACGGCAAGCGAATATTTATGGGCCCCGAGGAGTCGATGCAGATTCAGTCGCATCTTGGCTCGACCATTGCCATGGCGTTTGACGAGTGCGTGGAGAACCCCGCGCCCTATCAGTACGTAAAAAATTCGCACGAGCGCACTATCCGTTGGCTTAAAAGATGCCGTGCGGAAATGGATAGACTAAACGCTGAGGAGGGAACTGTTAACCCTCATCAGATGCTGTTCGGAATTAATCAGGGCGGAACGTACGAGGACCTGCGTATAGAAAATATGAAGGCTATTCGCGAGATTGAGTGCGACGGCTATGCAATAGGCGGTCTTGCCGTTGGTGAGAGCGCTGACATGATGTATCACATTATTGAAACCGTTGAGCCATATATGCCTGTGGATAAGCCTAGGTATCTTATGGGTGTCGGCACTCCGCAGAATATAGTTGAAGCGGTATACCGCGGCGTTGATTTCTTTGATTGCGTAATGCCGAGCCGTAATGCACGTCACGGCAATCTCTTCACCTGGAAGGGAAAAATCAATCTTCTCAATGAAAAGTATGCAGAGGATGCGCGCCCGATTGCTGAGGAGTGTGGTTGCCCCGCGTGTAAGAGCTATTCTCGCTCGTACATTCGTCATCTCTTCAAGGCGCGCGAGGCTCTCGGTATGCGTCTTGCAGTTTTACATAATCTCTACTTCTATAATGAGCTTATGCAGAAAATAAGAGATGCGCTCGACGAGGGCAGATACGAGGAGTTCTATCACACCTACAAGGATGCTCTCGCGGAACGCAGAAAGGATTAAAATGGGACTTATTCTGCGGCAGATTGAAAAAATATATAAAAATGCTTTGCTTTGCCGTCGCGATGATGACGGCACGCTGTTCTATTTTAGCGTTGATGATTTTCCGGGGCTACAGAGAACTGCGTATTCCTTTAAAACTAAAAAAGTACACACGCTTAGCGGATATTTTTATCATTACCGAGATTTTTCCGAGTATGATAAGAACAGGCTCGTAATTTTTGAGCACGGCATGGGCGTCGGGCACAGAGCTTATATGAAGGAAATAGAGATGCTTGCAAGCCGCGGCTATCTTGTCTATTCATATGACCACACCGGCTGCACCGAATCTGAGGGCGAGCATATTATGGGACTTTCAGGCTCGCTTGCCGACCTTGATGCTTGTATTACCGCCTTGAAAAATGACGGCTACGCAGAAGAGGGCATTTCGGTCGTCGGTCATAGCTGGGGAGGATTCTCTGCGCTCAATATCCTCGCCTTTCACAAAAACCTGCGCAGCATTGTTGCAATGTCAGGCTTCATTTCGCTTAGCGATATGCAAAAGCAAGTAGTCCCAGGTATTCTCGCGCCGTTCAGGTCTCACCTTTACGAGATAGAAAGGGCTATGAATCCCGACTATATTTCAAGCTCGGCTATCTCGGTGCTGACTCAAACAGATAGGGACGTGCTTGTAATTCATTCGCTTGATGATGATACCGTTTCTGCAAAGCGTCATTATTTAAGGCTTAAAAGTGCGCTTTCTGGCAAGGAAAACGTAAGCTTTATCACTCTTACCGATAGGGGACACAATCCGAACTACACTGCCGAAGCGGTGAAATACAAGGCGGAGTTTTTCAGAGCTCATAAAAAGCGTATCAAAAAGAATCTCCACAAGGATAAGGAATCTCAAAAAGTCTTTCTTTCCTCTTACGATTGGCACAAAATTACAGAGCAGGATAAGGAAATTTGGAGAAAAATCTACGATTTCTTGGATAAATAGAAAAAACCTCACAGAATTTTCTGTGAGGTTTTTTTAATCAAGCTTTACAGTATGCCCTCCGCAATGTCCATCGAACATACCTGTCATATCGCAGTACATCTTCTCGGCTTCAGGCTTGAAGCCTATCGCGCGAAGCAGTCTTTCAGCACCGGCATCGCAGTCTGCGTAGCAGGTATGTGCACCGCATGTGTCGATAAAGTTCATAGTTTGTCTGCCCAGAATGAACATAGCCTCAAAATCATCGTGATTCGGTGCTTCTCTTAGGTCGTATATGTACCCCGACTCGCCTATCTCAAACTGCGACATGCCCATAAGGTCACCGCTATCTATATCAAACATAATATAGGCAAACGCGCCCTCGCGATAGCTAGTACCGCACGCCTTACACAGTGAGAGCTGCTCGTCCTTGCTTTGTACAGGAGTTATTTTAAACATTTTTCACGTTCCTCGTTGCCTTGTAAAGATATTCTACCTCGGAGTTCTCAAGATAGCGCCATTTGCCGACGGGCAGACCGTCAAGCTTAAGATTGCCTATAGAAACGCGCGACAGACGCCTAACGGTAAGTCCTGCCTCTTCGCACATTTTTCTTATCTGGCGGTTTCTACCCTCGAAAAGAGTCATTTTCAGAACCGTTCCGCCCTCGTCCTCAGATGAGACGGTGACCTCAACGGGCTTGATTTTATATCCGTCTATAACAAGGGGAGACGTCAGAATATCCATCTGCTCCTCGCTGACCGAGCCGCCAACCTTAACGCGATATACCTTGCCAATCTCGTGGCTTGGGTGCGTAAGTCGGTTTTTAAGCTCGCCGTCATCGGTAAGAAGAATCATACCCTCTGAAATCATATCGAGTCGGCCTACAGGATACACTCTTGCGCTTATGCCTTCGAGCAGGTCTGTGACACACTTCCTGCCTCTGTCGTCGGTCGTGGTAGAAAGATACCCTCTCGGCTTGTTGAGCATAATATAGGTATGCTCACGGCGCTCGTAGCGTATTCTCTTTCCCTTGTAGGTGACAACGTCGTTTTTGGGGTCAATCTTTGTGCCAAGCGTAGCCACGTGACCGTTTACCGACATATTTCCTCTCTCTATCTCGTCCTCAGCCGCACGTCTTGACATCAGTCCCGCATCGGCTATAAATTTTTGCAGTCTTACCTTTTCCATTGAAATCTCCAGAGTATATTTAGAATAGGGAAGTAATCCTTTCCCATAACGTTTTGCTGTTTTTCTTATTTACGCTTTCTGTTGCAACAAGGTTCACCCTTGCGCACTCCTTGCCGCCGATAGTGAATATCACTTCACCGAGTATATCTCCCTCGCGTATAGGTGCTACTGCAAAGCGCGAGAGCTTAACGTGGCTCTCAAAGCCGTCATCGCAGCGCTCTCTTATCAGATTTGCTCCATCAATATTTTTAACGCATACGGATTCACTCTCGCCATCAAGCACAGGGATATTATATTCGTATTCCGAGGGCTCTGCAAGGTTGATTTTTTCTAGTCTTTCGTAGCCATAGTTGAGCATAGCCTTATGGTCTGCCCAATCACTAGGTGCATCCAGCGTGACGGTAATAAATGTTAATCCGTCGCGCTCGGCAGCTCCAACGAGGCATCTGCCGCTTTTTTTAGTGAAGCCGGTTTTCACACCAATACAGCCGTCGTACATGTTAAGCAGCTTGTTGTGATTGACGTAGGTGCGGCTTCTTTCCTCGGTGACGAACGATTTTTTATAAGTAGATGCTATTTCCTTGAACTTGGGATTTTCGAGTGCTGCTGCAGCAATTTTTGCTAGGTCGTGCGCTGTGGTGTAATGCTCGCTTGAATCAAGACCGTGCGGATTCTCAAAATTAGTGTCCGAAAGTCCCATATCACGAGCGCGCTTATTCATCATATCTGCAAACGCCTCAACGCTGCCACCTATGTGGTATGCAATAGCTACCGCTGCATCATTTGCGCTCTGTAAGAGCAGAGCATAGGTTAGCTCTTCCATAGTAAGCTCATCGCCCTCGCGCAAGTATGCCGACGAGCCTTCAATTCCAACAGATTCGCCACCGATTACCACGACCTCATCACCCTCACATTCTTCAAGGGCTATCATTGCTGTCATGATTTTGGTGGTGCTTGCCATGGGCAGTCGCTCATTTTGATTTTTTGAATATATGAAGCTATCCGTTTCAGGCACGTAAAGAGTCGCCGACCTGGCGCTCGTATTGAAGCGTGCAGATCGCCCCTCTGCCGACGGATATAGCCCGAGAAGCGAGAATAATAAAAGAACGATAGAAAAAATCTTTAATATTTCGCCCCAAAAGTCCTGTCTTTTCATAAAAATACTCCTTTTTCTTATCTTTCCTGAAAAAGCAATAGAGTATTCATAGAAGATTATGACAAAACCGACTTTATTTTTTCAATTATAGCGGGCGAGTTTTCAATAAGAGTGGTTATCCTCTCAACGTCGCTTGCTCCGCTTGAATTTATGTGTATGAGATTTATCTCGGCGTCACGCCCAACCGTCAGAAAGGCTACGGGAGTAATTGCAAGTCCCGTTCCCCCTCCGCCTCCAAAATTCTGCTCGTGGCGCTCTTTTTTATTTCCGTAATCAATTCCGCCGGTGGCAATTCCCATAGCGACCTTTGATACTGGAATGACCGTCACTCCGCTCGGCGTGGTAATGGCATTTCCAATAACCGTTTCCATATCTGTAAAGCTTTTGATGCCGTCCATAGACGCTTTTATAATATCACTCATTTTATTTTCTGACATTAAGAAAAACTAAGCCTCTTTTCTTTTTGAATATTTTTGTAAAGACAAAAAGCTCCGAGTGCAATCTCGTAAAGTCTTCCTTTAACAGTAATATCACAAAGAAACAGGGGATTACTAGGTATAAACGCTACGGCGTTTTCCTTTAAAGTAAGTTTTCGCACTTTGGTTTCAAGATATGCAACTATAGTGTAAATGAGTGATTGGTATCCGTAAGGCTTCGTCAGCGTAGAAGCCTTGAATTTTTCTTCCTTTTGAGGCGGTGATACTTTATCTATCGCAACCTCGCATCTGTCAAATCTTTTTAGTGTTTTTATAATTATGGCAATATAAGTCAGGGCAGAAAGCTCTCGCCGTTTCTTTTTTTGCTTTTCACCCTTGCTTTTATTTTTCTTTGTGAGAATCAGCGCAAATACTGGCAGATGAAATTCAATTCTTAAAAGCTCACCGTTTATAACCCTCACCCATACGCTTCGCGTAATGATAAAGGCTATCATAAATGAGAGAATAAGAATTATCAAAATACCTGCCATATTGCTCCTTTAGCCGTTTTGGATATCGTCCTCAGCCGATTGCTCGTCCTCGTATGAAATCTCCTCGACCATTGCGGTGGCTTCCGTATCCGATTCCTTAACGGCAAGTTCATCCTCGGACATAGCTATCTGCAGCTCGTCGAGCATATCCTCTCCTTGATTCTGACCACCGTTAATTTTAGCGAACATCGCCTGAATTTCTTCGGCTGTGGTAGGCAGAGCGTCAATGGTGGAAAGTCCGAATGCTCTGAGAAAATCGGGAGTAGTGCCGTAAAGCATAGGTCTTCCGGGCGCATCAAGTCGTCCCTTGGACTCGATAAGTCCGCGGTCAATGAGATTATTCATAGCGTAAGAGGAGTCAACACGTCTGAGCGTATCAACGAATGCTCTCGTGACGGGCTGATTATACGCAACGATAGCAAGCGCCTCCATAGAGGAGGTAGAAAGCGTACCGCTTTTCTTGATTCCGAGTGCCTCGCGTATCTCGTTAAGATAGTATTTTTTAGTGCAAAGCTGGCAGGAATCTGCGTATGTAAGCAGAATAACGCCTCTCGGTATATCCGAGTTGTTGTACTGTATGGAATATTCTATTACACTCTCCTTGATTTTTGGGGGAGTGGATTCAAAAACTCTTGCAAGAGTCGCATATGTAATGGGGTGTCCTGCGGCAAACAGTATTGCTTCCAGCGCCTCCTCAAATACGACCTCGCGTGCAGGCTCGCTTATTTCCGCCGAATCCTCGACGAGAGTCTTTTCTTCTGCCGTCTCTTTAGCGGCGTCATTTATATTTTCAATCATTTCTTCAGTCATTACTTTCAACCTCGTTTTCTTCGGGCTTATCGTCAAATTCACTCTCGCTGTTTTCAGACGGTACGTAATCACGATTGAGCTTAAAGGACATTTCAAGTCCGTTTTCGTTATACTCAACCACGTCCTCTATAACCGTCACGGTAGTGATAGTAATTCTACCGAGCTTTATCAGCTCCAGTATGCCCATAAATCTTGCGACAAGCTCAGAACGCGTTTCTGCTGCGGAGAGCAGAGTGAAGAGGGTGGCCTCCTCAACATTTTCAAGAAAAGCGCACATTTCTTCGATTTTTTCCTCTACCGAAACAACCTTGTGCTTGATGAGCGGATTAACAAGCTCACTGGGAGTCTTTGCCGATTCGGCAATTTTCATTCGTCTGAGAACCGATTCAAGAGCCTTGACGAGCAGCCCTGTGTCAAGATTAAGTGGCAGACCTCTCTCAGGCGGAATCTCATCCGTGCCCTTTATATATCTGCCTGAATATTCGTCGTATCGGGGTTTCAACTCCTTGGCGGCGAGCTTGGCCTGCTGATAGAGCATAAGGGCATCTGCTATTTCGCGCCTCGGGTCATTTTCCGTACCCTCCTCGTGCGGCAGCAGCATACGGCTCTTTATGAGCATCAGCTCGCTTGCCATAACGATAAACTCGCTGGCGATATCAGGGTCCATTCTCTGCGCCTCTGTGATATATTCAACGTATTGGTCGCAAATCATAGCGATAGGTATATCGGTAATGCTC
This sequence comes from Oscillospiraceae bacterium, assembly GCA_015063385.1. Lineage (GTDB taxonomy): Bacteria > Bacillota > Clostridia > Oscillospirales > CAG-272 > UBA1740. Next base: position 26,900 of record SVUG01000013.1, on the reverse strand, counting down.
ACCTTGTTCTTGCTGATAAGAGTCAGAAGCAGGTCAAGCGGCCCCTCGAATTGATCGAGGCGGTAGGTAAGCTGTTCAATCATAAAACGAAAAGGTCCTTTCTCTATACAAGGGGTTAAATCTTAAGGAAGGGAATAAGCTGCCAGAAATCAAGCATAAGCCCGGAAATAAATGAAATCACAGCTCCGAGCATGTCGGAAAGTGAGAAAATTCCTACGATAAAATTAAGCACGGGGCTCATTGCAATAAACGGAATCATTCTGAGGGCATAAGCAACGTAATCACCAACGAGAAGCCAAGCCAGCACACCGTAATAAAACTTTTGCTCGTGCTGTAAAATGAAATGGTAGGCCTTGGGCGGCAAAACTATACCGAGAAGTCGCGAGCCGTCAAGCGGCGGAATAGGCAAAAGATTGAAAATTGCGAAGCCGATATTTATCGAATGAAATACCATAAGAAAGAGAAGCGTATTGTTCGCAAGATGGTATCCAAAATTCGCTGTTTCAAATCTTACGTCTCTAACAAGTGCGAAAACTGAGAGATAAAGCAGGGCAGAAATAAAAGCGAGCGCTAAATTGGAAATCGGGCCTGCTATAGCGGTTATGGCAAAATCCTTTCTGGGATTCTTGAAATTACGTGTGTTGATAGGCACGGGCTTTGCCCAGCCTACGTGCAGAAATATCATACAGATCGTGCCGATGGGGTCAAGATGCTTTATAGGATTAAGAGTGAGTCTGCCGAAATTCTTGGCAGTATCGTCCCCCAATTTGTACGCCGCATATCCGTGACAGTATTCGTGTACCGTCAGTGCAACCAGCGCCGCTAAAGCAGACAATATATAGTATATCGGACTATCCATAAAATTATCCTTTCAAAATTTAAGAAATGGCGTCAATTATTTTTTTCCAAAGCTCGTCCTTGCCCGCGCGGCTTACCGAGGAGAAGGGCATAATCTCAATTCCCGTGCCCTCAAAATATTCGTGTTGAAGCTCCGCAAGCCTGTTTTCAAGGGCAGTTTTTGAGAGCTTGTCGGTTTTTGTAGCAACCACCACGAAGGGAATATCGTTGTCAATCATCATATTTATCATCATGATGTCGTCATCGGTGGGGCCTGTTCTGATGTCAATAAGCTGTATTACAAGCTTTAGAGCATCGCTCGATGGATTTTTTACAAAATAATCCTCGGTAAGCGAGCTCCACGAACGCTTTGAGTCCATCGAGCGCTTTGCATATCCGTAGCCGGGAAGGTCAACGAGATAAATCTTTTTATCTACGTTATAGAAATTGATAGTGATGGTCTTGCCGGGCGCGGATGAAACCCTCGCCAGCGATTTTCTGCCGAGCAGAGTGTTGATAAGTGAGCTTTTGCCCACGTTTGACCTGCCTGACAGCGCCACCTGCGGTCTCACGTCGCGAGGGAACTGCTTCTGATGTCCCGCAGTAAGCGCTATATCGGCATTGTTGACGTTTATTTTCATAATTATCCTCAAAAATTATTTTTCCAGCACCGCAGAAAGAACGTCGCCTGCGGCTTTGCATGGAATAAATTTCAGTTTTTCCTTTGCCTCGGAGTCGATGTCGTCAAGGTCACGCATATTGTCTGCGGGAATAAGCACGGTGCTTATTCCTGCTCTGTATGCGGCAAGCGTCTTTTCCTTGAGTCCTCCAATGGGCAACACCTTTCCGCGCAGAGTAATTTCACCCGTCATGGCATAGTCGCGCTTTACGGGAATGCCCGACAGAGCACTGACGATAGCCGTCACCATAGTGACACCCGCGGACGGACCGTCCTTGGGAATTGCACCCTCGGGGAAGTGGATATGTATATCCTTATCCTTGTAAAAGCTCTTGTCTATTTTGTACTCGTCTGCAATAGTTCTGACGTATGAGTGCGCGATTTTTGCCGACTCCTTCATAACGTCACCGAGCGAGCCGGTAAGCTCAATTTTTCCCGTGCCGTCCATTACCGCAACCTCAACCTTCAGCATATCTCCGCCTGCCTGTGTGTATGCAAGACCGTTGACAATTCCGACGGGATTCTTTTCCTCAAGCCTTTCGGGAATAACCTTTACTTTTCCGAGAAATTCCGTGAGATTCTTCTCTGTGATTCTCACCGACTTTGCCTTACCCTCGGCAATCTTCTTCGCGCTTTTTCTGATAAGCGAAGCTATCTCACGCTCAAGATTACGCACACCCGCCTCTCTCGTATATCCTTTAATCAAGGCGAGAATTCCCTCGTCCGAAATCTTGAACATACGCGAGTTGATTCCGTTGCGCTTCATCTGCTTTGGTACAAGGTGATTCTTTGCGATGTTAAGCTTTTCTGTGTCCGTGTAGGTTGAAAGCTCAATAACCTCCATTCTGTCAAGCAGAGGTGAGGGAATACCCTCGTAGCTGTTTGCCGTAGCGATAAAGAGTGCATCGGAGAGGTCTATCGGAATCTCCATAAAATTATCCCTGAACGCCTTGTTCTGCTCGGGGTCAAGCACCTCAAGAAGAGCGGAGGTCGGGTCGCCTCTGAAGTTAGAGGACATCTTATCTATTTCGTCAAGAACTATAACGGGGTTCTCTGCCTTTGCGTTAATAATAGCAGTCACTATTCGTCCGGGCATTGCACCGACGTAGGTCTTTCTGTGACCGCGAATCTCCGCCTCGTCGTGCATACCGCCAAGAGAAACGCGCGCATACTTGCGTCCAAGCGCACGTGCGACCGATGCCGCAACCGAGGTTTTACCCACACCGGGAGGACCAACAAGGCAGATTATCTGATTTTTCACGTCAGGGCTGAACTGCTTTACTGCCACGAACTCGAGGATTCTTTCCTTGACCTTTGTAAGACCGTCGTGGTCGGCATCGAGTATTTCTCTTGCGTTTTCCACAGTCACAGCCTCGGTAGTCTTAATACCGAACGGATAATCGAGGCAGGTGTCAAGATAAGCGCGCAGAACAGTGCTTTCAGCAGCACCGAATGGAGTTTTTGCGAGCTTGGATAACTCCTTGTAGAGCTTTTCCTTTATTTCCTCGGGCATCTTTGCCTTGGAAATTTTTTCGTCGTACTCCTTAATCTCGTCGTCATCGTCGTACTCGCCAAGCTCGGATTGCAGAGCCTTTATCTGCTCACGCATAAAGTAGTCCTTCTGATTCTTGTCTATCTTTTCGCGCACCTGCTTTTGTATATCGTGCTCGCACTTGAGAAGCATGAATTCCTCCTCAAGAGCAACGAGCATCTTTTCAAGTCTTGTCTTTGCCGTGAGAGCCTCAAGCACCGCCTGCTTATTCTTGTAGTCTATAATTGCCGAGGACGCTACAAAGTCAGCAAAATATAGTGGGGAAGTGATTGCCTCTGCTGCAATACGCATATCCTCGTCAAAGGTGGGGTGAATACCGCGCAAATCTGCGAGCAATTTTTTTGCCTCCAGCATAAGAGCATCGCACTGCGTAGTGGGCTTGAAGCTTTGCTTTTCTTCCTTCTGGGTGAGGGTTGCCATGAGATAACCCGACTCCATATTGACCGAGTTGACTCGAGCGCGAGAGATACCCTCGAATATTACCGAAAGATTGCCGTGAGGGTTCTTCACCACGTGCTTTATCTCTGCGACAACACCCATTTTGTAGAGGTCGTCACCGCTCGGCTCCTCGGTTGCAATATCCTTTTGAGCGACCAGCAGCACCTTCGCGTCAAACATTGTCGCCGCGGCGGTAAACGCCTTGAGCGAGATAGGACGCATAATCTCAATGCTGAGCTGAACGGCAGGGAAAGCAACCATACCGCGCAGAGCAATAAGAGGCAGCTTGATTTCCTCGATAGGCTTTATTTCTTCATATATATCAATCTTATCCGACATTTTTAGTACCTTTCTGACATTTGCGCATATAAAATCAGTTTATTATATCACACAAAATAAAAAAAGTCTATACTTTTAATAAATTTAACAAAACATTAAAAATAATATAAAATCTTGACAACCTATACCCAATGTTGTAAAATGTAATTGTAAAAGAATTTCACAATACACGAAGGTAGCACTAAAGGAGGGAGCATAGATATGAAGAAAATTATAGCCGTTATGATTATTATTTTAACCACGCTTTTGCTCTCTTCTTGCTTCCTCTTTGGCTGGACAACCACTTATCCGGATATGGCAACCACTTATCCCGATATGGTGGAATATACCGAGGCTGAGGTTCTCGCGGTAGCGAAAGAGAAATATACCGTGACCGAATGGATATTTACAGATGCAGTAATTTATGGCGAAACTTGGTACGATGCCGAAGAAGTGTTCAAGCTCGAATTTCACGAAGAACAATTTAGCACTGAATTTGCGGGCGGTGACAATATTGAAAATGCCATGACTGCCTTCGCGGGCAAGAACGGCGGTCACGATATACAAGGGCGGTACAGATATTTCCTTTGCTACGTAGCACTCGGTAAATGTGCCGACGGCTCTCTCAGATTTGTCTATTACAACACCAACGTACATAAGGATGCCGAGCTTGCTGATACAATCGGTGCATCAGATTATGTACTAGAGGTTTCACCCACCGAAATTGTAGATTCTCTTTTTAGCGCTCCTGCAAATTGGGGTGCTATGACACGCTATCTTAACAACTACAAGAATATGAATCCCGCAGGATTTGATTATTCAGGTGAGCGCTTGAGCGTTATGCGACATGAGCGTTACGGTGGCATCTCGTATATGGAGTTTTACAAAGAGAATGGCGAGGTAGTTTTTGACCTTTATTACGACAAGCAGGAATACGACGGGGAAGAAAAGCGCCTGGTATATTCCACCTCGGATAGATACGGAGTGATATACAACTATTACGGTTTAGATAAATCGCAGTATTTTGATATTACACAGACAGTCACTCAAAGCAAAGACGAAAAAAACGTTATGAATCTTTGGGGATACGTCAAGGCGAAGGAAATAGACGGCATAGTGCTTTACTCGAATATATCCTATCGCGCGGAATATCAAATCTTGCGTGACGGCAAGATTATGACGTATGAGAGCACGGATTCCGTAAACGATAAATTGCGCTTCGAGCGAGGCTACGGTATGGAAAAGATAGACGGCGTAAATCATGCTGAAACAGCGAAATTCATAATCTCCGATTTCTATATCTTCTATGAGAAGAATAGCGTCAATGACGCGGAAAACTAAAAATAAGGACAAAAATCAAGGCAGAACAAGCCTGCGCAATAAATTCGATAATTCCCGAAAGAAATTTGATGAATTTATAGAACACCTTGTGACTAGCATGCCGCTTGCTGTTGAAATTACTTGTTGATTATAAGGAGGTAAACGAATGAAAAGGTTATTAGCTTGTATTTTAGCGATAGCTTTAATGCTTGCTTGTCTTACTTCTTGCAGCCTTTTTACAGACGGGAAGCTAGCAGGGAAAAATCACTTTCTTCGCAATCAGTCGGGGTGTGAGTGGCTGAATGAAATAACCGCCGAGGATATTGCCGAAATCAAGATGATCTCGGGCGGTGGCGGGCCGTTGCCTCTTGTTTCGTTCACGCATATTTCGTCTTCGAGAAATAAGACGGTAATTTCAAGCATTTTTGAGGAATATTATTGGCTTGATTCAAAGCCCGTTTCTGAGGAAAGAACTCAGATTCCGGACGGTGGCTATGTTGTTGTTCAGTTTATTTTGAATAACGGGGAAGTTAAACGGTTGTACTTTATAAACGGAGATTTTTATCACGATGGAAACGGTAATTATTTCGAGCTTGTGCGCTTACCCGTGTTCCGTGACGGAATGAATTTTGTAAATCGTTACGGATTTGAAGTACTAGAAAAATATTGCCAAGTTTATCTTATTGATGAAACTTTTGTTTGTGAAATTCCCGTATCGGAGCTTGAGTTTGAAGAGCTTACGGATTGTATTTATCTCGGTGATGCAGAATCCACTCGATATATTGAAATGAATGGTGAAAAAGTGTATTTTATCGAAGATTCTTATTTCTATATTGGCGATGACAGGAGTGCTTACTATCAGCTCGTCGGCAAAAATCTTGACGAATTGATTGCTGAATACACGGTCACCTCTTACTGAATGATTTGGCGGACAAATAAAATAATTTATAACGGCAAAAAGCGCGGCGAAAACCGCGCTTTTTTGTATAGTCGGTGGCTAATAAGTAAAATTTTATTATTAAATTCCAAAGCTACAAAAATCACTTGACATTTCTCCCCCTCTGTGCTAGAATAAAAATGCCAAACAATTTGAATATTAAAACCAAAGGTATCTTTTTCTCTTATGGGGATAATATACCCTTTTTCTGCATATCCTTTTTATCTGTGAATTCGGCAAAATTGTAGGTTCCATGGGTAAAAAAGATATGCTTTAGATACCTTGTTTTATTCAAATTGTTTGGCGACAATCGGAGTCTGCAGTTTTCGGTGCGGCAACTTCGGTTGTCGCACTTTTTGTTTGCACCGAGAAAACAAAAAAGGAGAAAAACAATGAGAACAGCAAAATCCACACAAGAGAAAAAAAGAGTATGCCTGTCGGTTATATGCATTTTAATGTTATGCATATTCACTTTTACCGGATGCTTTTACGAGGCCGGTCCGCAGGGCGAGCCGGGCGTTGACGGTGTGAACGGTCAGGACGGAAAGGATGGCATAGACGGTCAGGACGGTGCAGACGGCAAAGACGGTGTGAATGGTAAAGACGGTGTTGACGGTGAAAACGGCAAGGACGGCTCTGTTTGGTATAGCGGAATCGAGCTTGCAGATAATCAGGGAGTAATAGGAGATTATTTCTATGATACCGATGATTTCAACATTTACAACAAGACCGCGGAGGGTTGGGTTTTAATTTCCAACATTAAGGGCGCAGAAGGTACTGACGGAACCACTCCCACAATTACAATCAACGCTGACGGATATTGGGTTATCAACGGTGAGGTCACTGACGTAAAGGCAAAGGGCGAAATCGCTGCTACCGAAGAACAGGGTGCTTGGTATGGCAAGACCGCAGTTTTTGTTGGCGATAGCATTACTGCGGGCACAGGATGCGACGGAGATAAATATTGGCAGATTCTTGAAGAAAGCATGGGACTTTCCAATGTAACTGCTATGGGCGTTCCAGGAAGCTGCATCAGCGCAAAGAGTGATTACGGAACTAACAACAGTCCTCTTATTCAAAGATATAACGATATTCCCGAGGCTGATTTGATAAGCATTTTTATGGGAACGAACGATTACGGTCACGACACTCCTCTGGGAACGATTGACGATATTGGCGATACCTCATTTTACGGTGCATTAAACGTAATAATTCCTAGCCTGCAGGCAAAGCATCCTGACAGCAGGATAGTATTCGTCACTCCTCTTCACAGGTACGGATTTGGCGGCTTGAATTTTGATTACGAAAAGAATGGAGCAGGATTTACCCTTCAGGATTATGTAGATGCAGTAATAAATGTTTGCAGAAGACATTCCATTCCGGTTATAGACTTATATTCAATAAGTGGCTTGAACCCTAGCCTTGCGGTTATCAGAAATACATATATGCCGGACGGTTTACACCCCAACGCTAACGGTCATAAGTATATTGCTAATATTTTAAAGACTCAATACGAGATTTACGGCTCTAATGAAAAGAATGAGGAAATCGTTTTTCCGGAAGAAGCAAAGATGATTATCGGAAACTGGATCTCAACCGACTATAAGGAAGCGCAGAACAGAGCATCATACTCCGAGTATATTTACTTACAAGCAGGGCAGAAGGTTTCGCTGTGTGATAACACCAAGTATCTTATGGGCGTATACCAACTCGGTTTGGTAAGTGACGGCTGGATAACAGAGGACTTTCTGGTAAACGAATCAGGCGAGTACACGTTTGCTTTTAAGAAGGCTGATGATTCAAACTTTGATTTTACCACCGAAAGCACTAATTTGTACGATTATATCGTTATAACCGGAAACAACTGATTTTACTTTTATAAAAGATAGACACCAACTTTGGTGTCTATCTTTTTTTGCGGGCTTTTGCAGACTTCTTTCATTTGGTAAAATCAAGGAATATTTACACCCAATTCACTATTTTTTATTATTTTTAATTGACTAACTGCCAAAACTATGCTATAATGACTTATTATGGATTTTTATGGTCTTTTGACGGAAGGGAGGCTTCTTTATGCGAATACTTGGCATCGACCCGGGACTTGCGACGGTGGGTTGGGCTGTGCTTGACTCTGAGCGTGGGAATCTTAGACCGGTTGCTTTCGGTGCAATAACTACTCCTGCACATACTGATATTGAAGCCCGACTTTTGATGATAAAGTCCGACCTTGAAACGATAATTGAAAAATATTCGCCCGATGAGATGGCGATTGAGGAACTTTTCTTCAACACCAACATCACGACGGGTATTGCCGTTGCTGAGGCGAGAGGAGTTATCCTTTGCACCGCACACGCAAAGGGGCTTAAAATCAGCGAGTATACACCTCTGCAAGTAAAGCAGTCGGTCGTAGGCTACGGCAAGGCAGAGAAGCACCAGGTTATTGCAATGGTGACCTCGATTCTCAAGCTCAAATCGCCCCCGAAGCCCGATGATACGGCAGATGCCGTTGCGATAGCAATATGCCACTCACAATGCGCCGGCTCTGCAATGGGCAAATATTTTAATCAAAGATAGGACAAGCTTATGTGGTTAGCAGATAATTGGAAAGACTATTCGGTAATAGATACCTCCTCGGGCGAGAAGCTTGAGAGATGGGGAAAATATACTCTTGTAAGACCCGACCCGCAGGTAATATGGAAAAGCGATAAGAAAAATCCGCTTTGGCGCACGGCTGACGCAAGCTATAAGCGCAGTCGCTCGGGTGGCGGTGCATGGAGTGACAATAAGCTTCCTGAAAGCTGGGTTATATCCTACGGTGACCTTAATTTCCGTATCAAGCCTATGGGCTTTAAGCACACGGGACTCTTTCCCGAGCAGGCGGCAAACTGGGATTGGTTCGGTAGCCTGATTAAGAAAGCAAACAGACCGATAAAGGTGCTTAACCTCTTTGCATACACCGGCGGTGCAACCGTAGCGGCAGCAAAGGCCGGTGCCAGCGTAGTTCACGTTGATGCATCAAAGGGTATGGTTGCCGCCGCAAAGGAGAACGCACGTCTTTCGGGACTTGCCGATGCTCCTATACGCTATATCGTAGACGATTGCAAAAAGTTCATTGAGCGAGAAATCCGTCGCGGCAATAAGTACGACGGCATTATAATGGACCCTCCCTCCTACGGCAGAGGGCCGACGGGCGAGGTCTGGAAGATAGAGGAGAATATTGACGGCTTCGTGGAGCTGGTGTCCAATCTGCTCTCTGACGAGCCCCTCTTTTTCCTGCTTAATTCTTACACAACGGGACTTTCTGCCTCGACAATGAAATATATCACAAGCATTAGGCTTTTATCAAAAAAAGCGGGCTATTCCGAGGCAGACGAGCTTGGACTGCCTGTTGAGAACACAGGCCTTGCGCTTCCGTGCGGCTCTAGTGTGCGCGTAATATTTGGAAAATAAACGAAACGGTTTTTATATGAACGATTATATTATTAAGTGTGAAAATCTCGGATTTACCTATTCCGAGAATATCGAGGGTGAGACCTCGGCGGCAGAGGAAATTCCCGCCTTGAAGAATATCACCCTTGGCATCAAGCGCGGTGAATACCTGGCGGTTCTCGGGCATAACGGCTCGGGTAAATCTACGCTTGCCAAGCTTTTGAATATGATTCTGACTCCAACGGTCGGTAAGATTTATATTGACGGTGTGGATATTACCGCCGAGGATTTCACAGAGGACGACGTCTTTGCCATTCGTCGCAAAATCGGCATGGTATTCCAGAATCCCGATAACCAGCTCGTTGCCACCGTTGTCGAGGAGGACGTAGCCTTCGGACCTGAAAATCTCGGACTGCCAAGGGAGGAAATCCGCCGCAGAGTCAATTCATCATTGGCGCTCGTCGGCATGCAGAATTATATGCGCCACGCACCGCACAAGCTCTCAGGCGGTCAGAAGCAGCGCGTTGCAATAGCAGGTATCATTGCCATGAAGCCCGAGGTAATAATTTTTGACGAATCTACTGCAATGCTTGACCCCCTCGGCAGACGTGAGGTTATCGAGATAATGGAAAGGCTGAACAGAGAAGAAGGAATCACCGTTATCAATATAACTCATTATATGGAGGAGGCTGCAAGAGCAGATAGAGTCGTCGTAATAAATGACGGTGAGCTTGCCCTTGACGGTACTCCGAAAAAGGTGTTTTCCAAGGTCGCGCGTCTTCATTCTATGGGACTTGAAGCTCCGCAGGGCAATGAGCTAGTGCTTCTTCTACGCGATGCAGGATGCAGGATTGACGGTGACTCTCTCACCGAGGAAGAATGTGTAGAAACGCTATATAACTTTATTTCCAAGGAAAAAACGATATAAAATGAACGAAATTCTGAAGATAGAAAACGTTTCCTTCGTATACGGCAAGGGAACTCCCTTTGAAAAGGTTGCACTTGATAACGTCAGCGTTTCCTTTAAAAAGGGCAGAATAACCGGACTCATAGGTCATACCGGCTCGGGAAAATCGACGCTTGTAAATCTTCTCAACGGTCTTTACAAACCCGAGGAGGGCAGAGTATACCTTGACGGTGAGGATATCTGGGAAAAGCCGAAGGAAATTGCAAAAATTAGATACAGAGTCGGACTCGTTATGCAGTATCCTGAGTATCAGCTTTTTGATGAAACGGTCAGGGCAGATATTGGATTCGCACCGAGAAATCTCGGACTTTCGCCCGAAGAGGTGGAGGAACGGGTAATTGAGGCGGCACGCTTTGCAGGCGTAAGCCCTGATCTGCTTGACAAATCCCCCTTTGAGCTTTCCGGCGGACAGAAGCGCCGCGTGGCAATAGCAGGAATTATCGCTATGCGCCCCGACGTTCTCGTGCTTGACGAGCCTGCGGCAGGTCTTGACCCCCGTGGCAGACGCGAGATACTCGGTGGACTCAGGGAGTACGTTAACACGCTCGGTACGTCTGTAATTCTCGTCAGTCACTCTATGGAGGATATGGCACATTACTGCGATGACGTCGTGGTTATGAATAATGCCAAGGTATATAAGACCGGAACGGTGGAGGAGATATTCTCCGAGGCGGAGTCGCTTACAGCAGTGGGACTTGACGTTCCTGTGGTTTCTCGCGTTGCGATTGCACTGAAAAATCGCGGAATCAACCTTGAGGGAACTCTTTATACCACCGAGGGACTGCGCGATGCTATCCTTTCTTACCTGAAAGGAGGCAAAAAATGATAAGTGATATTACACTCGGTCAGTTTTTCCCGGGATATTCGCCTATTCATAAGCTTGACCCCAGAACGAAGATAATTCTTGCAACACTATTTATCGTTGCAGTATTCGTAGCTAATAACCCAGCATCGTTTTTGCTTATAGGCGTAGTAGCGCTTATACTCGTTGCCGTCAGCCGTATTTCTATGTCGGTTATATTAAAGGGAATCAAGCCGATACTCTTTATTCTTCTTTTTACCGCACTAATCAATATATTTATGACCAAGGGCGAGGGTGCTCCTCTCGTCGAGTTTTGGATTATTAAAATATATAAAGAGGGCATAATAAGAGCAATTCTTATGGCGCTTCGCGTTATAATTCTGATTATAGGTACGAGTATTCTCCTCACCTATACGACCTCTCCGATAGCTCTTACCGACGGGCTTGAGTCGCTTCTCTCGCCGCTCAAGAAAATCAAGGTCCCCGTGCATACCTTTGCTATGATGATGTCGATAGCCTTGCGCTTTATTCCTACGCTCGTTGAGGAAACAGAGAAGATTATGAACGCGCAGAAGTCGCGCGGCGCAGATTTCACAAGCGGAAGTCTTGTCCAGCGTGCCAAGGCGCTCGTTCCTATTCTTATCCCGCTGTTCGTTTCATCGTTCAAGCGTGCAGAGGAGCTCGCCACGGCTATGGAATGCCGCTGCTATCGCGGTGACGTGGGCAGAACGAAGATGGTAAAGCTTGAATACCGCGCTCGCGATTATATATTCCTTGCCGCATTTTTGCTTATTATCGGCTTGATGATATCGCTTGCAATTCTGCCTTACAAATTTGAGCTTGACGGCATACTTTACGGAGTACCGTTCTACAAGGTATAAAATATGAAATATTTTGCAAAAATAAAATATCTTGGCACTGCCTTTCACGGCTTCCAGGTGCAGCCCGGACTGCGTACCGTGCAGGGTGAGCTTAACGCAGCGCTAAATCAGGCGTTTGGCATTCCTTGCAGAGTGACGGGCTGTAGCCGTACTGATGCAGGAGTGCATGCCAACGAGTTTTGCTTGACGGTCGAGTGCGATGGCGGCACGATTCCCGCTGACAAGCTTCCGATAGCCGTTTCGAGATTTCTGCCCGAGGATTTATCCCTGTTTTATGCAAAAGAGTGCGATGATGGCTTTCATCCACGCTATGACGTTAAGGAAAAAGAATACCTCTACCGTATAATGAACACGCGGATTTACGACCCTTTTTATTACGGCAGAGTGTGGTTTTTACCCCGATATATTGACGAGTCAGCGCTTACAAAAATGAACGAAGCGGCAAAGTATTTTATAGGTAAACATGATTTTTCTACCTTTATGGCAGAAGGCTCTGACGTAGAGGACACAGTGAGAAATATCACCTCGCTTACAGTCAGTCGACAGGGCGACTTCATTGACGTGAAAATTTCTGCCGACGGTTTCCTTTATAATATGGTTCGCATCATCGTCGGCACTTTGTGCGAGGTTGCGTTCGGCAGAATTTCTCCCGATGAAATTTCCGATATTATCGCCTCGCGCGACCGTTCTCGTGCAGGTATGACAGCGCCCGCCGAGGGACTTTACTTAAATCGCGTGATGTATTGATTTTCCATTTTTTCCAGACAAAGCATCAAATAAATAAGCTATCCGTGTGACAAGATTATAAAAAGTCACACGGATTTTCGTTTTGTCAGGAGTTAATCTAATATGAATAAATTTAAAAAGGCGCTAAAGGTGACGGCAATAACTATTTTTTCACTCTCATTGGTTGTTGCCGTAAGCCTCGGTTTGCTTGCAATTTTTGTATACAGAGGAATAAATTTCGAGGCAGACGAGCAGCTTTTTGAGGGGGCTCTCTCGTTCGAGTCAACGACCTTCTATGCGAACGCAGATACCGACGAGTACACACCCGTAGCTATAGAGCAATCGGGAGGCGTTAGGAAATGCTATTATTCGCTGAATGAAATAAGTCCTTATCTGAAAAAAGGCTTTATAGCCGTTGAGGACAAGATTTTCTATTCGCACAGCGGATTTGACTTTAAGCGTACGATGCTTGCCGCCTTAAATTATATAACGGGAAGGGAGCGCGTTTTCGGTGCTTCTACGATAACCCAGCAGGTCGTTAAAAATATGAGCGGTGACAATCAGATGACCATAAAGCGCAAGCTGTCCGAAATAATCCGCGCCATTCATATTGAGAAGAATTACTCCAAGGATGAAATTTTAGAGGTTTACCTAAACCTCGTTCCCATGAGTGATAATATTTTTGGAGTCGGCGCGGCCGCGAGAGCATATTTCGGTATTGAGCCGAGCGAGCTTTCTGTCGAGGAGGCGGCAATGCTGATAGGAATCACCAATGCTACTACCGCCTATAATCCTTATATTAACCCCCAAGCTTGTAAGAAAAAGCGCGACGTTATACTTTCGGTAATGCATTCTGACGGTATTATAAATGAAGAAGAATATAACGCTGCAAAAGCAAAGCCGATTTCCGTTATACCTCGTGAGGAGCGCTCCGACAGATTTGATTCCTGGTTTGCCGAGGTAGCAACAGATGAGGTGACTCGTGACCTTGCCGAAAAATACGACATCTCCGAGCAGTACGCTCGCCTTATGCTTCTTGGAGGTGGATATAAGGTTTATACTACTATGGATATATCCGTTCAGAACTCGCTTGAAGAGTATTTTGAGAATTCGGATAATTTTCCCGAGGAAATAAAGGACGGGCTCAATTACGCTATGGTGGTTGCAGACTCGCGTACGGGCGACCTCGCGGGAATCATAGGCAGGGTGGGCAAAAAAACAGGAAACAGACTTTTGAATCATGCTACAGTACCTCATACACCCGGCTCCGTAATGAAACCACTTGCACTGTACGCACCCCTTATTGACGAGGGAAGAATAAACTGGGCGACGGTTCTTGACGACGTCCCGACGAGCTTTGTGGAAACTGCCGATGGGTATAGAGAATATCCTTACAATTCACCTAAGGTATATGACGGACTTACAACCGTTTCCGATGCAATAAGACAATCTAAAAACACGATAGCCGTCAGGCTTTCAAAAATTCGCACTCCGCGCAGCATTTTCAATTCATTGACAAATGAGTTTGGCTTCACATCTTTGATAGATAATCAAACCGTAAACGGCAAAAAAATCACCGACGTAGCCACCGCCCCTATGGCGCTCGGTCAGCTTGGACGCGGAGTATCTCTTACGGAGCTTACAGAAGCGTACGGTGTGTTCACCTCCGGCGGTGTGAGAAGGGAAATGCGCTCGTATCTCTACGTCGAGGACTACAAGGGCAGGAGAATACTTGAAAATACTCAAGAGAAAAAAACAGTCATTAAGGATTCTACCGCAAAAATTATGAATCAGCTGCTTTCGCTCGTCGTTCGTGACGGTACTGCAAAATCATTAACGCTTGATAATCTGGTAGACACCGCAGGAAAAACAGGCACGTCAGGCGGCAGCCGTGACAAAATGTTTGTAGGATATACTCCCTATTATACCGCTAGCATTTGGTGCGGATACGACAGCGGTGAGCGTGCGGTAAGCGGTCTTTCAAAAAGTCACCTTGAAATCTGGGATTCGGTGATGAACGAGATACACCGTGAGCGACTCGAGAACGAAGAAACTCCCGAGAGCTTTTCCACTGCAGGACTTCTTTATCTGCCTTATTGCAAGGATTCGGGTGCTTTATATACCGACGTGTGCGTTTACGACCCGAGAGGGAACAGGCGCGAGTACGGCTATTTCACTGTAGATAACCAGCCAAGAGGCGAGTGTGAGCGCCACGTTCTGTGTCTTTACGACACCGAGAGTAAGGCGGTGGCAAACCCTAATTGTCCCAAGGGAAACCTGCTTGCCGTAGCACTTCTGTCTATCAGTGACCGCAATTTCCCAAAGGAGATATACGTCACCGATGCAGAATACGTATACCGCGATATGAGCGGATATGCCGAGCGCCCTTTGAATGAAGAATTGCCGTACTTCTACTACTCCTTGCCCGCGGATTCCTACGTGGGAGTGACAAACCGAAAAAAACAGTTCAACTCAGGCTGCAATCTTCACTAAAGCACTTTACTTTGTAGCGTATTTGTGGTAAAATATCAGCGAGGTGATAAAATGAATTACGAGCTTAAATATTCCGCAAGACGCACGATAGCCCTTTCTATAAAGGAGGGGAAACTTATAGTGAAAGCCCCCTTCGGTACTTCGCGTGAGAAAATTGAGAGCGTTATATTATCGCATAAAAGGTGGATTGAAAATCACCTTAAGGCGCAAGAGGAGAGAGATGCCAGAATAGGTACTCTTACCGACGAAAGAATAAAGGAATTAAAGAAGCTTGCAAAACAGATAATACCTCTAAAAGTTGAGCGCTATTCAAAAATTATGGGTTTAAAATACGGCAGAATAACTATAACGAGTGCAAAAACTCGTTTTGGCTCATGCTCCTCGGCAGGCAACCTCTCCTTTTCGTACCGACTGATGCTCTATCCCGAGGAAGCGATAGATTACGTAGTAGTCCACGAGCTTGCCCACCTTGTTGAGCTTAATCATTCCGAAAGATTTTACCGAATTGTCGCCTCCGTAATGCCCGATTACAAGGAGAGGCAAAGAATATTAAAAAAGTGAGAAACGCAAATCGCGTTTCTCACTTTTTTATGCAAAAACTAATTCGTGATTTTTAAGTTTTTCTCCCGTATATTCAAGCTTTAGGGAGAAAAAGGGTGCGTCACTCTCAATAAGGTCGAGGAAAATGTGGTCACCCTCCCATAGAGGAAGATTTCTTATATCAGCCTTAGGCAACCACACAAGCTCGCCCTCGTCACAGTCGTAATTTACCTCACCGTCGTAGCCGTTTGCAGTAAAGAGATGCATATATTCCGTGCCGTACTTGTCGGATACAAAGGTGACTATTCCTCTGTATTTTAAATTTCGTGGAACGATTCCGCACTCCTCGCGTATCTCGCGCAGAGCACAGTCATAGGGCGACTCGCCCGCCTCAAATTTTCCGCCAACGCCTATCCACTTGTCCTGATTCATATCATTTTTCTTTTTAACACGGTGTATCATAAGATACTTGCCGCCTTGTTCTATGTAGCAAAGAGTAGTGTTTATCATACAAATAACCTCGTTTCCTATGAATATTCTACCATTTTTTAGACTAAAAAGCAAGCAGAAAAATAAAGTGTGTACTTTTTGTTAAATTGTATAAAAGCTATTGATTTTTATTGTAAAATGTGTATAATAGTTAAGTGGTTAATTATTAATCGCTTAAGGAGTTGAATATGTCGTACACAAAGCTTGCACAAGCTATAGAAATGATGATACGTACTGACCGTATGCATAAAGCTCTGATAGATTCTCGTGTCAAGGAAATCGGAATTCACCGTACACAGCACAGAATTTTGATGCGTCTGGCAAGATGTGAAAGGCTCCCATCGCAAAAGGAGCTTGCCGAGCACCTTGACGTCACGCCAGCGGCTGTTTGCGGCGCTCTTAAAAAAATTGAGCAGGACGGCTACGTTGAGCGAACGCTCGGTCATGACAACAGATATAACGAGCTTCGGATTACCGATAAGGGCAGGGAGCTTGTAAAGCTTACGAGACAGCTTTTTTCAGAGGCAGACATAGCAATGTTTGACGGCTTCTCGGACGAGGAGCTAGAGAGCTATATATCTTCGCTTGAAAAGCTGCAAGCCAACATTAAAAAGCAACAAGAAAGGATGGATACGAAATGAAAAGATGGTTTAAGTATGTAAAGCCTTATCTTTCATCTTTTATACTCGGCCCTGTCGGAATGATAGTGGAGGTAATCGGTGAGATGTTTATGCCGCTTCTGCTTGCCGAGCTTATCAACAATGCAAACGAAGGCACACTTACGGTTGGCAAGAGCCTTGGCATAGCAGGTGCTCTAATCGTTATAGTTTTACTTATGATGACGGGTGGCGTTGCCGGGGCGTATTTCGGCGCAAAGGCGTCCGTCAACTTCGCGGCTGATTTAAGGCGCGACCTTTATTCCAAGATACAACAGTATTCATTTGCTAATATTGATAAATTTTCAGCCAGCTCGCTTGTGACGAGAATGACCAACGACGTCACCCAGATACAGAATTTTGTCAATATGCTTCTTCGCATGGCGCTTCGCTCGCCCGGTATGCTTATCGGCGGAATTATAATGGCGGTAATGCTCAAGCCCAGCCTTTCGGTTGTTCTTGCCGTCACCATGCCGCTTATGCTTACGGTTATCTTCGTTCTCATCAGAATCGGCTTCCCGAGATTTGAGCGACTTCAGAAAAAGGTAGATAAGCTCAATTCCACCGTCCGCGAGAACGTCACTAACGTCAGAGTTGTAAAATCCTTCGTGCGTGAGGACTACGAAATAGAGAAGTTTGAGGCAGATAACGCCGACCTTAAAAATTCGGGTATGAATGCCGTGAAGCTTATGATTTTTATGGGCCCCGTTATGAACATCTTTATGTATATCACCGTAATTGCAGTTATATGGATGGGGCACAAAATAGTGCTTGACGGTGGTATGCCGGTCGGTGACCTTTCTGCCTTTATCACCTATACGACTCAGATACTTTCCTCGCTTATGATGGTGACATTCCTCTTTATGACGTCTTCGCGTGCTATGGCATCTGCAAAGAGAATTTGCGAGGTTCTTGACGAAAAAATTGACATAAACGACATAAATTCCTCGGCAGAACATAAAATCACGGCAGGAGATATTGAATTTAAGAACGTATCCTTCCGCTACTATAAAAACAGCGAGGAGGCAGTGCTTGAAAATATAAATCTTAAGATACGCGCAGGCTCTACCGTTGGAATTATCGGCTCTACGGGATGCGGAAAAACCACCCTTGTTTCTATGATTCCAAGGCTTTACGACGTCGACTCGGGCGAGGTAATGATAGACGGAGTAAACGTGAAGGATTACTCGCTTCTGAATCTTCGTGACGGCATTGGTATGGTGCTTCAGAAGAATCTTCTCTTCTCGGGAACGATTGCCGAGAATCTTCGCTGGGGCGACCTTGATGCAAACGACGAGGAGATGATTCGTGCGGCAGAGCATTCTGCAGCGCATAAGTTCGTTTCCACCTTTACCGACGGATACGATACCGAGCTTGAAAAGGGCGGTATGAACCTTTCGGGCGGTCAGAAGCAGAGACTTTGTATTGCAAGAGCGCTTCTCAAGAAGCCGCAGATTCTCATTCTTGACGACTCAACGAGTGCCGTTGATACGGCAACCGAGGCACAGATAAGAGCCGCCTTTGCAACCGACCTTCAGAATTGCACCAAAATTATTATTGCACAGCGAATAAGCTCTGTTAAGGATGCTGACGAGATTATCGTTATGAACGACGGCCGTATTACAGGCATCGGCACACATGAAGAGTTGCTCGAAAGCAACGCAGAGTACAGCGAAATATACTATTCCCAGATGGATAAAAAGGAGGCGTAATATGGCTAGAACACTCGAACAGCTTAAAAAGCAGTATAACAGCGTCTCCCACGGTCAGTCTCTTCGCGGCGGCGGCCCAGGCAGAGGCCCCGGACCGAGAGCAAAGGGAAAGCCAAAGAATATGGGCGCTACCATAAAGCGCTTGCTCAGCTACGTCGGAAAATATAAGCTTCGCCTTATATCCGTCTTTCTCTGTATGTTTCTTACTACCGTAAGCTCGCTTTGTGCAGGATACCTTATAGCTCCTATAATCAATCGCATCACGCTTGCGGTCAAACCCGACGCTATTCTTGAGCCAAGTGCACTTGAAGTGGCAGCCGATAAGATAATTGAGGCATTTGCTGCCACGCCATTCATTTCCTCGCTTATGGTGAATACTGCTGCAGAGGTGACGGTTTACGTATTCGCAGCACTTTTAGTTCTTGGACTGGTATACAGCATTTCTGCATTAGGCAGCTATATTCAGGCTCGCCTTATGCTTACCATATCGCAGAACTCAATCAAAACTATAAGAGACGACCTCTTTAAAGCTTTGCAAAAGCTACCCGTAAGATATTTCGACTCGCACCCCACAGGTGAGATAATGAGCCGCTTTACCAACGACGTTGATAACATCGACGTAATGCTCAATAATTCGCTTACCTCAATAGTCAGTGGCGTTATAACTCTCCTCGGAACGTTTATCTTTATGCTGACGACTAATATATGGCTTACTCTTATCACCGTTTTATTCCTTCCGCTTCTTCTCTTTGCCGCAGGCACTATCGCAAAGAATTCCTCAAAGTACTACGGTGCACAGCAGGCGGCTCTCGGTGCGGTTAACGGCTACATTGAGGAAACGATAAGCGGTCAGAAGGTAATCAAGGTATTTAACCACGAGGACGAATGTGTCGACGAAATGAATCTTCTTAACGAAGACCTTCGTGACAAGCAGGAAAAAGCACAGTTCTGGGGCGGCGTCACAGGCCCGATAATGCACAATATAAGCCTTATCTCCTATGCAGTCACTCTTGGCGTAGGCGGTATACTAATCGTGCTGACGGGCTTCACTCCCGGCGCGCTTACGGTATTTGCTAACTATTCAAAGCAGTTCTCAATGCCTATAAATCAGCTTTCAATGCAGGTTTCAACTCTCTTTGCCGCTCTTGCAGGAGCAGAGCGCGTGTTCAAGGTTATGGACGAAGCGCCCGAAGCACCTGATGCCGAGGATTCGACCGATGACGAAATCAAGGGACACGTAATTATGGAGAACGTCACGTTCGGATACGATCCCGATAAAACCGTTCTCAAAAATATTTCTCTCTACGCCCGCCCGGGACAGAAGATAGCCTTCGTTGGCTCGACAGGCGCAGGAAAAACCACCATAACGAATCTCTTGAACCGCTTCTACGATATAGAGGAGGGAACTATAACCATAGACGGCAAGCCCCTGAGGTCCTATAAGCGTGACTTCCTGCGCAAGAATATTGCAATGGTGCTTCAGGATACCCACCTATTTACAGGCACGGTTAGAGAGAATATCCGCTACGGCAGACTTGATGCGACTGATGACGAGGTTGTCGCAGCAGCCAAGACTGCAAGTGCTCACAGCTTCATTATGCGTCTTGAGCACGGCTACGATACTGTACTTGAGGGCGACGGTGCAAACCTTTCGCAAGGTCAGCGTCAGCTCCTTAATATCGCAAGAGCCGCTCTCTCAAAAGCACCTATACTCGTTCTTGACGAGGCGACCAGCTCGGTTGATACTCGTACCGAGCGCCATATCGAGCACGGTATGGATAGACTTATGAAGGACAGAACGACATTCGTAATTGCCCACCGCCTTTCCACCGTCCGAAACTCCAACGCCATTATGGTACTGGAAAAGGGCGAAATCATTGAGCGCGGCGACCATGACGACCTCCTCTCCCAAAAGGGCAGATACTACGAGCTCTATACGGGCAAAAAAGAACTCGATTAAAACAAAAAAGGTGACTCAGCCGAGTCACCTTTTTATATTGCCTTTTGAAATTAAGAAAGCTTATTAAGTGCTACGTCAATTCTCTTAAGGCTCTCGTCCTTGCCGATTACTTCCATAATCTCGGTAGCTCCGCCGGGAGTTGCCGCCATACCCGAAACCGCAATACGAACGCACCACATCAGCGTGCCGGTCTTGATAGCGAGCTTCTCTGCAATAGGCATAAGGAAAGTGAAGAGGGTATCGTTATCAAAGCTGCTTACGCCCTCAAGAATAGCCTTAGCCTCGGTGAGAACGGTTTTAACAATCTCAAAGTCGGCAATCTTATTCTTCTTATTGAGGAAGAGCTCCTTGTCGTACTCGGGAAGTGCGATAAAGAACGCCATTTTTTCGTCAATCTCGGAGAGCTTTGACATTCTTGTTTTAAGAAGTGCAAGCAATTTCTCGCGATTGATGCTTTCGGGAATTTCAGTCTTGATAAAAGCTGCTACAAGCTCGTTGAACTTTGCATCGTCAAGCTTGTGAATATACTCACCGTTGAACCAAAGCAGCTTTTCAAAATCAAATACAGAGGGCGATTTTGAAACGCCGTCGATAGTAAACGCCGCCTTCAGCTCATCGAGAGTGAAGAACTCGGTCTCCGACTGCTTGGGACACCAGCCGAGCAGGGAAATGTAGTTGATAATAGCCTCGGGAAGATAGCCGTCGCTGACAAGGTCCTGGAAGGAAACCGCACCGTGACGCTTCGAGAGCTTGGAAATATTACCCTCAGCATCCTTACCCATAAGCAAGGGGAGATGAACGTAGGTAGGTCTTTCCCAGCCGTAAGCATCGTAGAGAAGCACGTACTTGGGTGTAGAGGTAAGATACTCCGAGCCTCTTACAACGTGGGTGACACCCATAAGGTGATCGTCAATAACGTGGCAGAAGTTGTAGGTAGGATAGCCGTCAGCCTTCATAAGAATCTGGTCCTGAAGCTCCTCGTTGTTCATTGAAATATCACCGAATACCTCATCGTGATAGCTTGTGACACCCTCAGTGGGCATCTTCTGACGGATAACGAAGGGAATACCTGCCGCAAGATTAGCCTCAATTTCTTCTTTTGAAAGATTACGGCAATGTCTGTCGTAGCCACCGGTAGCGTCAGCCTCGTGAAGTGCCTCAAGACGCTCCTTGGTGCAGAAGCAGTAGTATGCGTGTCCCATTTCCACGAGCTTCTTTGCGTATTCCATATATATTTCCTTACGCTCAGACTGAACGTAAGGGCCGTGCTCACCGCCAACGTCGGGTCCCTCGTCGTAGTGAAGACCGGTGACTGCGAGAGTGGACTTTATAACGTCTGTAGCTCCCTCAACGAGTCTTTCACGGTCGGTATCCTCAATTCTGAGAATGAATTTACCGCCCTCGTGCTTGGAAATAAGGTAAGAGTAGAGTGCAGTACGCAGATTTCCTATATGCATATATCCTGTAGGGCTGGGTGCGAATCTTGTGACTATCATTTTTTGTTCTCCTAATAGAAGTCAATAATTTTCTTTTTACATTTTAACACAAAATTAATAGTTAGTCAATCCAAAAGCGTAAAATTGTTTGACATTCTGTGATAAAATATGTTAAAATAATAAAAAATAAAAGCACGAGGAGAAAGAGTGTGTTTAAAACATCCTTTTCAAAATACCTTACGGCGTTCGTAATTATAATATTAGTCAGCTTCGTAATTCTCTCAAGTATTATTACCTCGATGATACGTACCTTCGTATCCAACGACACGGAGGAAAAGCTTGAACATACGGGTACGGTAATAGTTGACCTTATATCCGACAACGGTCTCGAGGAGCTCCCGCGTCACATACATGAAATTGCGCTTTCGATTATACCTGTAGTCAATTTTGATACGCAATTTGATGTTTTTATAACCGATCGCGACGGCAAGATAATATTGTCGACAGTCAATACCGGTACTCCTGAATCAAAGGAGCCCGCGGTTAATCTCACAACAGGGCTCGGCAGCGTTGACGTATCATGGTTTGAAACCGAAAATAAAAGCGGTCGTGGAGACAGACTCGTCCATCAAGGAAATCTTGACGGGTATCTTTCTGCACAGTCGGTGGTTTATGCTACCCCGGTATCAAAGGGAGACATCGTCACAGGATACGTCATGACTCTTTCCTCAACGGCAAAGGAGGACAGGCTTGTCAGCATCACAAGACGAGTAGTAATAAATAGCTCAATATGGGTAATGCTTGCGGCAGTAATTGCTGCATATTTCATCACCGAGCGCATAGTTCATCCTATGCGTAATATGACCAGTGCCGCTAAGAAATTTGCAAAGGGTGATTTCAGTGCCAGAGTCACGGTGTACGGTCACGACGAGGTGTCTGAGCTTGGCAGGGCGTTTAATAATATGGCAGACTCTCTTGAGAGCCTTGAGAAGATGAGAAACTCGTTCCTGGCTAATATTTCTCATGACCTGCGTACCCCTATGACGACTATTGCAGGCTTTATAGACGGCATCAATTCAGGCGCTATCCCGCCTGAAAAGCACGAGTATTATCTCGGTATAATTTCCGCAGAGGTTCACCGACTCTCCCGTCTCGTTTCACAGATTCTTGACGTTTCAAGGCTGGAGTCTGGAGAGCGAAAATTCAATTTCACGAACTTTGACGTTGCCGAGGTTGCCAGGCTTATTCTTATTTCCTTTGAGCAGAAGATAGAGGATAAGAGGCTTGACGTGGAGTTCGATACCGAAAACGATTCTATGCTGGTCAGAGCTGACCAGGATGCCATATATCAGGTGCTTTATAATCTTTGCCATAATGCAATCAAATTCTCGCGTGAGGGCGGCAAGCTTCGCATAAGGATTTCGCGCGTAGCTTTGGGTAAAATCAGAGTAGCCGTGTTTGACGAGGGGCAGAGCATTTCCGCCGAGGACACCAAGATGGTGTTTGATAGATTCTATAAAACCGACAAGAGCCGTGGGCTTGACAAGAGCGGTGTTGGTCTCGGACTTTATATTTCAAAAGCTATAATAGATGCACACGGTGAATTCATCGGCGTCGAGTCGGTGGAGGACGAGGGATGTGAGTTTTATTTCACTTTAAAAGAGGGAGAACAGCTCCCCAAGCGCAAAGCGCTTCCTGAACAAAATAATTAAATCGGAGGGATATTTATGGGCAGAGTTATACTTCACTGCGATTGCAATAGCTTTTTTGCCTCGGTTGAAGCAGCGCTCAACCCTGCCTATAAAAACGTTCCAATGGCGGTGTGCGGCAGCGTCGAAGAAAGACACGGCATAGTTCTTGCAAAGAACGAGCTTGCCAAAAAATACGGTGTAAAAACTGCCGAAACTGTTTGGTCTGCAAAGAAAAAATGCCCCGCGCTTGTTATCGCAGAGCCTCACCACGACGAGTATCTAAAGTTTTCTAAAAGGGTTAATGAAATATATTTACGCTATACCGATATGGTCGAGCCATTCGGCATTGACGAGAGCTGGCTTGACGTCACCGCAAGTCAGAAGCTGTTTGGTACGGGACTCGAAATTGCCGAGCGTATAAGAGCCGACGTCAAGCGCGAAATAGGTATTACGGTTTCGATAGGAGTTTCTTTTAACAAGGTGTTCTCAAAGCTCGGCAGCGATTATAAAAAGCCCGATGCTATAACGGTTATTAGTGAAGAAAATTTCAAAAGCATAGTATATCCTCTTCCCGTTGGCGATTTGCTTTTCGTCGGGAAGAAGACCGAGGACGCGCTCATACATATGGGAGTACGTACTATCGGAGAGCTTGCCGCAACCAGTGAGTCACTTCTTATAAATAGATTCGGCAAGGCAGGGGAAATGCTTCATAAGTACGCCGCAGGACTTGACGAAAGTCCGGTTTGCGCCGAGCACGAGGATGCAAAGAGTATATGCTCGGGATTCACATTTCGCCACGACCTTGTGGGACGTGATGAGTGTCGGCGCGGCATAGATTTTCTTGCCGAGGATATAGGCACGAAGCTGCGTGCCAGAGGAATGAAGTGCGAACCGTTCAGCTGACTATCAAGGACGAGTACTTGCGTTCTATTCAACGTCAGCGACCGCAAAATCCACCTACCGATATTTCCCGTGAGATAGCGGAAACCGCCTATAAAATTTATCTTGACGAATGGAGCGAGCACAAGCCTGTCAGAATGTTCACAGTCACGGCAACAGGACTTACTCATGCAGATATGATTGCCGAGCAGATAACTATGTTTGATACCATCGGCTCTGACGTGAGAGATAAAAACAAAAAACGCGAAATTGCGGTAGATAAAATCAAGCAGAGATATGGATACGATGCTATTTCGCAGGGCTCGCTTCTGGATTCCGACCTTGGAATTTTTGCTCAAAAAAAAGAAAAAAGAGGCAAATAAAAAGAGGGCAAAAGCCCTCTTTTTGATTTAAATAGTACCGCTTACAGTAAGAACTGCAACACCGGGAGTGGTGGTAATCAGACCAGTCGTGGGATTCTGAACGTAGGTCGCAGCAGGAACGGTTATAACGCCGGGAACGGTTGCAAATTCGCCCGTTGCCTCGTTATATGTGTAGCCCGCCCCCTCGGCAAGCGTTGCACCGTCGAGTGTCACAGTAATATCCGAAAGAATAGGGTTAAAGGTATCGGTGACGGTCACGTTATCGGTGGCGACTGCCTCAAGGTTTCCGCTGTTCTGAATAATGAAGGTGTAGGTTATCTGTCCGTTATCGCTCACGACAGCAGGGCATATAGCCTTTGCAATGGTCAGCGCTGCCTCCTCGCGAACGCCAACCGTTGCCGTATCGGTAAGCTCACCGCTGGTTGCAGTGTTCGTAATGCTTGAGCCGGCAGCCAGCGGAGCATAGCCGTTTGCCGTTGCCTCGTAAACGATAGTGGCATTGCCACCTGCGGGAACGGTAATACCGCTGAACACGAGGTCGGTACCAACGTTGACCGTAGGCGCTGCCTGCAATACACCGTTCTGGTAATACAGAACAGAGCCGTCAACGTACGTTAGCGGAACAAGCGCAGTAGTACCCAGCGTATAGACACCGAGATTATCACTGACGCTCACTCCTGTTCTGTCAGTGCCGGTCGCATTCACAAGCGTGATAACGTAAGTGATGCCGTCACCGTCGCCGTAATTTGCCGAAGCCGCCGTTTTTGTAAGGGTAAGACCTGTGATAACCTCGCCTGTGGTGATATTGGAGTTAGTGACGTTATCGCCATATGAAAGCGTTGCCTGGTTAAAGAATGTTGCCATTTGTTTCTCCTTTATTTTTACAAAACTAGGGGAATACCCCCTTTTCTCAATATATGAAAATCTATCACTTTGTGTCAAATTGATTATCAATATATTTATAACTAACTCTTGACTTTCTGAATACATTATGGTAAAATAATTGAGGTTATGCGGGCGTGGCGGAATTGGCAGACGCGCCAGACTTAGGATCTGGTGGTTATCCGTGCAGGTTCAAGTCCTGTCGCCCGCACCAAATAAGGAACAGTAGATTGATACAATCGTATCGACCTACTGTTTTCTTTTTATCGTTAAAAAATGACCGAAAGCCCTTGAAAATCAAGGGCTTTTTGCTTTCATGGTGCATTACGATATTTGTGATGCCTATATCTTGTGCTGAGGAGAGCTCAAAATGCAGAAAAGCACTACTCCCAATCAAGGTGTAGTGCCTTTCTAATCGTTAAAAGATTGGTATTCGTTAAATTATTGAATATGTCTACTATATTTCTCTTGTTTTATAAAACACAATAGATAAATACCAGGAAAGCGCATATATTCCGACACCTATAAGACAAAAAACAGGTAAAAAGGCATTTAGTTGAATTTTATTTTGCAAACCTTCCTCAAAGATGGTAGTTGCGATAATGCTTCCGGCACACACCACGCCTATCATTACATAGTATGCACCGCGCCCTTTTTCTACTCCGTATTTGAATACAAACGGGAGAGTCAGCGACGAGGCAACGCTCGCCATTATCAGTAAGAGCATCATTAGTAACAAAAACTCTTTCAAAACGAACGTGCCTTGAATACCCATTTTCACTCCCTGTGCGATGCAAATTATAATCAGCATAGCAATTTGTGTGAACAATCCTATCAGATACTTTGCTGATACGATTTGAGTTTTTGTGTACGGTAATGTGCCGACATACTCC
>SVUG01000012.1 GCA_015063385.1 Oscillospiraceae bacterium | reverse complement strand
AAGGGAATGACACCGCCAAATTAAACCATTTAATCAACGATTTTGAAGAACGCGAAAAATTTAAGCAAGAATGCACCGCGCGCATATAAAACTATTAATTGTATTGGTTTAACGGTACTATTCCAAAGAAATTCAGTTGCCCTTTTGGGTGACTGAATTTTTTCTTTTTTGGTTGTAGGGCTTTGTGGGAGTTGAACCTCACAAGCTACGCTCTATGAACTGAGCGCACGGCTACGCAAACCTTGTCTCTCCGATTTGAACTATCAAAGCTAAATATCGGATAGCCGTGCGCCGTCGGGGTCTATGTCCGACACTACAGTTTCGGCATACTGCGTCATTTTGCGTGTCCGTCCGCAAAATAGCAGATAACCTTTTTTAAATACCACTTCCGCAACCAAATGAAAAAGGCAGTCCTTTGTGAACTATTTGGGGTTCACTTCATTGTGGACTGCTTTTTTATTTTCTTTCAGTTGTAGCTACTAGGTGCTATGACCTTAGGGGTTATGAGTTAGATGTCGCTTTGCGACCTGAGGGCGAATAATCTGCTCCCTAAGTGAAAACGGTTGATAAGCGTTTTACGATGGCGGACACAACAAAGCAAGAAGCTCGGTACACCGTTTAGTGTGCCAAGCTTTTCTTTTATATTTTTGTTTGAATGTCCCCTGCCCCCACGCCAAATGCTGCGGTGAAAATTTTTTCGACTTTTTTCGAAAAAGGTATTGACAAACGTCGGAATTTGGTCTATAATCTAATTGAGCCAAATGGCTCATAAAGAAAAAGGAGGGCATTATGAGATCAAAGAATACTACGTACTATGCAACGATAGTTAATTTTGTTAATCAGTATTTCGACGATGTCGGAAGAGCGCCCTCGACGAGAGAAATAGAGGGTGGGACGGGAATTTCCCGCCCGACCGTACAGCGTTATTTGAGGGAGTTGTGCCAGCGTGGCGAGATAGAATACGACGGCCACCGAGGAATCGTCACCGATTATATGCGTGGTGCGAGCGAGGGCACAAGCCCTGTTCTGATGGGAAATTCAATTCCCTGCGGAAGCTTGAGCGAGGTGTGTGACGCTGAGCTTGAGAGCATCAGAATGCCGACGGCACTTATTGGAAGCGGTGATTTCTTCCTACTTCGTGCAAGAGGCAACTCAATGATAAACGCAGGCATTGACGACGGCGACCTCGTGCTTATCAAAAGATGCGAAAGAGTGCGCGAGGGACGCATAGCCGCGTTTCTCTACGACAATTCGGAAACAACTCTTAAAAGATTCAAGCAGGACAAAAACGCAATCTACCTCATACCTGAAAACGACGAGATGGAGCCGATAGTTATCAGCGGTCGCGACCGTGAGAGGCTCATCATTCAGGGTGAAGCTGTGATGGTTATGAAAGATTTATAAGGAGAACTTAACTTATGAAAAAGTACATAGTTATATATACAAATGATTTTGGAAGCACCTATGAATATCGTGAGGTTGAAAGCGAGTCCTACACGGGAGCGTACGTAATAGTTGATATGACACTGCCTGCTTGTGCCGCTATTGCCAGAATTATACCTGCTTGATATGTTTCCATGAGTTTATGCGTAAGACATAAAAAAGAAACCAGCCTATTGGGTGGTGTCCTTAGCGGAGAATTTGAAAAGTACTATGAAGTGCGAGCATCGCATTTGTCCGGTCAAATACTTTATGGGCTAAGCCCAAACCCCTATACAAGCAGAAAAGAGCAAGGATAAAAGGATAAACCTTCAATTCTTGCTCTTGTTTTTTCTTCTGTCGATATATTCACTTTCGTGAAATATGTTCACGAAAGATGAACTCGATATGCTTTTCACTGCGTTCAAGCTCGATATATTGTAGCTACGCTCCAATTCGATATGAGATAAATCCCTCGTTTGCGAAGCAAACATATCGAGTGCGTCAGCACATATCTAACGCCAAAGGCGTATATCGAAAATCCCGCAAGGGATTTATCTTGATGCGTGATACTCCGTTAAGAGTATCACGCTATGCGGTTGGTTTTCTTTTTTATACAGTTTGTCGGCAAAAAGATATGTTGTTCTTACTTACCCATCTAATCATCGCCGTATTTATTTACAATTTACACTAGACAATGGCGGAAAAATATGGTATAATGTTTAAGCATGAGTTGCTGGGAGATTTGTTTACAAAAGCGCCCGTAAATATAATTTTTCAAAGAAAATATGCCTATTTTGGAGGAAATATGAAATACGATGTAATAATAATAGGTGCGGGGCCGGGCGGAATTTTTGCCGCTTACGAGCTGCTTAAGGAGCGCGCCGATTTAAAAATAGCGGTGTTTGAGGCGGGCAACGAGCTCTCTAAAAGGCACTGCCCTATTGACGGAGATAAAATTAAGAGCTGCATTAACTGCAAGAGCTGCTCGATTATGAAAGGCTTTGGCGGTGCGGGAGCATTCTCTGATGGAAAATATAATATTACTAACGATTTTGGTGGTACTCTTTATCAGTATATCGGCAAGAAGGCTGCGCTTGAGCTTATGAAATACGTTGACGAGATAAATCTCGCTTTCGGAGGCGAGGGCACGAAGCTCTATTCCACTGCTGGCTCGAAATTCAAGACGCTTTGTATTCAGCACGACCTGCACCTGCTTGACGCGTCCGTGCGTCATCTTGGCACGGATATTAACTATATCGTTCTTGAAAATCTTTATAAGCACCTCTCGGGCAAGGTTGATTTTTATTTCAATACGCCTGTTGAGTCGGTTAAGATTATCGATGGCGGCTACGAAATTACGGCAAACGGTCTGGCTTACACCTCTGTAGATTGCATTATTTCTGTCGGCAGAAGCGGCAGCAAGTGGATGGAAAAGGTGTGCGCGGAGCTTGAAATTCCAACGAAATCAAACCGCGTGGATATCGGTGTTCGAGTCGAGCTTCCTGCAAGCGTTTTCGCGCATCTGACAGACGAGCTTTACGAGAGCAAGATACTTTACAGAACCGAAAAATACGGTGACAAGGTGCGTACATTCTGTATGAACCCAAAGGGCGCTGTTGTAAGCGAGAATACCAACGGTATAGTGACGGTTAACGGTCACAGCTACGAAAATCCCGAGAAGCAGACCGAGAACACGAACTTTGCCCTACTTGTGGCAAAGCATTTCTCCGAGCCGTTCAAGGACTCCAACGGATACGGTGAGAGCATCGCAAAACTCAGCAATATGCTCGGTGGTGGTGTTATCGTTCAAAGATTTGGTGACCTCATACGAGGAAAACGCTCTACTCCCGATAGAATTGCAGAGGCATTTATAACTCCTACTCTTAATGCAACTCCCGGCGACCTCAGCCTCGTGTTGCCTAAGAGAATTCTTGACGGAATAATTGAGATGCTCTACGCACTCGACAAGGTTGCGCCCGGTACGACGAATGACGATACCCTGCTCTACGGAGTCGAGGTTAAGTTCTACAATATGGAGGTTGAGGTTGACGAAAACCTCGAGTCCAGACACAAGGGTCTTTACATTATTGGCGACGGCAGCGGTATCACTCATTCACTCTCGCACGCATCGGCGAGCGGAGTATACGTCGCAAGGAAAATCGCCAACACATAATAAAAAAGCAGGTGAAAACACCTGCTTTTTTTATTTTTTGATAAGTTTTATTTACATTTTTATTAATTTTTCAAAAAGGTTCTCATCAGTTCTCGACGCAATGAGAGGTGTAATAGATACATATCCGGAAATCACTGCATCAATATCAAGCGAAGGATCGTGCGCCACGGTTTGAGCCTGTTCGCCCTCTTGAACGAATATATCCCCCTCAGTATTGACGAATCTGTCGGTAAAGAAAATGCCGCCCTGCTTGGTTATTTTTATATCCTCTATCTTCGAGGGAATGTTGACGTTGTACCACGAGCCGCACTCAAGAAGGCCGTGCTTTTCAATATATTCAAACACAAGAGGAAGGTTATCTGCAGCTGCCTCAAAGTGCGCAGGCTCTGCCGAAAGGGCAATTCCCTTAACTCCAAGTCGGGCTGCCTCAAATATAGCGGCAACCGTTCCTGAATACACAATGTCAGAGCCGAGATTATATCCACGGTTTATTCCCGAAAGAACGAGGTCAAAATGCTGCTTCAAGCCAAGAACGCCAAAGCGTACGCAATCGGCAGGGGTTGAATCCATTGAATATGCCTCAACGTCGGGCGCAATCATTACCTTTTTGATTTCGATTGGGTGAATAAAATCTATCGCGTGACTCATACCGCTTTGCTCAACCTTTGGCGCGATTACAGTCACCTCACCAAAACGCCTTGCAAAACGGGCGAGCGCGGGCAGAACGGGAGAATTAACGCCATCGTCATTGGTTATAAGAATTCTCATAACCAGCCCTCATTCTCGCTCTTATACTTACCGAGAAGCTCGTCTGCATCCGAAATCAACTGCTTCATTTCTTTTTTGCTATGCACGGTCGCACCACAAGCGCAGGCGTGACCGCCTCCGCCGTACTTCTCGGCAAGGGTGTTCACGCTCACGAATCTTGAACGAAGTCTTACCCTGATTCCATCATCAGTGTCTATAAAGGCAAGCCAAATAAGGCTATCCTTGATAGAGTCAAGATAGGAAACCGAAGCTGACGCGTCCTCAAGAGAGAGGTTAAATTTTTTCTGCATTGCGCGATCAACGTAAATATACGCGACGCCGTTGTCGGTAATTTTCATTTTTCTGTATACGTAGGACTCAAATTTGAAGTTTTTGAATTCTTTTATATAAAGATTGGCATACAGAGTATCGGTGTCAATTCCGACGTCAAGTAGCATGCCTGCAAGACGCATAGTTTCGCCCGAAACCGAGCGGAAGCGGAATCTGCCGGAGTCGGTCACCATGCCTGCGTAAATATAGGTCGCAGCCTCAGCGTCAATCTTTAATTCAGACTTGAATGTATCGTAAAACGCAGCAATCATTTCACAAGCCGAGGAGCGCTCCTCCTCAACCCATTCGTACGCGCCGTAGGATTGAATCGGAATGTGGTGGTCAATCTTCACAACCTCCTTGCAAAGAGAAAATTTCTTATTCGATATTCTCTCTTTGGTCGCGGTATCTATAACAATTCCAAGTGCATCCGCGTAAAGCTCATCAGCAATAGGCTCATCCTCTTCACCGAGAAATTTAACGTACTCGGCATAATCGGTGTTCTGAAGATATATTTCCTTTTCGGGATAGGTAAGCTCTAAAATTCTCTTGAGCCCCTTGGTAGAACCGACCGCATCGCCGTCAGGGCGAAAATGACGAAATAGAATTATGCGGTTAAATTCCTTAATTTTGTTAAGTATAGTTGTCATATTTTCAATATTCATTGATTTTCCTCCATGAGTGCATTAAGATCATCGAGCAAGCGCATTGCCTCTTCTCTATCCTTCAAGGTAGCGCCGCTTGCCTTCTGATGACCACCGCCGCCGTATTTTACGGCTATGGGATTAATGTTATATTTGCTCGAGCGTATCTCACAAAGCACACCGTCATCGGTTTCGGTGAAATTAACCCAGGTGTCAATTCCCTTAATCTCCGACATCGTGCCAACCATACCGCGAGAAATCGAGAAGGTGTCAGCACCCGACTCGCGCAGCTCGTCAAGTGTGGTATAGATGTACGCTGTGCGATGCGGAGTGGTCTGTATTTTCAAGGTGAATTTTGCGCGGAGCTGAATATTTGCAAGATCGTCGGAATAGAGATTTCGGTAAATGTCGGTGGTGTCAAACTCACGCTCCATAAGGAAAGACGCTAAACGGAAGGTCTGTGCACTTGTCGAATCATAGCGAAATCTGCCCGAATCGGTAATCATACCTGTATAAAGAGCCTTTGCACCAGCGGCGGAAAGCGTAAGCCCCGACTCCATAGCAAGTGCGGTTATCTCACCGCAGCAGCTCTCAAACGAGGTGTCAACAACCTCCTCGTCGGTGAATTTTTCTACAAAAATATGGTGGTCAATACGCGCAGTGGCTGCCGCCAAGGAAAATCTGTCATCGCATACGAGCGACGGAGCACCCGAGTCAAGAATTATTGAAAGCGCACCTGCAAAATCCTCATCGGATAAAACGTCCATTTCCTTCTCTGCCATAAAGGCGTATCTTGGAGTCATGTCGCCGACTATATACACCTGCTTAGCGGGATAAGAGTCCTTGATTATGTGATAAAGTCCTATCTGGCTACCCAGTGCATCGCCGTCAGGGTTTTTGTGTCGATGTATGATTATGCGGTCATATTTTTCTATTAGTTTAACTATTTTTTCAAACATTATAAATATTTTCCTTTCAAAAAGCGGCTAAAGGTTGCGTTTAGTTTACAAATTCGCCTTTTTCTGCTCGCGAATTCGTTTTTGCCAGCACTTGTGACACATAGCAACGTATAAATCGTTTCCGCCGAGAAGAAGCTGATCACCCGAGGTGACTACGTTCATATTTTCGTCAAGGCGAGCGTTGATAATCGCCTTGGAGCCGCAGGAGCAAATGGTTTTGATTTCGGCTATAGAATCAGCAAGCTCAAAGAGTCTTCGGCTGCCTGTAAAGAGATGCGCAAGGAAGTCAGCGCGTAAGCCGAAGCAAAGGACGGGCACGTTGCAATCGTCAACTATTCTTCTGAGCGCGTCAACGTGAGTTTCGGTAAGAAACTGACACTCGTCGGCAATAATTACGTCACAGTCGGAGTGCTGCTCTGTGAAAATCTTGAAAATATCGTCGTCTGCCGATATGGTGTCACAGGTAGCATAAAGTCCGATACGCGAGCGAATTATCTTCTCGCCGTCGCGGTTGTCGATGGCAGGCTTGATAAGCCAGACCTTCATGTTGCGCTCCTCATAATTAAATTTTGTTATGAGCACCTGTGCGGTTTTTGACGAGCCCATAGCTCCGTACTTGAAATATAATTTTGCCATTTGTAATTTGCCTTTCATATTCATTATGCGGCGATGCCGTAAAGAGATTTTTTGTCGAAATAGTGGATAACGTAGACTACGCTTGCTTCACTTGTCCTCGTTATAGGTGCAAGCGTGGTGGGAACGTATGAGGTGGGGTTGTAATCTGTTTCGGACGAAATACTGCCGCCGCCCGTAATGTTTCCAAACATCTCTCCCCAGCCGCCCTCGTAATTGAGGTATTCCTGGAAATCGTTATAGTGGTTGTAGGTATAGAACACGTAGCGCTCGTCGTGGTCGATAGTGCCGTTTCTGTCATAGTCCGAGCAGGTGTAAACAATGCGTGCCGCGCCTCTTGTAATGCTGTATCCGCTGTTGTATGGCGCTGATGCGTAGCTTGGGTCGCAGTCGGTGCCCGTCGTGCCGACGTCCATTTCGTAATAGGTCAGGTCACCGCCGCAGCCCGAAATGTTAGGAAGCTCGGGCTCAAAAGGATATTGTCTTGTGTTTCCTGAAAATTTAGTGTGATTAACTCGAAGATACTTACCAAAGATGCTTTCCTTTGGATTTGTGTCCTTATCATAGCTCTGATTTGCAGGGGGCTCGCCAAAAGCAAATACGTATGCCGCGACCTCCTCAAGCATTATGTAAGCGCCACCCTTGTATATCTCCATCACGACCTCGCCGTGCGCGTCAACGACGTAATAGGTGTTGCCGTCGGCGGAGTAAAGCATTTCGGTGTTGCGAATGAGCTTGCCGTCCTGCCTTGGCTGATAGGCGGAAACCGTGGGGGCTTGGTCCTGGTCGGCTATAGTGCCCGACATTAAACCGTGCTTTGAACGGTAAAGCGCGTCAGCGTGACTCGTCGCAGGGGTGTAATTCTCATAGAATTCGTCAATATCTATATTTATATAAGGATCGTTTTCGTCCTGCGCAGGCGGTGTATCAACTCCGGGAGTGTAGTAGTCAATTATCGTTCCCTCGTCGATTTCCAGCGTGCCCTTGTAATTTCGCAGCGTGCCGTAAATCAGAAGAACGTCACCGAGCGCCACGTCACTTTCGGATACCTGCGCACCGTTTTGCAAAGAGGATTTATAGACATAGATGCTTGCAGTGCCGTCAGAGATATACATTCTGCCGCTCGACGCCTTTTCAATCTCGGTAAGCGTGCCCACGACGTAATATTTTTCGGGAGATGAGGTGGACGTATGCGCTTTTGCAAGCTCTAGCGCCTCTGAAACGGTTATAGTGTCATACTGCGAGCCGAATTCGCTCGTGCCGTCGCCTTGATTTCCTGTGCCATCTTCTGCTCCGTTCGGTTTGCAGGCAGACGCGCTGAAAAGAAGCGCAAAAAGGAGTAAAATGGAGAATAAAATTCTATTCAGCTTTTTCATATAACGTCTCCTTTTTACATAATTCTACATATTATATTATAACATTTTCGCATTGCATAATCAAGGGATTTTGAAGATAAAAATAAAAAAGCCTCTCATTTTTAGAGAGGCTTTTAAAGTTAAATATTAGTTGCCGTAAATTTCAAGTGTCTTAACCCTTGCCTGACTTGCAACGGTCATAGTAAAGCTATTCACAACAGAAGGAAGCGTAATAGTGATAGTCTCGCCATCAACAACTACACTGGCACCAGCGGCTTCTGCTGCTGCCTGAAGTGCACCTGTAGAATCCTTAACTCCGTTGTCACAATTCATAACTATTTTTTTCATACCCTGGCAATCAATAATAACGCTAGAGTTAGGATAGAAACGAATGGGTGAATAATCAGCAACGGGATTAGCGCCCTCGGTGTTAGTAAGACTTACGCTACCGTTGGTCCAAACCTGTTCAGCCGTGCTGAGAGAGACACGCTGTGCGGTGCTAGTGAAATCAATGCTACCTATGAGGTTTGCGGTAGTGCTACCGCCGGTATTACCGGTGTTGCCGGTATTGCCGCCGGTATTGCCACCTGTGCTACCGCCGTTGTTTCCGGTGTCGCCGGTATTGTCGCCGGTATTTCCACCTGTGCTGCCGCCATTGTTGCCGGTGTTATTGCCTGTATTGTTGCCAGTGTTGTCGCCGGTGTTATTGCCTGTATTGTTGCCTGTGCCGGGCTTGGGAGTACCTACGGTGACGATAACCTTATCGGTGTAGTCGTCGAGAGTTGCGTGAACCATGGTTGTGCCCTCGCCTCTTGCTACGAGAGTACCGTTTGCAACGATAACAACGTTTTCGTCGTCGGAGGTCCATTCAACCTTACCCTTGAGGCTGTCGGGCTTTACAAGCTCAAGTACCGCAACCTCGCCAACCTGCATACTCACGTAAGCAGAGCCGTCAATGTAGAATTCCTCTGCTCCTGGCTTGAATAAGCCGCAGGAAGCAAGCGAAAGAGACATCGTCAAAAGAAGTATTACTGAAATAACGATTTTTTTCATTTTAATTCCCCTTTTAAATATTTTTACAATTACATTATATCATAATATAGAAAATAATCAAGGGGTTTTGTAGGATTATGTAAAAAATTGGAGATAAACGTAAAAAAGCACGCGCCCGAAGACGCGTGCTGAAATTATAACATTTTATTATACAGTTGCATAAGTAATGGCAACGCTCTTAATTCTAACTTGATTGTTAGAAGTATTAGCATTGTAAAGTTCGAAGGAATTCGCGTTAATGTCAACGGTCACCGACGCAACACCACTAGTGGAGGTGGTAGTAATAACCGCACCATTAGCACTAACCTGACAAGCTTTTCCGTAACTTGCGGTAGTAAAGGTTATTACAATAGACTTGATGGTATAACCATCGGCCATATCAAATGTAATCTTGTTGCTTCCGCCAGCATTATAATAAAGTCTGAAATCGCCTGCAGCGTTGAGACCAACATTATTACTAGCAGAACCCTGAGTAGCCGTTACAGTGAAGAGATTAGGATCAAGGTTGAGAGTAGCTGCATTGTTTCCGTTGCCCATATTGCTAGTATCACCACTATAACTAGTAGTCACAGTTGTAGTAGCTGCATTAAGATTTGCCTCACAAACATCGCAAGTACCATCAGCGGGATTCACATCGGTATGACCAAGTGCTTCGCCATAGGTAGCGCCACATTCGCACTTAGCGGGAGCAGTACAGGTAGCCTGGCTGAACTCACAGGTGTGCTCCGCTACGGGCATATCAAGAACGATGTTGATCTCATCGAAGTACAAGCTACCGGAAGCGGTATAAGAAATCTTAAAGAACTTGTATGTTGCCACGTCAGGAACGATCTCATAGGTCATAGTGCCGTCAACACCGGTAAGTGTTGCTGTGTAGGCAGAAACGGTTGCATCGTTACCAAATGCGATAGACAACATATTCTCAATGCGAGGAGTCTTGTCAGCATTATAAACAAATACTATCTTTTTAATTCCGTAAGGAAGCTCAGTCTTGTTCCAAAGAGTACTGGTTTTGCCGTTCTTAGTTCTCCACTGAATACCATTGCCATAATCTCCAAGCTCGGTGAAGCCGAAGGTGATACCCTCAACTCTCTTTTCACCTTCAGCGTAACCGCCAAGGTCAAGTCTACCGCCAGTAAGGTTTGCAGTACCGTCGAATACCTTACCCTCTACAATGATGGTGATTTCCTTAGTCTTAGTAACATCACCCGCAGTTACGGTTGCGGTAAGCTTAACGGTAGTTTCAGCATCGTTACGAGTGAATGTGATAGTACCTGCAGCGTTGTCAACAACTGCACAAGCGTTATCAGCTGCCCAAGAAATTTCAACATCAGGGTAAAGGGCGCCTGCAACAGGAACGGTAACAGCGCCGTCTTCAATAACATCGCTGAAATCGAGCTGGCCAAGCTCATAATTTACCTTATCCTCATTGGGAACAACAACCTCAACGAAATTGCCAAATGCGTTCTCATTAACGGGAATGAGATACATCTTATCGCCATAGTTGGCAACAAGACCAACAACGTCAGCTTCCCAGTTAATGTGGCTAGCTACGTTATTCTGGAAGGTAGTCTGAGCCTCAGCGGAAAGCATGCAGGTAGAGGAAGAGATACGAACGTAGGACTGCTTACCTGCAAGAGAGAAGTCGTAATAAGAGTTGTCAGAGGTGTTCTGACCAAGAACCTTAACGCCCTTGATAGTAACAAGCATTGAGAAGTACTGAGCGAAGTGATCATCAACGTTTGCTTCAGCTGCTGCGAAGTACTCGGTGATGTCTACGGGCTCTACAGTCTTGATAGTGCTATCAACGATAGTAACCTTGGGCTCGGTTACCTGGGGAAGATCGTAGTATGTACCACGAATACCGGTAACGGAAACGGTCATACCGTTCTGAAGACCAAGCTCGGAGGGAAGCTGCTCCATCTCAAAGATGAAGTAAGCACCGTCCTCGTCCTGAATGTAGAGGTCGTTCTCCTTGGAGGTCTCTACGATACCGGTGATAACGCCCTGAACGGTAACAGCCTCGCCGTCTTCAACTGCAAGGAACTCTTCATAGGTAAGAACCTCGTACTTGGGAACGGTGCGCTTGAAAGTGAGAGAGGAATCCTTAGTGCCGTCACCAGCGGTGATGGTAGCAGTAAGGGTGTAGTCGTGTGCTTCCTCTGCGAAGTTGTCTACGTCTACGGTCCATTTGGTCTCGCCCTTGGTGAGCTTAACCTTGTCGTTGTCAACAGACCAGTCAACAGTGTACTTCACTGCCTTGATCATAACCTGAGCAACGAGCTCGTAGTCGTTGGGAGTCAAGGTAGCATCGTCGATGTACATAGTACGAAGGTACTCAACAGCGCCGGGAAGGTTGTACTCGATGACGTCTCCGGTATCTTCGCCAATACCTAACCAACCCTTGACGGTGTCAACCACTGCACAGCTTGCAAGAGCGCAAACGCAAAGCATGGTGACTAAAATGAGTGATAAAAGTTTTTTCATGATTTCTCCTTTTTTATTTTTATTTTTTGTGGATTTAATCATTAGTTAATAGTGATGTCCCCAAGAGAGAACACCCTGATCTGATACGTGCCGTCGAAGCAGTCGATAACACCCTGCACGTCAATAGTCTTGCCGGCAAAGTATTCCTCAGTAATGAGATTACCGTCTGCGTCGTAGAACACGCCTGTACGCACGTCTACCGTGAGATCTCCTACCTTGCAGGTGAGAGTCATCGCACCCTTAGACGAGCTGTCTTCATTGGTGGTAGTGTAAATTTTTGTAACCGTAAGATTCTCCATAGAAATCGAGGTGCCAAGACAAAGCTTAGCATAATCAAATTCCTTGAGAACCTCCTCGCCCTCCTCGACTACCACGCGATTTACCTTAGAATTAAAGGTCTCGGCAGTAGTTTCAAGATATGCGGGTGAGTGGCCGTCGCTGAGCTTCTTAAGGTTGTCGGGATCGTCAGGCTTTCTCGGCTTATAATCAACACCGGAAACCTGCCAGGAATCACCTGTTTCGTAATAAGAAACAGTACCAACTACCTTAACCTCGTTGCCGGGAACAAGAATGTCAAGACCGCCTGAAGAAAGGTTGAAGCCGTAGTAAACGTATATACCGCTATACATACCGGTTTCTTCAT
This sequence comes from Oscillospiraceae bacterium, assembly GCA_015063385.1. Taxonomy (GTDB): domain Bacteria; phylum Bacillota; class Clostridia; order Oscillospirales; family CAG-272; genus UBA1740. The sequence continues at coordinate 34,793 of SVUG01000012.1, read as the reverse complement.
CGTAAGCTTCAACGTAAACACCGTTATTGTAATCCTTGGTGACGATGCCCTCAAAGGCAACCTTAGTGCCGTTGTAGCTTTCGATATTCGCTCTGAGCTCACTAAGGGAAAGAACTACAGCCTCACCATAGTGATAATCAGGGTCGGGATTCTGGGAATGCACGTAGAGATCGTGCTCTCTTGCCTGAGCAATAGCCTTCATACAGATCTCACCGTAGCGATTCTGCGAAGAGTTGGACGCTATTGCCAAGCCCTCCTGAAGAATCTCCAAGTTAAGATTTCTGTAATCGTCTGATTCCGAGGTCTTGTACCATACCCAAACGAGATAACGGTCACCGGTGGAATCAGCGTTCCATTTGTTATTATCGGACTCAATGATAATACTGGTAGCGCTCTGAAGCTTAGACTTGGTGAACGCAGCAGCCTTCTTTCCCCATTCCTCAATCTTACCGGTGGACTCGGGAGTATTGATAGCAAGGTATCTCGCCTTCAGAACTCCGGTATCATTCACCGACTTGGGAACGTAGAAATGAGTAGTATCTCCGTCTATGTACGCCTTGACGGTAACCTCTTGCTTAAGCGACTCGGTGGACATATCAAGCTTGAGATCGCCGACGTAGTCAACGAGCTCGCTATCTCCCGTGTTCCTACACGAAGCACAGGAGATAACGACACATATAAGGAGAAGTAAAGCTAAAAATAAATTAAGCTTCTTCATACTTATTCTAATTACTTTCTTAAGTTAAATTATTTACCTGTCTGGTACTTGCACTCATCAACAGCCGCCTTGAATGCTGCCTCGATCTGTGCATCAAGATCAGCCTCGCTGGTGTATGAGAGACCGAAGCACTTCTGGATAAGAGAGCCTACCTGGTCACGTGCAGCGGAGGAACCGTTGAACGCGGGAGAGGTGTAGTAGAATGCTTCCTGCTCAAGACATACCTTAGCGGAAAGAGCTGCAATGTTGGTAGTACCGTTAGCCTTTGCAAGACTGTCTGCATAGGTTGCATCCTGTGCAACAGACTTGATTACGGGAACGTAACCGGATGCAATACCGAAGTCAGCCTGGAAAGCAACGTTGGTGGTGAGGAACTTCATGAAGAGCCAGGAAGCCATAACCTCATCTCTGTTGGTGTTCTCAAGGATGCAAAGAGAGGGACCCTGAGAAATAACCTTACCGTTGTTTGCTGCATCTATCTGAGGGATAGAAGTGATACCTACCTCGAAGGGATAGGAACCGTCCTCAAGCTTAGCGGGACGCTGGTGAGTAGCACCTGCGGAAGAACCGATAGACATGAAGGACCTCTGAGGCTTGGAGGTTTCCTTGAAAATTTCAGAGGTGTAACCGCCGAAGATTTCCTGAGTAGTCACGTAGTCCTTATCGAACCAGCCCTTGAATCTCTTAACGAATGCACGGTTTTCTGCATTGTTGAAGAGGAAGTGCTCGCCGGTTGCAGAGGTGTAAGGAGTGTCAAGCTGCTCACACATAGTGATGAACCAGTTAGCCTCTGAGTCGTAGCCGAGAGGAATGGAATCGGGATACTTTTCCTTGAGGATTCTGCAAACCTCCTCCATCTCATCCCATGTGGTAGGAGGAGTGAGGTTGTTCTCTGCAAATACCTTCTTGTTGTAGTAAAGAACCTCGGTGGACTTGGAAAGGGGAAGAGTGTACATCTTGCCGTCGCCGAACTGTCTGCCCTCCTCGTAGTAGCCCTGGATGAAGTCGTCCTTCTGAGCCTGGGTAAGACCTATATTTGAAATGGTAGTACCGTCAAGATTCCACGTATAGTCGCCCTCAAAGTCGATATAATCGTCAAGAACAACTACAGCCTGAGCAACGTTGTAAAGAGCAACGTGGTCGGGATAGCAGTATGCGATGTTGGGCTGTTCGCCAACGGTGAGCTCGGTGGAAATGGTGTCACGAACGTCGTCGTAGCCACCAACCTGCTCGTGAATAACGTTGATGTTGGGATACATTGCCTCAAACTCAGGGATGTACTCGTCAAGAACGTCTCTGAGGTTTGCACCCATGGTGTGATAGAAGGTAATGTTTACCTTACCCTCTTCTTCTCCGTTTCCGTCATCCTTGTTACCGGGAAGCAGGCCACAGCCGGTCATAGCGAGCATGTTAACGAGCATGGTCACAAGAACAAGAAGCGCTAAGAGAATCTTTTTCATGTTTTTTGTCCTTCCTTTTTAATTTATTATTTCTATTAGTGTTAAAGGCTTGTGCCGAATAACCTGAAAATTAACCCTTGATACCCGATCTGGATACACCCTTCATGATATACTTACGGAAGAAGAGGAATACCACGAAGAGAGGGGCGGATACGATGGCAACCGCTGCCATCTGTACGGGGAAGTCGGTCTCGCCGCTGGTTGCCTCGGTAAATGCGTTTCTAAGACCGTTAGTGACGAGCTGCATATTCTCGCTCTTGGTAACGAGGTTAGGCCACATATATGAGTTCCACGAGCCCATCATCTTCAGAATGGTGATGGAAATGAGCGTCGGGAATGCCAAGGGAATCATAACCTTCCAAAGATACTTAAGGTCCTTAGTACCGTCAACTTTGGCGGCAAGGTAAAGCTCGTTAGGTATCTGCAGGAAATTCTGCTTTAAAAGATAAATGTAGAATACGCTGACGAGGAAGGGTACGATAAGTACGGTGTAGGTGTTCATCCAACCGAATTTGTGTACGGTAGAATAGTTGGTGATGGTGAAAAGCTCACCGGGGATCATCATCGTTGCAAGAAGCAATGCAAAGAGCGTATCCTTGCCCTTGAACTCAAGACGCGCAAATGCAAACGCCGACAAAACCGTAATAACCAGAGAGAATATGGTGGAAACCACGCCAACGTACACGGTGTTTATAAAGAGTGTACCAAGATTACCCTGGCTAAACGCTTTAACATAGTTCACGAACATTATTTTCTCGGGGAACAGAGTCGGAGTCGAGAGCTTGTACTCCTCAAGCGACTTGAGCGAGGAAATAATCATCCAGTAGAACGGGAAAAGAACTATTATCGCTATTGCAATCAGGAAAAGATAAATAGCGACGTTTGAAAGAATTTTCTTAACGAGCTGGGCGTTAGAAACCTTCTTCATATCCCTCTCTACCATTGTGGTGATTGTTTTAGAAGGCGTGACAGCCTCGTTAATATTTGAGTTGCTATTAACTTCAGACATAGGCGCCTCCTTAATAATGTGTCTTCTTCTTGCTGACGTAAAGATTTACCATAGTGACAGCAAAAATAATTATGAACAGTATAATCGCAGCAGCACTAGCGCGGCCGTACTGCTTGGACGCTCCGTTAATCGCATCGTAAATGTATCCGACCATCGTGTTAAGTCGTCCTCTATCACCGGGAGGGCCCATATCCGCATCAAAGATACCTACGATACTAGAGTACTCCTTAAATCCGCCGATGAAGCCCGTGATAACAACGTAGGCTATCATGGGAGAGAGAAGCGGAACGGTAATCTTGGTAAATACACGCCATTTGGGAGTAGAGTCGATCTTTGCAGCATCGTAATACTGCTTGTTTACGCTCTGAAGACCGCCAAGAAGAATAAGAATCTTAAACGGAAGAGCATTCCAAACTATGTAAATAACCATTACCCAGATATTTTCCCAATATCCCGAGTACATATTTATCCAGTTGATCGGCTCGCCACCGAAGAACTGTATAACGTTGTTTACAATACCAAGCGAAACGCTGTTTTCTATATTCTGATGGTTGTAGCCTACGATATTGAACATCGCCGCAAATACCATACCGATAGCAATAGAGTTCGTCACGTAAGGCAGGAAGTATATCGTCTGAAGGAATCTGTTAAGGAACTTAATAGAGTTCAGACATACCGCGATAAGAAGCGCAAGGAAGGTGGAAATCGGAACAGTCAATACGCAAAGTATAATTGTATTGAATAAGCACCTCTGGAAATTCTGATATCCAAGAACGTACTCAAAGTTGCCAAATCCGACCTCAAACGTCTTGCCGCTGAGAGCTGCCATTCCCTCATAGCCTTCAAGGAAAGCATATCTTACGGTGTTGAAGATAGGCCAAACGGTGAAGATCATAAGCAGAACGATAGCGGGAGAAAGGTAAATCCAACCCTTCCAACTATCGAATTTTATCTTGTGGCAAAAGGCGTCAATCTTCTTGACGAACCCGTCCCACTTGATTCTTATATTTTTGACCGATTCGTTAGTCATAATTACACCTCGAATCTGATTCTTTCTTCGGTTTCAACGTCAAAGAGGAATACCTTATGAGGCTTGAGAGAGAACTTGATGCTCTCGTCGTTTTTGTCAATCTTATAATCCGAGTCAACGATAGAACGGATAATGGGGTTAAGAGATGCTTCGTTGGTAGAAACCACGCTCACGTCACGGCCCATTACCTCAACGTTGTTGAGCTTGCACTCAAGCGCACCGTTTACGTCGGGAATGAATCCCTCCGGACGAATACCTACGAATACCTCGCGGTCGTCAACGCCGGGAACGTCAAGAACCTCTGACTCACCGAGAATCAGCTTGCCGCCCTTAACTGCACCCTTGAATACGTTGATAGGAGGAGTTCCAAGGAACTTAGCAACGAAGAGGTTGGTAGGATCATCGTAAACGTCCTGGGGAGCGCCAACCTGCTGAACGACACCGAGCTTCATAACTACGATGATATCGGAGATAGACATTGCCTCCTCCTGGTCGTGAGTGACGAAGATGGTGGTGATGCCGGTTTCCTTCTGAATTCTTCTGATCTCCTCACGGGTCTGAAGACGAAGGCGGGCGTCAAGGTTGGAAAGCGGCTCGTCAAGAAGAAGAACCTTAGGCATCTTTACAAGCGCACGAGCGATAGCAACTCTCTGCTGCTGACCGCCCGAAAGCTCGCTGGGCTTACGCTCCATAAGCTCGTCGATCTGCACGAGTCTTGCAGCCTCGTATGCTCTCTCAATCATCTGCTCCTTAGTGAGCTTGTCCTCGCCGCGAAGATTCTGAAGCGGGAAGAGGATATTCTGCTTTACCGTCATATGAGGATAAAGCGCGTAGTTCTGGAAAACAAGACCTACGCCACGGTTCTCGGGAGAAAGCTCTGTGACGTCATCCTCGCCGAAGAAAATCTTACCGCCGGAGGGTGCCTGAAGTCCGCTTATCATATAAAGCGTGGTGGATTTACCACAGCCCGACGGGCCAAGAAGACCTACGAGCTTACCATCAGGAATGGTAAATGTGAAGTCGCTGACAGCGATGGTTTCCTTGCCGTTCTTCTTATCACGTGCAGGGAAAATCTTTGTCAAATTCTGCAAAACAATTTTCATACCGTTTCGCCTTTCTGTTAAATATATTTATTATTTATTTTCTGATTTTATATTCTGCTCTTCCCTGGTATCGCGAACTTCCTCTTGGTGAATTCTTTGCTTGTACGCGATAAGCTCCTCCGGAGAATCAAATATCATCTGGCTTGCCATATCAACAGTGACCGTGTGAGCCAAAACGTCGTGTATTGGAGTTCGTGCTCTCGTAAACACCAAGAGTCCCGCCTGAATCAAAAGCAATCCAAACAGGCACAAAACACCGAATATATCCATAATGTTGAACAGGAGCATTATAACTATTGCTATTGGAATAAGCGTTTCCGTCGTGCACTTTCCAAGAATCGTTCTTACGAACATTATCACGGGAGACACCTTGACACCGTCTACTCTCATGACACCGACACCGAATATTTTTTTGCCTAGCGTCTGTCCGTTTCCAAAAAACAACGGTACGGCAAACTCGACTATCAGATGTGCAATCAAAATGCTGAAAACCGTTATCAGAAGTGAAAGATTAACCACCATGTTGTAGTGATAATTGATTTTCTCATCACTCTGTATCGCAGCCTCGGCATCATTATACTTTTGAAGCTCCTCTTCCGAAAGATTAGCGTAATCCTCGGAAGAAATGTTAAGGTCAACGCCAAATTCAGCGGCATATTTATTGTAGCCGTCCTCAAGCGCATCCCAATGCGAATCGTATTTCAAAATAGCCGACATGCCGAAGGCAAGTCCTACAACGACGATGCCAACTATAATAAAATCAAACAACCAGGCTGAAATACGTTTCCACATATCCGCCCTTTGTAAATCGTACATATATTCCCTCTCAATAATTTACCGAGTCTTGTCCATTCAAAACTCTACACAATAATTATAACATCAGAGGCTTCAAAAATCAACAGTTTTTAGCTTTTTTCTATTCTTTTTTTATATATTTATTAACTTTTGTCAATACTAACAAATTTTGTCATTATTTTGTCAACAATAGTAATCAATAATTTGGTAATTTTGACACTATTAAAAAATAAAAGAACCCGCCAAAGCGGGTTCTTTATGAAAAATTCTTAATTATTTAACAGTCACATTGGTGATGTGAGGATTCGCACCGTTATACCAATAGAGGAAGCCCTCTACGTCGATAACATCGCCTGCCTCAAGAGCCTCAACAGCCTTGTAAACGTCGCTATCGGGACCCGTGAGATATCTCTCAACACAGAAATCATAATCAGCTTCGTTATAGGTGACGGTAAGGTAAATATCGTCGCCGCGCTCGCCGCCCTTATATTCAACCTTCTTAACGGTAAGACCGTTAAAGAGCACAAGCTGATTCTGGTAAGAAATAAGCTCGTCAGTTCCAAGCTTATCGGTAAGATCGACAGCTTCAGCGACATAAGGATCGCCCTCAAGAGCAACAAAATGGCAGTCAACGATTTCAACCTCGCCGGACCATTCAGCCTTGTAGCCGGTCACGCGAATCTTTGCACCCTTGGTAAGCTTTGCTGCATCAGCCTCAGAGCAAGCCATATCATAAAGGAAATATGCGCCGTCATTGTCAGCAGCGTAAACGGTAATCTTGTTGTCCCACCAGGACTGAGTAGCCTGAACGTATACGTCTGCTACTATTCTGTCGTCAATAGCAGCCGCGTCGTAATCAGCGTAAGTATCAACGTCATGTGCGGTCACTGCCGTGATATGAGTATTAACGCCCTCGTACCAATAAAGGAAGCCCTCTACGTCGATAACGTCTCCTACCTCCAGAGCCTCAACAGCCTTGTAAACGTCGCTATCAGGATCGGTGAGATATCTTTCTACGCAGAAGTCGTAATCCGTACCGTTATGGGTGACGGTCAAGTAAATATCATCGCCACGCTCGCCGCCCTTATACTCAATTTTCTTAACGAAAAGACCGTCGAAGCTTGCAAGCTGATTCTGATAAGAAATGAGTTCCTCAGTGCCGAGAAGCGCGGTAAGATCGGTAGCCTCTGCAATATAGGGATCGCTCTCAAGGAATTCGAAGGTAGCATCAACGATTTCTATCTCTCCTGCCCACTCAGCCTTGTGACCGGTCACGCGAATCTTGGTTCCCTTGGTGAGCTTTGCAGCATCAGCCTCGGAGCACGCCATATCATAAACGAAATAAGCACCGTCCTTATCAGCGGCATAAACGGTAATCTTGTTATCCCACCATGACTGAGTAGCCTGAACGTACATGTCAACGATGACCTCTGACTCAACCTCAGCAGCCATGTACTCGTCGTAGGTTATAGGCTCTTCCTTGTTAAAGCAAGAAACAAGACCAAGCATCATAACAACGCAAAGCAAACAAACAAACAGTTTTTTCATTATAAAATCCTCGCTTAAAATAGATATTTAAAGATACAAATAATATTATACACTTTTTTTACCGAATGTCAATATCTGTCGGAGTTTTTTTATTTTTTGTTTTGAGTATTTTCGGTATAAGCACATAAGAGGCTATGCCTACCCAAATGACTGCCAATGCGCAAAGAAGTGCAATAGAAAGTGGCGGCAACGGTCCTAGCTTTGTTTTTGAAGCAGAGGCCTCGACCTGATCCAGCCTATACAAAGAACGAACGTCGGCAAAAAGTCGCGTAATGTATCGGTCGTCCACCTTTTCTTTTCTTCTGATAGATTTAGCCACCTTCTCAATCATTTCTCCGGCAGCATTTCTAAGGGACGTAGAGCCGTTGAAGACTGCCGTTGTAAAGGTGTTTTCAACGTTATCAAGAAGCATTTTTGCCGCATCTATTTTTACATTATAATAAAGCTCGTTATCTTCTCCACTTCTGGATAAATATTCCTGATACTCAGACGACTGCTGAGCTTTAGTCGTGACCGGAACGTATCCCTCGGTTTGAGCATAAGCAATCTGCGTATCGTTTGAAAGAAGATACTGCACGAACAGCCACGAAGCCATCACCTCACCCGAATCTTCCTTATTAAATATGCAGAGCGACGGTCCCTGAGAAATCATAACGGGATTTTTTTCATCAAACTGAGGTATCGGCATAACCACCGTTTCAAATTCGCGAAGCGCACTTTCAGGCACGTCTATCAAGGGCGCATCAGAGCCCATCCAAGTAGCTCCTGCAGTTGAGTCAACGGCAAATATGCACTGTCCTTTGTTGAGATAATTTCCGGGGTAGCTCGAAATTTTGAAGGTTGAAAATGCTCCGGTTGCGGTGTTTTCGGCAACCATTTTCAAAAGCTGGCGCGTCGTATCGTTAAACATCTCAATTTTTCCGGAATCGTTAGAATATCCTGCGCCCTTCTGCCTAAGCATCTGAATCATCATGTTATCCGTTGATTTGTATATAAACGGAATCATAACCTTCTGATTGTTGACGGCATACGTGCCATCAGGGTTCTTTGCAAGAGCTGCATTAGATACCTCAAATACGAAATCCCACGTTAGAACCGACGGAAGAGTATATCCGAGCGCCTCGACGTAGGTCTTATTGATATAACACGCCTCGGTGGAGCGCATAAAAGGCAGAGCGTAAAGCTCGTCTCCTATATAGCACTCATCCATGAATTCGCTAACCATATCCGAATATTTGGGTGAGTCAAATTTAACCTCACTGCCGCCGAAGCCGTAGCGCTCGTTGGCAATAAGCTCGTCAAGCGGAACCACAACGTCCTCACCCGTAATGTAAGTCGCTATATGGTCGGGATAGGTAATACAAACGTTGGGGGTGGTTGAGGTTTGAATATTGGTGATTACGTCATTGTAAATATCGTCGTAGCTGGTATAATGCTTTATAGTGACTGAAATATTCGGGTATATTTGCTCAAATCTTTCAATCGCCGCATCATAAACACCTCGCTGAGTAGCATTGTTTTCATTCTTTGCCCAGAATGTAATTTCATAACTCTTTGAAGCGTCAAAATTCGTCGGAACGGAGGTTTCATTAATCTCCTTACTTCCATGACAAGAAGCAAGAAATGCTGCGCAAAAGATAGATAAAAACGCAAAAATGACAAGTTTTCTTAACATTTTCACCCCTTTGTACCCCCTCTCGCTACACCTTCCATAATTTTGTTTTTAAAGATTAGGAACAAAATTACAAGAGGAATGGATATAACCACGACAGCAGCCATCATGGCGGGAATGTGCTCTCTGCCAAAGCCGCTTTCGCGTATAGCCTGTATGCCGTTGGAAACGAGGAAGTAGTTCTCGTCATCGGTAATGAGCCTTGGCCACACGTAAGAGTTCCAGCATTCAATAACCTTAAGTATTGTTATCGTCACAACGGTCGGCTTACAAATTGGCAGCATAACTCGCATCATATACTTAAAATCACTCGTGCCGTCAACCTTGGCGGCATAGTAAAGCTCGTCTGGAATCTGCGAGAAATTCTCTTTTAAGAGGTAAATATAGAAAATTGACGTCACCGAGGGCAAAATCAGACCTGTAAATGTGTTGCGCAAATCAAGCTCTGTAATGGTGACAAAATTCGTGATAATTACAAGCTCGCTCGGTATCATCATAAGCGATAAAAACAGCACGAAAACGAGATTTTTGCCCTTGAAATTAAGTCTTGCAAATGCAAATGCCGCAGGAACGATTATAACAAGCATAAGCGCGGTTGTCGCAACTGTAAAAACGAGCGTATTGAAGAAATAATCAAGAAGCGGCACCGATGTAAATGCAGTATAATAGTTTTCAAGTGTGGGACTCAACGTAATAAACTGCGGCATGCTTTCGGCGTTATAATCACCGTAGCTTTTAAACGACGTCAAAAGCATCCAATAGAACGGGAACAATACTATAAGCGCCCAAATTGCAAGAAGCGTGTATACCACGGCACGAACTGCCGCTTTTTTCTTTTGCTGCACGTGCAGTTTTCCGGAATCAACAGTTTTTTCCATAGCTTCCTCCTTAATAATGCACGCGTTTTTTGCTTACGATAAGATTTATGCAGGTTATCGTAAGAACAATAGCGAAAAGTATTATTGCTGCTGCCGATGCAAACGACGGATAACCGCCGCCGTCTCCGTACAGCATATCGTATACATAGCCGACAATCGTGTTCATTTCAGATGCGTTAAGATTAGTGCCAAAGAGTGCGACCGCATCGCTGTACGCCTTGAATGCTCCTATAAATCCTGTGATAACAAGGTAGAATATTGATGGAGAAATCATCGGCAGCGTAATACGCGAGAACATACGAAGACTGGTGGTATTATCAATTCTTGCCGCATCATAATAGGTTTGCGGCACGGATGCAATAGCACTGGTGAAAATAAGAATCTTAAACGGCATAACCACCCATACGGTGTATAAACAAAGCACGAGCATTTTAGCCCAGTACGGACCGTCGATAAAGTCAACGGCTTGTCCGCCAAACGCCTCTATCACCATATTAACCAGACCGTCGTTATAAACGGTAGGCTTGAAAAGTATCATAAACACCAAACCAACGGCAAGAGTGTTCGTCACGTACGGAAGAAAATAAACCGTCTGGAAAAGATTACGGAGCTTTTTAATAGAGGAAAGGCCGACGGATATAAGAAGAGAGAGTGCGGTAGATACCGGCACGGTAATAAAAACAAGTATAAGAGTGTTTTTGATGGCCTGAAGAAAAAACGGGTCACGAAGAACATAATTGTAGTTATAAAATCCGACGCCAAAATATGACTGCGAGGCGAAATTGAATCCCTCCTCAAAGGAGTATATAAGTACGTCTATCAATGGATATATCATAAATACGCCGATAAACAGTATGGCGGGTAAAAGATACAGCCAGGCTTTAGGATTATTCTTTTCCATACTTCCCTCCTCTACGCGCCTATGCGCACGTAAATAATAAAAATTATAACACACTTTTAATCAATTATCAAGTTTTTGCAAAAAATATTTTAAAATAGCGAATGTCCTTGTCTTTTCAGAAAAACAATGCTCAGTATTTTTAAAACAAAAAAATCGACTATGCTTTTAAAATCGCATAGCCGATTTCTGTATTTTGCAAATATTACTTTACATTCATGCCCTTTCTGGTGAGTGAAATTCGATGCTTCTTAACGTCAACGTCCTTGATTTTTACTTCAATTACGTCACCCGTTTTAAAGAGCTCGGAGGGGTGTTTAATGAATTTATCACTCATCTCAGAGATGTGAAGAAGACCGTCGTGGTGAACGCCGATGTCAACGAAGCAGCCAAAGTCAACCACGTTTCTTACAGTACCCTTAAGCTGCATATCGGTCTTAAGGTCGTTTATATCAAGAACGTCAGTAGAGAGAATGGGAGCAGGTGCGTCGTCACGAATATCTCTGCCGGGCTTCTCAAGCTCGGAGATAATATCCTCGAGAGTGGGCTCACCGCAGCCGAGCTCGCGAGCAAGCTTTGCAATACCGTACTGCTCTGCCTTGAATCTAAGGAGAGGAAGATTTCCGCTTCTTACGTCCTCGGTAGAGAAGCCGAAGCGCTTAAGAAGGTCCTCTGCGATAGCATAAGACTCGGGGTGAACGCCCGTAGAGTCAAATACCTGCTTACCGTCATGGATACGAAGGAAGCCTGCACACTGGGTGAACGCCTTGTCACCGAGCTTCGGAACCTTGAGAATCTGAGCGCGAGTCTTGAACTCGCCATTCTCCTCTCTGTATTTAACGATATTCTTTGCAACCGTTGCATTGATACCCGAAACGTATGAAAGAAGAGAATAGGACGCGGTATTAACGTCAACGCCAACACCGTTTACACAGCCCTCAACAACGCCGCCAAGTGCCTCGGTCAGACGAGCCTGCTTCATATCGTGCTGATACTGACCAACGCCTATTGCCTTAGGCTCAATTTTAACAAGCTCTGCAAGGGGGTCCTGAAGTCGTCTTGCGATAGAAATTGCACTTCTCTGCATTACGTCGAAGTCCGGGAACTCCTCGGTTGCGACCTTGGAAGCCGAGTAAACCGATGCGCCTGCCTCGGAAACTATGGTGTACTTAACGCCCTTGGGACAGGAAGCATCACGGATAACGTGCTCTGCAATAAACTGCTCGGACTCACGCGATGCCGTTCCGTTTCCGATAGATATAACGTCAACGTTATGCTTCTTTACAAGTCGAAGCACGGTAGCCTTGGAGCGCTCGATGTCCTCTCTGGGCTTAACGGGATAGATAACTGCGGTGTCAAGCACCTTTCCTGTCTTGTCAACAACAGCAAGCTTACAGCCGTGAGCATAACCAGGGTCGTAGCCAAGCACGGTCTTGCCCTTAAGAGGTGCTGCCAGAAGAAGATTGCGAAGGTTCTCGGAGAATACCTTGAGCGCGCCCTCACAGGCATCATCAAAGAGTGTAGTGCGAACTTCCCTCTCGATAGCCGGGAACAAAAGACGCTCGTAAGCATCTCTTATCGTAGCCATGAGATAAGAAAGCGCCGGGGACTGCTTATTGGTTATAACCTTGGATACGAGCTGTGCAATTCCGTCCTCCTCGGGAAGAGTGACCGCAACCTTAAGAAATTCCTCCTTCTCGCCACGGTTAATAGCAAGAACGCGGTGTCCCTTGAGCTTCTTGATAGGCTCGGAGAAATCGTAGTAGTTTTCATAAACAGAGGTTTCCTCTGTCGTGCCCTTTGCGGAAAGAGAACCGTTCTTCATAGTGAACTCACGGAGCATCTTTCTGATTTCTGCATTATTGGAAATATCCTCTGCGATAATATCAGATGCGCCTGCGAGCGCTGCCTGTGCATCAGGAACAGACTTGTCCTTCTCATCGGAAATAACGATAAACTGTTCGGCATAAGCCTCAATTGTGGGGTCATATGCGTCACGCTGTTCAAGAATGTAATTTGCAAGAGGCTCGAGTCCCTTATCTCTTGCAACTGAGGCTCTGGTCTTTCTCTTAGGTCTGTAAGGAAGATATATATCCTCAAGCTCAACGAGCGTTTTTGCATTGTTAAGCGCAAAGGTAATTTCAGGCGTAAGCTTGCCCTGTGCGTCAATAAGATTTGAAATCTCCTCTCGGCGCTCGTCCATTTTGCGAAGATAGTTAAGTCTGTCGTTCAGGTCACGGAGCGTTGCGTCGTCAAGACCGCCCGTCACTTCCTTACGGTATCTCGAAATAAAGGGAATCGTGTTTCCTTCATCGATAAGAGCAACGGTTTCCTTTACCTGCTCCTCCTTGATTTTAAATTCCTCTGCCAGAGTCTTTAAGATGTCCATTTGCTTCTCCTTTGAAATACGCGCCGCAAATACGGCGAAAATTGAAATACACACCGCTCTCGCGGCTAAAAAAGGGATTAACCCTGTTTTTCTAAAATTGAAATTTCCCTGTCGGAAAGATAGCGCCACTCGCCACGACCAAGTGAACAGTCAAGCGGTATAGAGCCGAATGAAATTCGTTCAAGACTAGTCACACGGTTGCCCATAGCGGCAATCATACGCTTTATCTGATGGTATTTGCCCTCGGTAAGAGTAATTTTTCCGCTCATTCTGTCATCAGAAAGAGAAAGAACCGCGCTTTTGCACTCGTAGCCGTCAGCAAGCGTCACACCACTCTCAAACTGTTTCTCTGCCCCGTCGCAAAGAGGCTCTGCCGCCGTAAAAAAATACTCCTTTTCTACGTGGTGCTTCGGCGAAAGAAGCGAGTGAGCGAGCTGACCGTTATTAGTCAGTATCATGAGCCCTGTCGTGTCCTTATCAAGTCTGCCAACCGGAAAAAGCTCCATTTTCCGAAGCTCATCAGGCAAAAGCTCGGTGACGTACGGCAGACTCTTGTCGTCAGTCGCACTTACGTAGCCCTCAGGCTTATTCAGCATTACGTAGGTAAATCGGCGGTAAACTATTTCTCTGCCAAGATAAACTACGCGGCATTTTTCGGGGTCGATATGTGTGGATAGGTCCTTAACAGCCTTTCCGTCAACTATAACTCCGCCAGCGCGTGCAACACGCGCCGCCTCTTTGCGTGAGGCAATACCGGATTCAGAAATTAGCTTGTCTATTCTCACAATACGCCTCCATATCGCTTTTAATGGCTTACCACCGAAATTGCTATTTGACATTATAGCATAAAAGGTATGCTTTGTAAATAGAATGGGGGATTTTTTTGTTTTTAACTCAAAATCCGTTGAAAATAATAATTTAAATCCTGTCCCTATATTTCTTTATCTGTTGCCAGAAAATAATTATAGCCTCAAGCGGTATTCCTATAAGGAACAGCATCCACGCATTTACACCGTTTATAATCAAAAGATGCAAAAACGCCGAAGTAATAAGCGACCACACGAATAGCGAATAAATAATTATTTTTACTGCCGCATGCATTAAGCCACCTCTCCAAAAGCGCATAAGCGCAAGGCAGGATGCAGGGACAGCCCAGACGAAGATTATCCAATACGGCCTTGCCATCGCTATGGTAGTTATAAAAACAACCACTGTAAGCAACCAAACCGCAGCAAGCAGCATAGCAGAAATAAGCAAACGGTATTTGAAAACCGTCCTCACTTCTTTATCGGTCTCCGAAGCCTCAAAATCGGGAGAAACAAGGTCATTCATAGTAATTCCGTAAAAATCTGCTAATGCGCAGAGCGTATTTATATCAGGTAGTGTATCCCCATGCTCCCAGCGGCATATAGCCTTGTCGGAATAATTGAATTTTTCTGCAAGCTGTGCCTGAGTGAGTCCGTACGCCTTTCTCAGCTGCACAAGATTATCAGCGACAGTAGCTTTTACGTCTTTCATACGTCGTCCTCTTTATGTAAACTTTGATTTGCAAATCGAGACATTCCTTTTTCTATATTAATTATTATACTCTTTTTTATAGAAAAAGTCAAGCCGTTTCGACCCTTCTCTACAAATTGTAGAATTCTATATCCACCTTCTCTCACCCCTACAGAACAGAGAGTTCATTGACTTGTTCTATTTGGGCGCTTATACTTTATTCAGACAAAAAAATACGGCAAACAAACGTTTTGCTGCCGCAATTTTACAAGGAGATAATGTCTTGAAAAAAAGGAAAATCATATATTACGAGGACGAGCTTAATGACGAATTTTCGACCGCACTCCTTGATTGTCCTATAATAGATGAAAATTATGTGTACTGCGAGAATTCGGCATGGAAGCGCTTCACGCATTTTTTCTGGTACAGAGTCATAGCAATGCCGCTCGCATTTTTGTATACTAAAATAATATTTGGTCACAAGGTAGTGGGCAAAAAAGCTATGAGAGCATATAGCAGTCAAGGTTATTTTTTGTACGGAAATCATACGCAGGATATTGGCGACGCCTTGATACCGAATATGCTTGATAAGAAAAAAAGCAAGTACGTTATTGTTAATCCTGCTAATCTCTCCGTGCCGGTTATTGGCAGAGTAATCAAATCTCTTGGTGCACTGCCACTCCCCAACAACCTTAAGGCAAACAGGAACTTCACATCTGCGATTGAGCAGCGCATAGGCGAAAATGCCGGAATAGTTATTTATCCCGAGGCTCATATATGGCCCTACTACACGGGTATACGTCCTTTTGCTGACACGTCATTTGCTTACCCGATAAAGCTGTCGTCTCCTGTATTTTGCTTCACCAATACATATCAAAAGCGGCGCTTCTCTAAAACGCCTAGAATAGTGACCTATGTTGACGGTCCGTTCCTCCCGGACGAGAATTTGCCGCCGCGAGAGAGGAGAAAAAAGTTGAGAGATGAAGTATACAACAAAATGTGTGAGAGAGCTTCCCTCTCAACAGTAAGGGTTATCGAGTACGTAAGAAAGGAAAATGGAAAATGATAAATATTCTCTACTGCGGAAACGACAAGGTTTTTGACGGAATTCTGACATCCACACTCTCAATTCTAAAGCGTTCAAAATCAAATGAGCCCATTAGGTTTTTCATTTTTACTATGGATGTTTCACACATAAAGCAAGATTATCTGCCTGTGAGCGATAAGCAGGTGGCGTTTTTAAATGATGTAGTAAAAGAATACAACTCTGAAAATTCGGTTGTAAAAATCGATGTCACCAAAATTTATATGCATGAGTTCAGCGCCTGTCCCAATGAGGACGCTTACTGCTCACCGTATACACTGATACGGCTGTTTGCGGACCTAATACCTGATATCCCCGACAAGCTCCTCTACCTTGACGCAGACGTTATGTTCAACCGTGACGTGCATCTTCTATATGATACCGACGTAAGCGCGGTGGAATATGCGGCAGCGCGCGACCATTACGGCAAATATCTTATAAGTCCCAATTACGTTAATGCCGGCGTTCTGCTTTTTAATATGAAAGAATCAAGGAGAACGGGACTCTTTGAAAAAGCGAGAGATGAAATCCGTGCTAAAAAGCTCGTATTTGCAGATCAGAGTGCGCTTATTCGTGCGACAAGCAGAAAGAAGATGCTCCCCCAGCGCTATAACGACCAAAAATTTCTGCATAAGCATACTGTGGTAAGGCATTTTTCAAAGCGCCTCTTTTATCTTCCTTACCCCCACACTGACAACATAAAGCAATGGCAAGTCAGCCGCATACACAAGATTTTCGGGTACTATCAGTTTGACGATATTTTATACGAATATATTTACCTGAAAACGCTCTATGACAAAGGAGAAAAAGCAAGTGTCAAATAAAATTATACCTATATTTTACGCCTGCGACGATGCGTTTGTAAAGTATACGATAGTATCACTCAAATCACTAATTGAAAACGCCTCTCACGATAGAAAATATCAGGTTCACGTGCTTCACACGAGCATCTCGGACGATATGAAGGCGAGAATGCTTGAGCTTGAAACAGAATTTTTGAAAATTCAATTTGATAACGTGACGAGCTATCTCGCAAGCATCGAAGACAAGCTGCCCGTGCGAGATTATTACACAAAAACGACCTATTTCCGTATGTTTATAGCCGAAATGTATCCCGGATATGACAAGGCAATATATATTGACAGTGATACGGTGGTTTTAGGCGATATTGCAAAGCTGTTCGACACCGACCTTTCAGAGAATCTGATAGGTGCATGTCACGAGCAGGCTATGGTTCAGGTCGACGTTTACGGCACCTACGCAGAGAAGGTCGTGGGTGTATCGCGACACAATTTCTTTAATGCGGGAATAATAGTTATCAATTCACACCTTTGGCGAGAAAAAGGTGTGCTTAACAAATTTCTTGTGCTTCTCGGAGAATACAATTTCGTCGTCACGCAGGACGAGGACTATCTAAATCTTATATGCAAGGATCACGTGCTGTGGCTCGACCAAAGGTGGAATACCGCTGTCACCGAGTGCTTTGAATATCCTTACGAGCCGTCCGATGCATACATAATCCACTACATTATGGTAAACAAGCCGTGGCATTATGAAAATTGCCGTGCGGCAGGAGCTTTCTGGAGATACGCAGAAAAAACGAGTGTATACGAGATTCTTCGAGCCGAGCTGCTTGCCTACACAGATGAGGAACGCGAGCGTGACAGAATAAGTGGAGAGAAATTGCAGCAGCTGGCGATTAGCGAAACAAACAAAGAGGATAATTATCAAAATCTTCTCAACAAAACAAAAAGAAGCGCTGACAGAGTTTCCGTCATAAATAAAATAGCAGAATACGAAAGAGAGGGCAAATTTGACATTGACGTCGAGGACGATCCGCCAACAAGAGAGCTTTTGCCCGATGAAATAGACTATTTGCGCCGCAGTCCCATTAAAAAGGCAAAAACCGCCATAGCATACCTTATGGCAAAGCGCTTCCTTGAAAAAATTCAAAAGGAGCGCCTTTTGATCATTAAAGAAATACGCGGTATTGAGAATCTTCAAAACCTTTCCGGTGGTGCAGTTTTGACGTGCAACCACTTCAACCCGTTTGACACCTTTGCTATTCACGAGGCGTTTCTGCGCTCCGGTGTAAAAGAAAAGAAGCTATATCGCGTTATACGAGAGGGAAATTACACCAGCTTCCCCGGCTTTTACGGATACCTTATGCGTAATTTCTATACTCTCCCCCTTTCTTCGAACATACGCACCATGCATAAGTTCAACGAGGCAACGGACAAGCTGCTTAGAGACGGCAATCTTGTGCTTATATATCCCGAGCAGAGTATGTGGTGGAATTACAGAAAACCTAAGCCCCTAAAAAGCGGTGCATATAGCATTGCGGTAAAAAGCAACGTGCCTATTCTCCCCTGCTTTATCACAATGAAGGACTCGGACAAAATCGGTGATGACGGTTATCCCGTGCAGGAATACACCATAAATATTGGAAATACAATTTATCCTGATGAGTCGCTCTCTCGAAATGAAATGATTGACAAAATGATGCAATCAAACGCTCGTGTTTGGAAAGAAATTTACGAACGCGACTATAATATGCCGCTTGAATATAAATGAAAAGTCGATCAAAAAAGGACGGAAAATCCGTCCTTTTTCATTTTTTTGCAAACAAAAGTTTGCTTTTTGGTTATTCTTTAGGCTGTTCGGTAGCAGATGCAGCCTTGCCTCCGACAAATCCCGCAAGAAGCGAGGAGAGGTCGATGCCTGTCGACTCCTTCATGCCCTCCATAATCTGACTGGAGCTGTTCATTACGTCACGAACAAGCTTTGAGGAGTTGCCCTCGCCGTACATAACGATCTTGTCGGTCTGTGCGAGAGGTGCTGCGGCGTTCTTCACAACCTCGGGAAGTGCAGCAAGATACATCTCAAGCACGGACGCCTCGCCCATCTTCTTCTGAGCCTCGGCTTTCTTTTCGATAGCCTCTGCCTCGGCAATACCCTTGGCTCTGATACCCTCAGCCTCCTGCTCCATTGCATAGCGGAGAGCCTCAGCCTCTGCCTTTCTAGCCTCGGCTGCGCGAACAGCCTCGTACTGACGGGCATCTGCTTCCTTCTGGCGCTTAATGAGGTCTGCCTCAGCACGCTTTTCGGACTGGTACTTCAAAGCATCTGCCTGCTTCTTGATTTCAGCGTCAAGCTCGCGCTCCTTGATGGCAATTTCCTTTTCCTTAAGCTCGGCTTCCTTTTCGCGCCTTGCAATATCGGCGTTGGTCTTTGCAATCTCGATAGTCTTACGCTGCTCCTCCTGCTGAATGGAGTAGGCTGCGTCTGCCTCTGCACGTTTTGTGTCGGCACGAACCTTCATCTCCGCCTGCTGAACAGCAAGAGCTGCGTCCTGCTCGGCAATCTTCTTTTCGGCCTCAACCTTTACGGCGTTAGCCTCCTGCTGTGCGTTAGAGGTTGCGATAGCAATATCTCTCTGCGCGTTAGCCTTTGCAATCTGCGCGTTCTTTCTGATTTGCTCGACGTTGTCGATACCCATGTTTTCAATGGTACCTGCACCGTCCTTGAAGTTCTGGATATTGAAGTTTACGACCTCAATACCGAGCTTCTCCATATCGGGAACGACGTTCTCGGTAATCTTCTTTGCAACGCCCTGACGGTCCTGAACCATCTCTTTGAGTCCAACAGAACCAACAATCTCACGCATATTACCCTCAAGAACCTGTGTGACGAGAGTGACCATCTCCTGACGGGTTTTGCCAAGGAGAGCCTCGGCTGCGCGCTTGAGAAGCTCAGGGTCGGACGAAATCTTTATGTTGGCAACACCGTCAACGGTGACGTTGATAAACTCGTTAGTAGGAACTGCCTCGCTGGTTTTTACGTCAACCTGCATAACGCCAAGCGAAAGCTTATCAAGTCGGGTGAAGAACGGCATTCTCCAGCCAGCTTTACCTATAAGTATACGCTTCTTGCCAAGGCCGGAAATGATGTATGCGGTGTCGGGCGGTGCTTTAAGATAGCCCGCGACGAATAAAAATACGCCTATTGCCGCAATTACTAAAAGAACTGATACGATTGGATGCATAGTGTTTTCCTCCTGAATTATATTATATAAACTTTCAGTTCACGAAATGAGTAAAAAATCAAAAAAGACTTCCAGTGTGGCGAACACACTGAAAGTCTTGAAAAACCATTGTTTGATCCGCGCACACCGGGGCATCTCGAGCTGCCGTGCTGACGATGCGCGCACATTGCCAAGTGGCAACGTTCTACTCCCTTTCGACACTATTATTGTAGCATATTCCGGTGTATTTGTCAAGGATTTAGCCTGCGATTTTACCGATTTGTAGCTTTGCACAATTCTGGTTTTCAAAATTGTGCAGGTTATACATCTTTATAAAACAAACGAAAAGGGGCGAGAATTTCGCCCCTTTATTTATTTAGATTAAGGATTCTCGCTACCCTCGCCCTGAAGACCAAGGTATACGTCGTAGTAGGAGAAGATAATGTCGTTGAACTCCTCGTCGGTAAGCTCGTTATCCTCGCCATAGTGCTCGTCGATGTAATCACCGATTCCATCTACTTCCTCATCGGACAGATTGATGTTGTTTTCGGTAAGGGTTTCGTTCAGCTTGGTATTACGAGCCTCCTCGTATTCTTCATCACTGCCGTACTGATCGCGGTCAACCGCAATTACTTCCTGCATACCGTTTTTAACGCTATCGTAGGTTTCGGCAATATTCGCATCAACGCCAAGCTGATTCGTAAGCATTATAAGCGACATATCGGTAATTGCTTTAACGATAGGACTCATATGCTCGTTCTGATTGAGCTTATTTACTACCTTATTTACAGTAGTTTCACCGTTCTCATCCTTGAGTATGAACGCATTTCTCATCGCGTCCTCCTGCCCCTCCTGTCCAAATGCCTTGAGAACACCGGAGTCGGAAAGAATGAAATAAACGTCAAGAAGCGTGTCTACGTCGCTTCTGAAATTATTTTCATCGCTGGTAGCAAACATCGTGATTGCAGGATTAAGAATAACGTCGTAGGGAGCGGGAGCAGATACGGGAACAACTCCGTCCGTAAATGCTCTGCCCATATCTCTGAATATTCCCGACATCAAGAGGGTGAGATATTCAGAATTTTCGAGTGCGGTGACTGCTGAACGAAGCGCCGCCTTGTTATCCTCGGTAAGTGCCGAATAATCAATTTTGCCAAGGGTGTAGAACTCAATAACGACGTCTGCAACCTCAACGCATTCGTCTCGAAGATTAACATTGTGACCGTCTATTTCCGCAGTACAAAGCTTGTCAAGCAAGGGCTTGCCGCAAGTCGCAGAAAGCTTAATGGCAAAATGCTCACCAAGCTCGCCGCAATACGTATCGTAAGGCTCAACTATTTTGTTATAGCGGTCACCGTCCTTGCCGCGAACCGCGTCAACGCTTCTATCGGCAACGTTAAATATGTTTGCAAACGGAAGGAAGAATATAATCGCAATAATAAGTCCCTCGGCAAGTCCGATTGCACCGCCGATAACCGTCTTGTGTGCCTCGCCTTCCGGCTTCTCAATTCCAAATATCGCGCAAACGATAGCGTTGAGAATACCAACGAAGGAATTCAGGAGAACGAAGATTACCATGAATATAATCGGAGTAATCAAAGCACCCACGGGAAGCTTTATCAAAGTCTCAACAGAGGAGAGATACTCGGTGATGACACTGAAATCAAAAGTCCCATCGGCGTCACCGACGTTCTCTAGTAATCCTTTTATACTCTCGGGAGTAAAGAATGAGCATATTTTATCAGAAAGCGAAAGAGTGGAAACGAAGGAAATCACCGCAACCACAATAGTTAAGACGGTGTGCACTGCCTGGCGGCCAAAGCCTCTCATAAGACCGCGCAACGCGCCCCAGATGACCATAATAAAGAACATCGCTGTTAATATGGACGAAGCGTCTATCATAATATGCCCCCTTTCAATTTATCAAAATAATGTTCTATACTAAATATAACATATTTGTTAAGAATTGTCAACAAATATTTAATATAAAATTATTTTAACTGTCTTTTTGCTTCTTTTCAATAAATTTATTACCGAAAATTATGCCGAGAACCGAGATAATCGCGGTAATTACGAAAACCGCCACGGCAAGAATATAATCCCCCTCGGCAATACTGTCGCCGAGAATGGTAGAGGTGATTATAGAGGGGATTCTGGCAAAGGTTGCTATAAGAAGATACTTTATGGGGCTTATTGGCGCGATAGGCGCTATGTAGGTGAGTGCGTCCTTCGGTGTTCCGGGAATGAAAAACAGCACGAAAACGGTAAGCTCCAGCTTATTTTTATTCGCAAGAAATTTATATTTTGTGAGGTCATCCGTGCCTACTATTTTTTTGACGAACGGCATACCGAAGCGTCTGACAAGCAGGAATATCGTCAGCGTTCCGATAAATATTCCGATAAGACAGGTAAGCATACCGAGCCAAGGCCCCCAGAGGTAGCCGAGAAGAAGCTCAACGGGCTCACCCGGAATAAAGGCTACGAAAATTTGCAAAAGCTGTATACCGAGCGACACGAGCCATCCTCCAAAGCCCAACCCATCTATCCACTGACCGAACGCCTCCCTGCCCTCCTCTGTACCAAGCTTTTTTATCTCCGGAAGAAATATCAGCGTCAGCGCCAGAAGCAAGAGTATGAATATGATTATCGGAAGCGAGTTTTTTAGCAGCTCCTTTATATTAAGCTTCTTTTTTTCTTCCATAATTTGCTCCAAAAAATAAGGTTATATTATAATATTATCACAAGCGGTCA
Source organism: Oscillospiraceae bacterium (assembly GCA_015063385.1). Taxonomy (GTDB): domain Bacteria; phylum Bacillota; class Clostridia; order Oscillospirales; family CAG-272; genus UBA1740. The sequence goes on along the minus strand of SVUG01000012.1, from coordinate 11,937 downwards.
GCGTTGTCAAGAAAAACACAGTCTGCCGCAAACGAGCCTTTTGGTCTGCGCGTTTTTACCGTAATCCACCTTGCGTAAGAGAAAGCCTAAAGAGCTGTTCAGAAACGCGAGGAATTTTTGAAGCTGTATTTCATACAGCAAGCCAGTCACTTGGCGCTAAAAAAGACTCGCATTTCTGCGAGTCTTTTTGTTCTGTGCTGATATTCAGCAGGTTATTTTATGCCAATTCTGCGAAGTACTTAATAGTACGAACCATCTGGCTGGTGTAGGAGTTCTCGTTATCGTACCAAGAAACTACCTGTACCTGATAGGTATCATCGTCGATCTTTGCAACCATGGTCTGAGTTGCATCGAAGAGAGAACCGTAGGTAATTCCGATTACGTCAGAGGAAACGATCTGATCCTCGTTGTAGCCGTAGGATGCGTTGGAAGCAGCCTTCATTGCAGCGTTGATGCCTTCCTTGGTGATGTCCTTACCCTTAACAACTGCCACGAGAATGGTGGTAGAGCCGGTGCAGGTGGGAACTCTCTGAGCAGAGCCGATAAGCTTGCCGTTGAGCTCAGGGATAACAAGACCGATTGCCTTTGCAGCACCGGTGGAGTTGGGAACGATGTTCTGTGCGCCTGCACGAGCACGGCGAAGGTCGCCCTTTCTGTGAGGACCGTCAAGAATCATCTGGTCGCCGGTGTATGCGTGAACGGTGGTCATGATACCGCTCTGAATGGTAGCGTAATCGTTAAGAGCCTTAGCCATGGGAGCAAGGCAGTTGGTGGTGCAGGATGCTGCGGAGATGATCTGGTCATCAGCAGTAAGAGTGTTCTCGTTTACAGAGTAAACGATGGTCTTAAGGTCGTTGCCTGCGGGAGCAGAAATAACAACCTTCTTTGCGCCTGCGTTAATGTGAGCCATGGACTTTTCCTTAGAGCAGTAGAAGCCGGTGCACTCAAGAACAACGTCTACGCCAAGCTCGCCCCAAGGGCAGTTAGCAGCGTCCTTCTCTGCGTAAATCTTAAGAACCTTGCCGTCAACGGTGATGGTGTTAGCCTCGTCATCAGCTACAACGGTGTGACCGTCATAACGACCCTGAGCGGTGTCGTACTTGAGAAGATGAGCGAGCATAGAAGCCTTGGTGAGGTCGTTGATAGCTACGATGTCATAGCCCTCTGCGCCGAACATCTGTCTGAAAGCGAGACGTCCGATACGGCCGAAGCCGTTAATTGCAACCTTTACGTTTGCCATTGGTGTAATCCTCCAAAATATAAAAAATTTTATTTTTTAACATGTTTTTTGCGGTCATAGCCTGACCATTGTTAATTATATCACAATATTTTGAAATATACAATAGGTTAAACAAATTTTTGGTATTTTTGTGAAAAATTTTCTTTTTAAGCCACATCTTGCTCACAGTTTTGTATATTTTTTGAGTTTTTTCTGAGTTTTTTTGAGTTTTTTCGATTTATACTTGAAATCGGTGACAAAAAGTGATATACTAAATAGGTATTGACAGAGTAGAAGGCTATGCGTTTTAGTGCCGAACGGACGGGGAGTTGCCGCGCGGACGAAAGACATCGTTGTCGCGATATAGCCCTCGCATCCCACTGCACCAAGCAAGCTTTTTGCCTTCGGGTACAGATTTAGGGAATCTGTATTTTGGAGGTGTTTTTTTATGGAAAATAGCCAAAAACAGAATATCTCGCCAAAAATGACTGCAGCTCTGGCTATGCTGGTGGCTATCAGCATAATTCTTGGCAAATATCTCGCGTTCTCCGTTGGTGACGTGCTCAGATTCAGCCTGGAAAATCTGCCGATTATTTTTGCAGGATTGGCGTTCGGACCGCTTCAAGCGCTTCTCGTAGCGGTCACGGCAGACCTCATTGGCTGCTTACTGGTAGGCTTCGTCGTAAATCCGCTGGTCACTCTTGGAGCAGCGGCCATCGGTCTTGTATCCGGATTTGTCCCTATTCTCCTCAAAAAATACACCAAGATTTCCGATGTAGCTCTCATTATAATAACGGTCGTGCTGTCACATTTTTGCGGCTCCGTGCTGATAAAAACTTTTGGACTTGCGGTATTCTACGACATGCCGATTTTCATTCTGATGCTGTGGCGACTTCTTAATTACGTGATAGTATCTGCACTTGAGGCCTTGCTTCTGTGCATACTCTTAAAGCGCGAGGGAGTGCGACGTCAAATAGAAAAAATAAAGCAAAAAAGCAAATAATTATTTGCATTTTGAGGTATTTTTAGTGAATTACAAAGAAACTCTTGAATATATTCACTCGTCAAGTTCGGTGTTTTGCAAGCCCGGACTTGATAGAATAAACACGTTGCTCGATGCCCTCGGCCACCCCGAGCGAGATATGAAATATATCCATATCGGCGGTACTAACGGCAAGGGCTCGACCTCCTCGATGCTTGCCGAGATTCTTCAGGCGCAGGGTTATCGAGTAGGGCTTTACACCTCCCCTTACGTTCGGCGCTTCAACGAGCGAATGAGGATTTTGGGGCGTGAGATTACAGACGAGGAGCTGGTAAAAATCACGGAGCGCGTGAGGCCGATTGCCGACTCTATGGCGGATAAACCAACCGAATTTGAGCTGATTACCGCTATCGCGTTTGAGTATTTCAGACGCGGTGGCTGTGAGGTAGTGGTCCTTGAGGTCGGAATGGGTGGAAGGCTGGATTCGACGAACGTAATCGACTCTCCACTGCTCTCCATAATTACGGGCATCTCTCTTGACCACGTAGCATTTCTTGGCGACACAGTGGAGAAAATTGCCTTTGAAAAGGCAGGAATCATAAAGAATTGTTGTCCCGTACTGTTTGGCGGTGAGGATAGCGGTGCGCTTTCGGTTATACGCAAGGTTGCAGAGGAAAAGAATTCACCGCTTTACACGGTGAATTACGACTCACTTTCAGTAAAATCGTCAAATCTTTGCGGTACGGAATTTTCTTACAAAGAAAAAAATGGACTGAAGATTTCCCTGCTCGGCTCATATCAGCCGCGCAATGCTGCGATAGTTCTCGAGGCTGTAGATATACTCAACGTAAGAGGGCTTAAAATCAGTGACGAATCGGTACGCAGGGGGCTTGCAGAAGCAACCTGGCCCGCAAGATTTGAGATAATTCTCAAGACTCCAACGGTAATTTTCGACGGTGCTCACAACGCAGAGGGAATCTGTGCGGCGGTAAAAAGCATAAAAGAATATTTTGGCGATAAAAAGCTCGTGGTATTCACTGGAGTGCTCTCGGACAAGGACTACGTGGCTATTGCTAAAAGCCTTTCCCAAATCGCATCGCACGCATTTACGATTACACCCGACAATCCAAGAGCTCTTTCTGCGGACAAATACCGCGATATATTAGCTGAATTTGGAGTAATAGCTACTCCGTGTGAAAATATAGAGGAAGCAATAGAAAAAGGTGTTTTGACCGCGCTGAAAAACGACACGGCTCTATGCTGCCTCGGCTCACTCTACACATATTCGGGAGTGGTCGACGCTATAAATAAATACGAATCAAAAGAGGTGACGGAAAGCTAAATTTTACTTCGATTTTTACTTTACAATATTGATACCTACGGATAATTGAAAGGAATTTTTGAAATTAAAATGAAAAACCACGTACTTTACAATCCTCTTGCAGGACACGGAAAAAGCAAGGATTATCTTGAAACTTTAAGTAGCAAGCTCAACGGCGAGGTAATTATTCAGAACATCACCGAGATTTCGGATTACGAGGCGTTCGTTGCATCTCTAGCTGAGGAGGACGTAATCACGCTTTGCGGTGGCGATGGCACTATCAACCGTTTCATTAACAGCGTAGATACCGATAACTTAAAGAACAGTGTTTATTGCTACGGCGCAGGCAGCGGAAACGATTTCCTTTACGACATTGCGAAGGACGAAATGGATGGCGTTATAGAAATCAGCAAATATCTTAAGAATCTGCCCACCGTTGAAATTGACGGAAAGGTTTATAAATTTATAAACGGCATAGGCTTCGGCATCGATGGCTATTGCTGCGAGGTTGGCGATCAGAAAAAGGCAAAGTCTGACAAGCCTGTCAACTATACCATGATTGCTATTTCAGGACTTCTCTTTCACTTCAAGCCAAGAAACGCTACCGTCATAGTAGACGGCAAGGAATATACATACAAGAAGGTATGGATTGCCCCCACGATGAACGGCAGATGCTACGGCGGCGGCATGGTTCCCACTCCTAACCAGGATAGACTCAATAGTGAGCGCACGGTATCCTCTATGGTATTCCACGGCACGAACAAGCTCAAAACGCTGATGATATTCCCCTCTATTTTCAAGGGCGAGCACATCAAGCACACCGAGGCAATCGACATTCACGAGGGCAAGGAGATTACGGTTAAGTTTGACCGTCCCACTCCCCTGCAGATAGATGGTGAAACCGTTCTCGGTGTCACCGAATATAAGGTGCACGCAGGCGTAAGTGCCAACGTAAAATAAATTGAATAAAATACGCATTTCCCGCCAAGAATATCCAAAAAAAGGATAAGGAGATTTTTGGAAAATGTCTAGCTGCAAAATAAAAATAGTATCAGCAAGAGAGATTTTTGACTCACGGGGAAACCCGACTGTTGAGGCAAGGGTGACTCTTGCCGATAATTCTTTTGGCATTGCGTCTGTACCGTCGGGCGCATCAACCGGATTTTACGAGGCTCACGAGCTGCGTGACGGTGATAAATCGAGATACGGAGGTCTTGGCGTACAGCTCGCTCTCTCAAACATTAAGGAAAAAATAGAGCCTGCGCTGCTCGGGCTTGACGCTACGAGGCAGGAGGAGATTGACGGCCTCTTATGCTCATTAGACGCAACAGAGAACAAGGAACGGCTTGGCGCAAACGCTATTCTTGCGATATCTCTCGCGGTGGCAAAAGCGGCTGCGGCACATCAGAACGTAGAGCTGTACAGATACCTTGGCGGAGTCAGAGCAAGTGCCTTCCCTGCCCCTATGTTCAATATACTGAACGGCGGTCGCCACGCAGACAACAATATCGAAATTCAGGAATTTATGGTCGTCCCTCACGGCTTGTCCGTAAGTGAGGCAGTGCGTGCAGGAAGCGAAATCTATCATGCGCTTGCTAAAATTCTAAAAGCCAAGGGACTCTCCACGGCAGTTGGCGACGAGGGCGGATTTGCACCCGATCTATCCTCCGACGAGGAGGCTATTGACCTGCTCGTAGAAGCGATAGGCGCTGCGGGATACTCAACGGATACCGTCGGAATAGCGCTTGACGCTGCCGCAAGCGAATGGTACGAAAACGGAAAATACAAAATGAAGAAAAGAAGCTCCGAGTCAACAGCCGAACAGCTTATAGAGTACTATTCCTGCATTTGCCGTAAGTACCCGATAATCTCTATCGAGGACGGACTTTCAGAGGACGATTTCGCTGGTTGGTGCGCTCTTACGGAGGCTATTGGCGATAAGGTAATGCTGGTTGGTGACGACCTCTTTGTGACAAATGAAAAACGGCTCGCAAGAGGCATTGAGCTTGGTGCGGGAAACGCTATCCTGATTAAGCCAAACCAGATAGGAACTCTCACCGAGGTTATGCGCGTTATTGAGCTTGCAACTCGCTCGGGATACAAGTATATCATTTCTCACCGTTCGGGCGAAACTCTTGACACCTCGATTTCAGACATCGCCGTTGCTACCTGCGCCCCGTTTATCAAGGCAGGCGCACCCTGTAGGGGCGAACGCGTAGCAAAGTATAACAGACTGCTTGAAATTGAAGAAAATCTCTGCACTTGATTTACGATAACAAAAGAGGGCTTTCATAAAAAGCCCTCTTTTGTTGTGTTTTATTTACATTTTACTCATTATATATCTTCCAGTGTAGCTTCAAGCGCCTCTTGTTTTGCAAAGAGTTTCTTATACGACGAACGATAAACACCGTAAGAAATAAGCGAGGTAATTCCGTCGGATACTAGCTGAGTCCATACCACTCCGTAGAGTCCGAAGAAATGGTGCATCACGAACAGAAGCGGAATGTTTACAACGCCCTGGCGAAGAGAGGAAAGGATAAGCGACTGCTTGCCCATACCCATCGCCTGGAAGGTGAAGCTAAGCTGGAAATTAAATATCATAAGCGGTACGGCTAGGCAAAGGATTCTAAGAAAATCAGTACCGAGCGCAACCGTTTCAAGATGTCCGTTGAATATGCTCACTATTGGTGAGGCAAAAATCTCAAATACGACTATACATACTGCAGCGAATCCCATTCCAACGGCTCTTGCACAGGTGGCGAAGGATTTCATACGCTTGTAGTTGCCGGAGGCGAAATTGTACGCCACGAGCGGCATCATACCCTGACAGAGTCCCATACCGACGTTCATAGGAAGCATATCGATTTTCTTGGCAATTCCTACCGCTGCAACCGCAACGTCGCCGTAATTTGACGTCAGATTATTTATAACTATATTCGTAAGGCATGCAAGGAACGAGCCGAGTGCCGAGGGAAATCCGACGGCAAACACCGAGCCGATATAACGCTTCTCGGGAATCATATTTTTTGGGGAAAGCGATAAAACCGACTGCTTACGCTTTACAAAGTACACTACAATAAAATATATAACTGTAATGACGTTTGGAATCATCGTTGCGATAGCCGCACCCTTGGTTTCATTTCCTGCGGGCAAAATCACGAACATGAACAGTGGGTCAAGAATGATATTTAAAATACCGCCCATACCAAGTCCGAAGCTCGCGTATTTTGCGAAGCCCTCACTCCTGAAAAGATGCGACATAGTCATCGAAAGCGTAGTAGGTATTCCACCGATAACGATTACCCAAATGGCGTAATCCTTTGCATACGGAAGCGAGCTTTGCGTAGCACCGAGGTTAAGTAGCAGCGGCTCCATAAACGCAAGCACCAAAATCGAATAAACGAGGGATAGCAGCATAGAGCCGTAGAATGAAAAGGAGGCTACGCTTGCCGCATCCTTGTCGCGCTTCTCGCCAAGTAGTCTTGAAATAAGGCTACCTCCACCGACACCAAAGAGGTTGGATATGCAAGCCATAAGAAACACAAGCGTGAAGGACACAGAGGACGCCGCCGTCTGAGAGGGGTTATTTGCCATACCTATAAAGAAGGTGTCGGCAAGGTTATATATCATTGTTATAAGCTGGCTGATTATCGTAGGAATAGCCAAAGTTGCCAGTGCTTTGGGCACGGGCATTTTTTCAAATAATTCGCGTTTATCTTCCATTTTATTCTCCTTTTTAACCTTAATATTTTAACATTTTGCGCTCACTTTGTCAAGTTTTTAAGGTTTTTTGTTGAAAAAATTCGAAGGAAATGATATAATAAAGCAAACTCATAATTCAGGTGGACAGTAATGAAAATAATTGCAAAAATCAGAAGTGATTTTAAAGAAAAATTCGGCATTCCCCGTCAAAGTGGAATTGCTGACGAGCTAACGGCAAAAATAGTGTTCGAGCCCGAGTATCGCGTAAGCGAGGCTCTGCGCGGACTTGACGGATATTCTCATCTTTGGCTCATCTGGCAGTTTTCGGAGGCGGTGCGCGAGGAGTGGTCGCCAACCGTAAGACCGCCACGCCTTGGTGGCAACAAGCGTATGGGTGTTTTTGCCACTCGCTCTCCGTACAGACCAAATCCTATTGGACTCTCCTCTGTCAAACTTATAGGAATTGAGCACACGAAAAATGAGGGGGATGTCCTTGTTGTGAGCGGGGCAGATTTACTCGACGGCACACCGATATATGATATAAAGCCCTATCTTCCTTTTACCGACAGTCACCCGGAGGCCATCGCCGGCTTTTCCGAGCCCGTAAAGGATTACGCATTAAAAGTGGATTTTTGCAAAGAATTATTGTCAAAAATAGACATTTCCAAGCAAAATGCACTAATCAAAATTTTAGAGCACGATCCAAGACCGTCTTATCAAGATGACCCCGAGCGCGAATATGGAATGAAGTTTTCCGACTATGAGATTTTCTTCAAGGTTAATGGCGATCGCCTTACGGTGACGCGCGTTGAGGTTAGAAAATGATACTTGGACGCAAATATTTTTCCGCGCCGGCAACTGCTCTTGCTAAAGACCTTATAGGCAAGCTGCTTTGCAGACGCACGCCTGACGGCGAGGTCATAAGGACGAGAATTTTAGAAACCGAGTGCTATTTTGGCGAGGAGGACACCGCCTGCCACGCTCACAAGGGCAAGACCGAACGCACGAGGCCGATGTATGAATCGGGCGGAATCACCTACGTTTATATCTGCTATGGAATACACTCACTGCTCAATATCGTGACGGGTGACGAGGGACACCCCGAAGCCGTACTTATAAGAGGCGTTGAGAGTGCGATTGGCCCGGGACGTGCGACGAAGCTGCTCGGCATCACGCTGGCAGACAATGCCCTGCCCCTCACCGAAGAGTCCGGAATTTGGATTGAGGATGACGGAAGTAAGCCGCCAAAGCTCGAACGCACCGCACGAATCGGTATTGATTATGCAAGCAAACGTGACAGAGAAAGAAAATGGCGATTCGTCGCTAAATAGAAAAAAGGAGAGCAAAAAGGCTCTCCTTTTATTTTTAATTAGTACTCCGCATTACCAACTGTTCTGGGATAGGGGAGAACGTCACGGATATTCGATACACCTGTGATGTACATAATAATTCTCTCGAATCCAAGACCGTAGCCTGCGTGCTTGGTGCCACCGTACTTACGGAGGTTGAGATACCACCAGTAATCCTCTTCGGAAAGGTTAAGCTCCGCCATACGTGCCTTGAGAACGTCAAGTCTTTCTTCACGCTGGCTTCCGCCGATAATCTCACCAACACCGGGAACGAGAAGGTCCATAGCCGCAACCGTCTTGCCGTCGTCGTTCAGACGCATATAGAACGCCTTAATATCCTTGGGATAGTCAACGAGGAAGATAGGCTTCTTGTATACCTGCTCGGTGAGGTATCTCTCGTGCTCGGTCTGCAGGTCAACGCCCCAGTATACAGGATACTTGAATTCAGCGCCCGACTTTAGAAGCACGTCAATAGCCTCTGTGTATGTCACCTTCGCATAGTCTGCATTGCGAAGTGCGGTAAGGCGCTCAAGCAGGCCCTTGTCAACGAACTGATTGAAGAAGGCAAGCTCCGCCTCGCACTTATCCATAACGTGATTTATGATATACTTAATCATATCCCACGCAAGCTGCATATTGTCGTCAAGGTCGGCGAACGCAATCTCCGGCTCAATCATCCAGAACTCCGCAGCGTGACGTGCGGTGTTGGAATTCTCTGCGCGGAATGTCGGACCAAAGGTGTAAATGTTGCCGAACGCCATAGCATAGGTCTCACCCTCAAGCTGACCGGAAACGGTAAGGTTTGCACTTTTGCCGAAAAAGTCCTGCGTGTAATCTATGCTACCGTCCTCGTTTTTAGGAGGATTTTCCATATCAAGAGTTGTCACTCTGAACATCTCGCCCGCACCCTCACAGTCAGATGCGGTGATTATAGGGGTGTGAACGTATACGAATCCACGCTCGTTGAAGAAAGAGTGAATTGCATAGGCAACCTCAGAGCGAACTCTGAAAACAGCCGAGAAAAGATTGGTCCTCGGACGAAGGTATGCCTGCTCACGAAGGAACTCAACCGAGTGACGCTTGGGCTGGAGAGGATAGTCAGGGGTGGAAGTACCCTCAACTACAATCTCGGTAGCCTTCAGCTCAAATGGCTGCTTTGCACCGGGAGTCAGGGTAAGAATACCCGTCACCACAAGAGCCGCACCAACGTTCTGCGATGCAATCTCATCATAATTATTTATCTTTTCACGCTCAAAAACGACCTGCATGCTCTTAAAGTACGAGCCGTCATTGAGGTCAATAAAGCCAAAAGCCTTTGAATCACGAAGATTTCTTACCCAACCGCCGAGCGTGACGGACTTACCGCCAAACGCCTCAGGGTTCTTATAAATTTCTTTAATAAACTGTCTTTTCATTTTTTTGCTCCGAAAAGTTAAAATTGTACATAATAAAATATTTTACCATATATCAAAAGAAAATTCAATACCTTTCGGGGAATTTATCTAATAAATAAAAACTCTCGCCCGAAACTTTTCCGAGCGAGAGAAATGTTTTTTAGAAAATACTATTTAAATTCTCTGACGGTTTAGAACAAACTTGCCGTTTGCCGTATTACCGTATCTAACGGTAGAGGGCATGGTGGTTGCGTGGTCGCCGTGCTTAAGATAATGAATCTGCTCCTCGGTTACGATTCTTTTTTCGATTCATACAATTCTATATTCAAAAAAGTATATTTAAAATTTTCTAACTAGTTCTTTGAAAATTACATATTTAAATATCCAAACATTGACAAAAGATTTGTGTATTATTATTTACTGATCGCATTCATTATCCAACGTTGAAATACTTAATATGAAACGACTTCTTGGCAAATACGTTATAGATACGCAATCTCCTTCTTTAAATCCTACGCAAGAACCGGACAAATATTCTTTCCCGTCAATTACTATGTCTGCACCATGTACGGTTTTGCCAGTTTGTTGAACATCCCCTTTGTAAGTGGGAACTCGTTTGCTTGGTTCGCAAACACTTTCAATGGTACCTGTTATTACTTCTGCATCATTTTCTCGTTCTCTTAAAAGATAAATTCCGCCATTTGCCAATGAAACGCAACATGGAACAAATAAACAAGCAGATACTACTATAACAAATATAAGTTTTAAAATATTTTCCATCGATATTATTTTTATTTTAAACAAACAGTAATACACAATGAGCACAATCACAAATATAGACACTATTACAGCTAGTATTGGCAAAACAAACGTTGTAATAAGATAATCTCGATATTCAAAAAACATTTTAAAAAATCTCCTTACCATTTTAAAATAGGTAGTGGTTTAGAATAGAAATCAAATCCTGCTCCAAATCCAGAGCCCAGAGGGAAAGTAATCAATGTTGCTTTGGTAGCTGAAGAATACATTTTGTTAGGAGACCAACCATGATCTAAACCCAAACCATTCACATCTGCAAACCATCTCGAATAATCACTGGCTTCATTATAGTTAGACACTAGACCTATTGAATAACTAGGTCCAGAAGAATATCCTACACCGAATCCGGCATGACCAAACAAGTTTGCCTCATCAGTACGTATATTTTACCAAAACATTGCCATCTTTGTCAAGTAGGGGCAGCTGAATACGTTACTCTACTTCAAACAAGCTGAGGCAAGGTTTTCGGTAGAAAAGCTTGGGAGCTGCGGAGCAGCGGGTGCAGAATGCACTACCTCAGCGCAGTTTATTAGACCACTCACATATTTTTCCTTTTCTAGCTTTCAGCTGCACAATGTCACTACTCGCAGGTGGCCGCATACGAGCCGGGGCAAGTTTTTAAAAACTTGGAAGTGGCGTGAGCCACGAGCGCGTTGGCGCGCTGTCACGGCGAAGTATCTTCGCATTTTGCGCGAATGTGCGGCTTCGGGAAAGCAAAATGCGAATCATCGGCCACAACTCATCACCCCTGTTTTGTCTAACTCTGCCAAGCAATCTTGGATTTTTTAGCTACGAAGTAGCAGAAAAGCACCTGTGTAGATTTCTCTGTGCTTGCACAAGGAAATATGCATAGGTGCTTTCCTTAAATCCAAATTGCTTTATATTTTTGTTATACTTATTTTCTAAAATACAATTTACTTTATGTTTTTGTCCCTAACTGCCTATATAAAACAAAAAGCCACGCTTTTGCGTGACTCCATATTTCTTCTAGCATTATAAAATGCCCATTAAAAACCGAATAAGTATAGAAACGAAGCTCAAGGAAATGTGCGAACTTGCTTCTGCTAGATTTGTTTTATGCAAAACAACAGTTCAAGCCCTCGGTCTATTAGTATCGTTCAGCTGAACACATTACTGTGCTTACACCTACG
>SVUG01000011.1 GCA_015063385.1 Oscillospiraceae bacterium | reverse complement strand
AATGACGGGACAGAGCTCAGCTATCGCTTCACTCTTCGTGCTAAAAACTCTTATCAAGAGTTTTCTTAACGCGCGACGTCCCCTGCACCAGGTAAAGACCGAGAGGTATTTCGGTCTTTATTTTTTTTGCCTATTCGACGGTCTTCACCCGGATAATGACGGGACAGAGCTCAGCTATCGCTTCACTCTTCGTGCTAAAAACTCTTATCAAGAGTTTTCTTAACGCGCGACGTCGTCTGCACCAACAAAAGTGGTTTAGCTCTTGTGGTTGCGCCTTTTTATTTAAAGTGCAACGAGCCTAGGGGTTGTATCCGTCCCGTGTCTGCACATCTTGTAATAACACAGATTGGATAGCTGCAAGGTAATTAAATTCACATGCGAAAATACCCCCGAAATTCGGGGGTATTTTGTTATCTGAAAGCGGATGGGGGCTCACCGTAATGCTTTTTGAATGCTTTGGAAAAGGAATACTGATCTGAATAGCCAAGCGTCTGCGCAATTTCCGACATAGTTTTTTTGCGGCCACGAAGAAGCTCGATAGCACGGCGCATTCTACATTCTATGAGGTATTTTTTTGGTGGCATACCCGTTATTGATTTAAACCTTGAGATAAAATATTTTTCGGAGATATTAAACCTTGCTGCTACGTCCTTAACGGACGTTCCGTCGTCAAAATGCTCGCTCAAATATTCTATTGCTTTTTTCATATCACTTGACGGGGCTTTCGATTCACGCCCCGAGAAGAAAATGCACTCTCCGTCCCTAATTTTTAAGAAAATCTCCGTAATAAATGAGAAAAAGCAGGCGTAGGCATCAACGCCCGGGCGGTTTACCTCGTTCGTTTTTCTAATATATTCACGGCAGAAGCTCCGAGATATATTCCTTACTCGCTCTCCCGACAGCATTCCCGATATACTTCCCGAGGGGGAATTTTCTGCATGCCCAAGCTCAAGATTGAACGTGACGTAGACAAACTCGCACTCGCCCTCGCCAAATGCATTATAAGTGTCGCCCGGTGAAAAGAGTATAACGTCGCCCTCGGTTGCGATATATTCTTCTCCCCCTATTCTGACGTGTACCTTGCCTCGCCTTATGCACCAGACCGTGCTATATAGCTTTGTCTTCGTTTCGTACCAATTTTCAGTATGGCAAACGCTTTGACCGTATATGATTTTCAGCGATATTCCGCCAAGAAGCTCATCGAGAATATTCATTAGCACCTCTCGTAAATCAAATTCCGCTTTTATTTTAAGGTATTAAGCCATAAATGTCAATAGGTAGCGTACTTTTTGACACAAAAATGGATATATTTGACATTGAAGATTTTGATTCTCTTGTGTATAATGTAATTAAAATCAACTTGATTTCCGGAGGAAAAAACGTGTACAGATTGTTTAACACTCATAATGTAAGGCGTGTAAGAGAGGCAGAGGGACTTTGGGATTTCCGTACTGAAAACGGGAAATATGACGGGAAGCTGACCGTTCCGTCCTGCTGGGAAATGATACCCACGCTTGCATCATACAAGGGTAAGGCAGAATATAGAAGAAGCTTCACCCTCGGTGGCAACGTGCGTCTTGTATTCAAGGGGGTAAGCCATACCGCCCGTGTATACGTTGACGGAGATTTTGTCTCTGAGCATTATAATGCCTACACCGAGTTCCATACCGACCTTTCGCTCTCTTACGGTGAGCATGAGATAAAGGTTGAGGTTGACAATTCCTATTCGGAGGCGTCTGCGCTTCACGTAGAGAACGACTATTATACCTACGGCGGAATTATACGTCCGCTTCTTATTGAAGAGCTTGGCGACGGTGTAATAAATTACGTGCACTTTACTACGAAGCAGACATCTGACGGCTGGTCTGCAACCGTTATCACCGAGATAGAGAGTCTCTCTCAAGAGGACGCTACCTATACTCTTCGTTATACTCTCGACGGCAAGACCTATACCGAGAAAAATATTGCCGTTCCGGCAGGGGAGTGCGTGACGGTTTGCCGCGAATATACCTTTGACGGAGTTAAGGACTATAGTATTGAAGCGCCCAATCTATACACGCTTTGCGCTGAGCTTTGCTGTGGGGAGATGGTTGTTGACGATCTCATCGACAGGGTAGCATTCCGTGAGATAAGAGTGGACGGCAAAAAGCTGCTTCTAAACGGTAAGCCGTTGCGTCTTCTGGGGTTCAATCGCCATGAGGATTATAATTCTCTTGGCAGCTCCGTACCGCTTCAGGCGATGATGCGTGATATTGCTCTTATGAAGGATGCGGGTGCAAACGGCATAAGAACCTGCCACTATCCCAACGATGAGCTTTTCCTCGATCTCTGCGACGAAATGGGGCTTTTCGTATGGGAGGAGGCGCACGCAAGAGGACTTGAGGAAAAGCAGATGAGAAATCCCAACTTCCTTCCACAGAGCCTTAACTGTATTGATGAAATGATTACTTATCATTATAATCACCCTTCTATATTCTGTTGGGGCATATTGAACGAGTGCTCAAGCGAAACCGAGTACGGCAGATACTGCTACCGGACACTCTTTGACCGTATTATTTCGCTTGATTCCAGCCGCCCGAGAACCTTTGCATCAAACAAGCATTTCCGTGATATTTGCTTTGACCTTGAAGAAATCGTTTCTGCTAATTTCTATCCCGGCTGGTATGATTTTGCCGACCTTAAAGCCCCTGATTTAATGACGAAAAGCCTTATGGAATATGCAGAGAAGCACGAAAGCGGAAACAAGCCTTTCATCATCAGCGAGATAGGTGCGGGTGCGATATACGGCTACCGTAGCGAAACCAGATGCAAGTGGAGCGAGGAGCGCCAGGCGGAGATACTTGACGAGCAGCTCTCAGCCGTTCTCGCAAACGAAGACGTCACTGGCGTTTTTATCTGGCAATTTGCTGATGTGCGTGTCGACGAAAGCTGGTTCTCCAGCCGTCCTAAGTCTATGAACAACAAGGGAATAGTTGACACCTATCGCCGCAAGAAGCTTGCTTTTGAGGTTGTAAAGCGTCACTTCTGTGTAAAATAAGACGCAAAAACGGGCAGAGATTATTTCTGCCCGTTTTGAAATGATGCGGGTGTGTCCTTGAAAATCACACAAAGTCACTCAGAGAGGTTTAGTAGAAGCTTTTAACTGCCATAAATAAAGGTTATTATATTTTATCGTCCGTTGCCGGATTATCTATAAGCTGACCGCTTTCGTCAAAGCGCGAGCCGTGACAGGGGCAATCCCAACTATGCTCGGCTGGGTTGTATTTGAGAGCACATCCGAGGTGCGGGCATCTCGGAGCGGTGGGGGTAAGCAGTCCTAATGCCGACTCGAATGCATTTACGGCAAGCTGTGGACGGAACGGGGAGCGTTGGGGGGAGAATACCTCTGCGTAAGGGCTGCTTTTACCCTGAACAAGGCTGGAGAGAATGCTTGCAGCAGCCATAGAGTTCGTCATACCCCATTTGTTAAAGCCTGTGGCTACGAATAGATTTGGCGTAGATTTTGAATACTGCCCGACATAAGGTATTCCGTCAAGCGTCATACAGTCCTGTGTTGCCCATTTGCCGACTATCTCGGCGTTTTTGTAGTGCTTTTTAGCAAAAGTCTCAAGCTCCTGCCAGCATCCGCCCGATTTGCCCGTGCGATGACCTCCCCCGCCAAGAAGCAAAACGTCACCGTAGCTTCTAAACGACATTCCTGCATCGGACTCGTCTACGTACATTCCATTGACGTTTTGCGCATTTTTAAGAGCGATGACGTACGAGCGGTGCTGATAAAGCTTCAAAGGATATAAGCCGTGCTTATTTAGCATTGGAAAATGCGTTGCTACAATTAGCTTTTTGTATGATATTTCACCGTAATTGGTTATCGCTTTGTGCGGTGTGAGCCCCGTCACCTTTGTATTTTCGTAAATTGGCAAGCCCTCTGCGATTTCGTATAAGAATTTTAAGGGATTAAATTGTGCTTGATTTTTTACAAGTATAGCTCCCTCTATTGAGAAGGGAAGCTCCTGCGTCTCTCGAAATTCAGCTTTCACACCGAGGCGATTTAGGGCATCAATTTCCTTGTGGATTTTTTCACTGCTTTTCAGGGAATAAACGTAGGAATCTCTGCTTTCCCAGTCGCAGTCGATTTCTTTGCAAAGCTCACGGTATTCCTCACTAGCCTGTATCTGCGCTTGCAGGTAAAGCTTTGCTTTCTCAAAGCTGAACCGTTTTATCATTTTATCGTAAATTAAGCCGTGTCCAAGCGTAATCTTAGCTGTCGTGTTTTTTGTGATTCCGCCGCAAATATCCTTGGCTTCGACGAGAATGAAGTCTATACCCGCACCTTTAAGCTTATATGCACATAAAATGCCCGCAATGCCACCGCCTATGATAAGCACGTCGGTGCTTTTATTCCCCCTTAACTGCTCAAAGCGCACTCTCGAAGCAGTGCTTTCCCAAACCGATTTTGTAATATTAGCACTCATTTTTTCTCCAATTTGAAAGTTATAGTACTAAATATTATTGCTGATTTTTAGTTGTACATACCCGAAAATTTTCGCGCAAATATTGTTGATGACACAAGATAAAAGAGGATTAATGCAAACCAGAAATCAACAAAACGCAAAAAAAGAACACCCTATGCGGTGTTCTTTTTTTTATGTATTTTGTAAAGTATGATTTACTTTTCCGGGATAAATGCGCCCTGTGCACGAAGGTTATCCTGAAGAAGCTTAACGTCAATTTCTCTGGGAGTGCAGTCTGCCTTTGCCGCCATTGCAGCCGCAGTTCCTGCCGCCATACCCGTGATAAAGCAGCCGGGCATAACGCGAATAGAGCCCATCATCTCACGCTCAGCACCAACGCAGCGACCGCATACGAGAACGTTGCTCGTTTTCTCGGGGAGAAGTGCACGGTAGGATATACCGTAGCTCTTGCCCTTGGGATAGCCCTCGCCGTAAAGGTGCCAATACTTTGAATATCCGCCTGCGGTTGCCGCGTGAACGTCTATCGGGTAGTTGTATCTTCCTATTTCGTCCTCAAAGTCGGCGTAAGAGAAGTAGTCGTTAACGCTCATCATATAGTCGCACTTGATTCTGCGTGACTCTCTGATGCCAAGAACAGCACCCGAGGCGAGAAGCTCGGTGTTCTCATATCCCTCAAGATAATTTCTGTAATAGGTTCTATATTCGGGCATTCTTGCTCTTGCGTCAATCATTCCCTTGGTTATGGAGTTCTCGTCAGTACCGTCAACGCCGAATACGTGACCGATATTACCTCCGCCGTAGTTGTCCTCTCTTCTCCACATTCCGGGAAGATTGGGGTCCTCAACGGTGAATACTCCGTCGC
This sequence comes from Oscillospiraceae bacterium, assembly GCA_015063385.1. Lineage (GTDB taxonomy): Bacteria > Bacillota > Clostridia > Oscillospirales > CAG-272 > UBA1740. The sequence goes on along the minus strand of SVUG01000011.1, from coordinate 44,810 downwards.
TGAAGGCGTCTTTAAGTCTTCTGTTATCGGGGTCCTTGCCAAGCTCTACTATCGCTCTGGACCAGTCGATGTTGCCCCAGAGAGTGCAGAGCGAGCCGGGCATCATTCTGCCCTCGTCGTCACCGATTTCAAAGTCGGCGCCAGCCCATACCGCAACCGTGCCGTCACCTGTAGCGTCGATAAAGATTTTAGCTTCTACGGCAAAAATCTTCTCCTTACCCATAATTACAGCGTGAGTGACCTTGCCGTCCTTTTGCTCAAGCGAAATTATATGGTTCTCAAACGAGAAGATAACGTCTGAATCGGTGAGCATCTTGTCATAGATTCTCTTGAGCTTCTCGGTGTCGATAGGGAACTCAACGGGAGTGAAATCAGCATCCTTGCCGTAGAGAGCGTCGAACACCTCACGGCCGATGCCGCCTGCAAGGAAGTTTATTCCATCGGAAAAACGCATAAAAGCGGGAACGATAGCCGCAGTAGCCATTCCGCCGAAGCATTGCTCCTTTTCAGCAAGATAAACCGACGCACCGCTTCTGCTTGCCGAAAGCGCTGCCGCAATACCTGCAGGGCCGCCTCCGGCGACGAAAACGTCCACGCTGTGTCTTATCGGTATATCCCTTTCAAATTTCATAATATTCTCCATTCTGCCATACGGGGCCGTTGTTTTACTTTACATTAAACCATTATAACACACAATTTCGTTTTTTGCAATATTAAATTTTGTTAAGCTTTTTGGGGAAAACTATTGTTTTTTGAAAGTTATTAAAAAATTCACATTTGCAACTTTGTGCTAAAATCCTTTTATTAAATACTGTTAAAATTATACAAATTTATTTAATATAATATAAAGTTTGTTGACAATATAAACAATATATGTTATAATGGTTGCAAACATAGCCGCTCGGCGTTCGTCGGGCGGCCAAAATAACGCAGTGCAGCTGCACAAGAAAAGGAGAAAAACATGAAATTTATCAAAGTACTGTCAGTCATTCTTACCGTTCTTCTGGTTATTATGATTCCCGTGAACGTTGTTGTAAGAATGTTTGACAACACGATTTCGCTTCTCGTTCCCGGAAATAAGTTCTGGAAGCTTGAGAACGAGGATAAGTCCGCCGCTTACTTCAAGGGCGACTATGAATCAGAGGCAGAGAGAATTGCTGCCGGTAATCAGCTTTGCTACGACGTAGAGGCAGAGGGCGCAGCACTTCTTCTTAATAATGGCGCGCTTCCTCTTAGCGCAGGCGCAAAGGTCAGCACCCTTTCGGTTAATTCCATTGAGCTTACATACGGCGGTACCGGCTCGGGCAACGTTGACGCATCCAAGGCAGATAACCTTAAGGCAGCGCTTGAAAAGTCCGGTCTTACTGTAAACGCAACCCTTTGGGATTGGTACGGCAGTAAGGAAGCAGCTAATCTTATGAAGGCTATCGAAAAGGCATCCGGTGAGTCCAAGGGCGAGAGCGCAGTTCTTGCAGGTCAGGCTCCCATTCTTGAAATAGACGTTAAGGATTATCCCGAAGACGTAAAGAATTCCATCTCCGAGTACGGTGATGCAGTTATTATCACCTTCTCTCGCGTTGGCGGTGAGGGCTACGACTGCTCCTTCCCCGGATATCAGGGCGAGGCTAACGCACAAAACTACCTTGAGCTTAACGCTAACGAGAAGGCTCTTCTTCAGTATGCTACCGACCTTAAGTCTGACGGCAAAATCAAGAGCATCGTAGTTCTTATCAATACCTCCAACGCACTTGAGGTTGATTTCCTTAAGGATTATTCCGTAGACGCTTGCATGTGGGTTGGCGGTCTTGGCATCAGCGGTACTAACGCTGTCACCGACATCCTTGCAGGTAAGGTTAACCCCTCGGGTAGCCTTGTTGACACCTATTGCTACGATAACTTCACCTCTCCCGCAATGCAGAACTTCATTGCTGAGAAGTACACTCTTGCTTCCGGTGTTGAGATTCCCGATGCTATTTCCACCTATATGGTATACCAGGAGGGCATCTACGTAGGATACAAGTACTATGAAACTCGTTATGCTGACGCAGTTATGGGCATAGGCAATGCAGGCAATTATGCAGAGCAGTATGCAAACGAGGTTGCATTCCCCTTCGGCTACGGTCTTTCCTACACTACCTTCGAGTACAGTGATATGACTATTGAAGCTGGTACTAATTCTTACGGAGAGAATTGCTACAACATTTCCGTCACCGTCACTAATACCGGCTCTATGGCAGGCAAGGAGGCTGTACAGATTTACATGTCCTCTCCTTACACTGAATACGACAAGACCAACAAGATAGAGAAGGCTGCTGTTCAGCTTATCGGCTTCGGCAAGACCGATATTATCGAGCCCGGCAAATTCGAGAGAATTACTATCCAGGTTGACGAGCGCGATATGGCTGCTTACGATGCATACGGCGCAGGCACCTACATTCTTGACGCGGGTACTTATTACTTCACCGCAGCTACCGATTCTCACAATGCAAACGTTAACGTGCTTAACGCTAAGGGATTTGTAGTAGACGGCGGTAATGTAAATCTCGTTAAGAGCGTTGAGTATGCAGCGCTTGATACGACTACATATGCAAAATCACTTAACGGCACTGACATTGTTAATCAGCTAGAGAATTCAGACCCCAACGTATACTTCGGTGAAGGTACTGTGACCATGCTTTCCAGAAATGACTGGCAGGGCACTTGGCCTACCGGCAGCTACAAGCTTGCTATTTCGGCTGCTATGGTTAAGGAGCTTGACAATCGCTACGACAATGAGGTTCCCGAATATGAGGAAATGGTTGCCTTCTTTGAGGAGAAGACCGGCAGAGATTGGAACACCATGCCTGCACTTGGCGAGGACGGAGACCTTTCTCTCTACGATATGTTCAACATGGACAGTGACAACGACGGCATAAAGGCTGCTAAGGATTACGACGACCCCGCATGGAACGAGCTTCTCAAGCAGGTCACTCTTAAAGAGCTTATTTCTATCGGCGACTGCTTCCACTGGAGACACCCCGTTGCTTCTGTAAACGCTCCCGGTTCCCGTGACGAGAACGGTCCTCAGGGTCTTACCGTTTCGCTCTTCGGTTCGGGTCTTGGTGCAGAGGCTACTGCATTTACCTCCGAGGACGTTATGGCTGCTACCTTCAATCTTGACCTTATGTACAAGGTTGGCGTTATGATAGGCAACGATTGCCTTGACGCAGGCGTTTCCTGCCTCTACGGCCCCGGTGCAAATACTCACCGTACTCCCTACGGCGGACGTAATTTCGAGTACTACTCCGAGGACGGCTTCCTTGCAGGCGAGATGGGCGGTATCGAGGTTAAGGGTATTCTTTCCAAGGGCGTTGACGTAGTTATGAAGCACTTCGCGCTCAACGACTCCGAGCAGGAGCGTCTTGGTCAGGCTGCATGGATTACCGAGCAGGCTGCACGTGAGATTTATCTCAAGGCATTCCAGAAGGCTCTTGAGGAGAACGAGGGACGCGGCGGCGTTATGACCGCTTACACTCGTTGGGGTACTACCTGGTCGGCTGCAAACTTCGGTCTTATGAGCGGTATTCTTCGCGGTGAGTGGGGCAATAAGTCTATGCATATCACTGACAATATGATTACCGAGAACTGCAACGCACTTGACGCTGTTATGGCGGGCGGTGTCACCTGCTTCGACGCAATGATGACCTACGCTACCAACGATATCAAGACAGCAACCGATGACCCCGTGTTCGTTAACGCGATGCTTGAGGCTATGCATTACAACCTTTACACCATTATCAACTCCGCGGCAATGAACGGCGTTGGTGAGCAGACCGTTGTAGTTGCTACCGCTCCTGCAATCATTAACACTATCACCTATGCTACTATTGCTCTTGCTGCAGTCGTAGTTCTTCTGTTCATCATCAGACGCAAGGCTGCATAAGCATTTAGAGTAATTTGAACTAATTTAAAAAGCTCCCTGTCCGTGACCAATTATCACAAATAGGGCAGGGAGATTCTTTTCGATGGGAGCTTGCTATGAGAAAAGAGCAAATTATAAATGAAAATTGGCTGTTTCGCTACCACGATGGCAGTGAAGCAGAAGTAAATATTCCGCACACTTGGAACAATATTGACGGTCAGGACGGCGGAGATGATTATTACCGCGGCACCTGTATTTACGAAAAGGATTTTTCCGCCCCCGATTATTCGGCTGACGAGAGGGTGTATCTTGAGTTTAACGGTGTTAACGCTTCCGCGAAGGTTATTTTGAACGGAACCGTCGTTATGACTCACGACGGCGGTTATTCCACATTCCGTGCCGATATAACAGACTATCTTCTTGAAGATAATCATATGATAGTTGAGGTTGATAACTCCAAAAACGACAGAGTTTATCCTCAAAAGGCGGATTTCACCTTCTACGGCGGTATCTATCGCGACGTAAAGCTGATTGTCGTAAACAAGCATCACTTTGACCTTGATTTCTTTGGCGGTCGCGGCCTTGCCGTTTGTCCTGAGGTTTCGGGAGAGGATGCGGCTATTTGGGTTCGCACCTGGCATAACGCAGAGCAGGGAAAAGTTGAGATTGTTCTTAAGGATGCTGACGGCAATACCGTTGGCACTGGCGACGATAACGACGAGACTATAGTTATAGAAAAGGCGCACCTTTGGCACGGTATAATCGACCCGTATCTATATTCCTGTGAGGCTACGCTGATTGTCGATGGCGTGGCGGTTGACAAGGTCGGATGCCGCTTTGGCGTGCGTTCGTTCAAAATTGATTCTCACAAGGGCTTCTTCCTGAACGGTAAGGAGTATCCTTTGCGCGGTGTTTGTCGCCACCAGGACTGGAAGGGTATCGGTAATGCTATTACTAAAGAGCACCACGACACCGATATGGCTATGATACGCGAGATTGGTGCTAATACTATCCGTCTTGCCCATTATCAGCACGACCAGTATTTTTACGACCTGTGCGATGAGTACGGCATGGTGGTATGGGCGGAGATTCCGTATATTTCCGAGCATATGCCAAACGGTAGAGAAAACACCGTTTCTCAGATGAGGGAGCTTCTCGTTCAGTGCTATAACCATCCGTCGATCTGCGTTTGGGGTATTTCAAACGAGATTACCATTTCTACCAAGAAGCGCGCGGATATGCTTGACAATCACGAGATGCTCAACGACCTTATTCATGAGATGGACCCCAGCCGTCCTACGACGCTCGCCTGCTACGCCATGTGCGCACCGTTCGACTCGGTAGGTCATCTTTCCGACGTCGTAAGTTGGAACCTATACCTTGGCTGGTACACTCCGTTTATGTGGCTCAATAACGTATGGGTGGATTACTTCCACAAGCGTTATCCCAACCGTTGCCTCGGATACTCCGAGTACGGCTGCGAGTGTATGCCTAATCTTCACTCATCGCATCCCCACAGAGGCGATCAGAGCGAGGAATATCAGTGCAAGTATAACGAATATATGCTTAATTTCTTCGAGAAGCGTCCGTTCATGTGGGCAACGCATCTGTGGAATATGTTTGATTTTGCCGCTGATGCAAGAAATCAAGGCGGTGAGCCCGGCATGAACCACAAGGGACTTGTCACCTTTGACAGAAAAATCAAAAAGGATAGCTTCTATCTATACAAAGCCTGGTGGTCAAAAGACCCGTTCGTTTATATAGCGGGCAGGCGATACGTCGAGCGTGCAGAGAGAAAGACGGAAATTAAGGTTTATTCAAACTGCCCTGAGGTCACCCTCTACGTCAACGGCGAGAAATTCGCTACGCAAAAGGGCTCAAGGGTATTTACCTTCCGCATTCCGCTCAAAGGCGAGATTAAGATTCTTGCCACCTCGGGCGAGCACAGTGACGCGATAGTTATTCGTCGCGCCAAGCACAAGAATCCTATCTATAAGCTTGGTAAGAAGATTGCCGGCGGCGGCAACTGGACCTGAAAATTCGGTTGAATCTTCCGCCTTGCTCCCACTTGACGTAGGCAACTACGCCCTCGGGTCGCAAAACGAAAGCTTCAATCCGAATTTCTGGTATTTGACGAACAATTTGGCTATAATTTCCGTTTGCTCCCACTCGCAGTAGCTTTCTACAGCTTCGAGTCGCAAAGCGAAAATTCTATCTCAAATCCTTCCGTCAACTATCTCTTTCGTTTGACGAATAATTTGAAAAAATACTTATATTTGACTACCTTAGTTTACATAAGGAGATAATTATGAATGAAACCAATGGCGTAAACCGCGCCAAATTTTATCAACTTGCCTTGTTTCCAATGAACAACGGCGCAACGAACGTATATTTTGTTCTTATACTTTCGTACATAGCTCAGTTCGGTAATGCCGTGCTCGGAATTGCGATGCTGTTCGCATCCTTTATGGTCACGGGAATGCGTGTCTTTGATGCTATTACCGACCCGATTATCGGTGCTCTGATGGACAAGACCAATACTAAATTTGGCAAATTCCGTCCGTTTATGGTAATCGGTAATGCTATTATGGCGGTTAGCGTGCTTCTCTTATACGTTATTACACCTCTCGTACCTGCAAGCTGGATGTGGCTTCGCTATATACTCTTCGTTCTTCTGTATGCTGTGTGGGTTATCGGATACACGTTCCAAACCTCAGTCACCAGAAGCGCACAGGCAGTTCTTACCAACGACCCCAAGCAGCGCCCACTCTTTACCGTCTTTAACACCATAGGCTCTCTTGCCGGAATGGGAATTATGCAGGTGGTCGGAATGGTTATGGCATGGGACTCCTTTGCCGGTGACTATAATCAGAAGTGGTATGCTATTATGACCTTCGTGGGAATAGCGATCTCGGTTCTTTTGACCGTACTTGCCGTTATCGGTATTGCAGAAAAGGACAATGAGAAGTATTTCGGCATTGGAGGTCAGCAGGAGTCTGTTAAGATTTCCGAGTATATTGATATAATAAAAGCCAACAAGCCCTTGCAGCGACTTATGGTTGCGGGCGGTGGCTGTAAGCTCGCGCTTGCGATAGCTCAGAATATAACCGTGCTTATTATGCTATATGGCTGTATGATGGGAAATTACGATACCTTTAATATGGTATTCATGGCGCTTGGCTACGTATTCTCCGCACCATTCTTCCTTCTGACCGTTCGTACCTCACAGAAGCACGGACAGAAGAAGTCGCTTATGACTTACGTTGCAGTGGCGCTTGCCTGCTACGTTGGAGTGCTTGCTCTGCTTCTCATGTGGCAGCAGGGTAATCCCGCATTCAACCTCAGCCTCATGGGTGACGGTGGCTTATCTATAAATCTTTATACTGTAGCATTTATCCTGTTCTTCGGCGTGGGCTACGGTGCATATTACGCTACGGCAGATATGCCTATTCCTATGGTAGCCGACTGTGCAGACTACGAGACCTATCGTTCGGGCAAGTTCATTCCCGGTATTATGGGAACGCTCTTCTCGCTCGTTGACAAGCTCGTTTCCTCTCTTGCATCTGCCGTTGTGTCGATTGCACTTATGTGTATAGGTATTCACGACCTTCCCACTAAGGTGACACCTTATGCTGAGGGCATGAACTGGGTTGTTATTGTTCTGTTCTGTATAATTCCTATGATTGCATGGGCGCTCACTCTCGTTGCTATGAGAGGATATGCGCTTGATGGAAAGCGTGTAAAGACCATCCAGGCGGTTAACGCGGCGCGTAAGGCAGCTGTTGCAGACGGCATGACAATGGAAGAGGCAATGGCAACTATAAATGACGAAACCGTGGAAGCGGTTGCTTTAGCTAGGGAAGCATAAAACGATGAAATACGATTATTTGATAGTGGGCGCAGGCCTTTTCGGTGCAGTTTTTGCCGAGAGGGCACGCGCCAAGGGTAAAAAGGTTCTCGTTATAGATAAGCGCGATCATATCGGCGGCAATATTTATACCGAGGACGTTGAGGGAATACAGGTACATAAATACGGCGCACACATTTTTCATACCAACAACCAGGCGGTGTGGGATTACGCGTGTCGGTTTGCACAGTTCAACAGATATACGAACTCTCCCGTGGCGAACTATCACGGTGAGCTTTATTCCTTGCCCTTTAATATGTACACGTTTAATAAAATGTGGGGCGTAATCACTCCTGAGGAGGCGAAGGCAAGGATTGCCGCGGAGCGCGAGGCTGCGGGCATCGTTGAACCGAAAAACCTTGAGGAGCAGGCAATATCGCTTGTAGGACGGGATATTTACGAAAAGCTTGTAAAGGGGTATACCGAGAAGCAGTGGGGCAGGCCCTGCAGTGAGCTTCCCGCGTTTATAATACGCCGTCTGCCCGTGCGCTTCACCTTTGACAATAACTATTTTAACGCGCTCTATCAGGGTATTCCCATCGGCGGATACACTGCTATGGTTGAGAAAATGCTCGACGGGGTTGAGGTTCGTCTCGGGGTTGATTATCTTGAAAACCGCGAGGAGCTTGACTTACTTGCAGAAAAGGTGGTTTACACAGGTCAGATTGACCGCTACTTTGATTATTGCTACGGCAATCTCGGGTACAGAAGCGTCAGGTTTGAAACCGAGGTGCTTGACTGTGAAAATTATCAGGGCAACGCCGTGATAAATTATACCGATTCAAAGACTCCGTACACTCGTATTATAGAGCACAAGCATTTCGAGTTTGGAAATCAGCCTAAGACGGTTATCTCCAAGGAGTACAGTCAGGAATGGCAACCGGAAATTGAGCCGTACTATCCGATAAACGACGATATAAACGGAGCGCTTTATGCAAAATATAAGGCGCTTGCGGAAAAAGACGAAAAAGTAATCTTTGGCGGAAGACTTGCAGAGTATCGCTATTACGATATGGATGCGGTAATTGCCTCCGCGCTGGAGGTTGCTGAAAAAGAAATCAGGTGATTTTATGAAATTATTAACCATAACCGTTCCGTGCTATAATTCGGCTGATTATATGGAAAAGTGTATAGATAGCCTGCTCGTCGGTGGCGAGAGGGTCGAGATTATAATTATTGACGACGGCTCTAAAGACCGCACCGGTGAGATTGCAGACTTGTATGCTGAAAAATATCCTAGCATCGTCAAGGTCATTCACCAGGAAAACGGCGGTCACGGAGAGGGAATCAATCAGGGCGTTATTCACGCGACGGGCAAGTACTTTAAGGTCGTTGATTCCGACGATATGCTGAGTGAGGATTTTCCTCTCTTCCTTGACAGACTCGAGGAATGTGAAAAAAACGGCGGAGTCGACCTCGTGGTCACCAATTATTACTACGTACATACCGACGGTGTGGGCGACCGCTCTATCAGCTATAAAAGCGTTCTCCCGAGGGGAAGAATATTCACTTGGCGCGAAACTAAACGCTTCAGGCTTCACCAGCTTATAACGATTCACTCCGCAACGTTCCGCACCTCTCTTATGAAGGAGTACGGTGAGCCCCTGCCAAAGCACGTATTCTATGAGGACAACCTTATGGTTTATCGTATTCTGCCGAGGGTGGAGAGGATATACTATATGGACTCTGACCTATACAGATATTGGATAGGCAGACCTGACCAATCGGTGCAGGAGAGTGTAATGAAAAAGCGCTACACGCATCAGATTCTCGTTAACGAGAAGTGCTTTACCGCCACTCACCTGGACGACGTTAAGGATAAAATGCTGAAAAAGTATCTTCGTCACGAGCTGTTCGTCATGTTTGGAATTTCTATACTTAATACCAGACTGAACAAGACGCGTGAGAGTGACGAGGCACTGTGGAGGATGTGGGAAAACTGTATTGCCTTTGATAAAAAATGGGGCAGGCACTTCCGCTATCGTACACCGTTATCACTAATTTGTCTGCCCGGCAGATTTGGTCAGAATTTTGCAGTGTTCATTTATAGGCTTGCAAATAAAATAGTAAGATTCAATTAAAAAGAAAGATTCCGGGGGGCTTTTGTACCCCTCGGTTTTTCTTTTATAAATATGTAAAAACTCCTTGAATTTTTGAATGCTTTTTGATATAATAAATTTACTATTTTATTTTAAGGGGCGATAAAAATGATTTCCTTGGCAGTTCAAAGACTTATTGATTACGGTGTCAGAACTAATCTTATCACGGCAGACGACGTTTACGTCGTTCGCAACAGGCTTATGGAGGTGCTTGGCCTTTCCGAGTGGGAGGACTGCTCGGCAGGCTCAGCGGGTATGTCGGTTGACGAGGTTCTCTGTCCGCTTGTGGAGTATGCCGTCGAGCGCGGAATTATACCCGATACACAGGGCTCGCGCGACCTCTTTGATACTCGTCTTATGGGAATTTTGACTCCTATGCCCCGTGAGATTATACACGCCTTTGAGCAGGCTTACGAGGAGAGCCCCGAGGCTGCTACAGATTTTTATTATCGCTTCAGCCGTGACGTAAATTACGTCAGAGCAGGAAGAATAGAGAAGGACCTCAAATGGACCTACGACTCGGAGTACGGCATACTTGATATAACCATAAACCGCTCCAAGCCCGAGAAGGACCCTCGCGATATAGCCGCGGCAGGTGCAGCAAAGTCGGCAAGCTACCCGAAGTGCCAGCTTTGCATTGAGAATGCAGGCTTTGCAGGACATGCAACCCACCCTGCAAGACAGAATCTTTGCCCGATTCCAATTACCGTCGGGGGTGAAAAATGGGCGCTTCAGTACTCGCCATACGGATATTACAACGAGCACTGCATCGCGTTTAACGCATCGCACACGCCTATGCAGATAGACGCTGCCGTTTTCGGCAAGCTTCTTGATATTGTAGATTATCTTCCGCATTATTTTGTCGGCTCGAATGCCGATTTGCCTATAGTTGGCGGCTCAATTCTTTCGCACGAGCACTTCCAGGGCGGAAAATACACGTTTGCTATGGAAACGGCGCCTATTGAGCGCGAGTTTAAAATGAGCGATTACCCGAGTGTCAGTGCGGGTGTGGTCAAATGGCCTATGTCAGTCGTCAGACTTTCCTCGGCCGACCGTGCCGAGCTTGCTCTTGCGGCAAACCACGTGCTCGAGGCTTGGCGTGCTTATAGTGACCCTGCGGTAAACATTTTTGCCGAGCTTGACGGTGTGAAGCACTCAACCGTGACGCCTATCGCAAGAAAATCGGGAGAGGAGTATCAGCTCGACCTCGTGCTTCGCAACAATATCACGACTGCTGATAGACCTCTCGGTCTTTTCCACCCCGCACCCGAGCTTCATCATATAAAGAAAGAAAATATCGGACTTATCGAGGTTATGGGACTTGCCGTTTTGCCCGCAAGACTCGCGAACGAAATTGTCGAGCTTGAATCGGCTATGCTTTCGGGCAAAAATATTTCTGAAATTCCTTCTATTGCTTCGCACGCAGAGTGGGCAGACGAGGTGCTTTCGTCCCACCCCGAATTTGCGCCTGATAACGCAAGAGAGATACTCGAGGCAGAAATTGGAAAGGTATTTGAAAAGGTGCTCATCGACGCCGGAGTGTTCAAGCGCGACGACGAGGGCAAGGCGGCGTTTATGAGATTTGTAAACGCACTTTAATCTAAAAAAGACAACTATACTTTACAAAAAACGGAAAGGAAAGAAAAATGAACGGCGGATTTGATATGGTTTTGCTTACCGCACTTGGAGTTGGCGGAGCGACGGCTGTCGGCGCTTTGCTTGGCTTCGTATTCAAAAACGTGACTCACAAGTTTTCGGACATTGTTCTCTCCTTTGCAGCAGGAGTTATGCTTGCGGCGTCGGTTTTCGGACTTGTTGAGCCGTCCTTTGCATACGGAAAAGAGACTTACGGTGAGGCGATAGGACTCTTTGTGACGGTAATAGGTATTTTTGCAGGTGCACTATGCCTTAACTTGACTGACAAGCTCGTTCCTCACTTGCATAGGCTTGCGGGCTCGGAAATAGAGTCGCACGAGAATAAAAATCTATCTAAAATTCTTCTTTTCGTTCTTGCAATAGCAATACACAATCTGCCCGAGGGCATTGCGGCAGGCGTAGGCTTCGGCTCGGAGAACACCGCACAGGCACTTGTTATAGCGGGGGGTATTGCACTCCAAAATATCCCGGAGGGTATGGTAATTATAGGCCCTATGCTTGCGTCAGGCGTTTCTAAAAAGCGCACGCTTCTGATTGCGCTTCTCACCGGACTGGTTGAGGTTATCGGTACTCTGATAGGATATTTCGCGGTAAGTGTTGCCACGGTGATTCTGCCGTTTGCGCTGGCATTCGCGGGCGGAACGATGCTTTATATTATAAGTGACGAAATGATACCCGAAACCCACGCACACGGCGGTGAGCGTGGCGCAACCTACGCGCTTCTCGTTGGATTTGCACTGATGTTCGTTATGGATATCGTGCTTGGATAAAAAATAATGGCTGGAAAATCCAGCCATTATTTTTTACTTTTTGGTGAATGTTATAGTTGCGGTATCTGCGTCAAGTGAGTCAACCGTGAAGGTGTATCCAAGGTTTTTACCGTTGTCGTCCTTTACGGTGGGGAGCGTGTCCCCTGCTATGTAAGTGAAGCTTCCGCCTGCGGTCTTGACAAACTCAATCAAGTTATCCTCTGTTCCGTAATCGTCAGAGGGGTCGGTGTTGTTGTTCTTTACGTCGTAGTAGGTCTCACCGTCGCTGGTCTCAGAGCTAAGAGTTGCGTTTACGTGGTAAACAACTATTCCGTCACGTTCAAAATATCCGTAATCACCCGAATTCAGCCCACTGTTTGTGTAGTAAGCTACTATGTAATACTCCTGGTATGCGCCGAGCGTGTCGCTCCAATTATTAGCGATAATTATCGTGTCGCCATTCTTTTCAAACGCCTCAAGAGTCAGAGTCGTAGAGGTTGTGGTTGTGACGAGTCTTGATTCGGTGAGCCAGCCGTAATTGAACTTGGTATATGCGTTGTGGTCGCCCGTCATAGAATCCATGATATCATATCCATCAAGAGGTGAATTATCACCCGAATACGAGGTGTCGTAGTAATCGTCAGCGCCGAGCACGTGACCGAACTCGTGAATGTAGGTATACGTATTTATAACGCTTGTGTCGGAATACGTGGTCTCGCCTGAGTAGTCGTATGATTCGTGAATGAACTGATATGATGCCCAGAGATAGTCGTTTGCACTTACTCCGTCATACTCGTAATAGTATTCATCTTCATCAGTGTAAATGTTCCAATATCTGTATGCCCAATGGAAATCGTCCTCACCTACGTCAAGAGTAGAGATAAGTATTACCGCGTCAATCATACCGTTGTTGTCAGAGTCGAATTCCGACAAATCCATGCCCTTTTCTTCGTCTAGATACTTCAGCGCCTCGTCCATTATAATTTGGTCGCCTATTGCGGTATCCTCACCGTAGTAATCGATGGTTGCGCTTTCGTAGTAGCTGCTTGCTTTCTCGGGACGGAACCAGAAGTCAAGCACGGTGATATCCAAGTCGAGCTCGCCGTAGCTTGAAATATAATAATAATCGTGAACCGAGTGGTAATCGGTATCATCGGCGTCACCGCTCCACGCCTTGAGGAGCGTATCGGTTGTGTATCCCTTGCTTTGTGCAGTCACGTCACTGAATTCTACGGGAATAACAAGAACCGCAGGAGAGCCCGTGGTGGGACAGCCTCCAAGATAGTATCCTTGGTCGGTGACGTCCTTAACGTTCTGTGCTCTGGTGAAGTCTATTGCACGGTATCCGTTTGTATCGTTGACAGTACCGCCTGCGTTATCGTTTCCTGTGTTTCCACCTGTGTTATCGTTTCCGGTGTTTCCGCCTGCGTTATCGTTTCCGGTGTTTCCGCCTGTGTTATCGTTTCCGGTGTTTCCGCCTGTGTTGTCGTTTCCGGTGTTTCCACCTGTGTTATCGTTTCCGGTATTTCCGCCAGTGTTATCATCGACATTGCCTGAATTGGTTCGTTGGTATACGAGAACGTCTATGTAGCTGACACCGGAATAGACGTAGTAGGAAATATTAACGGTCACTTTATCGTTTTCGTAGGTGTACCAGGTGTCGCCGAACTCGTCGGTATAGGTTCCCATAAATTCGTAATCAGAATAGAGGTCCTTGTAGCTCTCAAAATCTGCACGGGTGTTTCCCGTAGTATAATATTTTACTCCGTCACCAAAATCAGCCTTGTCGTAAATGCCCTCAAAATAGTATTTCTGACAGGGGATAAACGGAATAATCGTGCCAACCGATTCTGTGAGAATTTCCTTTTCCTCGTCGGTGAAATCGGTGTATTTGTATCCGTTGTCACGGTCTGTGCCGCCTTCAGTGCTCTCTTCTGCGCCGAGCATTTCTTCGACAACCGAGCAGGAAGCAAGCATTGAAATTGATATAACAAGAACTAAAAATAAAGATAAAAGCTTCTTCATAACGTCCTCCCAAAATCTTATACACCTAAATTATACCACAAAAATTTCCAATATTCAACGCTTTTTTTAATATGCTATTGAAGAAAAATGACGTTTGTGATAAAATAGAATAAAAAACAAAAGGTAAGCCCACAATGAACATAAAAAAATGGATAAAGCAAAACACCGAGTCTCTTTCGGGCAAAACGGTGGCAATCAGCGGCTCAACGGGTGGACTCGGACGCGAGCTGTGCATGCATCTTGGCTCGCTTGGAGCATCACTTGTGCTGCTGGACAGAAATCTTAAAAAATCCATCGCACTTGCCGATGAGCTTCGCAGTATGTTTTCGGGAATGAAAATTACGCATATAACGGTTGATATGACCGATATTCCGTCGGTTAAGTCTGCGGCAGACGCCCTTGCCAATATGCCGATAGATTATCTTATACTCAACGCGGGTGCGTACAGTATACCGAGATGCACGCTCGATAACGGATACGACAACGTGTTTACTATAAATTTCATATCGCCCTACTATCTTGCGCGCAAGCTTCTTCCATCTATAAAGGAGCGCGGAGGCAAGGTTATTGCCGTAGGAAGCATAGCACATAATTACTCGAAAATTGACGAGGGGGACGTTGACTTTGCCACTCGCAAAAAGGCGAGCCTCGTTTACGGAAATGCCAAACGCTACCTTACCTATTCGCTCTTCGCTCTTGCAGACGAGGGAAAGATAGCAGTCGCCCACCCCGGTATTACATTTACGGGAATCACCGCACATTATCCGAAGCTGATTTTTGCAATAATCAAGCACCCGATGAAGATAATCTTCATGCATCCGCGCCGCGCCTGTCTTTCGGTGCTCCGTGCCATTTTTGAGGACTGCAAAGCAGGTGAATGGATAGGTCCCACACTCTTTGACGTATGGGGAATGCCCAGAAAGAAGCCGCTTCGCACCGCAAAGCCCGAGGAAGTCCGAAAAATCGTTGAAATCGCAGAGAAAATATATAATGAAACATAAAAAAAGCCGCCCAAATGTTCGGGCGGCTTTAGCTTTATTAAGTTAGCTTTTCTGCGAGGGGAAGAATTTTTTCAAGTGATGCCTTCATTTCTTCCTTTGTGACGGTGGAGGTTATATTCCAGACCTTCTCACTCATAGCGGCGAGATTTTCTCTTACTGTTGCAATTTCGCCGTCGTAGTCGTTTTCCCAGGCGCAGAATGTTGCGCCGAGCACCTGCTCGGTAGGCTCGATAACGATAGGCTTCTCGTATGCCGCGGTCTTCTGATTCCAGTTTTTCCAGGTGTAGAGATTCCAGTCCATAATATCGTCGGGATACCATCTGCCGCTCTCTACGACTCTGTGACCTGCTGGAACGGTGTAGAGTGGCTCCCAGGACGCATTGGTAATCTTGAAGCCCTCCTCAATAAGCTCTGGTGCGAGGTGGTAATAGGACTCCCATGCAGTCACGATAACGTCGCGCGAAATTTCCTCGCTGCCCTCACGGGGGAAGCCCTCCCATACGATAGGAGTCTTGCCAAGCTCAAGCACGACGTCGGTCATAAGCTTAATAAAGTGTGTGTAAAGGGGACGAGGGCCGTCAATTCCGTGCTTTGCCATATATTCCTGGCAGGTGCGGCAGTTCTTCCACTCACCAATATTTGCCTCGTCACCGCCAATGTGAAGATAGCGGGAGTAGGGGAACATATCAATGATTTCCTTCGCCAGAGTCTTCAGCGTATCCATAATGCCCTCCTTGCCGACGCAGATAACATTCTGCTTTATATCAGCAAAGAAGAGCGCAAAGTCCTCACTGTCCTCAGCACCTGTGGGAATGTTTGCAAAGAGCTCGGGATATGCCGTCACTATAGGTCTTGCGTGTCCGGGAACGTCAAACTCAGGGATAATTTCAATATTTTTTACTCTTGCATACTCGTTAAGCTCGGCAATTTCAGCCTTCGTGTAGTGTCTGTCGGGCGTAGGAATTTTAGGGAATTTGTCACTCGGCAGAGTGTAGCTCGGACTGTCGGTGAAGTGAAGATGCAGGAATTTTATTTTATAGAGATAGCAAAGATCAACGTAGTTAAGAAGCGTATTAAATGGGTGCCACTTTCTTGCAAGGTCAACCATCAGCGTGCGGTATTCACAGTCGGGCTTGTCGGAAATTTCAACCACAGGCACTGAAATGCCGCCCTTGCACACCTCCATAATCTGAATAAGCGTTGAAAGAGCGTATGTAGCACCGTCTATGTCGCCAGCTTCAACAATTACACTATCTGCAACCCTGAGGGTGTATTCGCCTCCGACAAGAGATGCGTTTTCCTTAATTACAATTCCGCGGCCGACTCCGATTTCTACATCATAGAGCTTTTTTGCCATGTCGGCAAATGCCTTGTCTGAGCCAACAAGTTTGTCGGACAATACTGAAATTGTTGCATCAACGGTTGCTCTTGCATTCTCGGTGGCAAGAAAATTGATTGACTTTGGAGAAGGAATAATGTAAGGTTTGGTTGTCATTTTGCTATATTTCCTTTCTTTTTTGCAAAACTATTTGTTTAGAAGCAGCTTAATTATTGCACATTGCAATCTCAACGGAAGAAGATTAAGAAGCACGAGCCCTTTATTCTGATGTTTTTTATAAACAAGCCTTGTGTGCTTTTTTGTAGCCGCCTTGTAAACGAGGGCGGAGAGCACCCAAGGCTCGATGGGCTTGCCCATAAATTTGCTTGCTATGGAAGAGAAGCGCTTTGCCCCCCTTTGATAAAGGACAGTCCTCTCTGCAAGGTCAGCCGTTGCCTTAATTGAGCCGTCTGCAAGAGGGGTTTTCACGGCTCCCGGGCGAATCGTAATCACCTTTTGCCCGATAAGGCCAAGCTCCTGTCTCAGAGCCTGCGCGTAAGACTCAAGCGCTGTTTTGGATACGGTATAAAGACCGTTAAAGGGCATAGGGTCAAATCCTGCAACCTCACTTGTGATTATAATTATTCTGCCGTCCCCTGACAGAAGACGGTGCATAGCGCGAACGATATGCATACTGCCGACAAGATTGACGTTAATGAGGCGCTTCATAGCCTCGACGTCATCCTCGACGAGTGATGCCATAGCGTGTATGCCCGCGGCGCTTATAATAATATCAAGCCTGACGCCCATCGCTGAAAGCTCCTCGGCATAAGCTGATACGGCGCTAAAATCAGTGACGTCAAGCACACGGTGAGAAAGATTTTCTCTCTTGGGAATTCCTTTAATATCCAAGGAAAAAACTCTGTGCCCCTCACTCAAAAACCTATCGGCAATGCTGCCACCGATTCCTGAGGCGGCACCGGTAATCAGCACGTTTAACTGCTTTTTCATAATACCGTTATCTTTCTTGCGACAATCTGTGGCGGATAGCTCATCATTACCTGTCCGTTATAGACTATCTCAAGCGTATCGCCGACCTTTATGTCGTACTTCGCTATTTTTTTGCCGTTTTTACCGATAAGCTCGGTTTCATCGGAGACTATAACCCAGTAAATACCTGATGCGTATTCACCCTCGATTACGTCAACCTCGATTTTTTCTCCAACGGCATTTACCGTAGCTTTAAGAGTGAACGCCTGACCGCCGCCCCCGCCACCGTTATCACCGCCGTTTTCATTTGGAGCGCAGGAAGCAAGGAGAGAAAGAGTCAGCACAAGAAGTGCAATTTTAATTATATTTTTCATAAAACCTCAAAATTATATTGAATTTTCAATGTACTTGAAAAGCGCGTCAAAATCACCGTGAGGATACTTCTCGATATCCTCGCCGTCTTTATTTATAAGACAGTCGGTGAGCAAGAATACGCGCATACCGAGCTTTTCTGCAGGCATATCGTCGCCAACGTCGTTTCCAACCATCAGGCACTCCTCGGGAGCAACCCCGATTCGCTCGGCAACCTCTTTAAAATAATCGGGATTGGGCTTGCATACGCCAATGTTTTCGTAGGTTGTTATAAGCTCAAAGTCGCTCTCGGTAAGACCCGCCCACCTTATACGCTCGCGAGTTGCGATGGCAGGAAAGATGGGGTTGGTAGCCAGCGCGGCTTTAAGCCCCAAAGCGTGAAGATTATCTAAAAGCTCGCGTGATTTTGAATTATATCCGCACGAGGACTGAATTTTCGGGAATTTTTCGCGGTAAAACTCCTCAAAATAAGGCTCGTCAGCACGTGCTCTTTCGCCGTAAATGCTAGAAAATACATCCCAGAATACTGCCTGTTGCTCTTTGTACCGTTATTTTTTATCATAGCGGCAGTACCGCGCCAGATAGCCGCTATCAGTTCCTCGGGAACGTATCCGCGCGGCGCAAGATGAGCAGAAATTCCACTGAAATACGCTTTGAGAAATATATCTTGGTCCATCGGTAGTAGCGTGCCGTCCAGGTCAAAAAGTATTGCTTTTATTTTCATTTTATGCTCCGCTAAAAAATTACACACATATTATATAAAAAAAACGAAGATTTGTCAACCGATTTAACTCTAATGCGTTGTTTATTTTTTATTTTGAGATATTGCTTTATAAATATTTCCCAAGTGTTGACAAAAATATTTTTATATGCTAAAATTATAAGGTTAAAATTAAAATGGGAAGTATGCGGTTTTTTACCGCAGAAGGAAGAAAATGGCTGATTTTGCATCTGAAATTAAAAGAAGACGCACCTTTGCGATAATCTCTCACCCCGACGCGGGTAAGACCACCTTGACTGAAAAGTTCTTGCTTTACGGAGGCGCTATACAGTCTGCCGGCTCGGTAAAGGGCAAGCAGAACGATAAGCACGCAGTCTCTGACTGGATGGAGCTTGAAAAGCAGAGAGGTATTTCTATAACCTCGTCGGTGCTTCAGTTTGAATACGACGGATATTGCATCAATATTCTTGACACCCCGGGTCACCAGGATTTCTCGGAGGATACCTACCGTACGCTTATGGCGGCGGACTCTGCGGTAATGGTTATCGACGCGGCAAAGGGTATTGAGCCGCAGACAAGGAAGCTCTTTAAGGTCTGCGCTATGCGCGATATTCCGATTTTCACCTTTATCAATAAAATGGACCGCGAGGCAAGAGACCCCTTTGACCTGCTCGACGAGCTGGAGACCGAGTTTGGCATCGCTACCTATGCGATGAACTGGCCTATCGGCTGCGGAGAGAAGTTCAAGGGCGTTTACGACCGCGACAAGCGTTCGCTGCTTTCTTTTGGTGACTCTCACAGAGGTCGTGACAGAATTCACGGCATTGACCTCGATATAAGCGATACCGACAAGCTTGACGAGCTGGTTGGTGAAAATCAGCGCAAGGAATTTTGCGAGCAGATAGAGCTGCTTGAGGCAGCCGGCGGCGATTTCGATCTTGAAAAGGTTCGTCACGGCAAGCTCTCGCCGGTGTTCTTCGGCTCTGCGCTTAATAATTTCGGTATTGAGCCCTTCCTTGAGCATTTCCTTAAAATGACAACCTCGCCTCTCCCCAGAGTTGCCGAGGGCAATATAATAGACCCGTTTGACGAGAATTTCTCTGCATTTGTCTTTAAAATTCAGGCAAATATGAACAAGGCACACCGTGACCGTATTGCCTTTATGCGTATCTGCTCTGGCAAGTTTGAGCGCGGCAAGGATTATTATCACGTTCAGGGACAGAAGGCGTTCCGTCTCTCCCAGCCGCAGCAGATGATGGCTTCCGAGCGTGAGGTTATCGACGAGGCGTATGCCGGTGATATTATTGGTGTGTTTGACCCCGGTATTTTCTCAATCGGCGATACCGTCTGCGAGAAAGGAAAAAAGATAAAATTCGAGGGTATTCCCACCTTTGCTCCCGAGCACTTTGCACTCGTTGAGCAGGTTGACTCAATGAAGCGTAAGCAGTTTGCCAAGGGTATGAACCAGATTGCACAAGAGGGTGCAATTCAGATATTCTTCGAGCCCAATTCAGGTCTTGAGCGCGTTATAGTTGGTGTTGTAGGCGTACTTCAGTTCGAGGTGCTTGAATACAGACTCAAGAATGAGTACGGCTGTGATTTGCGCCGTACAAATATGGGCTATAGCCAGATACGTTGGATAGAGAACGAGGACCTCGATCCTAAAAACCTTAAGCTCTCGCACGACACTAAATGGGTTCAGGACTTCAGGGGCAAAAATCTGCTTATCTTCACTAGTGAGTGGACTATTCGCTGGGTGCTTGAGGATAACCCCGGACTTCGTCTTACTGAATTTAGCAAAAACGACGAATAACAGCATTTTTGTAAACTACAATTTACAAAACTAGGCATTTTATAAAGAAAGCGGTGTTTAAACACTATGAGAATGAGAAAGAAAAAGCACTCGGCGGAGCGCCTTGCTGCTTGTGAAAAATATCTTTTTACTACCGATAAGGTTATGAGCGATCCGGCGGCACAAATAGGCGATGGACTCGGTAAGGTTTTCCTTGAAATAGGCGCAGGAAAGGGTGGGTTTGCCTGTGCAATGGCACAGCGCCATTCAGATACTGCCTATTTCGCTATGGAAAGGGTGACCGACTGCGTGGTTTTATGTGCAGAGAAAGCTAGCTCGGGCGAGTACGGAGAGCTTAATAATCTGCGATTCGTTATCGATACGGCAGACAATCTTATGCATATTTTTGCGCCCGGTACGGTTGATGCTATATTCCTGAATTTCTCTGACCCTTGGTCAAAGAAGGGATACGCAAAGCGCCGTCTCACTCACAGACGTTATCTTGCAATGTATATGAATCTGCTTCGCGATGGAGGAAGCATCAATTTCAAGACCGATAACGCTTTGCTTTTTGATTTTTCTCTTGAAGAAATTGAGGCTATGGACCTTGTTCCCGACGTTGTGACGCGCGACCTGCACGCATCCGAATGGAATGAGGGCAATATTATGACCGAGTACGAGAGAAATTTCTCCAAGCAGGGAATGAAAATAAACATGTTGAGGCTTACAAAGCCGGCGAGCTTTAACCCCGAGGTATCGGCTGAATTTTTAAATAAAGCCGTATACAGAGCGTAAATCATCAAACAACAGGAGGGACTCTTATGGAAAATTACATAGACGACAGCCGTATCCATGAGGGTCACAGGCAGCGCATGCGCGCAAAGCTCCTGTCTCACGGACAACGCATTTTCGATACATACGAGCTGCTTGAAATGCTCTTGTATCACGTCATTCCATACAAGGATACGAATCCAATAGCAAAAAAGCTTCTTGCAACGTTTGGCGGACTTGACGGTGTGTTGTCAGCAGAGCGCGATGCTCTTACGTCGGTTTCGGGCGTTGGAGAGAGGACGGCTGATTTTCTCATGGCGGTGGGCGAGCTTTCGGGAATTCTCGGTGCTGAATTTATGCCTGAATGTGCCGAGGATTTTTCAAATTACAGAGCGGTCGGCCATTATCTTACAGAGCATTTTAAAAATGAAACGAAGCCGTCGGTTGTCGTGCTTTTGCTCGATAATAATATGAGGCTGATTGGAAAGAAAACGATTTACGAGCTTGACTATTCGTCTGCCGGGGTAAGACCAAAGGCTTTTATGGACGCGGCGGTCGGCGTGCGCGCCTCCGTTGTGATTTCAGCGCACAATCACCCTCACGGCCCTTTCTGCCCGTGCGAGGGGATAGGGTGACGCACGAGGTGATTACAGAAGCTCTTGCTTCTATAGGAATATTGCACGCAGAGCATTACGTGATTTGCGGCGATTCATATTTTACGCTAGGCTCTGCAAAGGGCTTCACTCAAAGACTATTGCAGCCGAACCTTGCAGAAAAGTTCTTTAAAAGCATTCCTGACGAAACCTCTGAATGCAAATCGGATATGAGCAACGACTTGGGCTACAATAAGCGTAATTTTGAGTATTTTTCTTCGTTAATTTCAACCATTGAGGGAAAGCGTGCCGAGGAAGTTGCACATCGCCTTTTGTCAAAATTCATGACTATCGAAAACGTTTTGTGCGCCTCTGAGCACGAGATTGTGACAGAGTTTTCGGAAAAAATCGCCTTCTTCATAAAAACACTTGCATACGTTAGCTCGCGTCGCGTGACGGACAAATTAGGATTTGGCTCTCTGCATACGAAGGCGGCGATTGCAGAATATCTCAAAGCTCTGTTCGTTGGTGATTCGGTTGAAAAGCTCTATCTTTTGACATTTGATGAAAGGGGTAGATTTACCGCATGTGAGCTTCTTTGCGAGGGAACTGTAAACTCCTCGGAGGTCGCTCCCAGAAAAGCCTTGACGGTGGCTATTGAGAAGGGTGCACACTCTGTTGCGATAGCACACAATCATCCGCTTGGAAGAGCTAAGGCATCGATTGAGGACATGAAATTTACAAGCTCGTTTACGGGTATTTTTGCTACTTGTGATATAAAGCTTGTCGCACATTATATTATAGCGGGACAGCTTTGCGATATAATGTCAGTGGGTGCTGTAAAAAAACAACAGTGAATAATCTTTGAATGTTGAAAGCGGAGATAAATATGCCTTTTTTGGGAACTATAGTTAACTTTTTTGCGGTTTTAGCGTGCGGATTGCTTGGAACTCTAATTAAAAAAGGCGTGCCGAAAAGAATCAGCGACGCGCTTATGTCAGCCATGGCAATTTGCGTAATTTACATAGGAATTGACGGCGCGCTGGAGACCGCTCCCGCCGTTTCAGCAAACGCATTTTTATCAGACGGACTCATTAAGGTTTTGGTTATGATTATTTCAATGGGCATAGGCACTCTTATTGGTGAGCTTATTGATATTGACAAATGGGTTTGCAGACTCGGAGAGAAATTGGAAAAGAAATTTGCTCGCGAGTCGGAGAAGGGAAGCTTTGCCCAGGGATTCGTTTCCTGCAGCCTTCTTTTTTGCGTTGGAGCTATGACGGTCAACGGTGCATTTCAGGACGCTATGGGCAAGCCTGATATACTGCTTGCTAAGTCTGTAATCGACGGCGTTGCATGCTTCGTTATGGCCTCTACGCTGGGCATTGGGTGTGCCTTTTCGGCATTTTTTGTTCTCGCGTATCAAGGATTGCTTTCTGTTATCGGATGTTTTATCACCAATATTCTGCCTGCCGCGTCGATAAGCTATATGTCAATGACAGGCTCGCTGATAATCATTCTGATAGGTACGAACGTTCTTGGCTGCACCAAAATAAAAACGGCAAATATGACTCCCGCGATATTCATTCCTGCCATTATAGCACCCGTAATTCAGCTTATCGTCGGGTGATAATCCTTTTCAAATCTTACATTAGTATTAAAAGAGCGACGCACTCCTTGGCGGTGCGTCGCTCTTTTCTGCCACAAATTAAATTCCAAACTTGAAATTGTCGCAATACGTCATTTTTGGTGAATAAATAAAAAAGTTTAGAAAATTTATCCAAAAGGCTTGACAAACAAAAAAAGTATGATATAATATTAAAATGCATTATACTTGCATTTTTCTTTGGGGGATTTCTGCCCTTTTTTCAGGAAAAAATCGTGAAAATTCACAAAAATCAACCCCAAAATTGCACATTTTGCCTAAAACGACAAAAACGTTCAGGCAATTACGACTCAGAAAATTTTCAGGAATGGAGTGATTCTATTTATGATGCTTAAACCCCGGAAGCTTGGCACTACCGTAAGACAAAGCTTTTCCAAGATTGAAGCAGCGACAGAAATGCCGAATCTTATTGAGGTGCAGAAGGACTCTTACGAGTGGTTTCTCAGAGAGGGACTTAACGAGGTTCTGCGCGACGTTTCTCCAATAGTTGATTACACCGGTAATCTGTCTATTGAGTTCACCGATTACACTATTGACCCTACTCCCAGGTATCCTGTGGAGGAGTGTAAAGACCGTTCGGTCACCTACGACGCTCATATGAAGGTGGGTGTACGTCTTGTCAATAAGGCTACCGGCGAGCTTAAGACCGCCCAGATATTCCTTGGCGATTTCCCGCTTATGACCGACAACGGTACTTTCGTTATCAACGGTGCAGAGCGCGTTATCGTTTCTCAGCTCGTGCGTTCTCCCGGAATGTACTATGCCGATGAGGTGGATAAGCAGGGTAAGCATAACTTTACCGCGACCGTTATCCCTTACAGAGGTGCGTGGCTTGAGTATGAGACTGACGCTGCGGGCATATTCTACGTAAAGATTGACAAGAATCGCAAGATTCCGATTTCCACTCTTATCAGAGCTCTTGCCGCTCCCGGTGAGGATAACGACGACGCTATCCTTGAAATGTTCGGCAACGAGGAGATGCTTAAGGCAACTCTTATGAAGGATGAGTGCAACGCTCTTGCTGAGGAAAACGGTACCTCCTATCGTGATGAGGCGCTCAAGGAGATATACAAGAAGCTCCGTCCCGGTGAGCCTCCTCACGTTGAGAGTGCTGAAATACTTATAAATAATATGTTCTTCGACCCGAAGAGATACGACCTTGCTGCAGTTGGTAGATATAAATACAACCGCAAGGTAGCTCTTGCCAGAAGAATTGAGGGCTTCACCCTTGCAGAGACTGTCGTTAATCCCATTACGGGTGAGATAGTTTGCGAAGCAGGCGAGAAGATTACCCGCGAGGCTGCTATTGCTATTGAGAACAGCCTTGTAAACGAGGTTATCGTTAAGACCGAGACCGAAAGAGAGGTCAAGGTATTCGGCAACAACACCGTTCTTCCCGAGCTTGTGCTTGGCTACGACCTTTCCGACTGCGGAGTTAAGGAAGGCGAGAAGGTAAGATACGGCATACTTTCCGAGATTATTGCAGAGTCCGAAGCCGAGGGCTTTGAGGGCGAGGCTAAGGAGAGATTTATCAAAAAGCGCGTCGTTGAAAGATTTGCAGAGCTCTCTCCCAAGCACATCACCAAGGAAGATATACTTGCATCCATTAACTACCTGTTCTGCTTGACTCACGGCATCGGCAACACCGATGACATTGACCATCTTGGCAACAGACGTCTTCGTTGCGTAGGTGAGCTTCTTCAGAACCAGCTCCGTATCGGTATGTCGAGAATGGACAAGAACATCAAGGAGAGAATGGCTACTCACGACGCTGACGATCTTCGTCCTGAGGCGCTTATCAATACCCGTCCGGTAGCTACCGCTATCCGTGAGTTCTTTGGCTCTTCGCCTCTTTCTCAGTTCATGGACCAGAACAACCCTCTTGCCGAGCTTACTCACAAGCGCCGTCTGTCTGCGCTTGGTCCCGGCGGTCTCTCCAGAGACAGAGCGTCCTTTGAGGTTCGTGACGTTCACTATACTCACTACGGCAGAATCTGTCCTGTAGAAACACCCGAAGGTCCTAACATCGGTCTTATCTCCTACCTTGCGTCTTACGCAAAAATCAGCGATTACGGCTTCCTTAAAGCGCCTTACAGAATCGTCGACAAGAAGACCGGCCGCGTGACCGATGAGGTTGTATACCTCACCGCTGACGAGGAGGACAACAACGTTGTTGCTCAGGCGAACGAATCGCTTGACGAGAACGGTTATTTCAAGAACAAGAAGGTTATTTGTCGACTCAACACCGAGTACATCGAGGTTGAACCCACTGACGTTGACCTTATGGACGCTTGTCCTCAGATGGCTGTATCTGTTGCGGCAGGTTGTATTCCTTTCCTTGAAAACGATGACAACACCCGTGCACTCATGGGTTCAAACATGCAGAAGCAGGCAGTTCCGCTTATGGTCACCGATTCGCCTATCGTTGCTACCGGTATGGAGTACAAGGCAGCGGTTGACTCCGGTGCAGTAGTCGTTGCAAAGGAAGCAGGTACCGTTGAGCGCGCATCTGGCGAGGAGATTGTTATTCTCTCCGATTCGGGCAGAAAGGATACCTATCATCTTATCAAGTTCAAGCGCTCTAACCAGGGCACTTGTGTAAACCAGCGCCCCATTGTTAACGAGGGCGATCACGTAGAGGCAGGACAGGTTATTGCCGACGGTCCCGCGACTCAGGGCGGTGAAATCTCGCTTGGTAAGAATGCGCTTATCGGATTTATGACCTGGGAGGGTTATAACTACGAGGACGCGGTTCTTCTTAATGAGAAGCTCGTTCGTGAGGACATGTATACCTCTATTCATATTGAAAAGTTCACCAAGGAGGCTCGTGACACCAAGCTTGGTGCTCAGGAGATTACCCGTGAGGTTCCCAACGTTGGTGACGAGGCTCTGAAGAACCTTGACGCTGACGGTATTATCAGAATCGGTACCGAGGTGCGCCCCGGCGACATTCTTGTCGGTATGGTCACACCTAAGGGTGAAACCGAGCTTACCCCTGAGGAAAGACTTCTTCGCGCAATCTTCGGTGAGAAGGCGCGCGAGGTTAAGGACTCCTCGCTCAAGATGCGCCACGGCGAGTACGGCGTAGTCGTTGACGTTAAGGTATACGACCGCTCCAACTCCGACGAGCTTGCTCCCGGCGTAAATAAGGTTGTTCACGTTTACGTGGCACAGAAGAGAAAGATTTCCGTCGGTGACAAGATGGCGGGCCGTCACGGTAATAAGGGTGTCGTTTCACGCATTCTTCCCCCCGAGGATATGCCTTTCCTTGCTGACGGTACTCCTCTTGATATCGTTCTTAACCCGCTGGGCGTTCCTTCACGTATGAATATTGGTCAGGTGCTTGAGGTGCATCTCGGTATCGCGTGCAGAAAGCTCGGCATCAAGATAATGACTCCCGTATTTGACGGCGCAAAGGAGACCGATATTCTCGAGCTTCTTCGCCAGGCTAAGTACACCCGTGACATCCGTCCCAATGAGTCTGTACGCGGTAAGGCAGTATTTATGGAGGTCGTTCGTGAGGACGGCAAGATGGATCTGCAGCGCGTAGATCAGTCTATAGTTGACGATGACGAGAAGCTTCATAACCTTATGAAGACTCAGACTCTCAAGGTTATTGACGGTAAGGTCACTCTTTACGACGGACGTACAGGCGATCCGTTTGACAACCCTGTCACAGTAGGCGTAATGTACTACCTCAAGCTCCACCATCTCGTAGACGATAAGATCCACGCTCGTTCGATCGGTTCTTACTCGCTCGTCACTCAGCAGCCTCTTGGCGGTAAAGCACAGTTCGGCGGTCAGAGATTCGGTGAGATGGAGGTTTGGGCACTCGAGGCATACGGTGCTGCATATACTCTTCAGGAGATACTCACAGTTAAGTCTGACGATATTGCAGGACGTACCAAGACCTACGAGGCTATTGTCAAGGGACAGAACATTCCTACACCCGGCATTCCCGAATCCTTCAAGGTTATGGTTAAGGAGCTTCAGGCTCTTTGCCTTGACATCCGCGTTCTTGATGAGAATGGCGAAACCGTTGACCTCTCAGGCGTAATCGACGACGACGCACCCGTATTCAATAATATTGAAGAGGTTGAGCGCTCTGTTGACGCTGAAAGAGAAAAGAAGGCTGACTCCGAATCCGAGGATGAGGACGAGGAATTTGACGAGGAATTCGCTGATGATGACGAGGACGCTCTCTTCGATGACGAGGACTACGTCTATGACGAAGAGGATGGCGACTTCGAGGGCGACGAGGAATAAATTTAGAGACGGCAATCAGAGCTTTTAGCTCGTACAGTCGGCGCCCGCGTATGCGGGTCGCCGCCGCCTCCCTATGAAACAGAAAGGGTACTTTCCAGATATGGATAAAAATACGTTTGATTCAATAAAAATTGGTCTTGCCTCTCCCGAGCTTATCCGTTCATGGTCGCACGGTGAGGTCACAAAGGCTGAAACTATAAATTACCGTACTCTGAAGGCAGAGCGTGACGGTCTTTTCTGCGAGCGCATCTTTGGTCCGACTAAGGACTGGGAATGTCTTTGCGGAAAGTATAAGAGAGTTCGCTTCAAGGGCAAGATTTGCGAAAAGTGCGGAGTTGAGGTCACCACCAAGAAGGTACGCCGTGAGCGTATGGGTAATATCGAGCTTGCTGCTCCTGTTTCTCACATCTGGTACTTCAAGGCGCTTCCCTCTAGAATGGGTGCAATCCTTGATATGTCCACCAGACTTCTTGAGAGAGTTCTTTACTTTGCAAGATACATCGTTATCGATCCCGGAAGCACTCCTCTTGAGAAGAAGCAGCTTCTGACCGATGCAGAGTATAAGAGCGCAAGAGAAAAGTACGAGGACGACTTCAGAGCCGGAATGGGTGCTGAGGCAGTTCGCGAGCTTCTTGCTGAGATAGATCTTGAGGCGCTTTCCAAGGAGCTTCGTGAGAAGCTTGCCGAGTCCTCAGGTCCTAAAAAAGTAAAGATTATTAAGAGACTCGAGATAGTCGAGGCATTCAGAAAGTCGGGCAACCGTCCCGAGTGGATGATACTCGAAACTATTCCCGTGCTTCCTGCAGATATTCGTCCTATGGTACAGCTTGACGGTGGTAGATTTGCTGCTTCCGATATTAACGAGCTGTATAGACGAGTAATTAACAGAAACAACCGTCTTAAGCACTTCCTTGAGATGAGAGCGCCTGAGATTATTATCAGAAACGAGAAGCGTATGCTTCAGGAATTCGTTGACGCTCTTATTGATAACGGTAAGCGCGGCAAGGCTGTGACCGGTGCTTCCAACAGACCTCTTAAATCTCTTTCCGAGATTCTCAGAGGTAAGCAGGGACGCTTCCGTCAGAACCTTCTTGGTAAGCGTGTTGACTACTCTGGCCGTTCGGTTATCGTTGTAGGTCCCGAGCTTAAGATTTATCAGTGCGGTCTTCCCAAGGAAATGGCTCTTGAGCTCTTCAAGCCCTTCGTAATGAAGCGTCTTATCGAGACTCAGAAGGCTAACTCCATCAGAGATGCAAAGAAAAAGGCAGATAAGGTAGCGCCTGAGGTTTGGGACGCTCTTGAGTACGTAATCAAGGAGCACCCCGTTCTTCTTAACCGTGCGCCTACACTTCACCGCCTTTCCATTCAGGCATTTGAGCCCGTGCTCGTAGAGGGCAGAGCTATCAAGCTTCATCCGCTCGTATGTCCTGCGTTCAACGCCGACTTCGACGGTGACCAGATGCCCGTTCACGTGCCGCTTTCCAGTGAGGCACAGGCAGAGGCAAGATTCCTTATGCTCTCTGCTAATAACCTTTTGAAGCCTGTTTCAGGTAAGGCTGTCACCGTTCCTTCTCAGGATATGGTCCTTGGTTCTTATTACCTTACTATCGACCATCCCGGTGAAATCGGTGAGGGCAGGGTGTTCCGTGACTTCAACGAGGTTGAAATGGCTTATGAGAATAAGCGTCTCGGCATGCACGCTGCAATTAAGGTCAGAGTGACCAAGGTTATCGACGGCGAGGAAAAGAGTGCGCTTATCGACGCTACCTACGGTAGACTTATATTCAACCAGAGAATTCCTCAGGACCTCGGCTACGTTGACAGAAGCGTTGATCCCTTCGGTCTTGAAATCAACTTTGCTACCACCTCCAAAAAGCTCAAGGAGATAGTAGACCTTACTATCAAGCACCACGGCTTTGCAGAGGCTGCAAAGGTTCTTGACGAAATCAAGTCTATGGGTTATAAGTACTCGACCAGAGGTTCGCTTTCCATTTCGGTTTACGATATGACCATTCCTCCCGAAAAGAAGCAGCTTCTTGAGGAGGCATCCAAGCAGGTTGACGAGGTTAACGAGCTCTTCGCTTGGGGTGAGCTTTCCGACGACGAGCGCTACAAGCAGGTTATCGACGTTTGGGATAAGACCACAAACGCCGTCACCGATGCTCTTATTGCAAACCTTGACAAATATAATTCCCTTAACATGATAGCTACCTCGGGAGCCCGTGGTTCTATCAAGCAGATGCGTCAGCTTGCCGGTATGCGTGGACTTATGTTCGCGACAAACGGTAAGACTATCGAAATTCCTATTAAGTCTAACTTCCGTGAAGGTCTTACGATGCTTGAGTACTTTATGGGTGCAAAGGGTTCTCGTAAGTCGCTTTCGGATACCGCGCTTCGTACCGCTGACTCGGGTTATCTTACACGTCGTCTCGTAGACGTTTCTCAGGACGTTATCGTTCGTGAGGAGGATTGCGGCGCTAAGTCCGGTATCGTTGTTTCGGACATCGTTGCAGGTCAGGTAGTTGTTGAGAAGTTCTTTGAACGTCTCGTCGGCAGATATACGGTTAACGACGTCGTTAACGAAGAAACAGGTGAGCTTATCGTTCCCGCCAACACTATGATGGATGAGAACATGGCTAACGATATTATTGCAGCAGGCATTACCTCAGTTGAGGTTCGTACCATTCTCCGCTGTCTTGCAAAGCGCGGTGTTTGTGCTCACTGCTACGGTGCAGACCTTGCACACGGCACTACCGTTGCTATCGGTGAGGCGGTCGGCGTTATTGCAGCACAGTCCATAGGTGAGCCCGGTACACAGCTTACGATGAGAACCTTCCACACCGGTGGTGTCGCAGGTTCGGATATTACTCAGGGTCTTCCCAGAGTCGAGGAGCTCTTTGAGGCTCGCCGTCCCAAGAAGACTGCGGTTGTGACCGAATATACCGGTACTGCTCGAATCGTTTCCGACAAGAAGCTCTCAAAGGTTATTATTCAGAATCCCGTTGAGCCTGTTGCAGAAGAGGTTGTATACGAAATTCCTTTCGGTATGCGACTTTGCATTGAGGACGGTCAGGAGGTTAAGCGCGGTCAGCAGCTTACCGAGGGCTTCCTTAACCCTGCAGACGTACTCCATATGAGCGGTATCGATGCTGTATACGATTACATCATCAGAGAGGTTCAGAAGGTGTATAGAGGCGAGGACGTTGAAATTAACGATAAGCACGTCGAGTGTATCGCTCGTCAGATGACTCGTAAGGTTGAGATTGAGGACGCAGGTGATACTGAACTTCTCGTTGGTACGAAGGTTGACATCATTGAGTTCCGCGAGGCTAACGAGAAAATCGAGGAGAGAATTGCCGCAGGAGAAATCTCTCTTCGCAAGGCAGAGGGTGCGCCCCTGCTTCTCGGTATAACCAAGGCAGCTCTTATGACCGAGTCCTTCCTTTCTGCAGCATCCTTCCAGGAGACCACCAGAGTTCTTACCGAGGCTGCCATCAACGGCAAGCAGGATAAGCTTCTCGGTCTTAAGGAAAACGTTATTATCGGTAAGCTCATTCCCGCAGGTACAGGTCTTGGCAAGTATCGTGCTATTGAGATTGATGATAGCGGCAAGGAAAATGACGACGTTATAATCACCGATGCAGAGGCTAGCTTTGCTCCTGAGGAAGAGGAAGAAGTTCTCGAGCTTGCAAGCGCTGAGGTATAAAACCTCGGTAAAACTGCATATTTGACAACTTAAATTTACAAAATACCGGTTGCTCAGCTGAAAAATGCCAGAGTGACCGGTATATTTTTTGCGATTTTTTAAAGTGCTTATTTTTCTGCTTGCTTATAGAAAATTACAAAATGTATAATTTGCTTGACATTTGTCGGATGAAATGTTAAAATAATGTTAAAGCAATAAAACGACATATTTTGTGAAAAGGTTATGATTTATGGATAACAACATTAAGGTGTCGGTCGTAATGCCGATATACAACGCAGGGCAGTATCTTGCCAGTGCCATTTCCTCGGTGCTTTCGCAAACGCTCACCGAGCTTGAGCTTATCTGCGTTGACGACGGCTCTACCGACAATTCTCTCTCTATTGTCAGAGAAATGCAGACCTATGATGACCGTATAAGAATACTCACAGAGAATAATGCAGGACCGTCTATTGCCAGAAACAAGGGCTTGGCGCGTGCAAGGGGTGAGTTTATAATCTTCTTTGATGCAGATGATTTTTGTGAGAATACGCTTCTCCAGTCGCTTTATGAAATAGCGGTCAAGGATGAGCTGGATATGGCTGTGGCACAGTTTGACCTCTACAACTCTGTGCAGGATAAGTTCACGATGCCGACTGAGGAGACTCATGCGAACATCTTCACCCCCGGTGCAGTAGTTTCGAAAAACGAATTTCCCGATTACATACTAGAGAGCGCGACGGGATATGTCTGGAACAAGCTTTTCCGTACCAGCTTTATAAGAGAAAAGGAACTTTCTTTTGACACTGAGCTTTACGTTTTTGAGGACGTTCATTTCGTATGCACGGCGCTATCTCTTGCAGAGCGTATAGGTAGAGTTGAGGGAACTCTCATTCACCACAGAGTATATTCCGAACAGTCGCGTGCTAAGCTTTTCCGTAAATATTACGCGCAGGTTCCCGTGGTTTATTCAAAGATAAAAAAGCATCTTATGCATTACGGAATGTATATTCCTCTCTCAAAATCATTCCTTAATCTCTCTGCGGGCCGTTGCTATAAGATTTACAATCTTCTTTGGGATGAGGCAAAGGGGGAGTTCTGGAATCTTCTTCACGACTCGTATGCAGACAGCTTTGGCTGGTATAATCACGAAAAAAGCGATTATGAAAATAAGGATGCCTACGAGTTCGTTGCAAACGTAGGTCTGTATACGCACGAGGAGTATCTTGCTAGGATTGAGCAGGGCAAGGAAATAGACGTAGAAAGGCTTGATAAAGATAAAATCAATAGAATGATTAAAGAGAAGGACAATAACAAAAAGACGAGAGTCTTTACAAAGAAGCTCTTTAAGATACTTTGGATGCCTGTAAATTTGGTTTTAAAGATTATCGGACTTCTCCTCGCGCCCTTTAAAAAGAAAAAGAAAGAAAAATAATAAAAGGCTGTCTTGAAAAAGACAGCCTTTTCGTTTATAGCGGTTTTTTTGAAATCTGTGCGAATGGGCGTGGGTACGCCGTGGGTGTTTTCTCTTTTTTGTCGATAATAATCAGCGGATGCGTCAGAGTCTCGCCATCTCCCTTGAGAGTAATCATATCACAGACGGTATTTCTTCCGCCAAGCGTTGCGATAGCCTTTTTCGCTGCTGAAAGCTCAAATTCGGCGTTTTTGCCCTTCATAGCAACCATCTGACCGCCTACCTTAACGAACGGGAGTGCAAGCTCTGCGAGTGTTCGCATTTCTGCGACTGCACGAGCAGTGGCATAGTCGAATTTTTCACGGTATTCGGGCGATTTTCCACCGTCCTCGGCGCGCATCGTGATTGCGGTGACATTATCGAGTCCGAGAAGTTTTGCCGTTTCTGCAACGTAGTTTACGCGCTTTGCCGTCGAGTCCATTGCCGTGATTTTGAGGTCAGGGCGAACTATTGCAAGAGGCAGAGTAGGGAATCCCGCACCGCAACCGACGTCAATGACGGTAGCACCCTTTTTCAGCTTCGCCGCAAGCGTCGCACAGTCGACGTAGTGGTTCAGGATAATTTTGCTCGGCTCGGTAATAGCCGTGAGATTATATTTTTCGTTCTCCTCAAGCATTCTTACGGTCAGCGCGTAGAATTTCTCATTTTTCTCAAGCGAGAGAAGCGAGGACATTCCGTTCGCCGCAAATGCACGCGTAAGAGTTGAGGTAAAGCTCTTCTTATCAATTTCTATCATATAAAGGAAACAGCCTTTCTGATTTTATAGAAATATTATAGCTTAAAGCATTTAAATTGTCAAGCGCGAGAGAAAATGTGTATTTTTTCTTGCAACTTTACTAGATTTGTGGTAAAATATATTGTTAGGAATAATACTGAAAATATTGGGTAGGTAAATATGACGAAAAAAATAAAGTGGACAAGGGCTGAAATTCTACTTCAGTTAAAAAATATTTTACTTATAATATTAGGCACGCTGGTGCTTGCTTTCGGCTGCGCGGTATTCGTTGTGCCGTTCAATCTCGTCACGGGCGGAGTCACGGGACTTTCAATAGTTATAGACCATATTATCGGTGACTTTATACCTATTGATTTTACTATTGCTGCTTTGACCTGGATTATGTTCTTTCTTGGACTGATTTTTCTCGGAAAGGATTTTGCAATCAAAACACTCGTGTCGGCAATAGTATACCCACCTGCAATATCCTTCTTTATGTGGCTGGTTGAGCATGAGGCACTGGGTGGATTTTTAGACCTTACGACCTCTGCACACGCAGATATTGCGCTGATAATAGGCTCGCTGTTCGGCGGTCTTTGCATTGGTACGGGTTGCGCGATAACATTCCTTGGCGGTGGCTCGACGGGCGGAGTCGATATTATAGCCTTTATTCTCTGCAGATTTTTCAAAAAGTGGAAGAGCTCGATAGTTATATTCGCTATTGATGCGGCAACAGTCCTGCTCGGTATGTTCGTTATCAAGGACTTGATTTTAACCCTTCTTGGCATTATATCCGCACTGGTCGGTGCGATAGTGATAGATAAGATATTTATCGGTCGCTCACAGGCGTTTACAGCGCAAATAGTGTCGGATAAATATGAGGAAATGAACCTGGCAATCAGAAACGAGGTACGCCGCACTACGACTATGATTTCTGCCACGGGCGGCTATTCACGAGAGCCAAAAACCGTTCTTATGGTCACCTTTACGATGCGCCAATACGCATATCTTATGAATGTCATCAAGCGCATAGATAAAAACGCTTTCGTCAGCATTTCCAGGGCGCATGAGATAAACGGAGAGGGATTTACCTATGGAGAGCATGACTAAAAATTACCGCTCACACACGAAATCTTTCTCGCATTGCGTCACTTCTCCTTCTCGCAATATGAAAACTTTCACCTTGTGACTGAAAAAGATTTGTCTTTTTAATGGAATAGGGCGTAATTTGTAATATTTTAACAAAAAACGCCTTCTTCATTTATATATTTTCGCAAAAAAGAGTGTTGAAATTTAGGGAATTTTGTGCTACAATAATTAAGTTGAAAATTTAGGGTATAATAAAAAGGAAGAAAAAATGAAGCGCACGGATTTAAGAAACATTGCGATAATAGCGCACGTTGACCACGGCAAGACTACTCTGGTTGACGAAATGCTCCGTCAGGGCGGTATTTACCGCGAGAATCAAGAGACCGAGGACAGAGTAATGGACTCGAACGACCTGGAGCGTGAGCGCGGTATAACGATTTTGGCAAAAAATACTGCAATTCACTACAAGGGTGTTAAAATTAACGTTATCGATACTCCCGGCCACGCAGATTTTGGCGGTGAGGTTGAGCGTATACTTAAAATGGTAAACGGAGTAATTCTGCTCGTCGACGCAGCCGAGGGCCCAATGCCCCAGACTCGCTTCGTGCTTGAAAAGGCTCTGGCTATGAATCACAGAGTTATCGTTGTAGTAAACAAGGTTGACCGTCCCGATGCCCGTCTTGACGAGATTGGCGACGAGGTGCTGGAGCTTCTTCTGGAGCTTGATGCGACTAACGAGCAGCTTGATTCTCCGATGCTCTTCTGCTCGGGCAGGGCGGGCACGGCGTCCTTTGATCCCCATACTCCCGGCAAGGATTTGACACCGCTTCTTGACACGATTCTTGAATATATGCCCGCGCCCGACGGTGAGGAGGACGAGCCGCTTCAGCTCCTCGTTTCCTCTATTGACTACAACGAGTTCGTAGGTAGAATCGGTATCGGTCGTATTGAACGCGGCATGATTAAGCAGGGACAGGGCGTTGTCGTTTGCAATTATCACGGCGACGGAAAAAACCGACCTGCTAAAATCGTTTCAATTTATCAGTTTGACGGTCTTAAGCGCGTACCCGTCACGGAGGCACAGGTCGGTGATATAATTTGCTTCTCGGGCTGTGAGGATATTTCCATTGGTGACACCGTTTGCTCTCCTGCAAAGCCTGAGCCGCTTGAATTCGTCAAGGTTGGCGAGCCTACAATGGAGATGACCTTCTCGGTCAACGATTCTCCCTTCGCAGGAAAAGAGGGTAAGTTCGTCACCTCTCGTCACCTTCGTGCAAGACTGTATAAGGAGCTTCTCAAGGACGTTTCCCTGCGCGTGAGTGACGGTGAAACTACCGATTCCTTCCGCGTTGCAGGTAGAGGTGAGATGCATCTTTCCATTCTCATTGAGAATATGCGCCGTGAGGGCTATGAGCTTTGCTGTTCGAACCCCAGAGTGCTTTACAAGGAAATCGACGGTGTGAAATGCGAGCCTATTGAGAAGGTGATTATCGACGTTCCCGAAGAATATATGGGCTCGGTCATGGAAAAGCTCGGTTCAAGAAA
This sequence comes from Oscillospiraceae bacterium, assembly GCA_015063385.1. Taxonomy (GTDB): domain Bacteria; phylum Bacillota; class Clostridia; order Oscillospirales; family CAG-272; genus UBA1740. The sequence goes on along the minus strand of SVUG01000011.1, from coordinate 8,478 downwards.
GGGAACTCTTGACGACATGCAGCTTCACGGAAAGCGCCAGAAGCTCTACTATACAATTCCTACCAGATGTCTTTTCGGATATCGCTCCGAGCTTCTTACTGATACTCGCGGAGAGGGACTTATTTCCTCTATATTTGCAGGCTACGAGCCGTTTAGAGGCGAGATTAAGACCAGATTTACCTCCTCGCTCGTTGCTTCGGAAAAGGGTGTGTCCACCACATACGGTCTCTATCAGGCACAGGACAGAGGACCTCTGTTTATTGGTCCTGCAACTCCTGTATACGAGGGTATGATAGTTGGCGAAAATCCCAAGCCGGACGACATCGAGGTTAACGTCTGCAAGGAAAAGCACCTGACGGCTATCCGTTCCTCCGGCGCTGACGAAAAGCTGACGCTCATAACTCCCGTTCAGCTCTCTCTTGAGGAGGCTATTGAATTTATCACCGACGAGGAGCTTATAGAGGTGACTCCCAAGAGCATCAGACTTCGTAAGGTAATACTTGACACTCCCGCAAGAAAGAGAATGCAGGCACAAAAGCGTGCAGCTCTCAAGGAACAAAATAAATAAAAAATAAATCTCCCGACACAATCGGGAGATTTTCTTTATTTTTGTAAATAAAACCATACATTTTAAGGGCAAAAAAACGCTTTTCCTATTTTTGTTAGACATATATAAAAACAGAACTGCGCAAATTAATACATAGCAAATTAAGTTTTGTAAAGAGGGAAAGCAAATGAAAAATAGATTTTTAAAGAGAACGCTTGCAGTCGTTCTTTCAGTATATACATTACTTGCTACCGTGGGCATTCCTGTAAGTGCCGAGGCTGGCGCTGCTAGCTCTGAGAATATAGAGTGCGCCCCTGTGTTGTCAGAGAACGTCAAGGTTTCATCACGTCTTTACGAGCTGCTTTTCGGGAAGGGAAGTAAAAGCTCCGAGCCTATGAGCCTTGTGGTTGGCGGTGATGTTTTCGGTGTAAAAATCAGACAAAAATACGTCACAGTCACAGAAGCCAAGGGCGTTCCTGCACTTAAGGCGGGCGACGTGATACTGTCGGTGAACGGGGAGAAAGTAAGTACTGCAGCAGACGTCAAGCGCCTTATTTCCAAATCCGGCGGTGAAAGCGTCACTATCCGTGCATTACACGGTGGCAGCGAGGTGGGAGTAGAGGTGCGACCGACTCTTGACAGTGGAGAGTATAAGCTCGGCCTCTCATTGCGTGATGGAGCAGCAGGACTGGGAACGGTGACCTTTATTGACAAAAAAACCGGGTTGTTTGGCGGCCTTGGTCACGGAATATGCGACTCGGAAAGCGGGGATGTAATTATGATGGAGAGCGGTGAGGTGTGCGGAGTGATACTCGGCGGCGTTCACAAGGGTGAGTGCGGAAAGCCCGGTGAGCTTTGCGGAATTCTTACTGACTCTGACCTCGGTGACTTGAATATTAACAGCGAATGCGGAGTTTTTGGTATAATCACCGATCCACAGATGCTTTCGGGAAGTGAGCTTGAAATTGCTCAAAAATCCGAGGTTAAGGAGGGCGAGGCAACCATAATTTCTACTATCAAAAACGGCAAAACCGCCGAGTACAAAATTGAAATTTACGATATAGACCAAAATTCAAACGGCTCAAAATCCTTCCGTATTCGTGTGACGGACGAGGCGCTTAAGGCGATAACAGGAGGCATAGTTCGCGGAATGAGCGGCAGTCCGATTATTCAGAACGGCAAGCTCGTGGGTGCTGTCACTCACGTTATGGTCGCTGACCCCACGGAGGGGTATGGAATATTTATAGAAAACATGCTCTCCGCTGCAGGCCAAATCGCTCTGCCGAAGGCGGCGTAAAAAAATAGGCAATATCCAAAACGGATATTGCCTGTTTTTTTACCAATAAAGCTCCCAATCGGGATCAAGCATTCTGTGTAGTGCTTCCATATAGAAATAGTCGCCCCAGATTGTCATTTCGTCAACGCCTTGGTTGCCCGGCTTGGTGTACGTGCCGTGAAGAAGCAGCCCGTTGGACTCGGGAAGGTCGCGCGTGGTGTAATTGTCTATGAGAGAATTCATAATACTGGCGCAAGCCGTCTTGATAGTTTCTTTCATCGGGTCGGAGTCATCAAGATGCTTAAGTCCCTCGAGCATTGCGCAAAGTGCTATCGAAGCACTTGAGGAATCCCTGGGCTCGTCAGAGCCGTCGGTGAATGAAAGGTCCCAATAGGCTATATGGTCACTCGGGAGATATTTAAGGTAGTAGGACACGGTAGATTTAAAGGTGGTGAGTGCTCGCTCGTCCTTTTCATAAATATAGGTAAGCAGAGGACCGTACATTCCCCAGGACTGACCGCGCGACCATGTTGAATCGTCGCTGGCGCCCTGATGAGTGACTCCCATAAGCGGCTCGCCCGTTTCGTAGTCAAAGTAATAGGTGTGATAGGTGCTACCGTCCTCGCGATAGGAGACGTCAAGCGTCGTATTATAGTGCTTAAAGGCAATATCTCTGTACTTTGAGTCACCCGTCACCTCGCTTGCCCAGTAGAGCAGCGGTATATTCATAAGGCAGTCAACGATAAGACGGTAATTTGAGTTTTCACCTACGTTGCCCCAAGCTTGAATGAACTCACCCTTTTCGTGATATCTTGTTATAAGATGGTCGGCAGCCATAATAGCTGCTTCCTTTGCCTGCTCGTTCTCGGTGAGCTTATATGCCGCCACACATGATGGGGTGAATAAAAAGCCCATATCGTGATGGTTTACACCGACCTTGTTTTTAATTCTGTCGTAATATGACGGAATTTGCAGAAGAGCGATATTTTTATATTTATGCTCACCGGTAAGCTCGTAGGCGTGCCAGAGTATACCCGTCCAGAAGCCCTGATTCCAGCCTGAATTGTTTTTCACAGCACCGTAAACGTTGCCGCTGCTTGAATGTGCCGGAAATTTGTCTATAAAAGTGGGAATTGCTTCGTCAATTTTTTCGAGCGCACATTCAAGTGCAAATTCAAGCTTTTCTCTGCTCAACGGCTCGCCCTTAAAATCGCCATTTTCACCGTCGTTTCCTGCACTGCCATTTCCGCTGTCCTCTGAATTAAAGCATGAAGCAAGCGCCGTTAAAGACGAAAGAATCATTATTATGGAAAGTATAAGAGCAAAGAATCTTTTCATTTTTACCTCGCGTAATAAATATCCCCCGCCGGTTTTGACGGGGGAATTGAATTATTATTTCTGTACCAGGTGAATTGCGAAGCCGCAGATTTCGTCCTTGAAGTAAACGAACTTGGGCTTGCCGGTCTTGTCGTCATAGGTGATAGTGGACTCGTCAAACTCAAAGCCCATTCTCTTGAAGTAAGCAATAGCTCTGTCAACGAAATTGGTGCGAATACCGATGTGACCGCACTTGCCGGGGCCCTTCTTGTGCATAAATTCGAAGGCATCACCTGCAAAGGTGGACTTGCTGGTTTCCTTAAGAGGCATACCGAACATAAGCTCAAAGAGCTTTGCACCCTTGAGAGCTTCTTCCTTGTTTTCGTTATTGATGCCCATATGAATGAACTCAAGGCCGAGCATCTTCTTAACGGCATCCTTGGTGAGAGCCGTGATTTCGTCCCACTTCTTTTCCTTAACGAGAGCATCAGCAACCATGAACGATCCGCCGCAAGCAACTATCTTGTTAAACTTGAGGTAGTCGAGGAGGTTGTCCGCATTGATACCGCCGGTAGGCATAAAGGTGAGCTGTCCGTAGGGAGCAGCCATAGCCTTGAGCATCTTAAGACCGCCTGCAGCTTCAGCAGGGAAGAACTTAACGGTAGTAAGACCGAGCTCGAGTGCTGCCTCAACGTCAGAGGGGTTAGCACAGCCGGGGAGCATAGGAACACCCTTGGAGAGCGCGTATGCAGTCACCTTGGGATTAAGGCCGGGAGAAACGAGGAACTTAGAGCCTGCTGCAATAGCCGCGTCAACCTGCTCGGTGGTGAGCACGGTGCCGGCACCTACGAGCATTTCAGGGTATGCATCAGTGATTCTCTTAATAGCATCAGCCGCGCAAGCAGTTCTAAAGGTGATTTCTGCAGCAGGAAGTCCACCGTCGATAAGTGCCTTTGCAAGCGGAATTGCATCGTCAGCATTTTCAATCTTAATTACGGGAATGAGACCTATAGAATAGAGCTCTTTAATCATGTCGTTCATTGGATTATCTCCTTAATTTAATATTATTGCATTTTAATTATACAATATTATTTAGCTTGACAAAATTGCAAAAATTGCTCTATTAGATTGCAAATATTGACATTTTTATTTTTGAGCTCCCTATTGACAATGAAGTGAAAATATAATATAATTATTCTAATAAATTAGAATTGTCACAGGAGCGAGAAAATGAAAAAACGCATCGCCGTGGTCACCTCCGACCGATTTCTTTTTCAAAAAATACTGCTTTCCGTAAAAATGGTGGCGGTCGTTTTAATGATAGAGCCAATGGTTGCAAACGAGGCAGGACTTTCGGGATTTGATAAATGCATATGGGACGTCGATTCCTCACTCTTGCCTGAATACGCAGATTCAAGATTCCTGAGCGTCGGCAGTTCTGGTGCAACTCTTATAAGACCTTTTACACGCGAGTCCTTACAGTCGCTCATATCCTCGGAGAAGCTCGTACCCTTGCGACTTGGTGAGCGTCGTGCTTACCTTTACAGCGAGGAAATCAGGCTGACGGAGCTGGAGTTTGCACTGCTCACAAGACTGATGCGAGCAGGGGGCGAATTTGTGAGTCGCGATGAACTGCTGCACGACGTATGGGGCGAGGATGCTGACGGCGGTATTCTCAACGTATACGTGCATTATCTGCGTGAAAAGCTCGAAAAAAGGGGAGAAAAAATAATAATTTCCTCGCGCAAATCGGGCTATAAGATAGACGGAAAATATTTGAGAGGAGAGGCTTGATGCTAAGGATTGTCAGAAGCGGATTTTCATCGTCCGGCAGAGAGAAAATGTATGAAGAAATCAAGGATATAGTCTCTCGAGCAGGAAAGTGCATTTTAATAGTTCCCGAGCAGCAGACGGTTATGACAGAGGGATTGATGGCAAAGCTTCTTCCGTCGTCATCTGCGCTCGTTTTCGAGGTCACGAATTTTACAAGACTTGCAAACACGACATTCCGTACTCTTGGCGGCATATCCGGTGAGTACTGCGACTCGGCAAAAAAGGCGCTGATAATGTGGCGCGCGCTTACCGAGCTCTCACCCACGCTACGCGTGAGTGCAGGAAGAAAAGAAATAAACGCAGGCTTGGTAGAATCCTCGATGCGTGCCGTCGCTGAGATGGCAGGCCTTGGAATTTCACCAGAGGAGCTTGCGGATTCTGCCGCACTTGAAGAGGTTATGGCTGACGAGCGCCTTTCGGGAAAGCTCTCTGACCTATCAAAAATTTATACTCTATATAAATCTCTTTTGTCCGAACGGTATTCCGACACCTCAGACGATGCTCTGGCTATGATAGAAAAGCTGTCAGAGCACCCTAACTTCCTGACGGATACGAAGATTTTTATTGAGGGCTTTACTTCCTTTACCGAGCCTCAGTACCGACTTATCGGCACGCTCTCTGCTCGTACTGACTTGACGGTTTCACTTGCTGTCTCTGCCGCAAGAGAGGGCGCATTTGAATATTCTGAAATCAGGGATACAAAAGACAGGCTTATAAGCCTTGCAAGGCGCGCAGGGGCTGAAATCAAGCTCTCAAAGGAAGAGGGATATGGCAAAAAAACTAAAGAATCGCTTTCAGAGATTTGTGACTTGTTATGGACTAATTCCTCGAATTTTGACAAGATAAGTTTGCAAAATAGCGAGGATTTGCGAATTTTTGAGGCGGAAACTCCGTTCGATGAGTGCACTTTTGCGTGCGAAGATATAAAGCGTAGAGTGATGAATGGAGCATCCTACTCCGATTTTGCGATAGTAGCCAGAAATGTTGATAATTACTCTGGGATACTGGACTCGGCTTTGTCGCGTGCCAAAATCCCCGCCTTTACCTCTTATCGCAAGGACGTCAGTGAATTTGAGGCAATAAAGCTGATATATACTGCCTATTCCGCATCACGCGGATTCTCCAGAGAGGACGTTATTACTTATGCAAAATGTGCCCTATCGGGCTTATCGCGCGAGGTGTGCGACGAGCTGGAGATGTACGTCAATAAATGGCAGATAAACGGCAGGCGCTTTACTGACGAGGCGGTATGGAATATGAACCCTCTCGGGTATACCACGAGACGCACCGTGGATAACGATGAGAAGCTGCTTCGTATACACGAGGCGAGAATGAGCATTATTTCTCCGCTCGTATCGTTTGCAAAGGCTGCGGAGCGTGCTAAAACCGTAAGAGAGCACGCAGAGGTATTACTTGATTTTCTTGTGAAAATTGATATGGAGACATCTCTCAAAAAGCGCTCTGAGGCGCTTCGTGCGGCTGGCGAGGCTGCTCTCGCAGATGAGAATGAGCGACTTTGGGGAGTTATATGTGACGCGCTTGACACCTTGGTTGAGGTGCTGGGTGATGCTCCGTGCGATTCCGAGGCCTTCCTTTCACAGCTAAAGGTTGTATTTTCGGCAACCGATATAGCAAAAATTCCTGCGTATGCAGATGAGGTGACCGTTGGAAGCGCGGATATGATAAGGCTTTACGAGAAGCCGCACGTCTATCTTATAGGTGTAAATGCAGGAGATTTTCCTGCAACCGTGAGCGACAACTCCTATTTTTCGGAGCGAGATAAGCTGACTCTCTCAAGGCTTGGATTAAATATGAAGCCACAGCTTGAAATAAAGGGCGCAAGAGAGCTTTATATATTCAGCCGTGCGTTTTCATATGCAACAGAAAGCGTCACGCTTTCATATTCTGCAACCGACACACGCTTTAAGGCAAAAGCTCGTGCAGAGGTTATCGACCGCATCACCGCCTTGAGTGGCGGAGAGGTTAAGCCTCGGAAAATTTCCACTCTTCCAATTATTGAAAGGCTATATACGCCGGAGGGAGCGCTAGAGGATATTGGCAAGCTTTCCGACGAGTACGAATCGGTCAGGGCGGCTCTTGTCGAGTCGGGATACGAGCGTGAGGTCATGATTTCCGAGGGGGATATAACAAACGCCTCGGCAAGACTCGGTGAGAGTATAGTTGACGGTCTTTATTCAAAGTCACTATCGCTCACACAGTCTAGAATTGACAGCTACGTGGGATGCCCGTTCGCATATTTCTGCCGATACACTATAGGTCTTTCAGAGGACGAGCGCGCAGAGTTCGATGCTCCGAGCATCGGCTCGTTTATCCACGCGATACTTGAGAATTTCTTCCGCACTCTTTCGCTTGAGGGGAGGAAAAGCGGCTCGCTTTCAAGCGAGGAAAAGGTTGCTCTTACAAAGGCAGCGGCAGAAAAATATATAAGCGAGCTTGGCGAGGACGTATTCGGTGCATCAAAGCGCACGAAAATAAAAATAGACCGCCTTTGCCGTGCGGCACTTCCTGTGGTGGACGGGTTGTGTGAGGAGTTTGCAAGCTCGGCGTACGAGCCGCGATTCTTCGAGCTTTCACTTTCTGCTAAAGATGAAGCTTCTCCGGGTGCAATAAATATAAAAACCGAGCGCGGTGACGTGCATATTTACGGTATTATCGACCGAGTTGATGCCTACAAAAAGGGCGAGGACGTATATCTGCGCGTAATAGATTACAAGACCGGACACAAGGAATTCTCTCCCGATGATATGAAGGAGGGCGCTAATCTTCAGATGTTCCTTTATCTTAAGGCGCTCGTTGAGAGTGAAAACGAGAAATTCCGCGGAGCGCTTGGCGCATCGGAGAAATCCAGACTAATTCCCGGTGGTGTTATATACGTCAAAACCTCAGTAGGTGACGTCAGGGTTGATACACCCAGCGACGAGGCGGCAGACGAGGCGGTTAAGGGAGCGCAGGAGCGAGAGGGAATGATTCTTGATGACGAGGACTCCATATCTGCTATGACTCTCAAATATACTCCCGTCTATTCCAAGCGCACGCCCGATAAAATTCCCGACTCAAAGCGCAAGTATCTTTATACCGAGGACGGCTGGGAAGAAATTATGAAGACGGTTGAGGAGTCGGTCACCGATATTTCCGACAGAATTCGCTCGGGTGAAATATCTGCAAAGCCGAAGGTGAAAAAGGACAAGAGTCCGTGTGAATACTGCGAGTTCAAGGCGATTTGCAGAAAGGTGTCAATATAAAATAAAAAAGGAACAGACCAAAGGCGGTGTACCGTTAAGGACAGTTTTGGGAAATTTTCAAAAACATATTATCTACCGATAGAAAAAGGACGAAGAATTGCTAAAATTCCTCGTCCTTTTTTCTTGACAAGCACTGCATCTGTGTCCACAGAAACGATTTTAGAATTTGAGGCTATCCGCAAAATGCAGAATAGCGGAGATGAATTTTTCCAAGATTGGTGTTGATTTTCTATCATCCCTTG
>SVUG01000010.1 GCA_015063385.1 Oscillospiraceae bacterium | reverse complement strand
GGTTTTCCTTCTCCCATGAAGGTACAGGGTGAAATTACCAACACCGCCGGCTATATGCGTATGACACTTACCATGTCAGTTGAGTACGTTGCACAGTGTGCGCGTTGCCTTAGCGAAGTCAGCGGCGATTTTACGCTTGACCTTGAGAAAACCGTTGCACCGAGGAATTTACTTGGCGATCTTGACGAGAATAAGCTCGATGAATTTGCTATTATCGAGGACGGATTCCTTGATATGGACGAGCAGCTGCGTGAGCAGCTTGAAATGGAGTTCCCTATGCGCTTCTTGTGCAGGGAGGACTGCAAGGGTCTATGCCCTAAATGCGGAAAGAATCTGAACGAAGGTGAATGCGACTGCGATCACACAGAGATTGATCCCAGACTTGAGCCGCTTCGCAAGCTTCTTGCCGAAATGAAAAAAGAAGAAAATAATAAAAAATAATAATATTCAGAGAATGCGTGGAGCTTTTTGCTCAAAAGCATGCTCAAATTAGGAGGTAACAGAAATGGCAGTACCGAAGAGAAAAGTTTCTCATGCGAGAAAGATGAAGAGACGTTCCAGCGTATGGAAGCTCGAGACCCCCACTAACATCGTTAAGTGCCCCAACTGCGGCGAGGATATTCTTGCTTACCGCGTTTGCAGAGCTTGCGGCTACTACAAGGGTGTTGAGGTTATCGCAAAGAGCGAAGCTGTTGAGAAGTAATTTTCAACGTAGGCTAAACAGCCTGAAGAAAAAGAGCCTAGACGGCTCTTTTTCCTTTTTTTGCGCTAGTTTGAGCCTCGCAAAAATTTCCTCAAAAATTTTGCAAAAAGGTATTGACAAATGAGATTTAGTCTGCTATAATATAGACCGTGACAGATGCTGGTGTGGCTCAATGGCAGAGCAGCTGATTTGTAATCAGCAGGTTGATGGTTCGACTCCGTTCACCAGCTCCATACTCTAATGGGGGAATTCCCGAGCGGCCAAAGGGGGCAGACTGTAAATCTGTTGTCACTGACTTCGCTGGTCCGAATCCAGCTTCCCCCACCAAATAAAAATACCGACCCTTGTGGTCGGTATTTTTATTTGCTGCGGAAGCGGAGCGAACTCAGGCACTTGCCCTGCAAGTGCGCTGGTTCGCATACCCTGCGAAGATGCGTCAAGCTCGCTTGTAAGCAGCAAGCAAGGGTATCTTCGCTTTGCGAATACCCAGCTTCACCTTGATTTATTTGTGCAAGCGTGATATAATCTAACTAACAAATAAGAATTTGACGGAGAAACGATATGAAATTGAAGAGCGTTCTAATTGTTGTTAAAGACATAGAAAAATCGAGAAAATTCTATCACGACTTGTTTGGCATAGATTTAGTACTTGACAATGACGGCAACATGATTTTAACTGAAGGTCTTGTCCTTCAAGACGAGAGAATATGGAAAAACTTTTTAGGAAAAGACATCGTTTCCAAAAGTAATTCATGTGAATTGTATTTTGAAGAACAAGATATAGAAGCCTTTATTGAAAAGCTGGAGAGAATGTACCCTAATATTGAGTATGTTAATCGACTTATGACACATAGTTGGGGGCAACGAGTAATCCGCTTCTACGACTTGGACGGCAACTTAATCGAAGTGGGAACACCGGTGTAATCAAAAAATCCCAATTTATCGAGCACTTTTAGGTGTACTTCCAGTCATTACTGCTCCACTTTGCACATCTTTTATCTATCTTTCGCAAAAAAGCACTCTGTTTTACTACAGAGTGCTTTTATTTTTACTTTCTCCAAACCATTTTATTAACTATTCCCGTATAGCTCTGAATAATCTTCACTACCTTTGTCGATACGTTTTCTTCAACGTAATCGGGGACGGGTATGCCGAGGTCACCGTTTTCGTTCATTTTAACAGCGAGCTCAACCGCTCCAAGAAGGCCGTCGGTGTCAATGCCCGCGAGAACGAAGCAGCCCTTGTCAAGCGCCTCGGGGCGCTCGGTGCTGGTTCGAATGCAAACTGCGGCAATCGGGTTGCCAATTGATGCAAAATATGAGCTCTCCTCAGGAAGCGTTCCAGAGTCGGAAACGACTGCAAAGGCGTTCATTTGTAAACAATTATAGTCATGGAAGCCTAAAGGCTCGTGCTGAATGACTCTTTTATCAAGCTCAAATCCGCTTGCTTCAAGGCGCTTTTTGGAGCGTGGGTGACAGGAATAAAGTATGGGCATATCGTACTTTTGTGCTATCTTGTTTATAGCAGTGAACAGAGAAATAAAGTTCTTCTCGGTATCAATATTTTCCTCTCTGTGAGCAGAAAGAAGAATATATTTGCCCTTCTCAAGGCCCAGGCGGCTATGTATATCGCTCGCCTTAATTTTCTCGATGTTATTGCTGAGCACCTCTGCCATCGGCGAGCCGGTCACGTAGGTGCGCTCCTTGGGCAGACCGCAATCGGCAAGATAGCGGCGCGCGTGCTCAGAGTAGGCAAGATTTACGTCGGAAATGATGTCAACGATACGACGATTCGTTTCCTCGGGCAGACATTCGTCCTTGCATCTGTTGCCGGCTTCCATATGGAAAATCGGGATATGCAGCCTCTTTGCACCGATAACCGAAAGGCAAGAGTTGGTGTCGCCAAGCACGAGCACGGCATCAGGCTTGATTTCAGCCATCAGCTCGTACGAGCGTGCAATAATATTACCCATCGTTTCGCCAAGATTTGCTCCCACCGCATCAAGATACACGTCGGGGTCAGCGATGCCGAGGTCGCGGAAGAAAATGCCGTTAAGATTATAGTCGTAATTCTGCCCCGTGTGAGCAAGAATACAGTCAAAATACTCGCGCGACTTGTTTATCACAGCAGAAAGCCTGATAATTTCGGGGCGTGTGCCCACGATTATAAGCAGCTTCAGCTTGCCGTTGTTTTTGAAAGTTATATTTTCACTCATATCTTATACCACCTCAAAAAATGTATCGGGTTTCTTCGGATTAAAGCTCTCGTTTGCCCACATCAGCGTGACCAGGTCCTCGGTATCCGAGAGATTTATGATGTTGTGCGTATATCCGGGGAGCATATGCACCGCCTCAATTCTCTCACCGCTGACCTCGAAGCGCAGGACTTCGTCCGTCCCGACCTTTCGCATCTCTATAAGTCCGTGACCGCTTACTACGATAAAGAACTCCCATTTCGTATTGTGCCAATGCTGTCCCTTAGTAATTCCCGGCTTTGAAATATTCACGGAAAACTGACCGCATTTTTCGGTCTTCAAAATCTCGGTAAACGAGCCGCGGTCGTCAATATTCATTTTTAGCGGAAAGGCAACCTTTTCCCGTGGAAGATAGGAAAGATAGGTCGAATAAAGCTTTTTTGCAAAGCTACCGTCAGGAATTTCGGGCATCAAAAGAGTTTTTGACTGCTCGCTAAAGCGTCGAAGCAACGAGGTTATCTCGCCAAGCGTCACTCTGTGAGTTGTTGGTGCAGCACAGTATTTGCCAAAGTCGGTGAGCAGAGATTTCGTGCCGTCAAATTCGCAGCGGTGCTCCCTGCCCTCAAGCGCGTCGAGCATCTCAGAAACGAGGTCGTCTATGTAGAGCAGCTCAAGCTCAATTTGGGGGTCTGTGACGGTTATTGGCAGATCGTTTGCAACGTTATGACAGAAGGTCGCAACGGCGCTGTTGTAATTCGGGCGGCACCACTTACCAAAGAGATTTGGGAAGCGGTAGACGAGCACTTTTGCACCCGTTCTCTCTGCATAATCAAAGAAAATATCCTCGCCTGCCCTCTTGCTCCTGCCGTAGTCGCTGTCATATCTGCCGATGAGCGTCGCCTGAATTGACGAGGCGAGCATCACAGGACATTTGTTGCCCTGCTTTTCAAGCTTTCCTAGCAGCTCTGCGGCAAAATCGGCATTGCCTGCCATAAAATCGGCAGAATTCTCGGGGCGGTTGACACCCGCAAGATTGAAAACGAAGTCCGCCTCCCTGCACGCAGTGTCAAGAAGCTCGGCAGGCGAGTCGATATCGTAAAGATAAAGCTCGTCAATCTCCAGCGACGGGCGGGTCGCATCCTTGCCATCTCTTATATTTTTCAGCGCCTCGGAAAGATTTTTTCCAACAAACCCCGAAGCACCCGTGATAAGAATTTTCATATTACTTCTCCGCGGAAAGCTCGTCCTGAATGTATTTGAGAGAGGCGATTTTCGCCTTGGTTTCTTCAATATTCAAGAGCTTTGTGTTGTTGGAATTAAACTCGGTGAGGGTGTTGCGCTCTGTGTTGCCCTCGGTGAAGTATTTGTCGTAATTAAGTCCACGCTTGTCACAGGGAACGCGATAGAAGTTGCCAAGGTCGATAGCGTTAGCGCATTCCTCGTTGGTGAGGAGGGTTTCGTACATTTTCTCACCGTGGCGAATGCCGATAACCTTAATGTTCTCCTTGTTGCCGCCGAACAGCTCGATAACCGCCTCTGCCTGAGTTTTGATGGTGCAGGCAGGAGCCTTCTGCACGAGAATATCACCGCTCCCGCCGTGTTCAAATGCAAAGAGAACGAGGTCAACTGCCTCATCAAGCGACATAATAAATCTAGTCATTGTGGGGTCGGTAATTGTGACGGGATTGCCGTTTCTAATCTGTTCAATCCAAAGCGGTATAACCGAGCCGCGAGAGCACATTACGTTTCCGTAGCGGGTACAGCAAATCTTCGTTTTCTCGGGGCTGACGGTACGGGACTTTGCAACGATAACCTTCTCCATCATTGCCTTTGAAGTACCCATAGCGTTTACAGGATACGCAGCCTTGTCGGTGGAAAGGCAAACGATATTCTTAACCCCTGCCTCAATAGCGGCAGTCAGAACGTTCTCGGTGCCGAGCACGTTGGTTTTAACCGCTTCTATCGGGAAGAACTCGCAGGAGGGGACCTGCTTTAAGGCTGCGGCGTGGAAAATGAAGTCAACGCCGTGCATAGCATTACGCACCGACTGTATATCGCGCACGTCACCTATGTAGAATTTTATCTTCTCCGCCACCTCGGGCATCTTCGCCTGGAACTCGTGACGCATATCGTCCTGTTTTTTCTCATCGCGAGAGAAAATGCGTATTTCTCCTATATCCGTTTTAAGAAAACGGTTGAGCACCGCATTGCCGAACGAACCTGTTCCACCTGTAATAAGTAAAGTTTTATTTGCAAATAGTGACATTTTTTTACATCTCCATTCTTTAAAATTTATTTAATCCTTGTGCGACCAAGAAGATTTTTAATTCTCGTTGTGACGAATTTAAAGCCTCTTGTCCTGCCATAGCATATTAATAATAGCAGATTTGAAAGCACCAGAGCAGTCAGTACCTTCAACACGTAATACGGAACCGCCAAAACTCCCAAATATGTAATTGCACCTATAAAAGAAACGGTAACGACGTTTTTTACAAGCGAGATAAAATACTTTTCTGCACCCACTCCAAAAACGTCTTTGTAAAGAAAATACGGATCTACCCATATTGCTACCGATAAGTAGCTTACAAGGGTGCCAAGAAAGACTCCGACAAGCCCCCAAAGCTTTAAAAATATAATTGATGCGGCTAAATTTATGGTAGCCATTAATATTGGCTTGAATTTCGTTTTATTATACAACCCGTTCACATCAGCGAACGTTCCGGGAACACGGCACAGTCCGTTTATGAAGAAATTGATTGATATAACGAGAACTATGCTGAAATCAAGTAAATATTTCTCGCCCAGCCATATTTTGATAGTCGGCTGAAACAGACAGCAGAAACAAATTGCACTCATTCCAAAAACCCACGTGCTTATAAGCTGCATCGCACCAAAGAGCTCGTACCGCTCGTCTGCGGTTTTTCTGGCGTTGAAATCACCTATGCTAGCAGAAACGGCATTCAAAGCAATAGTAATTACTTGGGTTATAGAATTCATTATCAAAAGATAGTTTGAATACAGACCGGTATATATAACGCCTATCATAGAGGATATCAGTATATTGTCTGTGCTGCTGATCACGGTATTTCCTACCTTGTGCAGCATCATTGAGGAAACATCCTTGAACATACCTTTGGTCTGAGTTTTATCAAGATGTATTCGCTTACCCCGCTTTAAAAACGGAAATCTCTTATCTGCGAAATATGATATTGTTATATTTGTTCCAAGGTTAGTAACTATTGACACCAAAAGATACGTGACGTATTGCTTTGTGAGTAAAAGGAACACAATCTGCAAGGCGTTCATAACAATACCGAAAATATGCCTCACTACCGTGCAGATATATTCTCTTTGTGCTGCGGTCAAAAGTGACTGTTTATATGCAAAGAAATAGCTTGTTGCCGATTGCAGAACGAACAACAAAAAATATAGCTTCAGATATGGTATCGGAGCATCGCTCTTAACCAAATAATCTAAAAATGGCGTTAATATAAGTCCGGCACCGATTATAAATAGTCCGACAGCGTTATATGCCTTTTTATAAAAGTTCATAAGGCGGCATATTTGGTCTTCGTCATTGTCTGCCAGCGGCTTATACAAATGGATTATGATGACACTTGCAATTCCAAGCTCCGAGAGCGACAGCACAGATATAATATTAGAAAACAGACCCGAAAGTCCCAGATATTCTGTTTCCAAAAGCTTGGCAAACACCGTGCGGCAAGCAAAGGATAAAAGAATCGTAATAGCTTGCATTATCAAAGAAACCGTCATATTTTTAACCGAGTTCTTTGTCCTGGACTCCATACTGTCACCTCCTTATTATTGATTTATAAATCGTATAATGCTTTCTGATTGTTTTTTGTAGGTTTGATTTTCTTTTATATATTCGATAGCCGCCTCTGCTCTAGCTTCCCTCGCTGATACATCATCAGCAAAAATTTGTATTATCGCACCGGAAATCAGGTGAGGATCAACATTATCTATAGTATAAATAAAATCCTTATACTCTTTCGGCAGAGTTTTAAACTCCGATGACAAAACATTTTTTCCTGCCAAAATATAGTCAATAAGCTTTGATGGGAAAGTAAAATTCTCAATAGAAGAATCAAGTATTCTGGGATTTATCAGCAGATTATATTTTGAGAGAATCCCCATTGTGTCACAGGGAGAAAACCTGCCGCAAAAGCTGATGTTAGAATGTTTTTTTACCGCTTCCTTAACAAAATCTTCAAGAGGACCGTATCCGTAAATGTCAAGCTTGTATTCGTCGCCAAGCAAGGCATATGCCTCAATCAGCTCCTTAATGCCGTTATAATATATAAGAGTTCCTGCATAAACGGCAGTCCTTTCACTCGTGATATTCGGCTTGCACCCGGCAATATCTTCCTCATTGCAGCCTATGGCAAATTGGCAAAAAGGAATGTCGATTTGCAAATCTTTCTTTACGTTTTCTGTAAACGAGATTAGTCCGTCAAATTTTTGCATCGCTTTTATTCCGGATTTAAAAAGCAGTTTATTAATTTTCCCCAAAAGCCCTTTATCGTTAAAGGCTCTGGTGAACGGTGTATCTATCGTAATACTGTAAAGGCGAAGATTCAATCTTCTTTTCAGAGATGCCGCAGCCGTTGCGACGGCGAACGGAGAATTTTCAATTATAACTGCGACGTCTTCTTCAGGATTAGATAACCTGATTTTTCGCAGTATTTTTTTTATGCTTGCGCGTAATTTTAGTTCAGACAAAAGGAAGTGTTTGCCTCGTTTGGCAATCAAAAGCGGCTTTCCCTTCCATATTTCGAGTGATGACTGGTCAATGCTATCTGGCAAGGCTGCCGTTGAAACAAATGACAAGTTGCCACACGACAATTCGTCCAAAGCACGTGCCATATTAATAGAGAACTTGTTGCCCGCAACAGACCAGCTAAGAGCGTCACTTAGCAACTCAGATATGGCACCCGATATGTAAATATAGTGCATAAATAAATCCTTACTGTTTTTAAATTTAACAGGTCAAACATTCTTATTCTATTACCTATTTTATATCCAATTTTTAAACAACTTTTCAAAATCTCTGAAATTTACTTTGTTTTAACTTTGCTACAAATACCGAATTCAAATATATCGACAGTTGTATTATCCGATAAAAGCTGTTCGCAAAGAGCAATAAACTTCTTAGCGGCACTTTGCGCATTCCATTCTTCGGTTATCGTTAAATATGCTTTTTTTGAAAATTGCAAACGAGTTTTTTTGTCATCTAAAAGGATTTTTATTTTATTATAAAGTTCGTCTTCGTAGATGTCTTTGTATGTGAAACCGTTTTCACCGTTCTTAACGAGAAAAGGCACAGAGCCTATTTCTTGATTTGCCACAACGGCACAGGCGGAATTCATGCTCTCATTCAGCACTGCCCCCCAGCCCTCGTTTCTGTCAGATGTAAAGAGGAAAATCTCGCTTTTTTCCATATACTCTCTCACGCGCTCCGGAGTCATTGAACCAAGCAAGTGTACTTTATCTGATATATCTAGGTCATCTACCATATTTCGTATATCATCCTGCATTTCACCCCTGCCTATCATATTAAGCTCAAAGTCATATCCGTCATCACGCAGTCTTTTCGCAATACGTACAGGAGTTTCGGGATGCTTCCAATCTATAAAGCGAGCACACCATAGCAACGAGTTTTTCTTTTTAGAAGCGATCAAAGCGTCAATATCTTCATATTCTTTGCACTCGGGAAAATAGCCCCATTTATATGCTTTGTTGATAAACGTAAACGTTTTTGCATAATCCTTGGCAGTGTATGCACTTGCACATAAAAGATAAAGATTTTTATAACGGCGATACCATAGACCGAACTTCAAAAAATGAAGCGGAAGCTTAAGATAAGGTGTTTTCTTTTTATATATTCGCTCGCTATATATAAACGTCAGCTTGTTGTCCTCAAGCCTTTTATCTACAAGCTTCTTAGGTGCACTGCCAATTATGATCACGTCTGCATTATTTATTGCAGCGTCAATCACGTCCTTTTCCTCATTATACTGCCTTACGTATTCAGGAGTTTTTGTTTCGCCCCACCCCATATTCTTTCGCTCCTCGCTCATCGCTTCGGTTTCTACGAATATGTAATTTCCATAGGTTAAAAGAAACAGCTCATCGGACAGAGGTTTTTGATGGTGGTTAAAATAATTGGAAAGAAAGACTATCTTCATTTATTTATCCTCTCCTACCATACTCTCGTATAGGTTGCAATATTTTCTCGCCATTTCCTTGGCAGAGTAAGCATTTTTTGCCGCATTTGAAATTTTCACTGCGGCTTCTTCGCTTTTGAAATCAAGCCATTTGTTTCGTATAGCAGATTCTAAAGAATCTACATTGTCATATGGAAGAAATTCTGAATACTCATTTATAGCAATGCTCTCAGAGCCGCCTGATTTAAATCCGACAACAGGAGTACCGCAGCACAAGGATTCCGCGACCGTCATACCAAACGTTTCGCGTTTACTTACCACTACGGTAATATCTGCGGCTGCATAATATAAAGCAAGCTTTTTTTGGTCTTTGATACTTCCAGTAAGCGTTATATTGGTCGGAAGATTTTCTATTGTGCTATGCTTTCCGACTACCAGAATTGAGACGTTTTCCCCCTCAAATCTGCGAGCAAGCTCTAAAAGATACCTGCCGCCCTTGGAGTCCGATTCCAGATCGGAAAAGTTGGCGGTGACGTGTAGAATTATTTTCTCGTTCTTCGATATTTCGAGGGCATCTCTCGCCTTCTCTTTCGGTATGTAATCAAAAACGCAGTTATTTACGCCGTTAAGTATAACAGACTGGGGAATATTCTGCATAATCGGTGATGAAATAGACCTATTATAAACCCAGGGCGATACGGATACAACGCTGATTCTTTCGTGTCCCGAAAACGCTTTTTTCATCTTGCACCAAGCGGTGTGAGTTCTGTCAAACATCTTAGACTCGGATGCGTAAAGCAGCATCGGACATTTGCCACACCCAGTTTTCCACCTTTCGCAGTCAAGTGCATGCGGGCAACTGCCTGTATAAAAGAACTCGGCGTGATTAGTGACAACGGTAGAAATTTTATGCTTTTTCAGGTAGCCTAACAAGCGATATATATTCACCATAGCACAGTTAATACTGTGAAGATGAACTACATCCGGCTTTTCCTTTCGTAAGATACCTAATATTCTTGCAGTGGAAATCGGTGCAAATCCGTAATGCAAGCCGTGAACGTATGACAGTCTTCGATAAATCCCCTGCTCGTATGGCAAGGAGCAAGAATATTCTTTTATATCACTACGAGATGCTCTCGTTTTCTTAGAAAAAACGGATACGCAATCATATCCTCTGCGGATAGCTTCGTCACAGATATCCAAAACAATTTTTCCCGTGCTTCCTGCATCGGAAGCGTTAAGATGCAATATTTTCAATTTCTTCACTTCCGTTAGTTTCTTTTTCAGGCACCGCCAAATATGCAATCATAAATATAGATACCGCATATACCGAGCCGGATACCAGAGGTGCTGCTTCTGCTACGCTATGCAGTATAATTCCAAGCATACCGAGTGCAAGCGGCATATAGTCCCGCTTTCCAACAGTCCCACGCAAAATTCTTTTATATCCAAAATACAGTGCTGCAAAATACACACCGAATACCACTATTCCAAGCGAGGCGACAACGCTGAGCATACCATTATGCATATTGCCCAGCTGATACTTTTCAAAATTGCCAAAAAGCAGTCCGAAAGCATCGAGATTATCAATATACTCAAGTATAATGTTCATCCTGCCGTTTTCTATTGTTTCTCCCATAAATTCAAGATAAGCAAGCGATGGGAAGCAAATAACGATAATTGTATATACGATAGGAATAATAAAGACGGCACCGATGAATAACGGCTGAACATAAAGCTCGGCACTGAAAAGCATATATACTAAAACCAGCATACATACAACAAGCACTGCTCTGCAATCCGTTTTATATATAAGAAATGCGAGAAAACAAATTTCGGCGGCCGCTATAAATCTGACCGTAAGTTTGTTTTTATAGTAAAAGAAAGCCGACAAAAGTATAAAAAAGCAAAACATTAAATAAAGAGCTGTTTCATTTGGATTATTGTATCCAAGAGTAATATCGTCGTTTTTTACCTCTCCATATTCTCCAACGAAACGATAAGCAATAGGAGAAAGATATAGAATGAGGAACAAAACGGGATATAAAAGATTAGCTGTATAAATTACTTCCTTGAGCCTTTTAGTATTGTTTCGAGTTGCTATGAAAAGAAATGTCGGTAGCTGTAAAAAAGTCACGAGCTTTATTATGGCATTAAAATCTATGGATGACGATAAAATCACCGCACAAACGGAAAGCACTGCCAAAATGGCAATCATCATAAGCCTGTTGTTATCCAGCAGTTGTCGCTTTCCGTCTGCAAAAAGCATTAATAGAGCGAGAGCTTCACAGAGCATAATGCTCCACGCACCCACGCTAACCATTATGTGAACGCCAAAAGGCAGGCCTGCCAGTATCAACGCCTGGCTTGCCAGCATCACACAAAGTATTGTCGTGTATACGGTTGAAATCTTAAACCTCATTTAAAAGCTCCGTTAGTTTTTTCATTTGCGTTTGGTTATTCTTTTGCGTTTTTATCCACTCTATCTGTTCGGTGCGGCGAGCTTGGAAGGATTTGTCCTCGCACGCCTTTATAATTGCAGCAGCAATGTCTTCCGAGGTGCTACCGTCTATCGTATAAATATAATCGTAGTATTCCTCGGGCACACCGGGCAGGCGGTACATAAGAACCTTGCTTCCCGAGAGAAGATACTCCATGGTTTTCGAGGGGAAGGAATACTTCGTGTATTCGCCATGCGGACTTCTCGGATTTATAAGAATATCGCACCTTGTCTGAAGCTCCGCAACCTTATCCTTGGGCAAAAAACCAAAGTAGGTGATTCTATTATCCTTTTTCGCATATTCCTCAACGGTTGACTGGATTCCGCCCGCACCGCATATCCAAAGACGGAAATCAGGGTCTGCAATTTGGGCGAAAGCATCAAGCAATTTATCTATGCCATAAGCCGCATTAAGCGAGCCTGTGTAAAGGACTGTTTTCGCTTCTCTTTTGTTTGAATAGTCGAACTTCTGCTGAGGAAGAAAGCCTTCTATGACAGTATAAGGTCTTTTGGGCAGAACTTCCGTCATAGTTTCGGTCAGAAGCACATAACTATCTGCTATTTGGGCAAGTTTAATTTTTTTGCGGGCTTCAATTCTGTCTCGCATACCGCCAAGCGAAAATGTTGGCCTGAGAATACCGTATTTCCCCGGAAGATCAGGAACAATAAGGCAAATACTCAAATTTGTATATTTCTTTTTAAGTTTTTGAAGCGACGACAAAAACGGCATATAAAGGCTATAAACGTATATAGTCACAAATTCGTATTTATCTATACGTTGTTTCAACGCCCGTATTAAGGAATTCATTTGAGTTAAATCCTTGATAAAATACAAATTTGTGAATGAGATGTATTCTATCTTACCTTGCTTCGTCATAGCAAAATCGTATTTATAGTTTATACGTTTATTTCCCTTAGGAAACGTGCCAACAGGCAAAACCGAGATAATGTCAAGTTTGCGATTAAGCCCCTCTAAAAATCCCATCTGATATTGGTTTCCGGCAATCTGCAAGCCTGTCTTACTGTCTTTGTAAATTTGCTCACATTTTTTTTCATCAAAAACGAAACCTAAAAAAATTTCTTTCATAAAAAATCCTTTATTCAAAAAACCTTGAGCATACGCCGCTATCTGCAATCTTACCTCCTTCGATAAAAGCTATAAGACGTTCTGCTGCAATGCTCGGGTTGTATTCATTTACAACCGTATGTATTGATTTTCTGGATAGCTCTTCCTTTCTTGCATCTGCTGTAATTATCGCTTGTACTATTGATTCAACCGAGCCGGATCTGAAAGCCACTGAATTTGCATCATCCGCAAGAGTACCGTAGCAACCGATTTGGTCAGAACAAACAATAGCACACCCCGAATTCATCCCCTCGTTTATAACCGCACCCCACCCCTCTCCTTTGTTGGATGTAGATAGAAGTATGTGCGACGATCGCATACAGTCTACCACTTCGTCGTGAGCCACATTGCCAAGGAATCTTACGCATATGTTATGTTTTTCTGCATATTTAACCGCTTTATCATAAAGCTTACCATCGCCTATCATAGTTAATACATATTTGGGTGGCAATTTTCTAAGGGCCTTGAGCGCCAGAATAGGTTTTTTAAAATCGACCATTCTACCAACCCAAAGTATTTTACAGGTATCATTGTTTAACTTTTTCGAGATAATTTGACCATAAGTAACATCAGGAAAATATCCAAAGTTTAATATTTTATTTTTATTAAATCCAAGCAATATGAAATCTTTGGCAGCATTTTTACCAATACTCAAAAAATATACATTTTTGCTTTGTACCCTATGGCAAAAATCCAGAAGTTCCCAAGTCCTCGGGTCGAGCAACTTAATAACACCTTTTTTGAAGATTCTCTCGTGCATAATTAAGGTCAATTTATCTTTTTTAAGGCGATTTTTTAACATATTGAAGCCAAATGATCCTGCGTATATCACGCATTCCGAAGTATCGATAATCTTTTGGCATTTTACAGGATCGTCATTATAACTACATATATTAACTTTTTCGTCACCAACATCATATCCCATTCTTTTTCTCTCCTCAGTAAGAGGCATAGTATTAATAAATACAACATCTTGATATTTAGCCAACTCCCTGCCCAACGGCAAAGTATGCGGACTAACGAATGAGACTACGAAAGCTATCATAAAATCACCTATTTTTTCTTTCTGATTCCAACAAGGTCAAGACCTCGCAGAATTATATAGTACGGCAATGCTATTGCATTTTTGATGCCGTATCTGGTTTTATACCACTCGTAAGAGGGGTATAGTACTCTTAACATATCCTTTGCCGAGTCGTAAAGCGAAGTTTGGAAACGCAGGAAGGAAAATTTTGAGAACTTTCGTCCTGCGGGATGTAGAAGCCCTGCTCGTCCGAGAAGCTTCTCTATTTTTTTGGCCTTGCTCTTTCGAGGCTTTAATCTATTCAAAACTGCATCGGGAATGTTCGTGCCAAAAAGCACCTTTGGTATCATAAGCGAATAGTAGGTCGAGGTTTTTACGTGGGTTTGTTCAACCCTTTCAATAAAGATATCCCAGTCTATTTGCTTGTTCGAAACTATTCTGTCAACGTCAAGATGCAGCCTGAGTCCCGGAGAACGAACGTAGGAATGCTTTGCAGTATGAATGCATACCTGCAAAAGATTATCCTCAGGACTAAGTATTCCTACGTCGGTGCCGTCGGAAAAATAGCATCTATCAAATAGGGCATCTGTAGGAGGCTCCTTGTCAGGTCTTATCCATCTGCCTGCAACGGCACGCCAGGAAAGCTCAAACCACATCTTATCGCCGTCCGGCATAAGTATGTAATACTCTGTTGAGCCATCGGCAAACGCCTCATCAAGAAGCTCTTTTTCAAATTCGCTGCGGAATTTAAAGTTGAAACCGTTATTTATAAGAATACCGTGTGCCTGAAGAAAATCACTTTTCCTTACAAGACTGTCGATATCCTCCATCGGACAAGCCGCTGCGTCAGAGACTATATCGGTCATAATTCCGCCGTTTTTAAGAATTATCATCGGTATCCCCTCTGCTCTCATAAGAGAACAGATTTCAGCCGACTTTGCCTTTAAAAATTCAAGGCGAGCTTGTTCCTTTTCATAAGCCTGATGCCAATATTCAGGGAGCTCTATAATACCGTCACGCAGAATATGCGAAGCAACAACGCCGTGAAGCTCGTGCTCAAGGCACAGCTTGTAAAGCTCCTCCATATCAACGTCACAAAAGTCTTCCTTTGACAAGCTTCTCACCTCCGCCGAAAGTCGAAGCATCAGCGAGACATGCTTGTTGTTCATAAAATCAAACATTTTTTATTTCCCTTAAAACCGTGTTAACATAGTCATCAAAATCACCCGAGCCTATATCTTCGGGAAGGCTGACAAGCTCTTCAAGCTTGAATATAAGGTCCTCGTAAAGAATGACGACGTCTAAAATTGCGTTGCTTTTAGCAAGCCTTGATATTCCGTCCTTTTTACGCAAATCCCTATAAAGAGCAGCATAATCGTAGCCCACGCTTCTTCTGCCGTATGACTCCCAATCTATGATGTAAATATTATCGGTGTTATTTTCAATCCAAACGTTGCCCGGCTGAAGATCGCCGTGACTCAAAGCCACCTGCGCCATATCCGAAGAAACCGCAAGAAGAGCGTACAAGTGTTCTTCAAGCTCGTGTGCTTTGCCAAGATCCGCACTCTTGACCGTGCATTTTTTAATAAGTAAAGCAAACTCTTCTCTCAACTGCTTTGCATACTCAGATATCGCTATATCCTTTGAGTCTCTTTCATA
This sequence comes from Oscillospiraceae bacterium, assembly GCA_015063385.1. GTDB lineage: Bacteria > Bacillota > Clostridia > Oscillospirales > CAG-272 > UBA1740. Next base: position 35,219 of record SVUG01000010.1, on the reverse strand, counting down.
GCTGTTCCACAAATTGAGGGCTGCTTCCTTATACCTCTCTTGCCCCTCCTTTATTCTTGCAAGGGGACGTCCGTCAATGATTTTTTCGGTATATTCTTCATCATCAAAAGAAAGAATTTTGGGAATAAACGAAGCTCTGTTTTTCTCTCTGAACTCAATTTCTTTTTTTATTCCCGTATTACAGAATCCCGATTTTGCCACAACCCTAACCGTGCCACTTTCAAAATCAAATATTCTTATTTTCTTGTTGCAGGGATATATAAGAGAATTGTCAGAGAAATCTCCGTTAACTCTACACCTGCTCGAAGAAAGCAATCCAAACGAGTTAATGTAAATTCTAGTGTACATTTTAGTCAAAAAGCCTTTTATAAGCGAAGCATTGTGGCTATATTCAACGTACAAATACTGCTTAACACGCTTTGATGGCGTTCTCGTGACGATTGCATTGAGATGCGGGTATATGTATAGTGTTTTTGATTTGTGTTTCTCTTTATAATACTTATCGAGAGTCTTTTGGTTTATACTGTAAAAGTCCTCTCGCTCTAGCATATACGATATTTTCAATTAAAGATAATCTCCTTGGTTTTTTGAAAGACGCTCTCTATATCATCTCTTGCGTCTATAACGTGCATCCATCTTCCCTTTTCGATTTGTGAAAGGTAAATATTTATCCTTTCCCGCCGTACCTCAACAGGCTCCGGCCAAGGCTCGTCCTTTAATGTAGAGCGATACATCGAAAGCTCTGCGTCTATAACGTAAATTACAGAGTGCCGAGGCTTTTTATAAATGCCCTTTGCGAAGCGAAAAACAAGCCACCTCTCAAAATCAAATTCGGGATATTTCATAAGAAAATCTATATAAGAATCCCAAAAATATCTGTCAGCAAGAATCTTTTTGCCGAATAGCTCTAAAAGTCTGAAATATATTCCATAGTAGAGTGCAAGGTCAAAAATTGACAACCATAAAAGGAGCTTGCGTTTCCTTTTGCTTGAATGTATCTCTTCTCTGTATCTATCCTGCTCCTCACGGCTTGAGTTTTTATCTCTTCTTATTATGCTTTTCATAAACTCAAGCATAGGAGTATATCCACCGCGTGAGTGTATGATTTTCACTCTTTTTCCGTATCCGAGCTCGTTTCTCATATACTCGGCTATTTTTTCAATCTGAGTGGACTTGCCACCGCAATCGATACCGCTGAATGAAATCATTTCATTTGTTCCTCATATCTCCTTGAACACATTTCAAAAATCAGCCTAACATATCGTTCGACCATGCATTTTTGTGAAAAATCTTGTTCTTTTATTTTGATTTCTTGTCCTAACATATTAATAACAGCACTTAAATCACCTTGTGCTACAACGTTTTCTTTAGGAACGCTCTCCATGCTACCTCCTGTACGGTATGTAATTACAGGCGTACCGCATGCTTGTGCTTCTAGATTGACCGTGGGATAATTGTCCTCATAAGTAGGATTATAAAACACGTACGCTTCGGTATAAATAGCGGCAAGCTCCTCACGGCTATCGGTTGCCGAGATGGCTATTATGTTTTTGGGAAGCTCTTTTTTCAGGGAATCATTTACACCCACAAGGACTATCTTGTATTCGTCGCTTATAAGCTCAGAGAGCTTTATAAAATCAGAAAGTCCCTTACGCTCACTCCAAACACTAGCCACTCCGAGAATTATCTTTCCGTCACCAATACCGTATTTTTTGCGAACATCGGTATGCGTCGGCTTAAAAGAAGCGAGATCAATTCCGTTAGGTATTACCGAGACGGGATATTCTGAAAGGAACGACTCTCTGACCAAGTCGGCCAGCCAGCTTGACGGTGTGACGACGGTAAGATTTTTTACTCCTGAAAAGCATTTTTTCTTCCTCTCATAATTCACCCTCGAATTATCAAAAAAGCTCTTCGGGTACTGTAGTTTCTGCGGGCAGTCGTGACAGCCGCTCTTCCATCTGTCACAGCGAGCATATGAAAAATGCGAGCAATGCCCTGTAAACGCCCAGCAATCGTGCAAAGTCCACACCACAGGACGTGACTGCGATTTAAGATAATCAAAAAGCATTTCTGCGTTGATATAATACCCGTGAAGATTGTGCAGGTGAATTATATCGGGGTTATATCTTTCAATTTCTTTTATAAACCTTTTGGTTGCCCCATTAGATGCAAATCCCGCTTTGTCAAAAAGGCGAGCGGAAAGTGCGTGCAGCTTTACCTCGGTATCGGTGGTTATTTTCTTGGAAATAGAGGCAAATTTCTCCGGAGCGTTTTCCCTGCCGTAAAGCACGAGCGAATCGTGTCCCTGCGCCTTCAGGACAGCTGCAAGGTCTGTGCAAATTTTTCCTGTACTGCGTATACCGCACACCGAATTTATCTGTAAAACTTTCATCTGTCCACCTCGTTATATTTTTCGAGGATTATATCTGCACTTTTTTGTACCTTGAAGTTTTCTAGCAAATACTTTGCTCCGTTTCTGCCAATAGAATCGGTATCTTCAGAAATCAAGGAAAGAACCGCATCTCGGAAGCTGTGTGCATTGTTGCTAAAGCAGGAAACACCGAATCCGCCCTCCTCTATGGTTCTTCCAATATCGGTGGCCCTGTCTGTACAGGAAATTACAGGCATAGATTTCTGCATATAAGAAAGAAGTCTTGATGGGAAGTTTGGAATAGTAAACCTATAATCAAGAAATATAAGTCCAACGTCACAGCAACCGACGAACTCCTCATATTCTGCTCTTGGGAGTCCCGGTATAAGCGTGAAGTTTCTACTCTCCGTGCTTTCGGAATATTTTTTCAGCAGTGGCAGCTCGGTTCCCGTTCCGCAAATCACAAAGTGACAGCCATCAATGTCGCCGACAGCGTTAAGACAATCTATTATAAAGGGAACACCCTGGGGCTTTCCTATATTTCCGCCATAAATAAATATCTTCTTATCGGTTGGAAGTCCATAACGCACTCTTATCGCATTTTTTTCATCAAGCGACAAAGTGGTTATAATCGGTTCAACGGAGTTGGGGCTGATATGTATTTTTTCCTTAGGTATTTCGGGGTCTTGACGCTTGATGTACTCTGCGTTTGCCTCTGACATACAGCCGATCCTGTCGGAAATTGCGTAAAGACGCTTTTCCATAAGTCTAAAGTAAAGATATATCGGTGCCTTTATTCCACGCTTACTCATAATGCCAATATCAAGAGCATTCTGCGGGAATATGTCCTTAAGGAGAAGATAGGTTGTAGCCTTGTCACGTTTTTTAACATATTTTACAATACTGTAAAGCGTAATCGGCGGAGTGGAATATATAACGAGGTCAAATTTTACATTGCAAAGATGCTTTTTGATAGCTCTTTTAAATTGGCTGCCAAGCATAAGCGTAGCTATACCTTTTTTAATAAAGCTTGTCTTTTGCACTCTGCCGGTTCTGACCTTGAGTATGCCGCTTCCCTCTCGATATTTCAAAAGCGATGTGGCTTCACCGGCCTCGTCAGGACAAACGATATGTACGTTATGTCCACGTGACACAAGCTCACGGCAAAGGTCGGAATATATATTCTGTTTTTCTTCAAAATCCTTGATATTAACCAAGGTCAAAAACAAAATATTCAAATTTGCTTACCTCTTTTTGTTATTTATATATCCCAACGGGATTTTCAAACCATATCGCTCGCATTCCGAGCGACTTGGGAGCGATAAAGTCCTTTGATATATTGTCGCCGACGTAGCATGCTTCGGTATAAGCGATAGCTTTGCCACAGGATTTTCCAAGACGCTCGCACATTTTAGTGAATGCCAGCTCAGATGGCTTTCTCGCTTCTATTCCGCCAAGCTCGTCGGTTATTATTATCTCGTGGACGAGGGTGTCAAGTCCAAGGGCACTGATTTTCGCCCTTTGTCCGTCGGGGCGTCCGTCGGTTATTATGCCGAGCATATATCCCTCTTTGCGAAGCCTTAATAGAAGCTCTCGCACACCGTCATAAAGGTGAATATTCGGTGTGTGCGTACGGTATGTGCAAAGGCATTTTTCCTGCAGCTCTGCTGAATATATATTCTCGGAGATAAGAAGCTCGTCTATTGCCTGCTTACCGCTCTCAAAGAAAGAATACAGCTTTTCTTCGGCATTCTGTATTTCGGGAAGTATTTTTGCGATTGCGGAAAATCCGCTCCTGACGTATTCCCTTTCGCTATAGAGCGTGTCGTCAAGGTCAAATATCACCGCGTGAAGCCCGCCAATATGCCCTTCAAGCTCTAAAATGCTGCTTATCTTAACCACGGCTGACTCCTCTTGTGACGCATATACTCTGGTCAAATCTTGAGTACACCTCTTTATCTCTTGCTGCATAGGGAAGGTACGCAAGGCTCTCTCCCTGAAGCATTCTTATAACCACCTCTGCACTGTCCGCACCCGCCTTTATGGAAAGAGGTGCACCGCCGCCGAATCTGGGATTTATTTCTATATAATAATTCGTACCCGTAGCTTCGTCCTTGATAAGCTGAACGGTTATCTGACCGCTTGGCTTAAAATCGGAAGCAAGGCGTTTCATTTCCTCAATAATACCGTCATCCTGACATATTTCGGTTTTCAGCACCTCGCCTGCCCTGACTGCAAGTCTTTCTCTTGGTGTAATGAAAACGGGGTTGCCCTCATAATCGCAAAATATATCTACCGTATATTCTCTGCCCGATACGTATGGCTGTATGACGTAGTCCTTTATTCTCTCTGCATATAGCTTCAAATCATCAGAATTATCAACCTTATATGCGTTGATGCTGGAGCTACCGTCCTTAGGCTTTATAAAAGCCGGGAATCCGCCATCGTAATCCTCTGCTGAGGTGTAAACGGTCGGCGAAATGAGTCCAAGCGAGCGGAAATAATCTCCCGTCAGGCTCTTATCACGGCACAGCTTAACCTTGTCAGGCGAGGCAACGAGAACCTTAGTACCAAGTGCCTCGAATAAAGCCTTGTTCTCCGAGAGCACAAGCAGGTCGGTATCTATGGTGGGGATAAGGCAATCTACCCCCTCGCTCTTACAGAGTGAAAGAAGAAACGGTATGTATTCCTCGCTTTTGATAGGCGGAGATATTACGCATTTGTCGCAAAAATACATTGCAGGCGCACTCTGTTGAATATCCGTACCGATAACACAGATATCGACGTTCAGCCTCGCTGCCGCACTATGAAACGCCTCTATCAGCTCGACTCTGCGTCCCACGCTGCTCAGAAGTATTTTCATTTACACCATTTCCTCTCAATCTCGAAAAATTATTTTTTAACCTCGCTGCCGAAAAACTCCTCCATCGTTGCAGACGTTTCGGAGCTTATTCCCTCTTTTTTCAGCACCGCTCTTACGGTAGCGAAAAGAATCTTTATATCGCCTAACAGTGTAATGCTTTCTATGTATTTAACGTCAAGCTCAAATCTTTCTTCCCAGGAGATAGCATTCCTGCCGCTGACCTGTGCAAGTCCCGTAAGCCCGGGACGAACCTCGTGGCGTCGGCGTTGACGCGGACTGTATCTGTCAAGGTATCTTACAAGCAGGGGTCTTGGCCCTACTATAGACATATCGCCCTTCAAAATATTGATAAGCTCTGGAAGCTCGTCAAGGCTTGTGCTTCGAAGGAATTTGCCATAGCCGTTAAGACGCTGCTCATCTGGTAGGAGATTGCCGTCCTTATCTTTTTTGTTGCTCATAGTACGGAACTTTATAAGCTTGAATATTTTTTCCTTTCCGCCTCTACCGATTTTTCCCGGGCGCTCCTGAACGAAGAAGGGATTACCGTCCATAGCTATCGCACCTATTATGGTGAGAATCAAAAGAACGGGAGAAAGCACCAAGAGTGCTGCAAGCGACAAGAAAAAGTCAAAAAACCTTTTGAAAAAATGCTTATACATACCTTAAACCTCAATCAAAGCAGCTTTTGACGATTTCAATAATAACGTCCTGCTGCTCATTTGTCATAGTAATATCGCTGGGTAAGCAAAGCCCACGTCTGAAGATATCCTCGCAAACAGCCTTATCCCCCGCCGCAACGAATGGCGAGGAGCTGTAAAGTGGCTGCATATGCATCGGCTTCCAGATAGGTCTGCCCTCGGCATTGCAGCGTGCAAGCGCCTCAAGAATTTCAGTCGGGCAGGATTTACCGATTTCGGACTCGTAAGCAGCCGTCGCGTCGTGAAGCTCCTGTTTGCACATAGCCTCCTCGTTTATAGTTATGCACGAAAGCCAGAAGTTAGGCAACATATCCTCTTTAACGTAAGGATTCATACGCACGGGAAGAGTAGCAAATGCCGCCTTGTATCGCTCGTATATTTCTCTTTTCCTTGAAATGTGTTCATCAAGGTAAGGAAGCTGACCTCGCACGACACCTGCAATAACGTTGCTCATGCGGTAGTTATAACCAAGCTCCTCGTGCTGATACCATGGTGCGTTTTCCCTGCTCTGCGTTGACCATTTACGAGCTTTTTTCGCCGCTTCCTCATCATCTGTCAATAACATTCCTCCCGATGAGCCGGTAATTATCTTATTTCCATTGAAAGATATAATATTATATTTTCCAAATGAGCCGGTCTGCCGTCCCTTGTACGCAGCGCCGAAGGACTCTGCCGCATCCTCTATAAGAATTGCTCCGTGTCTTTTGCATATATCCGAAATTTCGTCAAATTTCGCAGGAGTGCCATAAAGATTAACGAGAATTACAAGCTTTACCTCGGGGTATAAACAAAACGCGCGCTCAAGTGCCTCAGGGTCCATGTTCCAGGTTTCCATCTCGGAATCAATAAATACAGGTATGCCGCCCTCATATACTATCGGATTGACGGTTGCGGCAAAGGTCATATCACTGCAAAATACTCTCTCACCCGCCTTGACTCCTGCAAGTTTTACAGCAAGATGAAGAGCTGACGTGCCCGATGAGAGCGCCACGGCATAACCCACGCCGACTTGCTCACCAACGGTGCGCTCAATCACATTAATATTCTCACCGAGAGTGGACATCCAATTAGTTTCGTACGCCTCTTTTATGTATTTCATTTCATCACCGTGCATAGTAGGTGAAGAAAGCCAAACCTTATTTTCAAAACGCTTTATAATCATACAATTATTTTCCTCGCGTAAAATAATATAATTTTACTTATAAAATTATATCACACGCGCGAGATTTTTTCAAGGCTCGCGCATAAATATTTAAAATTTAGTTGGCATTTTGCACAAAAAAGGTGCGCTGTTTTGTAATCAGCGCACCTTTAGGTAGTTATTGGTTTATTCTTCCGAGGTGGTTTCGGCAGTCTCTTTTGAGCCCTTGTTTTTTCTCTTCGGTATCGGAAGCTTGTTTTTGTACTTTCTGAAGAGGAAGCGAGCGAGGAAGAAAATACCCGTGATTATACCGCCAAAGAGGAGAATATAAAGTATATCGCCAAGGAACCAGACGGCAAAGGCGCGAAGCCCCTCGCCTATATCGTAGACGCTGTCAAGGAAATTGCCGCCAACCTCGTCAAAGAAGCCGACGTTCTGCGCTACTGCGCGGCGCACCTCACGTACGTGAAGCGATACCGTGCTATACTCCACCTTGTCGTCTATCGAATCTCTCTGCGCTCTGAATGACGCGAGGTCGGACTGAACGCTGACGAGTCGGGTGCGTATATCAAGCATTTCGGAGGTGGTAGTTGCAGATTTAAGAATTTCAAGGAGAGCGCTCTCCTCTGCTTCGAGGACTGCTATACGGCTCGTGATGTCAATATACCTATTCGTCACGTCGTCGATATACTCGTTATACGAGGTGACAACAGCCATATTTTCGACCTTTTCAGTGAAGCTCGAAAGATTTCCCGCGGGAATTCTAATTGTTATATTCGCGGTGCGAAGAGTTGAACTATCATAGTAGCTATTTCCGCTATAATTCGAGGAAGAAATGAAACCGTCTGCCTCTGATATTGCGTCGTATAGAGAGTCAAGAAAGTCATCAAACTTGTCTGTTTGTACACTTTCATTTACATTTTTGATGATTTTTCGGTTTTCGCCCTCAATTACCGTATTATCCTTGCCGTTGTTTTCAGGAGCGTATCCGCCGTATCCGTTTTCTGCACCGCCGAATGCATCACCAACCGCGCTCTTGCTGCATGAGGTCATGAGAAACAGCGAAAGAATCACTGCAAGAACTGCAAAAATTGCCGATATTTTTCTAAAATTGTTTTTCATGTTTTTCTCTCCTTTTATGACTTGCGTTTTTGGATTTCAATTATATAGACGGAATTTTTTTCTTAAGGTTTCATATTTTGAACTTTTTTCCTTTTTTTATTGCAAAAGTCTGTTCGCCTTGATATAATATAATAAAAAACTCTTGGAGTATCAGCTTGATAATCACTACTAACAAACGACTGACTGCGGCAATACTGCTGCTCGTCATAATCACCTCTCTCTTCGTAGGCTGTAAAAAGCCTATCATAGACCTTGACTCAATTCCCGAATACTCGGGGGAAGCGTACGTTGAAATCAACGGAAATATGCCGTTTTTCAAAAAGAGCGAGCTTACGACCGAGGGCTTTGAATCCTACTCAGAGCTGGACGCGCTTGGCAGATGCGGAGTTGCCTATGCTTGTATCGGAATTGAGACTATGCCCACAGCCGAGCGCGAGGATATAGCCTCCGTCACGCCGACAGGTTGGGAATACAACGGCATCTCGAACAACAATACTTACGATTTCATAGAAAACGAATACGTATACAACAGATGCCACCTGATTGCTCACCGACTGGCAGGCGAGGACGCTAATGAGAAAAATCTCATCACAGGCACGCGTTATATGAACATTGAGGGAATGCTTACCTTTGAGGCTATCGTCTCGGAGTACGTCGAGAAAACCGAAAACCACGTTATGTACAGGGTGACGCCAATTTTCGAGGGCGTTGAATACGTAGCGCGCGGAGTGCTGATGGAGGCGTATTCGGTAGAGGATTCAGGTCGCGGCGTATGCTTCTGCATCTTTGCCTACAACGTACAGCCGGGTGTGACGATAGACTATTTTTCCGGTGTTAACGTTGCAAACGGCGAACCGCTGCCAGAAATCGAGCCACCAAAAGAGCCTGAAGATGACGAGCAACCAGGCGAAAACGAAAGCGGCCCTCACGCAAACGACGGTGTTATTATGGATTACGTGCTAAATATAAGCTCAAAGAAATTCCACACACCCGGAAAGTCATGTGCAAATAGCGTAAGTGAGAAAAACCGCGAGGAGTATAACGGAACGAGAAACGACCTTATAAAAGAGGGATACTCGCCCTGCGGAATCTGCAAGCCTTGATTATATAAAAAACTCCCGTGCATTGTTTTGCGTGGGAGTTTTTGTCGTTTTTTGACTAGTTTTGTTATCTTTTTACAGTGTTTATACCATAGCTATCTTCATTTCAGCCGCATTTTCGGACTCTGAATTTATTTCACTGGGCTCGCGATAGGTAGGCACTACCGATTTGATTGCCGCCTTAACGGACTCGTCGGCGACGTTAAGCTCTGCCGCCTTTATTGCCTCGCGAAGCAGTGCGAGCTTGTCCTCAACCTCTTCTCTTGTGAATGGAGTATCGTGCTCTATGAAAATCATATCACTTTCTGTCTTCTTAAGGCTCTCGGTTTTAATGAGAAGCTCCTCGTAGAGCTTTTCACCCGGGCGAAGACCGATTTCCTTAATGTCAATATCCTTATAGGGAGTAAAGCCCGATAGCTTTATCATATTCTCCGCAAGGTCGAGTATTCTCACGGGCTTGCCCATATCGAGAACGAAGAGGTCGCCACCTCCTGCCATAGCACCTGCCTGTATAACGAGACCGGTTGCCTCTGGGATAGTCATAAAGTAGCGTATAATACGCTTGTCGGTGATAGTGACAGGACCGCCTGCCTCAATCTGACGCTTGAAGAGCGGAATAACCGAGCCGTTCGAGCCGAGAACGTTGCCGAATCTTACCGCTACGAAAGAGGTCTTGCTATCTGTACGGCACTGAACGACCATCTCGCAAAGACGCTTGGTAGCTCCCATTACGTTGGTTGGATTTACCGCCTTGTCGGTGGAAATAAGTATAAACTTCTCTGCACCATATTTCTCCGCCATATCCGCGGTGTTATAGGTGCCAAACACGTTGTTTTTAACTGCCTCGGCGTTGCTGTGCTCCATAAGCGGAACGTGCTTATGCGCCGCAGCGTGAATAACGATTTGGGGACGGTAAGCGCGGAAGACCGCCTCCAGTCTTGCCCTCTCACGCACAGAGCCTATCTCGACCGAAATAGGTAGCGAGTCACCGTACTTGCGCAATAGCTCCTGCTGAATATCGTACGCATTGTTCTCGTAAATATCAAGTATAACGAGTCTTTTAGGCGCGCAAGCGGCAATCTGACGGCAAAGCTCACTGCCTATAGAGCCGCCGCCGCCCGTCACCAGCACGCACTTGTCCTTATAGTATTCCTTGGAAAGAGACCCCGAAACCACCAGCGAATCACGGAATAAGAGGTCTTCTATGTTTATATCTCTGATAACTCGCTTCTGATTCTGTGAGGAAGCCTCCTTGATGGGAACGTCATAGAGCTTGACCTTGCAGCCTGTGCTCGCATACAGCTCGTGTAGCGCCTTGGTCTGCTCGGCACTGATTTTAGTCAGAGCGATAAACACCTCTCCGATTGGAAGACGGGAAAGCGTATCAACTATTTTTTCATCCTCACGATATACGGGAAGACCAAGCACCTTGCTGCCGATTTTGTTCGCGTCTTTATCTACGAAGCAAACGGGATAATAGGGCGATTTTTCATTATACAAAAGCTCCTCGCAAAGCAGCGTGCCGACCTGACCTGCACCTACTATTGCAACGCCTATTCTGCCCTTATGCTCGGGGCGCGAGTCGCGATGACTGCGCTTATATATAATGCGATATAAAAAACGCGAGGAAAGGGTGGCAACGTTGGATAGCGCCATATAAGCAACTGTCACGATTGCAGGAGGGGTGGCAAGCGACGGAATCAAGCCTATAGCAAGCAAAATTATTGCACAGAAGCCGTCTGCGATAACCATTGAAATATAGACCGTAGAGTTCGCATAGCGCAGAACGTGCGAATATACGCGAAATGCCGAGCGCAAGGAAAATATCATCACCGCGGAGATGAGAAAATAGAGTATATATACGAGGAAATCTATTTTTACTCCGAGGGTAAAACATCCTATTGCACAGCTGACGGTGTAAAGAATCAACAGCACTGCAAAATCTATTGAAAGAAGCGCAAGCTTCCTCCTTGAAAAATTGAAGAACATAAAATCTCCGTTTCGTTTATTTGTATTTTTATTATACTACTGCGCGCAAAAAAAGTCAAGTACTGCCGTCGGGGTGAAATTTTCTTGACATTTTGGCGCTGATATATTAAAATAAAGTATCAAAGCTTTGGAGATTTCAATGAACGAAATAGATAAAACCCGCCTTGGACGGCTAAAGGACACGTTCAGCCGCAATTTTCGCATAACGCAGATGTATGCCGAGTATCTTGAGCGCTATCCCGAGGTGATTACAAAGGAAATGATAGACACGCTCACCGAGGACGGCGAGATTACGAGAGAGGAGGCGCTGGTTGCGCTGCTCTCGGAGATTTTTGCGTTGGACTTTGAAAGAGCCGAGGATAGAATACTCATACGCGACTATCTCACCCCGTCGGTGCGACTGCTCGACACGAAAAAATATGAAAACAACCCCTATTACAAAAATATCAAGCTCGAAAATATAAATGAGGGCGACTGGGAGATTCGCTGGGAGGAATATCCACCGTACCGTGCGGTCATTTCGGGAGATATGATTATCGGTGAGGATTTCTCGGAGGTTCCGCCGCTTGGCTTTTTCACAGAGCCGTTCCGCTTTCCTGCGGTGCTGGAGGGCGGCAACGAGTGGATGACTCTGACGCCCGTTGACCTTGACACCTGTGAGGAGGCGATAAACGATGCTCACGGCAAGGTTGTCACCTTCGGACTCGGACTCGGCTACTACGCATATATGGCGTCCGAGAAGCCAGACGTTGAGTCGGTGACGGTGGTAGAGCTGTCCGAGGGGGTTATAAAGCTTTTCCGTGAGCATATTCTGCCGCAAATTCCCAATAAGGACAAGATAAAAATCGTCCATGCCGATGCCTTCGAGTATGCGGAGCACGTTATGCCCTTGGAGCATTTCGACTACGCCTTCGTTGACACCTGGCGCGATGCGTCCGACGGTGCACCAATGTATAAAAAGATGCGGGCGCTGGAAAATTTAAGCCCGAAAACCAAGTTCTCTTATTGGATTGAGAATTTTCTCATTTCCAGGCTTCGCGCGGAGAAATTCGTTAATCTCGTGGACGAAAATGAGCAGGAAAGCTACGAGGAATTTATAAAAAAGCTTAAAAAAGTATAATTTTTCAAAGAAAACTGCAACCTTTTAATACTTTTTTCGTCATTTAGGTCAGAGAGGAGATACTATGCTTGACGACAATAAGATAATAGAGCTATACATACAGCGCGACGAAAGCGCGATAAGCGAAACGGCAGAAAAGTACGGCGCTTATTGCCAGAAAATCGCCTATAATATCCTTGCAGACAGCTTCGACTCCGAGGAGTGCGTAAACGACACCTATATGCGCACATGGAACAGCGTACCTCCCACGATACCGAGGATTCTCTCGGCGTTTCTGGCAAAGATTACGAGGAATATCGCCATTGACAAATACAAATTAAAAAACGCGGCAAAGCGCTCGGCATACACCGAGTCGCTCGAGGAGCTGTGCGAGTGCGTCGGTGAGGGCGATATATCCGACAAAATAGAGGCGTCGGCAATAGGCTCTGCAATCAGCCGTTTTCTCCTTAATGAAAGCGAGATTTGCCGCCGCGTATTCGTGAGAAGATATTTCTTCGAGGACTCGATAAGCGAGATTGCAAGGGCGCACTTTATGAGCGAGGGCTACGTTAAAACGATGCTTCACCGCATGAGAAAAAGACTCGCAGAATTTCTCAAAAAGGAGGACATATACGTATGAACAACGCAGAAAAGCTCCTCCTTGGCATAGGTGAGATAAACGACGATATAATTGCCGAGGCGAGCGCGGAATATAAAAGAAAATTTACCATAAATAAAAAGGCTATCTCTATCGCGGCAAGCGTGGCGGTAGTGGCGCTAACGATAACCCTTCTCCCAGGGCTACTCTCCGGAAGATTTGACAAGAACGCCGCAGGCGGTGACGCCGCCCCGGAGATGAACGGTGGAATGATGAACGGCAGCTCCGACGTGCGTGAGGAGGACTTTGGCTCACTCATTTACAACGGCAAGAAGTCTGACGGCACCTACAGCTTCACGCTGATAATCGTCACCGAAGCTCCAAGTCCTATTGACATATACCTTTACAGTCAGGACAATTCGGTAGTCTACACCACCGCACAATCTGTATCCGGTGTGGCGGAAATCAGGCGTCCCACGATAACCGTAAACAGTGAGTCGGCATCAGCCCTGCCCACAGCCGTAGGCGAGTATGAGATTGCCATCGGCTTCGAAGGACTTGAGGACACTATAAATTGGAAGAATCTCTTCCGTGTGGGAACGTTCGGTGATTATCACCGCAAGGACATTCCTACCCTAGATTGATTTTTACAAAAAGCGCTGAAGATGTAAATTCTTGTTTGCATCTTCGGTGTTTTTTTGCGTTTTTGAAATGTTCTATAATTTCTTTTATTTCTTATTTTCATTTTCTTCTTGACGAGTGGACGCTTTTATTATATAATAAGGTAGAATATTTTTCCATTTTACTGGGCGAAAGGAAGATACACGATGCTTTCAAATGCTGTAAAGAGCACCTACGACGCAATACTAAAGTCCGAGCTGCAGCTTGCTATGGGCTGTACCGAGCCTATCGCAATAGCCTATGCGGCGGCGATACTCGGTGATGCGTTGGGTGTGATTCCCAAAAAAATTTCTGCAGGCTTTAGCGGAAACATAATCAAAAACGTCAAGAGCGTTATCGTGCCCGCAACAGGCGGCAGACACGGAATTGAGGCGGCTATTGCGGCAGGACTCGTTTCGGCTCGTCCTGATTTGCGCCTTGAGGTTTTGACGGTGCTCTCGCCCGAGGACGAGGACAAAATCGACCTGCTTCTCTCAGAGTGCAAAATTGAGATAAGCAAGCTCAGCACGGGCTGTACCTTCGAGCTTCTACTCGTCGGTGAGGCTATGGGAAGGACGGCAAGCGTGCGCATCAGCGGTGCGCATACCAACGTCACCGAGGTGACAAGAGACGGTGTCGACCTAACCGCAAATTACGCATCCCCTGCCCCCATAACCAAGGAGGGCGAGGCACTGGATATGTCGCTGCTCTCGGTTGAGTCGATTGTTGAATACGCGAGCAAGGCAGACCTTGCCGAAGTTAAGCCATATCTGCTTCGCCAGGTTGAAATGAATATGGCTATCGCGCGCGAGGGCATCACGGGCAAATGGGGAGCTGAGATTGGTAAAATTATTCTCTCGCTCGGTGACGACGTTCCAAGGCGTGCCAGGGCATACGCTGCGGCTGGCTCTGATGCGAGAATGAGTGGCTGTGAGAAGCCTGTTTGCATTATTTCGGGTAGCGGAAATCAAGGTATTACCGCTTCCGTACCCGTGGCAATATACGCAGAGGCTATGGGTAAAAGTGAGGACGAGCTGCTCCGCGCGCTCGTGGTCAGCGACCTCGTCACCGTGCATCAAAAGACGGGTATTGGCACTCTCTCCGCTTACTGCGGTGCTATCAGCGCGGGCGTTGGCGCAGGCGCAGGCATCTGCTATCTGCACGGTGGCAGATTCCGCGAGGTTGCGCACACCATAGTTAATGCGGTGGCAATACTTTCGGGCACTATCTGCGACGGTGCGAAGCCCTCTTGCGCGGCAAAGATTGCTATGGCGGTCGAGGCAGGCATTATGGGCTTTGAGATGTGGCGTGCGGGCAGTCAGTTCCTCGGCGGCGACGGCATAGTCGAAAAGGGTGTTGAGAACACTATAAAGAACGTCGGCAGACTCGCCAAGGACGGAATGAGCGATACTGATAGAGAAATTATCGAAATTATGCTTGGAATATAAATAATTGTTTACAAGGAGCGACAATATGAGCGATAAAAAGCAACGATACGGCTTGCTTGACTTATACAGATTCCTACTCTGCTTCTGGGTGTTATCCTGCCACGACTTCTTCTTTTTAGAGAATACAACGGGGCATTTTTCAGTACCCGAGCTGGCGCCCGATTTCTTCTTCGTTATCAGCGGATATTTCCTTCTTCATTCTATGGAGAAAAGGAAGTACGAGATAGTTCATATCGGTATTCGCAATCTACTGCGTTCGAGGATAAAGCCCTTGTTCTTCTCGATATGCTTTATATCGGTGTTCAATTTCGTATGCACCGCACTCTTTATCAGAGAGGACGTATTACATTCACTCTTTCTGATGTTCCGCTATTGGTGGTACGTTCTGTATCTTCTGGTGGCGGTGGTGCTGTTCTACTGTGCATACAAGCTGATAAAAACAAAGACGGGATTTATACTCTTCCTATCCGTCACGGTTATCCTTATGACAGCGCTGGACTATATGCTCGAAACCGGTGTAATTCCATTTCACATGCTTAACTTCAGTGCGCGCACGCTTGGCTGTATGTCAGCGGGTATGCTGATTTCCTATATCCCGAAGCCAAAATTCAAGAAATTTAACTACAGTATTATTATAGTTGCGATTTTAATACCGGTGCTGTTTTTGCTCGCTTATCACGACAAAACCTTCTTCACCTGCGTGTTGATGATTGCACTGTTTACAGCTCTCGTCTATTTCACGACGAGTATTTCCTTTGGCGGTAAATTCTTTGACGTTTTAGGTCAGCTAGCCACGAGAATGTACCTCTATATGTCCTTCGTCACGGCGCTTTACCTGCTAGGACTTACGAACCACAGGATTCTGTTCGTGATTAACGTCTCGCTTGCGAGCATGGACCTGGTGCTTTATACATATAAGCAAAAATACGAGGCCGCAAAAGCAAAGGCGGTCGAATAAAAAAACTCCCGAAAATGAGGTAAATCAGTGCGATTCACTTCAGATTCGGGATTTTTTTATATATTCAGCACGCTGCCGGCTACGAAGAAGTAGACGATAAGCGAGATGGCGTCAACGAGGGTGGTAATCAGGGGGGACGCCATTACGGCGGGGTCGAGTCCGATTTTCTTCGCAAGAAGCGGCAGGGTTGCGCCGATAATCTTCGCCACTATTATCGTCAGGGCGAGTGAGAGAGCAACCGTCAGCGACACCGTAAGAGTGACTGCATCGTTGGCGAGCAAGAGTCCGTCAATAAGCCAGACCTTGAAGAAGGTGACGACTCCGAGAGTGACGGCACACATCACGCCGATGCGCAGCTCCTTCCAGAAAACGCGGAAAATGTCGGGAAATTCAACCTCACCGAGCGAGATGCTACGCGTGACGGTGACCGACGACTGACCGCCCGAATTACCGCCCGTACCCATTATCATAGGCACGAAGAGCACGAGCACGGCAGGGAGTGCCGACTCAAAGCCCGTGAGAATTGCACTCGATATGGTTGATGAAATCATAAGTATCAAGAGCCAGGGGATACGTGACTTCCAGATTGAAAAGACGTCGGTTTTAAGGTAGGGGGTTTCGGTGGGGGTTATAGCCGCCATCTTTGCGAAGTCCTCCTCCGACTCCTCAATAAGAACGTCAAGAGCGTCGTCAATGGTGACGATACCGACGAGCCTGCCCTCGCTGTCAACGACGGGCATGGCGAGGAAATCGTACTTCTCAAGCTTCATTGCGACCTCCTCCTTGTCATCGTGGGTGTGGACGAAGATAACGTTCTCGTCCATTATCTCCGAAAGAGGTGTTTCGGGGTCGCTGATAAGCAAATCCTTGGCGGTGACGATGCCAAGAAGGCGCTTATCCCTGCCTGTGACGTAGCAGGTATATATAGTTTCCTTATCAATAGCAACTCTGCGGATATGAAGCAGAGCCTCCTCAACCGTCATATCTCCCGTGAAACGCACGTACTCAGTGGTCATAACCGTGCCTGCGGAATCCTTGGGGTATCGGAGAATCGTATTGATTATCTTGCGGTCCTCGCTGGTTGAGTTTTTGAGAATTCGCTTGACGACGTTTGCGGGCATTTCCTCAATAATATCAACCGTATCGTCGATATAAAGCTCGTCCAGAATCTCGGCAAGCTCTCGGTCGGAGAAGCGTCCGATAAGCGCTTCTTTGAGCTCGGTGTCCATTTCTACGAACACCTCTGCCGCCTGCTCCTTTGAGAGGAGTCTGAAAAGCAGGGGGTGATACCTCTCGTCAAGCTCGTAGAACAGCTCCGCAAGGTCGGGAGCAGCCGTAGCGGCAAGCTCCTCCTTAACGAGTGCGTACTTTTTTTCCTCCATTAAAAGAGAAAGCCTTTCGGACGTGAGGATTTCCTCGTCCAAAAGGCCGTTTTTATCCAAATTCATTTCCATTTTGGCCTCCTTGTGAGTGGGCGAAAACGGCAACGAAACTAGGATACCCTAATATCACGGTATCCGCCACACTCGTATGTATTTAGTTTGCGTATGTGATAGCTACTTCGACCGTCCGACATTTCGGGCTCCTTTCATAAAATTATTTACACGTTTATTTTAAACTATAAATCAGAGTTTGTCAAGATATTTTTCAAGCTCTCTGATTTGCAGCTCCGTAAATACCGCAATTCCCTCTCGGGCAAGAAGCTCGGCGCTCACTCCGTCACGCGCTGTGAGTGTGCCCGTGAAGCTGCCGTCGTATATCTCGCCGACACCGCATGAGGGGCTCTTCGCCTTAAAAAGCGCTGCCTGACAGCCTAGAGCGCGATACAGCGAGAGCGCCGCCTCTGCTCCGCGAAGATAATTCTCGGTGACGTCGGTGCCGTCGCGCATCAGCGTTCTCTCCCCAACGCGCTCGGAGGGCGTTCGGGGGGTTGGGAGTCCACCGTATATTTCGGGACATACAGGGACGAGATTATATTTTTCTGAAAGTGCCAAGACCTCCTCCGACGGCTTCGACTTTCCGTCGTAGCGGCAGCTGATGCCAAGCAGGCAGGCGCTGACAAGTATAGTTTTTTTCATATCCTTTATATGTACTTATACAGTACGTCCTTTTTTATTTTTTCCATATCCCCGGCACCCATCACGACGATAGTACCGTGGGTGTGCAGGTCAAGGTATTTCAGAATATCGCCGTCCTCCGAAAATTTCGCACGAGCACCTATTTCATAAGCAAGTCGTTCGGAGCTAACCCCCTCTATTGCCTCCTCCCTTGCGGGATAAATCGGCGTGAGTATCAGGTGGTCGGCAAGCGAGAGTGCCTCCTTCATATCGTCCCAGAGGCTCGCGGTGCGTGAGTAGGTGTGCGGCTTAAAAATAACCGTGACGAAATCGTGTGTGAGCATTTTCAAAGCGTTAATCGACGCACAAATCTCGGTGGGGTGATGTGCGTAATCGTAGTACACCTCTCTCGTGTATCTTGTTCCGACTCGTTCAAGCCGTCTTGCAATACCGCGGTACTCGCTTATCGCTTCGCTAATTATTTCGACGTCTATTCCGTATTCAAGCGCGCACACTATTGCCGCGACGGCATTAGCGACGTTGAACGCACCGGGAATATTCAGGCGAAAGCGCGCTATCTCACTGCCAAAGCGTGATAAGGTAAAATCAAAGCCCCGCTCGGCAAAGCCGACTATGGAATATCTGTAATCCGAGCCCGAGCCTTGACCAAAGGTGACTACCCTGCCCTTTATTTGCTTGACAATTTGGCGCAGATTTTCGTCGTCGAGATTCACTACCGAAAAATCACTCGCACGACCGAGTGCGCTCTTAAAGGAATCCTTGATGGCGGCAAGTCCGTCAAAATAATCGGTGTGGTCGAGCTCGAGATTTAGCGCTATCGCGGCTGTGGGAGAGAATTTTAAAAAGGAATCCTTATACTCACAAGCCTCGTAAATCATCAGGGCGTCAGAGCCGATTTTAAGCGGCTCACCACTCGGCAAATCCGCACCCGAAAGCACGCTTGGCTCGCTGCATGCGTGGCTGAAGATAGCGTCAAGCATAGCAACCGTCGTACTCTTACCGTGCGAGCCCGAGACGCCTATTCGCCTGCGATAGCCTATCATGAGCGCCGCCATATATTCGGCGCGCGAAACAGTCGGTATACCGAGCGACCTCGCTCTGATTAGCTCCGGATTATCATCACCGACCGCGTGGGTGTATACTACGAGGTCTGCACCGTCTACCGAATCGGGCGAATGAGTCAGAGCAACCGTTGCTCCAAGAAGCGATAAGGAGCGTGTGCGCTCGCTTACCTCGCGGTCGCTACCCGTCACGCGCGCACCTTTTATCATAGTAAGTCTGGCGAGCGAGTACATGGATACTCCGCCGATTCCTACGAAATGTATTCTACGCTCGTTGCCTGATGCAAGAGCCGCTATTTTGTCAAACGATAAGCTCTTTTCTTCTTTTGCGTTCTTTTGAGCCATTTTTCCCTCCCTTTCGCCAAAATTATTCAGTTTTTTCATATTTTAACGAAAAAATATTACAATTAGTTAAAAAAATGATTGATTTCTGGTTGAATATTTTTAACATTCTTACTGTATAATATATTCGTAATCTCTACCAAGGTTTACTACTACACAGGAAGGAATTCAGATTTATGCAGGTCACAGACATCAAAATCAGAAAATTTTTCGACGAGGGGCCTATGAAAGCCATAGTTTCGGTCACCTTTGACGATTGCCTCGCCGTTCACGACGTTAAGGTAATTTACGCGCGTGAGAGATACTTTATCGTTATGCCCTCGAGAAAGAACCCCGATGGAACATATCGCGATATCGTACATCCGATTAACTCGGATTTCAGAACCTCGCTCGAGGAGGCGGTAATCGACGCATACCACGTTCAGCTTGCTTGTGCCGAGCACGATGCGGAAAACGCAGAGAGCGCCGTTGTAATTTAATTTACAAAAAAAACAAAGGACTGCCGGGCGGCAGTCCTTTTGCTTACAAGGGCAGACGCCCGATTTTAATATCTTGGGGACGGCTCGTGTAAGCCGTCCCCCTCTTTTATGTAGCTTAAAATTATTCAGCAGCTTCTTCTGCCTCGGCAGCCTTAGCCTTTTTCTTGGGAGCATCGCCGCCAAGAGCCTTCTGCTTCTCAACGAGAGCCTTCTGGTCACGAAGCATCTGACGCTGTGCGGTGAGCGCTTCCTTCTGAAGAAGAAGAGTAGCGTTCTGCTTATCGGAAACGTCGTTCTGTGCCTCAACGTTCTTCGCGTTGCCTGCGATGATAGCCTGCTGTGCAGCAATCATATCCTTCTGAACCTGCATAGCATCCTTCATAGCTTCCTCAAGAGTGCCCTGGTTCTCTGCTACGAGACGCTGAGTCTCCTCCATAGCCTGCTGTGCCTCAACGAGAGCCTTCTGGTTATCCTGAAGAGTCTTCTGCTGTTCCTGAAGAAGAGTCTGGTCGTGAGCAATCGCAGCCTGGTCCTGTCCAACAACTCTCTGACCAACCTGGATACCCTTCTGGTCACGCAGAGTCTGACGCTGCATATCGTTAGTCTGCTTCTGCATATCGTTAGCAGTGCTCTGCTTCTCGGAAATCTCTGCGCAAAGTGCGCTGAGCTCAGCCATGCCTGCTGCAAGAACCTTAAGGTTCTCAATCATAGCGGTAAGCTTCTCGATAAGAGCCTGCTCGTCGTCAAGGATAAGGCCCTCAAGAGCCGCAATCTCCTTAACACCGTAGGAAGCCTCGGATGCAGGAGCTGCATCTGCACTTGCAACGGGAATATTTACAGGATGCTCCGCAAGGAAGTCCTCAATCTTCTTATCAAACGCAGCGGCAAACTTCTGCATAGTTGCCTCGAGCGCCTTCTCAAGCATAGGAGAAACGTCGATAGAAACGGGTGCTATCTTAGGTGCCTGTGCCTCCTGTGCAGCGGGTGCTGCGGGAGCTGCCTGTGCGCCGGGTGCACTATAGGGGTAAGGCATGGGCATGGGCATGGGTACGTACTGGGGATAGGGATATGCTGCAGGTGCTGCATATGCAGGAGCTGCTGCAGGTGCAGGTGCTGCTGCAGGTGCGGGTGCTGCCTGGGGTGCAGGAACACCGTTGTTTACGGGTATTTCGGGAATTGCCATGGTATCGTCCTCCTCGTATTCTTCGTCGGGCTCGTAAGCATCGACTGACTCTGTATATTCTTGAATTTTCATTATGCGCGCCATTACGGAATCGTTGTATTTCTCAAACTCGTCGAGAACCTTGTCTGCCTTTGCATCGTCAAGCAAATCAGCAATTTCAAGATAACGCTTACGCACTATCTCAATCAGTCTGCCGATGCGAGCACCGGTATCCTTATAAACATTGGTAGCGGCAACGTAATCGTCGTTTGCATCGTCTACCTTCTGTGCGTTCTTCTCGGTGTCCTTGCGTTCGTAAGCGCTTTCAGCAGATGCAAGAGCCTTTGCGGCGTTCTTCACGTCCTTTGCAGCATTCTTGTAGAAGCTCAGCTCCTCAGAAACTCTCTTCTGATCCTCCTTAACGGAAACACGGAGCACCGAAACTTTTGCATTTATTTCTTTTTTACTCATTTCGATGGGTTCGCGCATAGGTTAAATACCTCTTTCTCCGCGGCGCGGAATTTGTACTGCTTTTATTATAACAAATAAATATTTAAGAGTCAATAGTTCTGTTGTTTTTTTCTTATAAAATTTTAAATTTTTTGTTAACAATTTTGACATTATGGCACAAAAAGCACAACAAGTGCCGCCTTTTCGGGCGGCACTTGCGTGTTTTAATAAAAATTAAGAAATGGTTTACATTAGTGGCAAATGCACTTCTCGGTATCCTTGTCGAAGATGTGGATTCTCGAAGCGTCAATAGCAACGGTAATCTTGTCGCCGGGCTTTGCAGTCGAGCGAGAGGATACTCTTGCGATAACGTTCTTGCCGTTGGTTGCATCCTCCATGCCGTCGAAGCCGAGGTAGAGATAGGTCTCAGCACCCATAAGCTCGGTGACGTCAACGTCAACGTCCATAGTGGTCTCAGCAAGGCTCTGAAGGAACATAGGCTCGTCGTGAATAGCCTCGGGACGAACGCCGAAGATAACGTCCTGACCGATGTACTCCTTGAGGTCGGGGTTGTTAGCCTTATCTGCGGGAAGCTTAATCTCGGTAGTACCGAGCATAGCGTAAAGGTCGTTCTCTTTCTTAAGAAGCTTGCCGGTGAAGAAGTTCATCTGAGGAGTGCCTATGAAGCCTGCAACGAAGAGGTTGCAGGGAGAATCGTAAAGATTCTGGGGAGTGTCAACCTGCTGAATAAGACCGTCTCTCATAACAACGATACGGCTAGCCATGGTCATAGCCTCAACCTGGTCGTGAGTTACGTAGATGAAGGTGGTCTCAACCTTCTTGTGAAGCTTGGTAAGCTCGGTTCTCATCGATGCACGAAGCTTAGCGTCAAGGTTGGAAAGCGGCTCGTCAAGAAGGAATACCGCAGGATTACGAACTATTGCACGGCCGAGAGCAACTCTCTGCTTCTGACCACCCGAAAGAGCCTTGGGACGTCTTTCAAGAAGGTGAGCGATGTCAAGGATTCTTGCAGCCTCCTCAACGCGACGCTTGATTTCCTCCTTGGGAACCTTACGAAGCTTAAGGCCGAACGCCATGTTATCAAATACGGTCATGTGAGGATAAAGGGCGTAGTTCTGGAACACCATCGCGATATCTCTGTCCTTAGGAGCAATATCGTTAACGTACTTGTCACCGATGTAAAGCTCGCCCTCGGAAATTTCCTCAAGACCTGCAATCATACGAAGAGTAGTAGACTTACCGCATCCCGAAGGACCTACGAAGATAAGGAACTCCTTGTCCTTAATCTCAAGGTTGAAGTCGGAAACGGCTACTACGCCGCCGGGATACTTCTTGTAAATGTGTCTGAGCTTAAGACCTGCCATTTTTAAATCTCCTTTTGAAAAAATATTTTAACGATGATATTGTATCAAAAAAAAGCAAAAAAGCCAAGTGCCAATTCGAACGATTTTTCACTCCGTTTTTTGTCCATATATTACAAATCAGTCGCATGTCATTTGTGAACTTTAACAATTTCGAGGGAAAAATTCTAATTTATTAGAAATTCTCCCTAATTTTTTCGGGCAACCCATAAGAATTGCCCGAAAATTTGTTTTATGCGTTAGCCGCCTTTACGATAGCGGTGAACTTGTCGGTCTTGAGAGACGCACCGCCGATAAGGCCGCCGTCAACGTTTACCTTTGCAAGAAGCTCTGCCGCGTTAGCGTCGTTCATAGAGCCGCCGTACTGAACGGTGGTTGCCTCTGCAACCTCGCAGCCGTAAAGCTCGCACAGAGCACCACGGATAACTCCACAGGTCTCGTCAGCCTGCTCGGGAGTTGCGGTAAGGCCTGTTCCGATTGCCCAAACGGGCTCGTAAGCGATGATAACGTTCTTCATTTCCTCTGCAGAAACGCCCAAAAGGTCAAGTTTTGTTTGCATTCTAACGATTTCATTGGTGATTCCGTTAAGTCTTTCGTCCTTAACCTCGCCAAGACAAAGTATAACCTTAAGGCCTGCAGCAAGAGCTGCCTTGGTGCGAAGATTAACCGTAGTGTCGGTCTCGCCGAAGTACTGACGGCGCTCGGAGTGACCGATTACAACGTACTCAGTGCCGATTTCCTTGAGCATTGCCGCACTGATTTCACCGGTGTAAGCACCGCTCTCTGCAAAGTGAACGTTCTCTGCACCAATTTTGATGTTAGTGCCCTTTGCAGCCTCGACTGCGGTAGCAATATCTACGTAGGGAACGCAAAGCACGATATCGCACTTATCCATTCCCGCTACCATGGGAGCAAGTTCGGTGATGAAAGCCTTCGTCTGCGAGGGAGTCATGTTCATCTTCCAGTTGCCCGCAATTACTGTTCTTCTCATTTTATTTTCCTACTTTATTTAATAATTTAGATAAATCACTTTTGGATTTAGAATTTTGAGCAAGTTTTGTCGTTCTTCTGACCGAAGCAATAGTTACCTATTGCGAGCTCGTCGGAAAACGGCGAAAATTGCCAAAATTATTTATCCATTGACAATGGAATTTTTTAGGGAGATTCCCCGCTCGCTACCCGAAGGCGTAGTGACCTACATCGAGTGGGAGAGAACGGGGAATGTCACAAAAAATTACTTGTCAAGAAGGCAAGATACGCCGGGAAGATCCTTACCCTCAAGGAATTCCAAGGACGCACCGCCACCGGTGGAAATGTGAGTAATCTTGGATGCGAAGCCAAGCTGCTCGCAGGCTGCTGCACTGTCACCGCCGCCAACGATGGTGATTGCATCACTTGCTGCAAGAGCCTCTGCTACTGCAATAGTACCCTTTGCAAGAGTGGGGTTCTCGAATACGCCCATAGGACCGTTCCAAACGACAGTCTTTGCACTGAGAACTGCATCTGCATACATCTTTGCGGTCTTAGGACCGATGTCAAGGCCCTCCTTGTCAGCAGGAATAGCGTCGGAATCAACGTACTCGATGTCAATGGGAGCGTCGATGGGGTTCGGGAAGCTATCTGCAACTGCGGTATCAACGGGGAGAAGAAGCTTTACGCCAAGCTTCTCAGCCTTTGCCATCATTTCCTTGCAGTAGTCAATCTTGGTCTCGTCAAGAAGCGACTTACCTACGCCAAAGCCCTTTGCAGCGTTGAAGGTGAACGCCATACCGCCGCCGATGATAAGAGTATCAACCTTAGTAAGAAGATTGTCAATAACGTTAAGCTTATCAGCAACCTTTGCACCGCCGAGAATAGCAACGAAGGGACGCTCGGGATTCTGAAGAGCCTTACCCATAACCGAGATTTCCTTCTCAATAAGATAGCCGCAAACTGCGGGGATATAATCAGCAGCGCCTGCGGTGGAAGCGTGTGCTCTGTGAGCTGCGCCGAATGCATCGTTTACAAAAATATCTGCGTAAGAAGCAAGCTCCTTTGCAAGATCTGCACCGTTCTTGGTCTCTCTTACGTCAAATCTGGTGTTCTCAAGAAGAACAGCCTTGCCTGCCTCAAGAGATGCAACCTTTGCCTTAGCATCAGGACCTACGATGTCCTCTGCGAAGGTGACAGTGCCCTCGCCGAGAAGCTCATTGAGTCTGTCGCAAACGGGCTTAAGAGTAAGCTTCTTCTTGTCAGCGGTGAGAGCCTTTGCAAGATATTCAGCGGTAGCAGCTGCCTGCTCCTCTGCGGGAAGAGCCTCTACAGCCTTCTTCTCCTTCTTGGTCAGACCGAAGTTCTCGGAAAGGATTGCGTGAGGCTTGCCCATATGAGAGCAAAGGATAACCTTAGCACCCTTCTCAAGAAGATACTTGATAGTGGGGAGAGCGCCGATAATTCTCTTGTCAGAGGTGATAACGCCGTCCTTCATAGGAACGTTGAAGTCACAACGAACAAGCACGGTTTTGCCGGCTACTTCTACGTCTTCAATGTTTTTCTTGTTGTAAGTTGCCATTATTTTTTCTCCTTTAGGATAAATATTTTTCGTACCTTTATATAATAGCACAAATTAACACGATAGTCAATAATATTGTTAAAAAAAACACAATTAAAATTACGCGAGCCCGAGAAATAAAAAAACCGGACGATTAGCACCTTTTTGTTCAATAAATAACTTGACAAATGCTCAATAAAGTTGTATAATATGCTAAAATACATATTTTCGAGGTGGAAAATGTCGGGAAAAGAAGATTTGAGAGTTAAAAGAACCAAAAAGGCGCTGAACGAGGCGTTCGTGAAGCTGATGAACGAGAAATCATTTGAGGACATCACGATTAACGAGCTTTGCGACGAGGCAGGCATCAGACGCGCGACCTTTTACAAGCATTATACCGACAAATTCGATTTCCTCTCGGCATATATAGGCGCGTTGCGCGACAAATTTGACAACACGGTATGGCGCGCTGATATCTCCGCACCTCCAAAGGAATATTACGTTTCTTACGCAAAGAGGCTCGTTTGCTTTATAGACGACAACGCGACGGCTATGGACAATGTGATGAAGAGCAATATGTTCACCACTCTTCTGACTGTCGTGCTTGAGAAAAACTACATCGATACCTGCCGTCGACTCAATGCAAGCGCTGCAGCAGGTATGAATCTCGCGGCACCGGTAGAGGTTATCGCGAGTATGGCAGCAGGTGCGGTCGCGGCGGCGATTTACGTCTGGCTCGCCGGGGGTAAGAAAAAAACAGCGGAGCAGCTTGCAGACGAGATTGGTGCTGTAGTTGATTACCTTTTTGAAAACAAAAGCAAAACGCTTTAAAAGAAGCCGATGCGGTTGATGCCGCATCGGCTTTTGATTTACTTATTAGAATCAATATAAGGCATATACGCCTTAAGGTAGTCAATACCCGAGAAGAGCGTAGTGAACGCCATAATCGCCATCATAGCGTAAGAGAGAATATGATTCTCCGAAAAGAACGGAATCAAAGGCTCGACGATAAGTACAACCGTGCCGACCATCTGTGATACCGTCTTGATTTTACCAAGCATCGACGCCGCAACTACGATACCGCTCTTGCCCGCAACTACGAGGCGCAGGCTGGTGACGCCAAGCTCGCGAAGAAGAATGATAAGCACCACCCACACGAACACGAGCGCGAGCATCTGCTCACCGCGCAAAATCATCCACAGAAGAATGGCAATCATTGAAGAAATTACCATAAACTTATCTGCAAGCGGGTCAATAAACTTGCCAAAATCGGTGACGAGATTATATTTTCTCGCAATTTTTCCGTCAAGCATATCGGTAAACGCGGTCAGACCGTAAACTATCGCAGGAACTATAATTCCCCAAATCTTAATATCCCTCATAAAAATGAGAGTAGCGACGAACACCGGAACTAAAAGGCAGCGGATAAGCGAGA
Organism: Oscillospiraceae bacterium; assembly: GCA_015063385.1. Taxonomy (GTDB): domain Bacteria; phylum Bacillota; class Clostridia; order Oscillospirales; family CAG-272; genus UBA1740. The sequence continues at coordinate 8,250 of SVUG01000010.1, read as the reverse complement.
GGGTGTTCGGGATATTCATTGACGTCTTTTTCATTTTTCAGTCCTCTTTCCTTGAAATTGCCTCGCCAACGAGGTCGTAATCCATCGCCTCGGTGACGTGTACCTCTACGAAGTCACCGGGGGCAATTCTTTCTTTAGCGGTGAAGTACACCTTACCGTCAACGTCGGGCGCATCGGCATAGGAGCGTCCGTAGTAGACCTCGGCAACCGCGTCGAAGCCGTCGCAAAGCACGGTAAGCGTTTTGCCGATTTTCTCGGCGTTCTGCTCCTCCGAAATAAGAAGCTGTGTCTGCATAAGAATATCGTAGCGGTCCTGCTTTACCTGCTCGTCAATCTGGCAGTCCATCTCGGCTGCCGCCGTGCCCTCCTCGGCAGAGAAGGTAAACGCGCCAAAGCGGTCAAATCTCGCTTCCTTTATGAACTCGCAAAGCTCCTCAAAGTTCTCCTCGCTCTCGCCCGGGAAGCCAACCATTGCCGTCGTACGAAGGACGATGCCGGGCACGCTCTCGCGCAGGCGCTTTATCGCGCTTTCAATCTCCGCGCGGTCGCCGTGGCGATTCATTCTCTTAAGCACCGAGTCGGATATGTGCTGAATCGGAATATCCATATATTTGACGAGACGGTCGTTGTGTCGAAGCTCGTGCACAAGCTCGTCGGTAATCTTGTCTGGATAGCAATACAAAAGACGAATCCAGGGAATCGTCGTTCCCTCGGTGATAGCTCGTACAAGGCGAGCAAGGCTGTATTCACCGTAAAGGTCAAGTCCGTATCGGGTGGTGTCCTGGGCTATAAGGTTAAGCTCCTTAACACCCATAGATTCAAGGTCCTTTGCCTCTGCAACGATGTCCTCTATAGGACGGCTGCGGTGCTTGCCGCGAATTAGCGGTATTGCGCAATATGTACAGAGATTGTCGCAGCCCTCGGATACCTTGAGATAAGCAGAGTGCGACTCGGTGGTCAGAATTCTGTCACCGCCAAGCTTCGAGGTCTCTTTGTCACGGAATGAGGAGTACTTCTCTCCCCTCATGACCGCCCGGCAAGCCTCGGCAATATCCGAAAGACTGCCCACACCGACTATCGCGTCAATCTCGGGCATCTCACGCATAACCTCCTCGCGATAGCGCTCAACGAGGCAGCCCGTCGCGATAATATGACGGCATTTGCCCCACTCCTTGAGGCGCGCGGCATCAAGGATATTCTCTATCGACTCCTGCTTTGCGCTCTCTATAAAGCCGCAGGTGTTGATTACTATAATTTCAGCCTCCTCCTCTTCGGGAGTTATCTCAAATCCCGCCGAGTAGAGATTGTAAAGCATCACCTCGGTGTCCACCAGATTTTTCGAGCAGCCGAGCGATACAAATCCAACTTTTGTCATATTTTGACTACCATTCTTTACATTTTGTTATTTTAATAGCCTTTTGAAGCGCGAACGGAGCTTGTCAAAGTAGAAGCGCACCATCACGGTAATGAAGAAATCGTAGGCTATAAAGGCTATATTTATCATAGCGTAGAGGACTATTTTCATAACGAGTGTGTCCTCTGCGAAGAAAGGAATTCCGAGCAGCACCTCGGCTATTAGGAAGATGCCCCATATCATCAGATTGATATACAAAATCTTGACGATGAGCCAGGACCATCTCGGCAATTTTTCAATATACGCCTTGATAAGCGGAAAAATGCCGAATACGAGCAGATACTCAATCCAAACAAGGCTGCCGGGATACACGAGTGCTGTGGTAAGCGTGGTGCATATCCAGACCAGCCACGGATAATACGAGCCGACTTCAATATATATGAAAACGACCATGAGCGACGCGAGTGCGCAGACGGTGAGGTCGAGCGTTTCTATCACCGCGCCAAGCAGCATTATTACAGTGCCGAGCGCGACTGCCATCGCCGAAAGAGTGACCTTTTTCGTAGTTTTCATATGCAGCGTATAAGGTCGCCGCCCATGCATTCGCAAAGGCAGTCAAGGCAGACGAGGTTCATGCAGCAATCGCAGGCGTCGTCCGACGAGGAGCGACGGCGATAGTTATTGCCACCGTAGTAGGTCGAGCCGTAGCCGCGGGCGTTCGTGTTGAACATTTCCTTTGCCTTCTGGTACTCGATATTGCCGGGCTCCATGCTGCAAGCCATCTCCAGCTCACGCATAGCGTCGTTGACGTTGCCACGTTTCATAAGCACGACGCTGTAAAGGTAATGCCACTCTGCCGTACGGTCGCTGATAGGCACCTCGGCAATACGGCGCTCTGCCTCGTGGAATTTACCCGAATTTATGCAGCGTCTTATCTCGTAATACACGCCGGAGGTGCTTCCCGTGCCGCTGTAATCCTGATAATAAGTACCGCCGCCGCGATAGGTAGAGCCGCCTGAAGAGCGCAGGCGCTGAATTTCATCGTAAGCGGAGTTTATCTCCTGCATCTTCTCGTTAGCGAGGTCCTTCAGGGGATTATCGTCACCGTAGTTGTCAGGGTGATATTTTCTGGCAAGGGTGCGGTATGCGTTTTTTACCTCCTCGTCGGTTGCATCGCTCGAGATGCCGAGTATGGAATACGGATCCTTCAATTTATTTTACCTCCGTCGTTTTTTCTTCGTTCTTATCAAGAAATTCGATTCGCTTGACGAGTCCGAGATATATGATGTTGTTAATTATATTTTCAATAGTAGCGCGAGTGCCGAACGGCAAGAGATTTACCGCCGACTCCAGCCTCTTGCACTCAAGCAAAAGACCGCACTTTATGCTCTCGCGATTCTCGCGAGTGAGTGGAGCACCCTTATAAAGAAGCGCGTAGGGGTTGTATCTGCCCTTTTTCACGTCGGAGTCGTAGTCCTCCGCAGCATCGGCAGCATAAATGAATTTGCCAAGATGATATCCCACCTCGTAGGGCACGAGTCGCTCCCCCTCTGCAAGCCCGTAAGCGAATATCTCACCGAGCAGCTCGCCAAAGAGAGCCGCAGGCTCGTCAACGCTGGCACATTCAGCCTTTTCAAGCGCATCGATTTTTCCGAGTCGGTCGGAAACAATCTCCGAGAGTGCGTCAAGCTCTGCCTTTGCGCTCGCGTGCTCGGCAATCGGCTTCGCAATAGCAACCGCAGCGCGCTTTGCCCCGCGCTCGTCCTGAAAATCATCGCGCAGCTTGTAATAGGTCAGCACCGCAAAGGCGCGAGCAGTGTATTCGATAGCAGAATTTTCGTCAAGCATCGGGCGTTTTTTCAGGGGATGCGCGATGCATCGGCGGTTTCTTGCCGAAAAATCCTTGTCCTCTATATAAAGCATACGCAAGAGCGCAAGAAAAATGCTGTCGTAAGATAGCGTGACGCTTGAGAGCGTACCCGTATGCTTTTTCATCGCGCGGCAAATACCGCAATATGTAGCCTTGTAGAATTCGTGCTCTTTAACAAGCATCTCGTTCACAACCGGCTTTACGTATCCGAACATACAACACCTCCCATTCCGTCAGGCAGTCGGCAAAACACCAAAAGCCGAAACTATTCATTTTATTATAGCACAATTTTAAGGCTTTTTGTTAAAAAATATAAAATTTTTAAGGAATTTTTGTAAAAAAGCAAAAAGACAGTCTTTCGACTGTCTTTTGCCGGCACAGATGAAGAGATTCTCTAGGAACGCGCGGCGTTCCGTTGCACGCGCAGGGTTTCTAATCTCCGAGAGTGCTCGGTACACTCGCGCTCTCGCTCGTTAAGAAACACTAGCTTGTCGCACACCGAAAATAGTTGTTAACTGTTTTCGGTGGCTTACTCTTTTGCCGTCGCAAGCGACGGGCAAAAGCATGAAAATCTCTTCATCTCCAGCCAAAAAAAGAAAGATACGGAACGCCCGAATGGACGTTCCGTATCTTTGTGAGTAACCTATGAAAAGGATACAAAATCCTAATGGGTTCACTTTAGCAAAAAAAGGTTCAAAATGAGGTCAATGGGTTCGCTTTGACTGAAATAGGTTCAATTTGAACGATAAAAAACTCACCGATAAATTGGAATATATTAGTCTTCATGATAAATATTAAAAGTCTCTTGCCCTATATATTTAATTATCAATTCATTCCATGTTTCTTGTTCTACACAGCCATAAAAATCATCCACCCAACCGGAGTCATCATATGTGTAAACTGTTCCCGAATTAGACACAAGTTGATATACATTTGACATATATTTAACCTTTATTACAAATCCAAACAAATCAAAATTAGGATCGCTAGGAATAAATATCGGAACAACATCTTTGTATACCAGCATTTCTAAATCATTAGCTATTTCGGTGTATAATTCCGGCCCGACAATTTTAATTGGTTCAAAAGACTCATCTATGTCGAAAATATATTTTTCATATGATGGATTAATGTAATAAATCTCTATGCTTGAAATATTGTCTACTGTATCATGCAGTTTAAACGTATTTAGATGTGTAGCGCACCCGGTTAATAATAAGGTTGAAATCACTAAAGCCATCGCAAGCATCTTTTTCATATCGTTTCCTCCATATCATCTTATTTGTTAATCAAATTATATCATAAAATCGCAGGTTTTTCAAGATTTTTTATCATCCATAGACTATATTTTAATAATTACATATAATTTATCCCAAAAAGAGCATCTTAGAGGGTGCTCTCTTGTTTTAGCGGAGATGAAGAGATTCTCTAGGAACGCGCGGCGTTCCGTCGCACGCGCAGGGTTTCTAATCTCCGAAAGCGCTCGGTACACTCGCACTCTCGCTCGTTAAGAAACACTAGCTTGTCGCACACCGAAAATAGTTGTTAACTGTTTTCGGTGGCTTACTCTTTTGCCGTCGCAAGCGACGGGCAAAAGCATGAAAATCTCTTCATCTCCAGCCAAAAAGAAAGATACGGAACGCCCGAATGGACGTTCCGTATCTTTGTGAAGGGGCGATAAAAAAGATATTTTTACGTTTTTGGTGGACAGAGTCGAACTGTCGCAGAATAAAATAATTTTTGTTTTCAAAAAGCTATATTTTCATGTATTACTTGTTATTTATTACTACAAAAATAATATAAAAAGCCCCATTATCTTCTTCAACTATCTGTCGTTTATTAAATCATTAATATCTTCTATAATCAATTTTTTTAATTCAACCATAAGTTCCCTTAATTTGTTTGCAACCAAATCCGATATTTTCGTGGTATCTATAGAACTTAAAAACAAATCTGCCTCTTCTAAACTTCGATGATAATCAATAATATCTACATCTGTTAAGGAACTTATTAAATGTTTGCATATACTCATTTGAACAGATTCGGAAAAATCATAAAAAGTCCAGTTATAATTTGTCTTCAAATAGGATTTATGAGTAGAAGTACCAATTACTTTGATAATTTCTTCGACTATATAGTCAAGTCCTTCGCTTGAATCTACAGCTTTTAGATCTGCAATAAGCGGTATTTGATTTACTATATCTTCATAAGATATGTGATGCCATATAGGAAGTATTTTTTTATTTGCGCTCACATACATATTTGATAATGAATTCAACTCAGCTTTTGTCCAATTTTTATGAAGAAATGTTGGCGATATGATAACAATCCCATATTTTGCCTTGGATAATCCTTTGTTAATACTTTCAGTAATACTATCTCCCATTTTAATAACAAGTTCATCGAGAAAAACATTATACCTACGGCGTAATAAAGCTTTTGCCAGAGGACGTGCAATGGCTTCTTTATCCTCTGATGCGTGTGAAATAAATATGTCATAGTCTTCGTCTAATTCTCGCATTGGAACAACACAGAAGTTTTTGTTGTCTTCATCAAACTCTTTTATAATTTCATCTATTTTTTTAATCAAATTTTTTCGTTCAATTTGACCATACCCATTTGAAATAATAATATCATTGGGGGCATAACCAGATGAACCAGTTGCATTTGCCATAAAACGTAGTATATGAAAATAATCATTTACTTTTTCTATAGGAAATTTAGAAATAAATTCTTCTTTTAGCGCCCCGTTGGTTAAAAATATTGGATAAATAATATCTCTTTGCGGAAAAGGGCATGATGGAAGATTGTTTTTTAAATGATTATTTATTAACTTTAACAACTCAATTGCTTTATCATGCATTTCTTGATTTTTCCTCGTTACAAAATTAATTAAAATATAATGATGTCATGATAGATATCAAGGATTCGTATATTTAATTTTGCACGCTGTGCATAATATTTACAGAATCCATTTTAGTTAATAAAATCAAAATCTTTAGACTTTATTAAATACCATTCACATGTGTGTAAATTGTCAAATTCATGAATATATACAGGCTGTGTCAAACGAAAAGCTCTCGTCAAAACAGCACAAAATGGTATGTCTGAAGATTTTTGAGTGCCACTAGTAGGAAAAACATAATTGAATCCCATATCTGATGCTTTTACTGACGCACATGAAAAATAACGAATCCCCACTAATTGATCATAATCTTCATTTTTATTTGACCCGATTTCATTCCTAACCCATTGCATAAGCAATTGAGGAATAATATATTCTGCAGCGAATGGATCATTCTTGTTCGTTCTTATATATGAACAAGATGCAATTAATGGATACCAAAGTATATATGCCGCCCTAATGCTACGATCTGTTAACAAATCTGATGAGATTCTTCTTTCATGACTTTCATTATTATGATCTATTTCTAAAAAGTCTTGTGGTTTTACACCGAGTTCTATGACTCGAATATTAGTATTTGTAAATTCAATTGTTCTTTCAAGTTGAAATAACGATGCAAGTGCGAAATCATTATAAGGATTTACATGTGTTTCTTCACAACACAAATCCAAAGAAGTTCCTAAATATAAGCTCGGATATCCTGCTATGCTATATCTACTTGTAGAAACCTTGGATCTAAGATTATATGGAGTATGAAACGCCCTATCTCTTTGATATGGTTTATTATCGTTCACTTTAACTACACGAAATAATTTTAGCTCATCATTATTTCTATAAGAAATGTTTGGCGCTTCAAATTGTTCCATTACACTTTTTTGATAAATTTTTAATGGCCTTCTCACAAAAATATCCATAGCATGCTCAAATGATGTATATGCTTTAGAGGGAAAACCATTTAAATAATGGTTGACCGATTTTACAAGCAATCCACATACACGTTTAACATCTTTTAAGTCTATATTAATATAATTTTGATTTTTGCCATTTAAACTAGACTTTGTTTCTATTTGTTTTATGTAATGATTAAATAAACTATCTAATGTGGAACAAAAATCTAAGCCATTCCACCTAATAGGAAGATAGAGCTGATTGTCATTTAATATTGCCTTAAATGTTGCGTCTGATATATCAAAAATCATAAATTCGCCTACCTCATCTTACAGTGTTTGTCTAATTATAGCATATTTTAGATTGTTTTGCAATACAAAAGATTAAAGCAATCAACCATTCATGTTTTATTTAACTATATTAATTATACCATATCCAACAAGATATTTCAATAAAGACTCACCTCCTCGACGCAATAAAATTTCCAATATGGTATAATTCTATTAAAAATTTATTGTAGAGGAGATTATATAAATATGATTTACACCGAAGAAGTCAAATGGCAAATAATTGCGCGATATAAAAGTAAAAAAAGTATACTTAGTATTTCAAACGAAACCGGTATTCCTCGATCTACTATTTATCGGTGGATAAATGACTATAAAGCGAAAAATTCCATTAATAAAACAGTAAAAAGCAAAGAAATTAAAGAACTTGAACGCAAGGTGGAAAAGTTGCAAACCATGTTGGCTATTATTCGTGAACTTGGAATTTCGATCAACGCACCCTTAAAGGAAAAACTAAATGCTATGGCGCCGCTATATGGGAAATATAACGTTCATTGGTTATGTGAAGCTATGCAAGTTGACCGAGGTACTTTCTACAACCATATTTTTCGTAATAAAAAGGATAACACATGGTATTCCAAACGTAGAGAGATTCTGCGTGAGGAAATTCTAAAAATTTATGAGGAAAATAGGCAAATCTTCGGTGCAGGTAAAATCACAGCAATTCTAAAACAAAAAGGTTATCGGACAAGTGAAGAAACTGTTTCTTTTCTCATGCATGATATGGGTTTACAAAGCATTCGCCACCGTGCGAAAGCTATATACGAAAAAGAAGTAAAGGCAAAGAACAAAGTTAATCAGCAATTTCAAACCACACGCCCTAATGAAGTATGGGTGAGCGACGTTACATATTTTAGAACACCGTATAATTCGTATTACATTTGCG
>SVUG01000009.1 GCA_015063385.1 Oscillospiraceae bacterium | reverse complement strand
TCCTCCGTTTGTGTTTTTTAGTTTCGACTGGCAGGTCAATTCTAATTATATCACAAACGGAGGATTCTTTTCATCGGTTAACCTACACTGAACCACGCGACTATCGCGTGGATTTCTTTTACATTAAAAAACGGTTGGATTTTACTCCAACCGTTTTTTTGTTTTATGCAAAATTGGGAAGAATTACAAACTGAAGCACGCAGTATGCAGCGTAAAGCGAAAGAAGCGTAATTCCCTGCCATCTCTGAAGCTTACCCTTAATGATAGTAGGAACGGTCATAATGGCCATTACTGCAAACACAAGAGGAATGTCGAAGATGAGCGATGCGTTGTTTCCAAGGAAGGTTGCCTCCGAGGGAACATCAAATGGATTTATGGTAATAGCCGCGCCTGAAACAAGCACGAGATTGAAGATATTTGCACCAATGATATTACCAAGAGAAAGCGCACCGTGACCCTTCATAAGTGCAGTAATTGCAGTCACAAGCTCAGGAAGACTTGTACCGAGTGCTACGATAGTAAGCGAGATAATGGTTTCGGGAACGCCAAGGTCGTGTGCAATCGTGGTTGCACTTTCTACAAGCAGATATGCGCCGACCGCAATAACGAGAGCCGAAACTATAAGGACACCTATATCCTTAAGAAGCCCGAGGGTTGAGGTAGTTTCAGTCTTAGACTCGACGTCATGCTCGTCAACCTCAATAGTTTCTGCGGGTGCAGGATTCTTCTTCATATTGATAACGTTAATTATCATATAAACCACGAATCCGAGAAGAAGAACTATACCCATCCAGAGATCAAATCTACCAAAGAGATATGCGTTAAGCGAATAGAATATTGCCGTGCCAAAGAAGAAGCAAACGGGGAAAATAAGCGATTTTCTGTCCGCCTTGGCAGGCTTTATAGCAATAGTAAGCGCGGCGATAAGAGAGGTGTTGCATATGATAGAGCCTATTGCGTTGCCGTATGCAACCGCTCCGCTTCCTGCGGCTGCACCCATAGCGGAAGTCATAACCTCGGGAAGAGTCGTACCGATGGCAACTACGGTTGCACCTATAAGAAGCTCGGGCAGATGGAAACGCTTTGCTATACCCGATGCCGCATCGACGAACCAATCACCGCCCTTTATGAGCAGAATAAAGCCGAATGCTAAAAGGAAATACTCGTTAGGAATAAATGAAAACATTGTTTTTCTCCTTTTATATTAATTATTAAATAAACGAAGTAATAAAAATTTCAAGTCCTATGAAAATGAGGATTGCTCCACCGAAAATTGACGACTTGCCTGCAAGGGCTGTGCCGAATTTCTTGCCAAGCAGAATACCTGCAAAGCAGATGCCAAACGTGACGGCTGCGATAAGCAGAGCACAAACCGTTGCCTGAAGCCAGTTGTAATCGGAAATAGTAAATCCTACGGAAAGTGCATCAATAGAGGTCGCAATTCCTTGCAACAAAAGAGCAGAGAGTGTAAGCCTTTGAGGCACGGGACATTCGTCACCGACGCCATCCTTGCGGCATTTATACTCTTCTATACCCTCGGCGAGCATCTTGCCACCAATGTATCCAAGAAGAGCAAGCGCTATCCATGGTATGAATTTTTCAAACACGGAAAACAGGGCTGCTATAGAATGAACGCAAAACCAACCGATAAGCGGCATAACGCCCTGGAATACACCGAATATTCCTGCAACGCCAAAAATCTTGCGCCTTGGCATAGACGGCTCGTTAAGACCGTTGGCAAGAGAAACGGAAAAGGCATCCATTGCAAGACCTACGCCAATAAGTATACTATTAAAGAAAAATAAAAAATCAAACATTTCTATTCCCTTCTAAAAAAGGACAAAAAAATAGTATGACTGCAAAGCCATACCCAAAATATACAGAGGGTACATGTAAGGCTTGCGCAATACATGAGTCTCGCAATTTAATTCAAGCCAGACCGAGACGGTCAGGATGTTGACTTGAAACGCCCGGCGCTTGCTACTCCCTCATACAAAATTATTATAACACTATTGACTTTATTTGTCAATAGGATTGGTTGAGAATTTATTTATAGCCAGCCTTGACTTTATATATTAAATATGCTAATATATGTTTAGTATTAAATGAAGGAGCTTTAGCTATGGCACAACACATTATCATATCTCCTGAATCTCTTACAAAAATCAGAGTTCAGAATCCGCTGTTGATTTCATACAACATAGAAATGACCGAGGTGACGGGCGGTACGTTCTGGAAGGCTTATACCAACGCACAGATTGACGGTGAAGAGGAATTTCCAATTATTAAGGATTGGAGAAATATAGCAAATCTTCAACAGTATTATTCCCCCACCGATTTATATAATCCTCGCCTTCTCAAGTTAGCTAAGGAGCTGGGCTCAGCTTGGGTGCGCGTTTCGGGCACTTGGGCAAACAAAACCTACTACGACCTTGACGGCAAGATGGGTGGCAAGCTACCGGAGGGCTTCCAAAATCTTCTCACCCGTGAGCAGTGGATAAGCGTTCTTGATTTCGTTAAGGCTATCGGTGGCAAGCTTCTCGTTTCAGTTGCAAACTGCCCCGGCATTCACGCAGCAAACGAGCCGTGGACGCCCTGGCAGGCAGAGCAGCTCTTCAGGTTCAGCAAAGAATATGGAGTACCGATTTCAGCGGCAGAATTCACCAACGAGGCCGATATGCTGAGCGCGTCAGGTCTGCCAGAGGGATACACCGCAGAGGACCACGCACGCGACAACGCACTGTTCGGCAAATGGATCAGAGAAAACTATCCCGAATGTCTGTTCGTTGGTCCTTGCACAAGCGACGACGAGGAGCTTCAGGCAATTACTATCGAAGAAATGCTGGGCGATTACGAAGAAAAATTTGACGTATACAGCTATCATTGCTACAACGGAATTTCCGAGAGAGGCGCTGCAAGAGACGGACATTGGCCTGTCGACAAGTGTCTTTCCGAGGAATATCTTGCCGTGGCAGGCAATACGTTAAACAAGATAATGAAAAAGCGCGACCGATACGTGCCCGGCGGTGAGCTTTGGGTGACCGAGTCGGGCGATGCGTGCTGCGGCGGCAACACATGGGGCTCAACCTACCTTGACGTGCCGAGAACGCTTAACGAGCTTGGCACATTTTCAAAAAATGCACGCGGTATTATTTTCCACAACACCCTTGCGTCATCGGATTACGGATATTTGAACAGGCAAGGCTTCACCCCGCGCCCCAACTACTTCGCAGTTCTTCTCTGGAAGAGGATTATGGGCGAGGTCGTTTACGATACCCACGAGCCTATCCGCGATGGCGCACACGTTTATGCTCACTCAAGAGCCGACGGCAAGGACGGCGTGGCTTACCTTGTCATCAACAACTCAAAGACCGATGAAACGACGGTCGAGATTCCTAAAAATGCTACCGTTTACACCCTTTCGGGTTACGGCAAGCTCCGTTCGAGAACGATGGCTCTTTGCGGCAAGGCTCTCGCGCTCGGTGAGGGCGATTCTATGCCAGAGCTTGTCGGCGAGGAGATAGGTGCAGGCACGCTCACTATTGCCCCTGCGACCTGTACGTTTATCGTTATATAACAAAAAGCACGGTTGGATTACAGTGCAATCCTGATGGATAACGCACTAATCCAACCGTTTTTTAGTTCCAGCTATTTTCGGCATTTTCAAAAGCCGATATTTCTGCCTCAAAATAATTGACATTCATATCCGAGCTGTTATTAAATAAGGTAAGACTCGAAATTCTGCCCGAGGTATATACCGCATAATCGCTGATGCCTTCAAAGCTGCAGTTTTTTACCGAATTGTCAGACATCGTTGCTGTGCCTTCACTCACGACTTTGACTCCAATAGGAGAACCAAGCGCCGAGCATTTTTCAAAATAAATTCCGCATACACTATACTCACCAACCTGTGAAATAGCAAATGCTGCATCCGTCTCACTCTTACTCTCGCATAGAGTAGCGCCCGAAGCAAGCGAGCTTTCAAAATAAAAACCGTGCTTTCTTGCCCCCTCGGACGTGCAGTGCGAATACTCGGTATTCATAGCATAAATTCCGCCGAAATTATATAAATTTCCCGAAGCATTACAATTACTTACTAGAAAATCATGCGAGCTTGTTGCCGTGTATTTTTGAGAGTTAAATCTGCCTTGGTGCTCAAAAAAGAAGCCAAATTTCTTATTATTCTTAGAGATGCATTCTGAAATAGTAATGCTCTCACCGTCGGAGTATCCGAAGCCGATGCCGAATCCCGAAGCACCGCCATTCTCCTCACTTGCCGCCTTACCGCAGCCTATTGCCAAACAATTTTTAATACTGCTATTTATCGGGCAATCGACTCCAAATCCGGTAGCATCGGTATTCTTGACCGTCACTTCGTCCCATTGACAGTTGCGGAACAGATTAAACATAAATCCCTTGCCTGCAGAGGTATAAACCTCGCAAGAGGTAGCAGATGCATCAATAGAAAAGCGCTCAAAGCGGCAATTTTCAAGGTATTTTCCCTCTCCCGTGTCAAGATAGTCGTTAAAGTAGAACATATCAAGACCGTATTTTGAATTCCCCTTGGGCTTGAGAACGGTATTTTCTCCGTCGCCGACAATACTGACTCCGGACTTCATTTTTATACAGTGAGAGCCTATTGTCTGCGTACCGTTTTCGGCAAATTCGTATTCACCCGAAGGAATATATATCGTTCCTCCCTTTTCCGAAAGACTGTCTATGAGGCTTTGTAAATTTTTACTGTTTTCTTTACCCGAGTTCTCTGTTAAAACACCATGCTCCGTTGCATCTATGGAATTTTCGGGCTTGTGTATGCCCTGCTCTTTATTGCAGGATATAAGCATCAAAATCAAAAGAGCGAAAATACACAAAACTGTAATTCTTTTTTTCATTTACTCAAAACATCCAATCTGTGATTTGACCGTGTCGAGGCTTTAACGAAGTATTGCGGAACTTATACAATCAGCTGCCGGTTAGGAGAAATTTTGCAAGACAAGGCAAATCAAGCGCGAAGCCCGACGGCATAGTTGACTATGTCTAGGGCGACAAGTCGAAGCTTTAACGAAGTATTGCGGAATTTATACAATCAGCATGGCGTCGCCAAAGGAAAAGAATCTATACTTCTCCTCTACTGCGGTTTCATAGGCCTTCATTACGGTTTCTTTACCTGCGAGGGCGCTGACGAGCATTATGAGGGTGGATTCGGGAAGGTGAAAATTGGTTATAAGGGCATCAACTGCCTTGAATTTGTAGCCGGGATAAATGAATATGCCCGTTTCGCCCTTTATTGCGTGCACCTTGCCGTCATCGGTTGAAACGCTCTCAAGAACTCTGGCGGAGGTAGTGCCGACGGCAATTATTCTGCCGCCGTTTGCTCTGCGGCGGTTGATTTCCTCTGCAACGGTCTCGTCAATGTGGAAAAATTCGCCATGCATCTCGTGCTCCTCAATTTTATCAACCTTTACAGGACGAAACGTGCCAAGACCTACGTGAAGCGTGACCTCGCCGTATCCTACGCCCTTTGCCTTGATTTTCTCGAGTAGCTCGGGGGTGAAATGGAGTCCTGCCGTAGGTGCTGCCGACGAGCCCTCCTCCTTTGCGTAAACGGTCTGATAGTCCTCTTTTTTCTCGAGCTTTTTAGTTATGTACGGCGGAAGCGGCATATTGCCTATAGCATCAAGAACCTCGTAAATATTCTTATATTTTTCGGTGTCGTACTCGAATTTAACCGTACGGTTTCCACCTTCAACAATTCCCGTGACGGTGGCGTGAAGAATATCCGAAAAATTAAAGCTAGCGCCCACCTTGGCGCGCTTTCCCGGACGCACTAGGGTTTCCCACTCTCCTGAATCAAGCATGCGAAGAAGCAGAAGCTCCATATCGCCGCCGGTTTTATCGGTTTTTCCGAGAAGTCTTGCAGGTATTACCTTTGAAGAATTAACTACGAGCATATCCTCGGGTTTTAAATAGTCAATTATATCTCTGAAGATTTTGTGTGATACCTCACCGCTCTCGCGCTCCAGCACCATAAGGCGACAGCCGTCACGCTCCTCGCTCGGGGACTGTGCGATAAGCTCCTCGGGAAGCTCGTAATAAAAGTCAGAGGTCGTAAGAGTCGTGCTTACGCGCTCGTTTAATATTTTAATGTCCTTTTGCTCCATATATCCCTCTTGGTTAGCCATTTTTTAATATTAACATATAATAATCATATAATATTATACACAAATCCCCCCTATAAATCAAGGCTTAAAGAATATTTTAATCAGGACTTTTACTATGAAGAAGAAAACTGTTTTTTGCGGAGTAGGCACGGCTCTTATCACCCCGTTTAAAGACGGAGAGATAGACTACGATTGCCTATCTTCGCTGATAGAGAACCAGCTAACAGGCAATGCCGATGCCATTGTCATTGGCGGTACGACGGGCGAGGCGGCAACCCTCTCTGATGAGGAGAGATACCGCCTGTTTGAATTTGCGGCAGAGAAAATCGCAGGGCGTACGCGTCTTGTGCTAGGTACGGGAACGAATGACACTCGCGCAGCCGTAAGACATACAAAATATGCAGAGCGCGTAGGCTGTGACGGTGTGTTGCTCGTCACTCCATATTACAACAAAGGTACGGAGCTTGGAGTAGAAAAGCACTACCTTTCGATAGCAGAATCGGCAGATTTGCCAATTATACTTTACAATGTGCCGTCCAGAACGGGTGTAAACCTCGGAATTAACCTTATTTCCAGGCTTGCAGAGCACGAGAATATTGTGGCAATAAAGGAGGCTTCCGATTCGGCAGACAGACTGGTAAATCTCTCGGCATACTCGGACCTAATCGACCTTTATGCAGGCAACGATTCACAGATTTATACCGTGCTCTCCCTGGGCGGCAAGGGCGTTATTTCAGTAGTTTCAAACCTGATGCCGAGATATGCTCACAAAATATGCGAAAGCTTTTGGTCAGGCGAAAGAAATGAATCACTGAAAATGCAACTGAAGATACTCCCTCTCATAAAATCACTGTTTGCAGAAACAAACCCGGCTCCGATAAAGCACGCAATGTCACTCGTAGGCATGTGTAGCGCTGAGCTGAGACTGCCGCTGTATGAAATAAGAGAGTCAACCAAGCAGCTTATTGGTCTGGAGCTTGAAAAAATCAAGCATCTAATATAAAAAGCAGAGAATTTTACTTCTCTGCTTTTTATTTATTAATAATCATACTGCTTTTTCTTAATACAAATGAAGAACGCTGTCACCGCAAATGAAAGCGCCTCGGCAACGATAACTGAGAACCATACGCCGTCAAGTGGGACGGCAAACATCATAGGAAGCAGCAGAACGGTCGAGGTCTGGAAAACGAGTGTTCTAAGGAATGAAATTATCGCAGAAATCAGACCGTTGTTGAGTGCTGTAAAGAATGACGAGCCAAAAATATTGTATCCCGCAAACAAATATGAAACGGCATATATAACAAAGCCTCGATGCGTAATTTCATAAAGCTGCACATCATATCCAACGAAGAGAGTACAAAGCGATTTTGATAGCAAGATTGCAACTAAAAGCATCGCTGCACCTGACACCAAAACCAAGACTGTGCTCTTTTTCCTAATGCTCTTTAGCTCGTCGGTATTATTTGCACCGTAATGGAAGCTGACTATTGGTCCGGCACCAATGACGAAGCCGATAAATATTGCCACGAATACGAAAGCAACGTACATTATCACACCGTATGCTGCAATTCCGTCCTCGCCCGCAAATCGCAGGAGCTGGAAATTATAAAGAATAGTGACTACCGATGCCGAAATATTGCTCAGAAGCTCGGACGAGCCGTTTGTGCAGGCGTTAAGCAATACTCTGAAGTATGCTCGGGTTTTGCAAAACCGAAGAACTGATTTGTTTTTCGAAGCAAAATAAATTACCGGAACTATGCCGCCTACAAACTGACTGATGGCGGTAGCGGCAGCAGCACCTACGAGTCCCCAACCAAAAACGGCTATAAATATCGCGTCGAGTACCATATTGGTGACACCTGCGGCAACCGTGACGGCGAGTCCGAGTTTGGGCTTTTCAGCAGTAATAAAGAAGTTCTGGAAGCTGTTTTGCAGCATAAAGAACGGTAGTGCCATAAGTACGACGCGCGAATAGACGACAGCGCATTCAAGTATTTCTCCCTCTGCTCCGAGAAGCATCGCAACCGGACGGGCAAAGGCAATACCAAGCAGTGCAAGCACCGTACCCACAACCGCAGTTGAAATAATTATAAATGTGAAATACTCGGTGGCGAGCTTCTTCTCTCCCATTCCGAGCGTTTTGGCAACGATAGCCGTGCCGCCCGTGCCTAGCATAAATCCGAAGCCACCTAGAATCATTATAAGGGGAAAGACGAGATTTATCGCTGCAAAAGGCGTTTTTCCAACGAAATTGGAAACGAAAAGACCGTCAACCACACCGTAAATAGAGGTAAATATCATCATTACGACCGATGGAATAACGAAGCGCACAAGCCTTGAATAAGTAAAATGGTCGGACAGCTGTATCTTCTCTTTTGCCATATTTTCTCCCCCTTCATTTTTTACTTAAACATTTTAACACACATAATATTATATGTCAACTGACAACGGGAAAAATTATAACTAAAAGAATGGAAAAAAATACTTGTTTTTTGTTGAGTTTTAGACTTGACTTTTTACCGGTGTAGTGCTACAATACTTTACTGTTAATAAATATTTTTTGAAAGAAGAAACAACTATGGAATCACTGCTTTGTTTATCTATTTCTCTTATTGCAGGACTCCTGCTTTCAAGGCTTGCTAAGCTTTTGAAGCTTCCCGCCGTGACTGCATATCTAGTTGCAGGAATCCTAGTGGGTCCGTATCTGCTCGGCTCGCTCGGCATTAAAGGAGTCGGTTTCATTAGCCGAGCTGACGTAGAGTCATACTCAATTATTTGTGACGTTGCTCTTGGATTTATCGCATTCTCTATTGGAAACGAGTTCAGACTCTCCCAGCTTAAAAAAATCGGCAAGCAAGCAACTATTATAGGAATTTTGCAGGCTGTAATTACTACACTGATTGTTGATGCCGTGCTGATTGGACTGTATTTCGCCATGCCTAACGTACTGACAATGGAGGCAGCAATCGTGCTTGGTGCTATTGCAGCAGCAACTGCACCTGCGGCAACGCTTATGGTCGTTAAGCAGTATAAGGCGAAGGGCCCTGTCACCGACATTCTCCTTCCCGTAGTTGCACTCGACGATGCAGTGGGACTTATTCTCTTTGCTATCTCGTTCGGTGTTGCAAGAGCTATGAACTCTGGCTCGGTTAACATCAAATCGGTTATTCTCGAACCTGTGCTCGAGGTAGCGCTCTCTCTCCTGCTCGGTGCGATTATGGGTGTTCTCTTCCATATTTGCGAGAGATTCTTCCACTCGCGCTCGAAGAGACTTTCGGTTTCCATCGCATTCGTGCTGATGACTATTGCTCTTTCAAAGCTGACGTTCACGGTCGGTGAAGTACATATCGCATTCTCCTCTCTTTTGACTCTTATGATGCTCGGAACTATATTCTGCAATATTTGCGACTTCTCAGAGGAGCTTATGGAGAGAGTTGACCGCTGGACAGCACCGCTCTTTATCCTCTTCTTCGTGCTGTCAGGCGCGGAGCTGGAGCTCTCTGTATTTTCGAATCTTCTTATGGTACTGGTCGGCATCATTTACATCATATCTCGCTCAATCGGTAAATGCACCGGTGCATTCGTAAGTGCAAAGATTGCAAAATGTGACGACAACATCGTCAAGTATCTCGGTATCACCCTGCTTCCGCAGGCAGGCGTTGCGCTCGGTATGGCTATGAAGGCAAAGGAGTTCGGTGACATTGGTGAAATGATTGCTACCATCACCCTCTTTGCCGTGCTCATTTACGAGCTCGTTGGCCCTGCTCTTACTAAAATGGCACTTGTAAAGGCCGGAGATATTAAACTCGGTGAAAGTGTAAGCGCAAGACACGCGCACGTTAAAAATATGCCCGAGCATAAGAAGGAAAGACATTTCCGCCGTACTGCCATCAAGGAGGAAATCAAAAAGCTTATCCGCGCAGGACGCGAAACAAAGTAATAAAAAAACGCCCGATTGGGCGTTTTTTTATTACTTTTTCGTCTTCTCTGCCGCAGCGGCACGCTCCTCGCAAATTTTGCGCCAGGAGGGAATGTCCTTAAGCATTTTTGAAAGCTTTATAAGCGTAAGCGGAATATCTATATTTTGGGGGCAAGCCTTGACACATCTTGAGCATGCAATGCAGGCGGTGGGTTGCTTGTTCTCAGGCAAAAATTCGATTTTTGATGCAGAGTTTACACCCGGAGCATACGAGAGGTCGTTGTAAACCTCAAGCAGCATCGGGATATTTAACTCCATCGGGCAGCTCTTGAGGCAATAGCCACAGCTCGTACAGGGGACGCTGCTCTTGAGTCCGTCGGCAATCTCGTAAAGCACTGCAGTCTCGGCATCGGTAAGCGGCTTTTCGGTGGAAAAGGTTTTTATATTATCTTCAAGCTGCTCCATGTTTGACATACCGCTGAGAATAACGCCCATATTAGAGAGTCCGGTAAGCCAGCGGAAGCACCAGGAAGCAAGGCTTTCATCGGGACGTAAGGAGCGAAGCTTCTCTTTTGCACCGTCAGGCAGCTTATTTACAAGCTTGCCGCCTCGCACAGGCTCCATTACCCAGACGGGAATTTCCCATTTTTCAAGCAAGCGGCATTTTTCTTCTGCACGCTGAAGTGTCCAGTCAAGGTAATTGAGCTGAATCTGGCAAAATTCCATATGCTCGCCTGCGGCATCAAGGAATTCGCTCATGTTTTCAGGAGAGCCATGAGTCGAGAAGCCGAGGTGCTTTATTCTTCCAAGCCTCTTTTGCTCAAGGAAATAGTCAATTATACCAAGCGATTTATCAAGATATACCGGTAATGAGGTCTCGCAAACGTTGTGAAGAAGATAAAAGTCAAAATACTCAACACCGCATTTTTTAAGCTGGTCCTCAAAAATGGCAGCTGGGTTGTAATCTGGCAAAATCTGATGTCCCGGATATTTGGTCGCGATATAATAGCTCTCGCGGGGATATTTTGAGAGAATTTTACCTACGACAATCTCTGAATTGCCACCGTGATAGGGGTAGGCAGTATCAAAATAGTTGATTCCTGCATCTATCGCGCGGTCAAAAAGGCGCTCGGTCTCGGCATAATCAATCTGCGAGTCCTTGCCCACAGTCGGCAGTCGCATCGCACCGTAGCCGAGCATAGAAATCTTTTTACCCTGAAAATCTATGTATTTCATATTTTCCTCTCCTGTTTCAACTTTTCTTTATTATACACCACATTCTTCCGTATGTCAAGCAAAAAGACGGGTTGCAGGAATTGGTCTGCAATCCGCCTTTATTTATATTTTCGCTATTTGAATTAGTACATGCCGCCCATATCGGGAGCTACAGGAGCAGCGGGAGCAGGCTCCTTCTTATCGGAAACGACAGCCTCGGTGGTAAGAACGGTAGATGCGATGGATGCCGCGTTCTGAAGCGCGCTTCTGGTCACCTTTGCAGGATCAACTATACCGCATTCGAGCATATCACAATAGCACTCGTTGTATGCGTCAAAGCCGTAGCCTGCCTTTCCGGACTCACGAACCTTGGAAACAACTACCGAGCCGTCAAGACCTGCATTGTCGGCAATTTGCTTCATAGGTGCGGTAAGCGCCTTGACAACTATCTGTGCACCCGTCTTTTCGTCACCGTCAAGAGTGGCTATAACTGCTTCAACCGCGCCGATTACGTTTACAAGAGCTGCGCCACCGCCTGCAACGATGCCCTCTTCAACTGCTGCCTTAGTAGCGTTAAGAGCGTCCTCGATACGAAGCTTCTTCTCCTTCATTTCTACCTCGGTAGCTGCGCCAACCTTAATTACCGCAACACCGCCTGCAAGCTTTGCAAGTCTCTCGTTAAGCTTTTCCTTATCGAACTCAGAAGTTGAAACCTCAAGAGCTGACTTAATCTGACCAACTCTGTCGGCAATCGCCTGCTTATCGCCTGCACCGCCAACTATGATGGTATTTTCCTTGTTTACCTTAACCTGTCTTGCTCGGCCGAGCTGAGCAACCGATGCATCCTTAAGCTCAAGTCCGAGGTCGCTGGTGATTACCTCGCCGCCCGTGAGAGTTGCGATATCTACGAGCATTTCCTTACGTCTGTCACCAAAGCCCGGAGCCTTAACAGCAACAACGGTAAACGTACCGCGAAGCTTGTTAAGCACGAGGGTGGTGAGAGCCTCGCCCTCAACGTCCTCTGCGATTATAAGAAGCTTCTTGCCCGACTGAACTATCTGTTCAAGAAGGGGGAGAAGGTCCTGAATATTGGAAATCTTCTTATCTGTGATAAGGATAAGGCAGTCGTCAAGAACTGCTTCCATCTTCTCGGTATCGGTTGCAAGATAGGGAGAGAGATATCCTCTATCAAACTGCATACCCTCAACAACCTCGCTATAAGTTTCAGCGCTCTTAGATTCCTCAACGGTGATAACGCCGTCGGCAGTCACCTTATCCATAGCATCTGCGATAAGCTGACCTATTGCATCATCGGATGCAGAGATAGCGCCTACTCTTGCAATATCAGCAGAGCCGCTGACAGCCTTAGACTGATTTTTGAGCTCGGCAACCGCTGCGTCAACAGCCTTGAATATACCCTTGCGAAGTACCATAGGATTAGCACCTGCGGTCACGTTCTTCATACCCTCGTGAATGAGAGCCTGCGCAAGAAGGGTTGCGGTGGTAGTGCCGTCTCCTGCTGCGTCATTGGTCTTGGTTGCAACCTCGCGAACAAGCTGTGCGCCCATATTTTCAGCAGCACATTCAAGCTCAATTTCCTTAGCGATAGTCACGCCGTCGTTGGTGATAAGGGGTGCACCGAATTTCTTCTCAAGCACCACGTTTCTGCCCTTAGGGCCAAGTGTAATTTTAACGGTATCTGCAAGCTTATCAACGCCACGAAGAAGCGCACTTCTTGCGTCCATACCGTAGATTATTTCTTTAGACATTTTTCTGTACCTTCCTTAAATTATTCAATAGTTGCAAGTATATCAGACTGGCTGACTATCGTATACTCAACACCGTCAAGCTTGATTTCCGTGCCGGTGTACTTGCCGATAATAACCTTGTCGCCAACCTTGAGAGTCATCTTGACCTCTACTCCGTCAACGAGTCCGCCGGGTCCTACTGCAACGACCTCGGATACCTGAGGCTTCTCCTGCGCCGAGCCGGGAAGAATAATACCCGCCTTGGTCGTTTCAACAGCCTCAACCTGCTTTAATACAACCTTATCAAATAAGGGATTTATTTTCATGTTTTTGTCCTCCGTATCATTTTTTAGCACTCATGTGTCGCGAGTGCTAACGTTTACAGGATATATTCTATACTAACACATATTAAAAATCAATAGATTTCCTGTTTTTTCACAAATTGTTAACATTTAGGTAAGCTCTTTGCGAAGAATCTCCATAATTTTCTTCTCTTCTCTTGATACCTTTACCTGAGTGAGTCCGAGAAGTCTTGCGGTTTCTGTCTGTGAGAGGTCGCGGAAATAGCGCAGAATTATAAGACGTCGGTGTGGCTCTGAAAGCTTTTCTATAGCTACGTGCAAAGCAAAGCGGTCAAAGCTCTTTCCCTCTGCCTCCTCATCACATATAACGCTGCCGAGCGTAGCGGTATCGTCATCATCAAAGGCTCGCTCGTCAAGCGAGCGAACGGGAGAAGAAGCAAATAGTGCAGACGAAGCGTCCTGTGGAGATATGCCTACCGCAGCAGCTATAGTAGCTATGTCAGCATCCTCTCCAAGAGCAATTCTTCTCTCGCGCTCGGCAAGAAGCAGAGCCGAAAGGCGTTTTTCTTCTCTTGATACCTTGATTATTCCGTCATCCCGAAGAAAGCGCCTGATTTCTCCGAATATAAGCGGCACGGCATAGGTGGAAAAGGCACAACCGTGGGAAAAATCAAAGGTTTTCATAGCCTTCACAAGACCGATATTACCCGTTTCCACGAGGTCACTTATATCCGCCCCTCTGCCAGTAAATCTACCTGCTATGCTATACACCAGCGGAGCGTTTATCTCAGCGAGTCGCTCGCCAGCCTCGGAGTCACCCTCACGGTATGCCTTAAGCAAAACAAGATTTTCGTCGTAGGGACTCTTTTTTTCACTTTTTATACTCATCAGATTCCTTTGGTCAGGGCTTAAGTATTTTCCTCATAAGAACGGTAGTTCCCTTTCCCGGACGCGACTTTACGGTGAGTGAATCCGTAAAGCTCTCCATCACGAGGAAGCCCATACCACATCTCTCATCAGACTCGCCCGTAGTAAACGCAGGAGTTCTGGCAAGCGCTACGTTCTCAATGCCGCAGCCGTTGTCGGATATTTCAACCGATACCTCTCTGGTGTCGTAGAGTCTGGCGGATATGTATATGTAAGCAGGCTCGTCGCTTTGGCGGTTGGGATATGCGTGTACTATACAGTTCGTGACAGCCTCGCTGACGGCACAGCGTAAATCGCCAAGCTCCTCAACTGTAGGATTAAGCTCGGCTATAAATGCCGAAATTACCGAACGTGCCACCGCTTCATTAATGCTGACGGCAGGCAGGCGAAGCTTCATATCGTTTATTTTTCTTTTCATCGTGGGTTCCTTTCTTTATTTACTGACCGATAGGTTGGGCACGCGCTCGATGCCTGCGAGGCGAACGAGCTTCATAAGTGTCGGCGAAAGTCCGACGACTCTTACCGAGGCGCGGAGCGCTGTTGCACGCTCTACTCTGCCAAGTATAAGCCCAAGACCTGAGCTGTCCATAAATCCCACGTCGGAAAAATCTATAATGAGAAGCTGTGGCTTTTTTAAAAAAAGCTCTGAATCAATTTTTTCCCGCATCCGTCTTGCAGTGTGATGGTCTATATCGCACTTAATATATGCGATAAGCGTTTTTTCGTTCTCCGAAAATGTGACGTCCTTTTGCATTTTCATTCTCCTTGGTTTTATTAACACCAGAATTTTATCACGCGACGTGCGCAAATATTGTCGCACCGCGACGAGTATAAAAAATAATTAGATAAACGAAAGCTTTTTAGCTATATTCTCCTTAACCTCCTTTTTTCTGTTTTTATACACCGATTCCGAAAGATAGGTCTCGGAATCAACGTAGCCGCGACGCTTACCTATTTCGTTTACGAAGCTCATGGCATCGCGCTCGCCTGCTGCCTCCATAGCAGCATTCAAAATACGGTAGTTAAGAAAACGATACTCCATTATCACGTTGAACGGTATGCGTCCGTCCTCAATCGCCGCCGCACGACGCGCATAATCCGCACAAAGCGCTATTATAACGGCATCAAGAGTACGCGGAATCAGAATTTCATTAAGCATTTCACATCCTCCAGCTCCTCTGCAAGAATTTCCAGCGCCGTTTTCAGCCTGCGTAGATTGTCCATAGCGTCGTTTGCATCGGCTAGTATCTCCTCCAGCTCGGGAATCCACGCCTCAGGTGACTTGTCCATCCATTCGGGTATCATTTCAATAAGTAAATTATGTACGGAGAGCATTTCCTCGTTTTCACGGATAGCGCGCGAAATCCTAGTCATATCACGCCTTATCTCCGACGGCGCACGGTATAATCGCGCAGGTGCTCCCTCGTTTACATTCATACATGAATACATTTAAACGTCCTCCTTTTTTCAACTTCGCAGAGCATTACAGAGTGGTTTGCGGGGCCTTTGTAACTTACTGCGTGACAATTATAGCAGAGCTTTTGTCACTTGTCAAGTGATTTTTTCGTTTTTTTGCAAAAAACTATTGATTTTTTGCCGACAATATGCTATGATATAGTTGCGTATTACGCAACAAATTAACCCATGTCGCCACAGTGCGACAAAAACGCCCTCTTCCTGCCAAAAAGCGTGAAAAAGGGCGTCAAGGAGAAAATATGATACCAAATAAGTTGAAGGAAATGAGAAAAGCGAAGGGGCTGACTCTTGAGAGCCTAGCGGAAATGGTTGGAACAAGCCGACAGACTATTCACAGATATGAAAACGGTATTATAAGTAATATTCCTCCTGAAAAGGTTGTGCTACTTGCAGAGGCGCTGGACACCACCCCCTCTAGCCTGATGGGTTGGGAGGAGCATACCGAGGAATTTCCTACCTTTGATAATATAATACCGATTATTACGAAAAGAATTCCGATACTCGGTGAGATTGCATGCGGTGAGCCGATATACGCAAACGAGGAATACGAAAGCTACGCCCTTACCGATGCAAGCCTTGATGCTGACTTCTGCCTCAGGGCAAAGGGCGACAGTATGACGGGTGCGAGAATACTTGACGGAGATATTGTCTTTATTCGCTCGCAAAACGCAGTAGACAATGGAGAAATTGCTGCTGTAATCATCGGTGACGAGGCAACGCTCAAAAGGGTGTATTATTATCCCGACGATGAAAAGCTTATTCTTTCTGCCGAGAACCCAAAATATGCCCCGCTTGTCTACGTAGGTGAGGAGTTAAGTCAGATAAAAATCATAGGCAAAGCAATATCATTCCAAAGCCGTATAATATAAAAAAAATCGATGTATTTGCAAACATTTATTTGCAAATACACCGATTTTTTTATTTTTGAAAGTATATTACCAGGGATTAAACTCTGAACCAAGAAGCTTCAAAATTGCCTCTGTGTAGAAGAAATCCCCATAGATTATTGAAATATGAACGCCCGACTCCTTTTCGGTGAACTTTCCGGGAATAGGGTATCTCACAGTGCCGAAATCAAGCATATGATCATTCGTCGGATCAAAATTACAAAATCTCTCTGTCATTGCTTTTAGTATATTGATAGCCGCATTCATATACACTCCGCCCTCATTTTCAGGGAGCAGCTTCGCGAGCTCAATCATACCACAGGCAGCACAAGCACCCGCTGTAGAATCGTAATACACAGGCTCTTTTGGAGCACGAAAATCAACTCGCGGGAGCCAATCATCAGAGCAATTAGCGATGAAATAATTTGCCACCTGCTTTGCCGCGTTGAGATATTTTTCCTCACCCGTGTGCATATACGAAAGCGTAAATCCATAAACCGCCCACGCCTGACCTCTAGACCAGGAGGAATCATCAGCATATCCTTGACCTGCGTATGTTCTGACAAGCTCGCCTGTCTCTCTATCGTGCTCGACTATATGTGCAACAGAGCCGTCCCGGCGCAGATGGTCGCGCATTGCCATATTGGCGTGTGCCATAGCGATTCTCTTGAATCTGTCGTCACCTATCACGTCGGATGCCCAATACAAAAGTGGAAGATTCATAAGGCAATCAACTATCGTCCAGTTAAGAGCCTCGTCGTCATTCCACGCACGGATAAATCCTCCGTCCAAGACAAAGCGAGATGAAAGGCTTGCTGCTGCAAAGAGATTTCTCGTTTTTGACCTCTCGTCACCTGTAAGCCTGTACGAAGCACCGGAAAGAATGTGCCACATAAATCCGACGTCGTGATGAAGAAGTTCAAAATGTGCAAGAGCCTCATCCATAATAATCTCCTGACGCTTTGCAGTCTTTTTGTACTCCTCATTCTTAGTATAATCGTAGAGAAGCCAGTTAAGTCCGCCAAAGAAGCCGTTGCACCACCAATCAATATTGCGCTCTCTGTGGAAGCCGTTCTCATTGACACCGTCAACGATTTTATCGCGCGAGCGCAGGGTTATAGCCGACATTTTTTTATCAATTTTTGCAAAGATTTCCTCTGCCCATGCTCTGTTTTCACAGAGAATCTCTTTATAGTTTTTCATTGTTTACTCCCATTTTGTTAAACTACAAGTGATAACGCAGTTTTGCGTAATTTTTACCTCCAAAAGTCTAAGAGAGGAGAAAACGCCTAAGACGAGGCGCACCGAGAAACGCAGGCGATGGTGTAATTACCTACTCCGAGCCGAGTATCACAGGAGCAACGACGTATTGGGCGTTTTATACCTCTTATAAACGAGGAAAAATTGCCGTAGACAAGGCAAGGCGAGCGAGGGGGAGGAAGGCGTAGTTGCCTACGACAACTCTCCCGAGTCGATGCCTTTAACGACGTATACGACGATTTTTACCGTTTAGGAATCTAAGAGAGTAGAAATTGTGCAAAACAAGGCATCACGAGCGACGGAAGCGATGGCATAGTTGCCTATGTCGAGCTTCCTGAGTCGAAGTGATAACGCAGTATTGCGCAATTTATACCTCTTAGGAGGGCTGCTTGCCGAAGTAAGCCTGTATTCCACCGTCAACGTAGAGTATCTGACCATTTACAAAGTCGGATGCCTCGGATGCAAGGAATACTGCAGGGCCTGCGAGGTCCTCGGGATTGCCCCAACGGCCTGCGGGAGTCTTGGTATCGGTGATGAAGCTATCGAAGGGATGCTTCGAGCCGTCTGCCTGAGGCTCACGGAGGGGTGCGGTCTGGGGGGTAGCTATGTAGCCGGGGCCGATGCCGTTGCACTGGATGTTGTACTGACCGTACTCGGATGCAATATTTCTGGTAAGCATCTTAAGACCACCCTTTGCAGACGCATATGCTGAAACGGTCTCACGACCGAACTCACTCATCATAGAGCAGATGTTTATAATCTTACCGCTTCTCTGCTTAATCATAGAAGGAAGAACTGCCTTGGAAACGATGAAAGGAGCGTTGAGGTCAACGTCGATAACCTGACGGAACTCCTCTGCCTTCATTTCAATCATAGGAATTCTCTTGATAATACCCGCATTGTTTACGAGAATGTCGATTACGCCGACTTCCTTTTCAATCTTTGCAACAAGTTCGTTAACAGCGTCCTCATCGGTGACGTCGCAAACGTAGCCGGTAGCGTCAATGCCGTCAGCCTTGTAGGAGGCAAGTCCCTTGTCAACAAACTCCTGCTTGATGTCGTTAAAAACTATCTTTGCGCCCGCTGCTGCAAGACCTTTTGCGATAGCGTAGCCAATGCCGTAGGAAGCACCGGTAATAAGTGCAACCTTACCTTCAAGATTGAAAATCTGTGTGTTAGCCATTTTTATATTCTCCTTTATAAATTATCTAAGCTCTCTTGTTTCAATGTGGTCCATATCGGTGAATTCCTGATTCTCACCGCACATAGCCCAGATGAATGAATAGTTTTTAGTACCAACGCCCGAATGGATAGACCAAGAGGGAGAAATTACCGCCTCCTCGTTATGCATAACGATATGTCTTGTTTCCTTGGGCTCGCCCATCATATGGAATACCGCATCGTTCTCGCCCATATCAAGATAGAGATAAACCTCCATACGTCTGTCGTGGGTGTGGCTGGGCATAGTGTTCCAGTTAGAGCCAACCTCAAGCTCGGTAAGTCCCATAGCAAGCTGGCAGGACTTCATAACCTCGGGATGTATGTACTGATTGATTACTCTCTTGTTGCAGTCCTCAACGCTACCGCAGGGAACCTTTCTCGCCTTGGTGATGTCAATTTTGACTGTGGGATACTCGGTGTGTGCAGGGCAAGAGGTCATATAGAACTTGGCAGGATTTGCCTTATCAAGACTCTTAAACTTAAGGTCGCGGTGTCCTCGTCCTACGTAGATGCCGTCGCGGGGATTCATCTGATACTCCTCGCCGTCAATGGTGATAACACCGGGGCCACCGATATTGATACAGCCAAGCTCACGGCGCTCAAGGAAGTAATCTGCCGCAAGCTCCTTGCCTGCCTCGAGCTTAAGAGTTTCGTTAATGGGCATCATACCGATAACGATAATTCTGTCGATATGGCTATATACCATTCGAATGTTGTCCTTAGTAAAGAGGTTGCCGATGTGGAACTCCTCTCTGAGTCTATCCGTTGTGTAATATCTGACGTCTTTTGCGTTAGCTGCGTCTCTTACTTCCATGCCTTTGTTCTCCTGTTTAATGTATTTACCGTAAATTTCAATCTGTGAAAGTGCCGCGAAGGACAGTGAGCCGTCCTCAAGTCGCTGCTGCTTGAAGCCGGTAAGCTTCACGCGCTCTGTCACCTTGGGCTCAAAAGTGACCTCCTGACCGTCGGCGGTGCCGATAAGGTCCTTATGTATTTTAGTGCCGTCGGAAAATTCAATATCCATTTCCTTCCAATAGGTGTCGTGCGGAAAATCTGCACGAAGGAAGATTACAACCTTGGAAACCTCAACAGGCATACCGAAATCCACCCAGAACTCGAGGTCCTCACGAAGTCCGCCTCCCCAAGAATGATAGGGGTAAGCGCCGTGAGAGGAGTTGTCGCAGACACCGTCAATAGCGTTGCGCTCGAAGAACGAGGGCTCCTCACGCGTGACGAAGTTCGCGGCTGCGTGTGGGAAATATTTTGGTACTTTATGACGGTCGTGCGAGTTGGACGAAATCATACGCTCAGCGTATATCTCTGCATCGGTTGGCTCGCTGACAACTATTCTGTGGTCATCGCCTGCAAAAGCGCCCTTGGCGTAGCACATGCTGCGCTCTCTGCCAAAGGGAATGGAGAACTCGAAGACACCGTCGGGAAGATAAATCAAAGCAGGCTTCAGGCTTTGGTCAAGCTGCACCGTAAGGAAGTTGCCATAGGGCACTTCAATCTTAAAGCGGTCGCCCTCCTCGTACTCACCGTGGAAATGCTCGTCGATTTCCTCACCGTACGCCTTGAACTTAACGTCGCCGTTTTCTCTCAAAAGCTTTAAGTTAATTATTTTACATTCCTCCTTTTCAAAGGAAACAATTTCCTCAAAAATATACCATTATAATAATAGCACAAATAATAAATAAAATCAATAGATAAATTATTTTATTTATCCAGCTCGTTCGTATGATTCCAGGTCTTATAAAGCTCACGCCAAACGTCCGTATGCGCTTCGCAATCGAGATAGTGGGCAAACCAATGAGTATTCTCCTCCGTTGTACCTGCCGCCTTTACTCTGTCGTGATAGTATGACATCTCCGGCGAGGTGCAGAAGCTGTGCCAGCCATCACGCCAGCTGCCGTCTAGGAGCTGTGCATTACGCGACTCAAACTCCGCGAGAATAGTACCTCCTATGTCACCGTGAGCAACGTCGCAGCCTGTTTCGGTGGCTATGAGTGGAATGAATTTAATATTATTAGTTTCGGTATCAAGGTCTATAAGAAGCGCAGTGTACCAGCACTCAGGACAATCATAGCCTGCAAAAACGAAGTTGAAGTTGCCCTGTCCGTAAACGATGTGCGCGCCCTCGTATTTCTCATAGCAGCCAATGCAATGGCTATGCTGGCAAATTACCGCATCAGCGCCCTGATGCACCATTTCGTGCGCGAGGTTATAGAGTCTCGGCGATGGATAACGGCAATACTCCTTGCCACCGTGATATATAACAATCAGATAATCGCAGTTTTTTCTAGCCTCTCTGATGTCCTGCATCGTAAGATAGGGGTCGTAGGGATTAACGCCTATTCTATTGGGAAGCGCATAGGTGTATTCGTGCTCAGATACGTTTACTATACCCACGATTTTGCCATCTTTATTTATATAATAGGGCTTGCGGGAGTCAGTGTCGTTCTCACCTATTCCAGTGTAAGGAATACCCGCTCCGTCAAGCGCCGCCATAGTATCTCTTAGTCCCTTTACACCAAAGTCAAAGACGTGGTTATTGGAAAGACACACGTCGGTGATGCCTAATTTTTTTATGCCGTTTATGCACTCGGGCGTGCATTTTATGTTTGGGCCGAATTTCTTTATAGCTCCGTCAGAATGTGTAAGGGCACACTCAAGGTTAACTATGAATCTGTCAGCCTCCTTCGCCACGTCGCACACGTCTCCAAAGAGAGTTCTTATGTCGCCCTCTTCAAAATATTTTTCCGTCACAGACGTAGGAACGAGGTCTGCTGCAAGTAAAAGCTTCATTTTTTATTCCTCTATCTTTCAATATATTTTTCTTTAATAAATTTTACCGCGTGGTTGTCGCAGTGACAAATGGTTTCATCGGCGCAGTCCTTCACCTTATCCACAGCATTTTTCATAGCGAGTCCAAGGCCTGCCGCCTTTATCATAGAAATATCGTTCTCGCTGTCGCCTACGGCAATGGTTGCATTTATCGGAATAGATAATTTCTCCGCAAGAGCACGCAGGGCATCTCCCTTATCCGCCTTGCTGAAGGTGATTTCAAGGTTGTAAGGACAGGCACTCACTACGTTTAGGCGTGTATCACGTTCAAGAATTTCCCTGACACGCAGAAGATCGCCATCATCTCTGAAAAAGGCAGAAATCATTTCCACACCGTCGAACTCCATAACGGTGCTTTTGAAATTGTCGGTCAAAGCAGCGTAGCAGTTGAGCAGCTCTGCGTGTACAGGCCAGACGTTGTAATATTCAAAGCTTTCCCTACTCGCCTCAAGCGAGTCGATATGCGTGCTGCCGTGATATCTTACGGAGAGATGCGTTTCAAAAGAAAAGAGAAGCGAAAGCACCGCCCTTGAAAGCTCCTTTGGCATACAGAAGGATATACGCTCGCCCGTCTGCTTATCAAAAACAACAGCTCCGTTTGAATGAATTATATACCGCACCGACGGATGATTTCTTACAGCCTCGGGGATATCTGAAAAGGTTCTGCCGGATGAGGGAACGAAATGCACGCCAAGTCTAGCAAGCTCGTCTATCGCTTTACCGTTCTCAACGCTTATTTCCCCATCGGAATTAAAAAGCGTTCCGTCAAGGTCGCAGCCTATTAGCTTATACTTCATTTTTATCCTCCAATTTTGATATTTACATTTTATCACGCAGACATTCAAAAGTCAACCGATTTTAAGTATTAGTATATTTTTAAAAAAACATTGACAAAAGATTTTAAATATGGTAGAATATTTACTGTATTTCCGAGGGAGGAGTACGGCGTCCGACTTTTAAAGAGAGCGTGCGGTTGGTGTGAGCACGTAAAGGAAACGTCTGAAGGTAGCCCTCGCAGTTTTCGGGAAGAACAGCGTTTTGCTTATTAGACCCCGACGGTAGCACCGTTATATGCGTAAACGAGGGAGCTTTTTGCTCTGAATTTGGGTGGTAACACGGATTTTCGTCCCAAGCAGCGTTTGTGCGTTGCTTGGGATTTTTTGTTAATAACCGAAAGGAAAAGATAAAATGAAAGAACTTGCAAAAAACTATAATCCTGCCGAGTTTGAGGACAGGATATACACCGATTGGTGTGAAAAGGGCTATTTTAAGCCCGACAGTGACGAAAAGAAGCCTAACTTCTCTATCGTTATTCCTCCGCCAAACGTCACCGGCCAGCTTCATATGGGACATGCCCTTGACGAGACGCTTCAGGATATACTCGTTCGTACCAAGCGTATGCAGGGCTACTCTACCCTTTGGGTGCCCGGCACCGACCACGCAGGTATTGCTACACAGATTAAGGTTGAGGAACGACTCCGTGTTGACGAGGGACTTTCCCGCTACGACCTCGGTCGTGACAAATTCCTTGAGAGAGTGTGGGCGTGGAAGGATTCTTATGAAGAAAGAATCACCGGTCAGCTCAAGAAGCTCGGTGCTTCTTGCGACTGGTCACGTCAGAGATTCACTATGGACGAGGGTTGCTCGAAGGCCGTTCGTGAGGTATTCGTAAATCTCTATGACAAGGGACTTATTTACAGGGGCCACAGAATTATCAACTGGTGCCCAAGATGCCTTACCGCCCTCTCGGACGCTGAGGTTGAGTATAAGGACCAGCCCGGCTTCTTCTGGCACATCAAGTATCCTATTAAGAATGAAGACGGCTACGTTGAGATTGCTACCACACGTCCTGAAACTATGTTCGGTGATACCGCCGTTGCGGTTAACCCCGAGGACGAGGCTACCAAGCATCTCATCGGCAAGACTCTTATTCTGCCTATAGTTAACCGTGAAATTCCCGTAATTGCAGACGATTACGTTGAAATCGGCTTCGGTACGGGTTGCGTTAAGATTACACCCGCACACGACCCCAACGACTTCCTCGTTGGTCAGCGTCATAACCTTGAGCAGATTAAGGTAATGAACGACGATGCTACCATGAACGCTTATGCAGGCAAGTACGAGGGTATGGACAGATATGCCTGCCGTAAGGCGCTCGTTGCCGACCTTGAGGCAGACGGATTCCTTGTTAAGACCGAGCCCCACGACCACAACGTTGGTACATGCTACCGCTGCGGAACTACCGTTGAGCCTCTTACAAGCGACCAGTGGTTCGTTAAGATGAAGCCTCTTGCAGCTCCTGCAATCGAGGCTGTTGAGAACGGCACTATCAACTTCGTTCCCGAGAGATTTTCGAAGAACTACTTCAACTGGATGAACAACATACTTGACTGGTGTATTTCCCGTCAGCTCTGGTGGGGACACAGAATTCCTGCCTTCTACTGTGACGAGTGCGGTCATATGGAGGTATCCAAGACCGATATTGACACCTGCCCGAAGTGCGGCGGCAAGGTTCGTCAGGAGGAGGACGTGCTTGACACCTGGTTCTCATCTGCACTCTGGCCCTTCTCTACTCTCGGTTGGCCCGAAAAGACCGCTGACCTTGCGAGATACTACCCCACCGACACACTCGTGACGGGCTATGATATTATCACATTCTGGGTATCACGTATGATATTCTCCGGCCTTGAGCATATGGGTGAGAAGCCCTTCTCCACCGTGTTCATTCACGGTCTTGTAAGAGATGCACAGGGACGCAAGATGTCAAAGTCGCTCGGCAACGGCATTGACCCTCTCAAGATTATTGAGGAGTACGGTGCTGACGCACTTCGCTTTGCACTTGCAACAGGAAACGCACCCGGCAACGATATGAGATTCTCCGACGAGAAGATTGAGGCGGCAAGAAACTTTGCCAACAAGCTCTGGAATGCATCTCGTTTCGTGCTTATGAACCTTACCGAGTCCGATGAGGAGCTTCTTGCACCTGCAAATGAGAGCGACCTCACCATTGAGGACAAGTGGATTCTCTCTAAATTCAATCGCCTTGCAAAGACTGTTAACGACAACGTAGCAAACTACGAGCTTGGCGTTGCACTTGCCGAGATATACTCGTTCACCTGGGACACCTTCTGCGACTGGTATATCGAGATGGCAAAGAGCCGTATCTTCGAGGGCGGTGCTCCTGCTCTTACGGCAAAGAGAACACTCGTAAAGGTTCTTTCCGGCATTCTCGGTCTGCTTCACCCCTATATGCCCTTCATTACGGAAGAGATATATCAGGCAATTCCTCACGAGTGCGAGTCTATTATGATTTCAAGCTATCCTCAGTTTGATGAGTCGCTCATTTACAACGATGCCGAGGAGGACGTTGAGAGAATTATTTCCTGCATCACGGCTATCAGAACACGCAGGGCGGAAATGAACGTTCCCCCCTCAAAGAAGGCAAAGCTCTTCGTTGTGACAAAGTATGAGGAGACCTTCAAGAGAGCCGCAAAGATACTTGAAAAGCTTGCAAGCGCCTCCGAGGTAATTCTTACAGACAACTACGATTCTGACGACGCAGTTATGATTGCAACCGATGCAGGCAGACTCTATATTCCGCTTGCAGAGGTTATCGACTTTGAGAAGGAAAAGGCGCGCCTTACTGCCGAGATGAAGAAAAACGACGCAGAGATTGAGAGAATTGAAAAGAAGCTTGCAAACGAGGGCTTCGTTGCGAAAGCTCCTGCTGCTGTCATTGACGGCGAGCGTGCAAAGCTTAAAAAGTATCTTGAGGTAAGAGAGTCTCTCAAAATAGCGCTCGCAAAGCTCGGATAATTATGGAAAACAAGAATAAAAATATAGAGGAGCTGGTAGTTTTTTCGGGAGTCTATGAGGACACGCCCGAAAACAGCGTTGTCACTATTCCCGAAGGAATCCTGGAGATAGCCGAAAATGCATTCAGAGATTTCGAGCATCTTGTGGAGATAAATCTGCCGAGAAGCCTCAAAAAGATTTCTGCCTGTGCATTTGCAGGCTGTGCCAATCTCAAAAGGGTTAATATGCACTTTGGTGTTGAGGAGATACTTGACGAGGCATTCTCGTCCTGCTCCTCACTCACCTCGGTGACAATTCCCGACTCCTGCAAGCGACTTGGCGAGGGGTGCTTTGAGGCTTGTGCCTCGCTTTCGAGCATCAAGCTCTCCGAGTCCATAACTATGATAGGCTCAGGGGCTTTCGCCTACTGCTTTAACCTTACCGACGTGACAATTCCCGACTCCTGCATACTGATTGAATTCAACGCGTTTGCAAACTGCTTTTCGCTTGAAGCTATAAAGCTTTCTGATAATATGGGACTTATCGACGAGTCCACTTTTGAGGGCTGCAGGTCGCTTAAAGTGGTGGATATGCCAACTAAACTTGTCAAAATCGGTCGAAGAGCCTTTAAGGGTTGCACTTCTCTTGCAAGTCTTATATTGCCAGTCGGGGTGCAGGTAATAGGGTTTGATGCCTTTTCGGACTGCTCGTCGCTTGCCCGTATTGCTATACCAAAGGATATTCGCGAGATTGAGGATTTCGATATTTTTGGTGGTTGCGACGCACTGACGGACATCTCCTTTGGCGGTACGAAGGAGCGCTGGGAAGCAATTCTCGGGCGCAATATTCTTTCCGTACAAAAGAGCGACTGTACGGTATCAATACCAAAGGTCAGCTTTATGAATCTGGAGTAAATATGAAGAAAAAATACAAATGCCTTGTGCTTGACCACGACGACACGGTTGTAGACAGCAGTGCGTCTATACACTACCCTTCCTTCGTAGAGTATTTGAAGATTGCAAGACCAATTCTTGCCGATAAATACACACTTGAAGAGTATTTTGAGAAAAATTTTCACCCCGGAATACTTGAGCTTTTCACCGACGAGATAGGACTTTCCGAAAAGGAGCTTAAGGAAGAGGAGCTGTTCTGGCGAGAGTATGTAAAAAATCATATCCCAAACGCCTACCCCGGCATGCGCGAAATTATTGCTGATTTCAAAGCGCAGGGCGGAATTGTAGTGGTGGACTCGCACTCTGTGACAGAAAATATTGTGCGTGACTACCAGGCGAATAATCTTCCCTCACCCGACTACATTTACGGTTGGGATATTCCTGCCGAGATGAGAAAGCCCGCACCGGGTACGATTTTTGACCTTATGAAAAGATATAGTCTCGAAGCCGAGGACATTTTGGTAGTTGACGACCTAAAGCCAGGATACGATATGGCAAGGTCGGCAGGAGTTGATATTGCAGCGGCAGGCTGGGCTCATAACGTCCCCGAGATTGCAGAGTTTATGAAGAAAAACTGTGATTACTTCTGCAAATCGGTTGATGAGCTGCGAAAAATAGTGTTTTAACATACAAAGCCTTCCTTTTCAGGAAGGCTTTGTGACTTTGTCACGGAAATCTTTTCCTATTTATTATATAATAGACTCACAGAGAAAGGAGATATAACTATGTTAAATAAATTGATTTCTTTTATAATTTTAGTTTTTGTTCTTTCCGTGGTGCTAATTGGTTGTGACAAAGGAACGGTGGAGCACGGTAATGGTGATATTTCCTCAGGCAATGAAGCTAAGCTTCCGTCAAGCAATGATGCCGAGGGCGGTGGTACTGAAGGGGACAACACCGAAAGCGGCAACACTGAAAGCAGTGGCGGCAACACAGAAGATAACAAAGACTCTGCCGATAGCGTTGACAACACGGGCGGTAGTGAAAATGATACCCAACCGACGCTCACCGTTGGCTCTGCGGTAGGTGATATATGCCCCACGCTTGACCTTGAAGTAGTGGGCAGCGGCACTGTTAATATCGAAGATTATATAGGAAGGGTTGTTGTTATAAACTTATGGGGAACTTGGTGTCCGCCATGCAGGAATGAACTGCCTGATTTCGACAGAATTGCGAGCGAGTATGACGACGTGATAATTATCGCTGCTCATAGCAACAGCGGCAGAGAAAACGCTGAAGCATACGTAAACACGAATTTCCCCGGCTCGAAGATAATCTTCGCATACGATACAGCAAACAACGATTACTGGTCAGCCCTTGGCGGCACGCGATACTATCCAAGAACGGTAGTGCTTGACAAAAACGGTATAATCACCTACGGCGGTGACGGTGCTCTGTCATACGAGGCGCTGAAGTATTTGGTTGAAAATGCAGGAGCGGAGGAGTGACTCTCTAAATATGAAAAGAGGCTATCTCAAAATGAGATAGCCTCTAAGCTTTGCTTATGCTTTTACTTCCACGATGAAGGTCTTAGTGATGTCCTGATAGGAGACGGTGACGGTGTATGTGCCGACAGTCTTGGCAAGAAATGCTCCTCTGACCTTAACGGCATCATAACCAACAAAGTAAAGCCCGGCATTATTCGAGGTGGTGAATGTAATGCTGTCATTTTCGGTAAAAATCTTTCCCTCCTCGGTGGGCTTTAAGAAGAACCGAACAAATTTATCATCAGCGTTAAGCGAAACTGATATGGTATCCGTTGCGGGCATTTCATGCTCCAAATCAAGATAAACGTCAAACGATGACGGAGAAAAATAGCTCTGTGTGTACTCGTTTACAAAGCTGCGCTCGCTGACCTGCTGCTCTACACTGAAGGAATAGGTATCGGCAAGAGCATTATCAAGAAGTGTGACCTCGCCGGTTGAGTCGTCGTAAATTAAATCAACGTTCGCATCAGTCGAGCTGCTAGCGCCTGTTTGACCGGAATCATTAGTATAGCAGTCGCAATTTATGGAAAGCGAGGTCAGAGTGTAATCCTCGTTATAGTTAAACTCTACACTTACCACAAAATAATTAACGTTAGTATGAGTGCCTAAGAAATTGCCCGTAGGGCCAAAAAGCCTGGTGGTGTTAGCAGCGGTATAATTGAAGCTGAAATCAAAGCTACGCTCACCCTCGTTTACCACGAAATCGGAGGCATTCTCGGAGCGTGCCTTTTCATAGATTGCTGAAAGAACTCCCTCAGCACCGTAGCCTGACGCAAGCGTGGATAACGAATAATAATAACCGAAAAGGGCGTCTGCGCTCACTGCGCCATCAATTACAAAATCACCTACTACATCACCAAGAGTAGTCCTGTTTACACCGAATACGCTATTATCGGATTCAAGACTAATCCACCTCTCAAGCAGGTCGGAGGTTTTTGCCT
The DNA here is from genome assembly GCA_015063385.1 of Oscillospiraceae bacterium. Taxonomy (GTDB): domain Bacteria; phylum Bacillota; class Clostridia; order Oscillospirales; family CAG-272; genus UBA1740. The sequence continues at coordinate 34,726 of SVUG01000009.1, read as the reverse complement.
CATAGGGATTGCCGTCCTTGTCAGTACTCCTTACATCAGAGTTGCTCTGAATTTTATAATAAGCCGAGCCGTTGCCGAAAAGATAATCAACAACCTTATCACTCTTCGTATAATATTCCGAGCCATAGTAGCCGCCTATGAAGCTAGAAGTAATTCTGCCGCCGCTTACGTTCCGCTGACCTGTGTAAATACTGGATATGACCTTACCAATATCGCTCGTATCAATCTCTAAAATCTGCGTACCGCAGACGGTGCATCTGCCCGATGCATCAAGCACGTGAACGTGTGTATGGCAGTCATCGCACTCCCCATTTCCATCCTCGTCCGAATGCAGACCGTAATTCTCTATCTCATCGGTATGAGAACAGGTTGCCGTGCGCCAATGATGACTCTCGTTTGACATCCATTCGGAAGAAAAGGTATGCTTATGTATAATCTCAAAAGCGCAGGTGTCACATATACCGTCATCATCGGTGTCCGAATGCTCCGCGTAATTGCCTCTCTCCTCACCGTGCTCACATAATGCCTCGTGCCAATGGTGCGTTGCGTTGGTTGTCCACTCGGCGCTAATAGGGTGTTCGCAATCACCGCCCGATATTCCGCTATTTCCTCCGCCCTGCTCTCCGCCGGGAGTACAGGCGGCAAGCGCTGTAAGCGCAAGCAACGCAAGGCAAAGAAGAAAAATCAATCTATTTTTCATAGCACCTCTTGTATACAGTGTTTTCTATAAATTTCTACATTTATATTATAGCATACAGACAAGTGATTTTCAAGTACAATTTGTAAAAAAGCACCACACCGATTTCTCGGTGTGGTGTAAGTTTTTTTAAAATTTAATATTATGCCGCTGTCCAAGCTGCTGTAATGCTAGAGTAACCGGATGCAGTGACAGTAATCACAACCTCGTCATTCGCTGCAAGAGTCAACTCTGCTGTGCTGGAAAGCTCAAGAGTCTGAGCATCGCCACCGTTAACAGTATAGGAGATGGACACAGGTCCCGCAATTGCAGCGCCTGCGGTAAGAGAAAGAGTACCTGCTGCATCTGCAGTGTATGTGAAAACTATGTCTGCTGCACTGATTTCATTGTTTCCTATAGCAAGAGTAGTTTCAGTAGGAACAACTGCTGAAGCCTCTTCAATAGTAGCAGAGAAGGAAATCTGATCTGCCTCGTTGTTGTAAGTAGAAACCTTAATAAAGAGGGTTGCGCCTGCAGAAACGGTAATTTCCTCGGAGCTTATAAAATCGGGTCTTAAGGTAGTGTCGCACATCATAAAGTTGAAGGTGCCACACTCTATCAAATAGTTCTCACCAAGAGCGGAAAGAGCAACAGTCACATCGCTTGCACCGGAATTAATATATGCATAGTATACATAGTCCTCGGCAGGAACGTCAGCGGTGTATTCACCGGATTCGGTTATGATGTAAGGATCGCTGTTAAGGCCAGAGCCTGCAAGGCCGGAGCTCTCGCCCTCAGCTGCTACAAAGGTGTAAGTCACAGTTGCGCTGTTAATAGAGAAGTCCATCGTTGCAACGCAGATAACATGAGACTCGCCCGCACCAAGTGTAAGAGTAGTAATAGCATCGTAGCCAGGAATATCGCCATCTGCCTCAAGAAGATCTACGCCTTCAGGAGCGGTAAAGGTGTAAGTGCCTGCCGCTGTAGCAGTAAAGGTATACATAATAAATCCGGAACTAAGATCTACGGAGAAGGAGCCGGTATCGGTGACGTCACCTGCGGGAGGGTTATTATCTTCTTCGATATCAGCCTCACCTACGTAGTAGAACTCTACAGTGACCTCAGTGCCTGCAACGTCATTATCCATGCCAAAAAGACGGAACTGAACGTTGCCTGCTGCAAATGTATACTGCGCAGGAATTTCGGCACAAGTAGGCCAATTATCATCAGTTGCATTGTAAATCTGGAATTTGGTAGAAGCATCCTTGCCGATGACGTTTACAATATATACACCTGCAGATTCTACAGTAAAGGTATACTCATCCGATGTTTCAAAATAGCCGGGGGTTACGATAACCTGAGTGTGAACCTTTTCACCGGTAATTTCTACAGCTGCCTTTTCCTCAAAAGCAATATTGAAGGAAACGTTGGTAGCATCTTCTGCCCAACCGGAAACCTTCAGCATATAGGTCTTGCCGGATGTTACTTCAAGAGCGGTGCCGCTTGCCAAAGTAACCCAATCCCAAGCAACAACATTATCGTAGTAATATACGGTAATACCGGTATAAGTAAGGGTGATAGTTCCGTTAGCCTCAGGAATATAATCGAAGTTAACCTCGCTAGAACCCGCAGGAATATCTCCGGAGTTATCTCCATTTACCGCATCATAAGGGTTATCGCTAGTACCGGGAGCCCATTCCCATGCGGTTTCAAAGGTGATTTCCGCCTCTGCAAGATCAAAGGACTGGATTGCAAGGTAAAGAGTGTCACCAGAAGCAACCTCTACCTTAGTAGTAGCATCTGTTATAGCAACAAGATTGTCAAGGTCAGTACCAACCTTAGCATTTACTTTGTTAGTAAAAGTAATTACAAAGTAACCGTAGTTATAAATATTAGACTTGTACCAAACGAACTTGTCAACGTCATTTCCTCCGGGATATGCGCAAGTGAAGCTATTGTCCTGAGAGAAGGTAATAGGTCTAGACTGTTCGCCCTCTTCAGCATATTCGCCAAGAGTAATCTCGTAAACGAACGAATCGTCTGCTTCGCCATATGCCCAAAGGTTGATAACTACAGTTTCACCTGCCTTAAGGAAAGCGCTACCGTTGCTGCTAACATCAAGAGAAAGATAACCCTCGCCATTATGAGCAACGATAACCGAGCAATCCTCGGTTGCGGTGAAGGAATAATACTTATCAAATTCACCTGCAAGAGTAATTGTGGTAGGAAGAGTTTCGATAACTATAGGATTATCTTGGGTGCCTTCCTCGTCTTCATCAGCCGAAGGAGCTTCATAAGAGAGAGTAAGAGTGTAATCACCGGCAGTCTCAACAGAAGCGCAAAGAACAGCAACGGTGTATGTACCGGGTTCAAGATATACCTGTCCAAAGCCAACTATTTCATTGTTAGCATTTGTGAATCTTGCGCCAAGATCGTTAGAAGAAGCAGTGAAGGTACCTGCTGCAGTAACAACGATAGTATACTCAATAGCGCCAGCATCAATATCATCAGCGGCAACGGTAATAGTGTTAGGACCAATTACGAGCTCGGAAGCATCGGTATCAAGAGGACCTGCGGGAACGGAAGGATTATCTTCTTCGTTCGGTACGTTGAGATCGTCAACGAAAAGGTCGTATCCCGTATCAGCTACGATTTGGAAGTTAGTGAACATACCGAAGGTGACAGTGTACTCGCCTGCTGCGAGAGCATAGGAGTAGGTTGCGCTGTCAAAAGTAGCAGCAACGTTATCAGCGTCAACGATAGACTGAACGTAGATACTGCCGGTAAACTTGTAAGAGCTATTATTCTCAATTACGAGCTTTCTCTGTGCGGTGCCTGCTTCGATTTCGGCTGCGGAGAAGGTGACAACATTTCCCTTGCCCTCGTGGATAACTACCTCGTAGGGAGAAACAACGTACTCTGCGGTAACTGTGTACTGAGCAGCCGCCTCATCATGAGAGCAGAATGCTACGTAATACTTAGTGCCTGCTTCAAGATCAACGGTAACGCTGGTCATGCCCTGTGGGGTATAGGTGACATGTTCGGTGTCAAGACCGTAGCCCATCATTGCATTTACAGAGCCGAGAGTGACCTTAAGAGTCTTGCTCTCAGCGGCAGTGAATACGTACCAAACGGGGTCGATGCCGCCGGCAAAGTCAACCTCAAGAGTACCGGGAACGGTAAGAGCGTGAGGATTAGCAATAGTACCGTCGGTGGTAGGACCTACGGGAGTATCACCGTCATCGCCGTCATCGCCGTCATCGCCGTCATCGGGCTTATGGTCGGGATCGGTTGCACCGCACTCACACTTGCCGTCCACAAAGTTGTGCTTGTGGGGAGCAACGTAGTCGGGGTCGGGTTCGCCACACTCACACTTGCCATCTACGTAGCTGTGAGTATGCTCAGGGGTCTTGCCAAGAAGCTTGTTAACTACGTCGCAGGATGCGAGAGAGAATACGAACGTAAGAACAAGAACGAGACAAGCCAGAACGGATAAATGTCTCTTCATAATAAAGAGCCTCCTTTAAAAAAGTTTTATTTCAAGTGATTGAAATTCGTGTCAGGCGCGCCGCCGATTAAGACGGCGCGTTTTTTACCTATTATTATTAATTAACCTCGTAGCCGATGGTATAGACTCCGGCAGTCACAGCACCGAAGTAGAAGCTGTAGCTAGCTCCCTGCCTGAGCGTGACGGTAATGCTGTGCTCAGCTGAGGGATCATATCCACCGCTCATATCAATATTGAAGGGATCGATGTCGGGGTAAATGTTATATCCTCCCATATCAACCTTGCTCTTTTCTATAACACCGAAATTAGCAGGGAAATAGAAGGTGTACTTACCGGGAGCTTCGGGAGTGAATGTATAGTACACTCCGTCTTCGCCCCAATACTGAGACCATGAATTAGACTCAAGCACCTCGACGGTGAAGAACTTATCGCCCTTAACCTCGGGAGCATTTACAGTGACGTCAATAGTCTCGGTCTGACCGAGTCCCTCAAAGGTCACCTTATACTTACCGCCCTGCTGGGGGAAGAACTGAATTACGTCATAGCTGTAAAGAGCGACAACGAGTCCCTGAATGGGATTGCCGTCCTTATCGGTGACGGTAATGTCAAAATCAAACGCGAGGAAGGACATAAAGCTGTCCTCGGGAGTTGCCTTGAGATAGAACTCAGTGTTCATATCAGCAATTTCAAGAGTCAAGGATGCGGGCATCTTCGTAGTATACTCTTTATCGGTATAAATCTCGTAGCCGGTGGGAGTAAACTCGCTGCCATCGTTAAGCTCGATTTCCTCGCGCTCGCCTACCTCTTGAGTGACTTCAAACTTATATGTGTCCGCAATAGCAGTGCCAAGTATAGTGAATTCGCCGGTATCGTAGTTGTATTCAATATCGGGCTCTACCGTATTACCAGCATCATCTTTCAGTGAATCATCGTTGGTGTAGCAATCGCACTCCACGCTGAAATAGGTAAGAGTGTAATCATCTGCATAGGTGAAGGAGATGTCAACCTCGAAGTATTCCGCGGGATACTCGTGAAGATCAACACCGCCCGAGAGAACCTTTCTGACTACCAGAGCCTTGAAGCTGAAGTCGTACTTGTTATTCTCGGCATCGTGAGCTATAACAGCTTCCTCTACTCCGTACTCCTCGTATACCTCATAAAGAGCAAGAAGAACTGCCTCTGCACCGTGACCGTCAGCAAGGTTAGATACTGCAAAGTAATAACCGCTAAGGTCGTCAACACCGAAGGCACTGGGCTCAGCGCTCTTATAAGCACCGTCAACCGAAATAGCAGAAATACCCTTTACTGTATCGGGAGAAACGATTTCAATCCATTTCTCGAGAACCTCTGTCTTTCCTGTGGGAAGCGCGGGAGAGTTAGGATCGTCCTCGGGATATGCAACCTCGGGATACTCCCATTTAACGTAAGTACCGTTAGTGCCGCGAATAAACGAAGCGTTATGTGAAGCCTCAACGTTCAGCTCGGCATTTTTGTTTCTGGCAATGACGTAGCGATAAATATCAGCACCCTTGACATTATGAGTACGTGCGGTAGTAGCGGAAATAACACTGCCTATATTAAACTCGTCAACGGGAATGATTTCCCTGTTGCACGCGTTGCAGAAGCCCGCACCGTCAAGGACGTGTACGTGACCTTTGCAAACGTCACAAACCGCGTTCAAATCCTCGTCAACGTGAAGTGACTCCTCACCCTTAACGTCGGTGTGAGAACAGGTAGCCGCCTTCCAATGCTTATCCTCGGTGATAGTCCACTCGGATGCAAAGGTGTGAATGTGCGCGCCCTTAAATGCGCATATATCACAGTTGCCGTCCTCGTCAGCATCAACGTGGCTCTCGGTTTCACCGCGGAACTCGCCGTGCTCGCACTCCGTGGGGTGCCAGTGACCGTTGACGTCACTTTCCCATTCCTCAGAGAGAGGATGTTCGCACTTCTGACAGGAAGCAAATGCGAGAAGAACAACAACCATAGCCAAAAGAACGGCTAATAGTTTATTTTTCATAAGTACCTCCAAAAAAGTTAAAGTGTATAAAAAAACAAAAAAATAACTGTTTTTTGCCTGTTATATATAACATTATAACATATATTTTTATTTTTTCAATACTTTTTTATTTTTTTTGCTAGTTTTTTTGAATATTTTGTGTATTTTTCGGCTTTAATGCGAATAATTATGCAGAATATACGGAATATTTCGCATAAATCGAATTATTCATAGTATCCGCAAGCGAAGAGCCACTGTGAGTCCTCGTATGCATCAAATTTTTTGCCGTCCATTTTCTGACTGTCGATAGTACCGTGACCGTCGGCAAAATAACGCTGTCCTCTTGCAATTCTCTGCAAGAATAGCGCAAGCTCGGGAGTGACGGGAGCTACGCCGTCAGCATTACAATAGGTGACGTAGCCCACGGCTGACATAATCTCCTCAGTGCAATTCGTGCATTGGGGTGTGCAGCCGGTACAGCCCTCAAGACAGGCATAGATATCACCCGTGACGTGACAGGGACAGTTATTTACACAATAATATCCTCCGTCTGCCGCAGCCTTAAAGCCTTCAATAAAGACCTTGTAATTATACTTTCCCTCAACCTTGGTCAAAGCGCCAAAGCCAACGGTGTCAATCTGGGTAAACGAGGTGTTCAGAAAATAACACGGCTCGGAGATATAAGCCACGAGAATCGGTCCATATCCACCGGTAGAGGCGTATTTCACGGGGTCGTAGAGGTGATAAACGCCATCGCTACCTATTTTATAATTATCCTCGTCGAATACGTAATACTCGCCAGCGCCCTCGGAATAAAGGAATGCCGAGCTCTTGATTTCACCGCCTGCCAGAGCGTTGAATGCGGAAAAGTCGAAATCACTCCAATCGTGCGAGGGGACTATGGTGCTTTTATCAAGCTTATCCATATCAAAGCCACCGTTTCGCTTGATAGCAAAGGAATAAGTGACCGGGTAAACGCCGCTTTTCGTCTCAGCCGAAACCGCAAAGGTAAATGTCTGCGATCCGCCAGAGCTGATCATCTCACTGGCAATTTCTATAGTATGAACGAAATTACGGGTGAAGCTTCCACATGCGCCTACGTCTGTGACGGTATATTCACCGTACTTGTGAGCAAATGAACCGAGATACGCCGTGCATATAGGGTTAACCTCGTCAAGCGAGGTGTCCGCCCAGCTCTCTATCGTGTAGGTTCCGCTCTCCTGTGGTGCAAATTCGAAATACACCTTTTGTATAAGCGAGCCGTCATCGTCGGCATCTGATAAATCCTCTTTAATCGTCACCGAGTATATGCCCGTGTTCTCTACCATGTAGCAGCTGTAGAGTCCCGTTCCTGCGCCCGATACGAGATTGAGGTCGTACATATCTATAACTACGTGACGGGAGTCATTAGTAGCAACGTAAGCGTTGGGATCGTATGCATAGCCCGACGGAGCGCTTGAAAGAGTGACCTTATAATCGCCGTCAAGACCGTCTATAGTTGCCGTGCCGCTTGAATCTATTGGGGCTACATGAATGCTATAACCGTCGCTCCAATAGACGTTAATAGCGGTCATGGGAATATACGCCTCACCGTTAAGCCTGAGTCTTACGGTAAAATCGTTCGTAGGATCATTATCAAGATCAGGCTGGGGAGCAGCTCCCTCGGGAAGCTTTCCGCCGCCGATAGCACCGTGATATTCACCGCAACCCACCGCGGAAATCAAAACGGCAATAAGGAGCAGGAGAGATATTATTTTACGATACGCTTTCATTTTCCGACTCCTTTCCCGTAGTTATTTTTTTAGATACAATCTTCTTTACCCTATCCTGCTTACGCGTCCACTTAAGCTTGCGGATAAATACGTCGAGGACAAACAGCACCACTGCCGCGATAAGCAGAGGCAAACGGAAGTCAAGCTCGTAGGTGTCAACCTCCGTTCTGTCAACGGAGAGGTCGATATTACCGTCGGTGTGTATTCCGCCCTTGCCACGCATAAAATCGTGAATCGAGCCGAGGTCGTGCGCCGCAAATGCGTTGTACTCGGGGTAATAAGAAACGTTATAATAAGTGCTTGATTTGAATTCGTGAGTACCGTAGGTATACGTAATTTCAACGTGATATTTACCAATCTCTGCAGTTTCAAGCGTTGCGAAATATCTGTTGAAGCTAAAGGTCATATCATCCTCATATATCAAGCCTGAGGGAGAGGTAAGCTTTATCTTCGCTTTGGCCTTTGGATTCAGATATGACGGCAGCATCTCAATGGTGGAATAGCTTCCGCCATACTCAAAGTTAATTACGTAAGGATAGTCTATGCGCTCACGGGGCGTGTTTGTGGAAAGAATGTTGCCAAAGAATTGCTGCTTCAGCGAATCACGCCACAAATTCAGCCAATATCCCGAAAGACTTGAGGTGAAGGTTGCGACTCTGCCGTTGCCGTGCTCGCGGTAAGAATAAAGCGGAACGGAGACGGTGGTCTTTTCGTTCTTTTTGTAATCTACCGAGAGAACCATAGTAGCATCAAGCTTTGGCTTGCTGTTCACGTATCCCAGAACGTTCGGCAAAGAACGGATTCCCTCAAGAACGTCATCGCGGTAAATTTCAACGTTTACGGCAGATTCCACCTCAACGACAGATTCGGTAAGGTCGTCTGCTATCGTTGCAAAAACAAGCTCGGAAACGTCCTCGGGACGATCCAGCATATAATAATTTCCTCCACCCGCGGTGGCAATATTCTGAAGAAGCTCGGTAGCCTTTGCTCCCTTGCTGATAACCTGAACGGTCGAAACCGCAATGCCCTCTGCCTGCATCTGCGCAGCTATTTCAACAGAATCAAGCGGCTCGGCAATATAAGTTTCACCGTCAGTAATAAGCATTACCTGCTTTTCTTCAAACGGAAGATCCTTTATAGTTTTGTAAGCTCTGTCAACAGCCGCACCGATAAAAGTACCCTGGCAAGGCTTGAGCTCGTTGATTATACGGTACAAATCCTCTCTGCACTCTCCAAGAGGCTTGTCGGGCGTCTGCTCTACGACAACCTCACCCGCAAGAGTGATAAGTGCAACGTGGTCGTCGTCACCAAGTATAGAAAGCAGCTTTACAGCCGCATCCTTGGCAGTATCAAACTTATAGTTTTCAAACATACTTCTTGAAATGTCAAGAACTATGGTATAAAGCTTTGCATCCTTGTTGGCGTTTCCAAAGCTGACGGGCAAAAGCTCCTCAAGTCGCTCAAATACGTGGTCGTCCTTGTTTTGCATTTTAAGGTCGCCCATTGTAATTAAGCTCTTACCATACTGCGAAACAACGATATCAAGCGAATCTATAAATGCATTTATGTTGTTAATCTCGCGGATATCCACGCTGGCGAGGATAATCTCATCGTACTTCGAAAGCTCCTCAACAGAATAAGGAACGTCACGGTGAGTGCCTGTTATGTGATAGCTGTCAACGTCAGCAGTCAGCTGGTAAAGCTGTCTTATATTAAATAGCTCGTTGTCGTTTCCACAAATAAGCAGAACACTTCTCTTGCCAGCAACCTGCTGAGTGAAAATATACGTGTTGTTATACGAGGATGTATCGGACGTTGCAGATACCTCAACCTTGTAATCAAACACGCCCTCCTCGGAGGTTGGGAGAGGGAAGGAGGCAAGGTTTATGCCCTTCTCTGCTCTGAGTACGGTAGTGTTGATTTTAACGTATTCATCCTCACCCTGTGCCTTGGCATAAAGGTCGAGAATAGTATCGCTATCCTGATTTGCTTCAACGAGCACCGAAAGATTGCTCTCGTGGTCAAGATAGGTCGAGGGGGTGAAGTTTACACCTGAAATCTGAACCTCGCGGTCGTCCTCATCAAGATTTGAATCAACGTAAACCGCGTCAATCTTAATGTTTTTTGCCGCAAGACGCTCAATAGCCGCAACAACGCTACCGTCGTATGTGGTGTCAGAGCCGTCGGTGATGAGCACGATACGCTTTATTTCATTCTTGGCAAACAGAGTAGCAGTATAGTCCAGCGCTGATGCAATATCCGTGCCGGAATCGTCAACCTTTGCCTCGCGCACGCTCTTTATTAAAGTGCCTGACGAGGTAAGAATCTTCGCATCCTTACCAAAGCAAACGATGCCAAGGCGGGAGTTCTGCGGCATGGCCTTGTCAATCTGCTGAATGTACTCGTCAATGGCGTCAAAATCACGGCTTGCCGAATAGGAAACGTCTGCTACTACGTAAACCTTTGTCCTCGTCATAACCGTAGTATGAATGAGTCCTGCCGCCGCAAGAGTCAAGGACAAAACTATTGCAATATGAATAGCAAGAGATAACGTCCAGCTCTTGTTCTTATTGTCCTTACTTACGGAGATAAAATAAGGCACGAGAACCGCTGCAAGCAGCGGAATGGCCAGCAGTAGCCAGTACGGATTATCGAAGCTGATACTTTTCATAACAGAATACCATCCAATCCGCAGCAAAAACTACCGCTAAAAGTATAAACAGCAGCACGAGAGGATCATATTCTCCGTCGGTCCTCTCAAACTTCTGCTCGCCCGTAAGAGAGAAGGATGCCTCGGTAGACGAGGGACTACTCTCCTCCTCAGGTGCGCCAGAATAAATCAAATAAGCCTTCTTTTCCGTTCCGGAAAGAATTTCTATAGTATAAGTTCCAACCTTGTCAAGACGGAAGGATGCAATGTCGGTAGAGGTATCAAGATAGGTCTCCTCACCGTCGGGAGCTATAGCCTTGACGCTGCTCATGTTAGCGGTGACGTTTACGTTAACCTCCTCACCGCAATAGTAATCCGTGCGGTCAACAACGTCGGGACAGGAGTACGCCAAAAGATTGGACATCAGAGGAGCGAAGTCCGAGGACAGAGCAAGGTCTGATGTATGCAAATCAAAAGCAAACACTACCTCACGGTTTCCGTGCGCATTTACACCTGCCATAATAAGCGGATTCGACGCGTATGAAAACAGTGTGGTAAACTTCGTATAAAGTCCGCTGTACTTAGTGTACTCGGAAATAAAAATATTTCTTCCGTCAACGCCCTCAAGCAGTTTTCTAGCCTGCGTTGATGTGGAAGCAGATTTTTCAATAGCCGCCGGCTCGTCAAGCTCGATAGAGCCTCTTATGCCAAATCCTGAATCGTCAACACTCTTGTGAGAGTTAACAAGCCATACCGCAGCATCAGGAAGCACGTCGGGCGTGTAGGAATGGAATATATAAAGGCCGTATCCCGTCTGTGCCGTATATTCGTCAGGGGTCACCGTGTCCACCACGGAATCCGTAAGAACGTCAAGCGCCGCTTCAAAGAAGAACGGAGTTTCGCTAACTACAAGAATACTGAACGCATCACCGCTTTTCTTGTTATAGCTTATAAACTCGTTATCAGCCATAAGAGCATCCTTGTTCTTTATTACAACGCGAAACTCGTCGTAGCTACCGGCAGGCGCGGAGAGTGTCACAGCAGTCTTTTCTCCCGCCTTTACGGAAACCACCTTTGTGGTGTCGGGCTTTTTAGCTCCATTCAGATAAAGCTCCACGGTAAGCTCTGCGTCAGAGGTATAGGAAATCACGTTTGCTTCAACCTCTATCTTGCCTCCCGTAAGCGCGCCGAAAACATCATTAATAGCATAATTCTCGGCACTTTGTAAACCAAGATTTACAATTCTAACATTCTTGTGATCCTCATAGTCCTTGTCGGTCACAAAATACACGAGAGTCGATGGGTTCGCGTCAAAATACTTCTGAGCACTGGAAAGAGCAGCAGACATATTTGCAGTTCCGTCGCTGCACTCAAGCTCTGCGAGCATATCGGTAGCGAGCTTCTTTTCGGTCAATCGCTCGTAAACAACGTTCGCCTCACCATCAACCGTCACGAGTGTGAAGCTGCTGCCAAGCCTTGCATCGTTTATAGTCTTCTTAACGTAAGCCTTTGCTTCGTCAAAACGGGTTTTACCACCGTCCTTATAGTTCATACTGCCTGAAGCATCAAGCACGAAGCAATATTCACTAGCTGAATTCGGTATTGTAAAAATAGGACGTGCGATTGCAAGAGAAACGAGTATTATAGTTAAAATCTGCAAAATAAGGCTGATAAGGCCTGTAATTCCACTGAGCGGATTTCTTCTCTTGAAGAATTTTTCACTCAACGTCCAAATATAAGTCGAGGTGACGGTAAGCTCGTTAAACTTGCTTCTTAAAATATAAATTATAATTACTATCGGAACACCGATTAGGCCAAGCAGACCAAGAGGGTATAAGAACGTCATTTCAATACCCCCATATTTACGAATTTATCGAAGAATAGCTCCGACATTTCCATATAAGCCGGCATGAGAACGTAATGTCCCCCACGTGATTCGCAATAATTTCTTATGCGGTCGGTGACGTATTTCAGTGCTGCCTTGTATGCGTCGATAATATCCTTATCTATTTTTTTGCGGAAGAATTTGCTCGGAGATTCCGAGTCAAACAGATGCATTTTACCGCGAATCTGAGGATTAAGCTCTTCTCTGGCGAGCACCTGCACGCAAAGAATATCCCTTCTCTGCTCTGCAAGTCGGTCAATAGCACCTTCATAATTATCGTCGGTCAAAAAGTCCGAGATTATAATGGAATATCCGTCGCCTCTGCCAACGCTTGACGGAATTATAGCCTCGCTTATTCGGGAGTCCGAATCGAACTCGAGCTCGTTGAGCTTGCCAATGCAGCCAAGGTACGAATCCTTTCCTACCATACCAACTACGATTTCCTCAAGCGAGCCGCCGCGAATTGCGTAAATAGAAACCTTATCCATAGCACTGACGGAAAGGTAAGCAAACGCCGCCGCAATCTTAACAGCAGCAACAGCCTTCTCGTCCGTGCCGTAGTCCATAGAGCGACTCGTATCTATATAAATGCGCGTATGCATCTGTCGCTCGTCAAAATAAAGCTTCTCATAGAGCTTATCGAATCTGGCGTAAGCATTCCAGTCTATTTTCGTGACGTCGTCACCAGGCATATAATCTCGGTAATCCGCAAATTCACATGATGAGCCGAGATTCTTCGTACGGCAGTTGCCGCCGAACATTCCCGCCACGTTGTTTTTGAGTACAGCCCCAAGCAGCTCAAGCTCGCCGAGGAAGGACTCGTCGATTACCACTCTTTTCATTTATTAACCCTTTTTAGTTTCTTTGATAATAAGACCGATAACGTCGTCGGAGGTCAGTCTGTCGTTAACAGCGGTGTAGTTAACCTTAATTCTATGTCTTAAAATAGGATATGCAAGAGCATCAATATCCTCGTAGGATACGTTATATCGTCCTTGCATTAACGCGCGTACCTTAGCGCAGGTGACAAGTCCCTGTGCCGCACGGGGAGATGCACCGTATTTGAGATACTTTTTCGCAGAGGGAGCGCCATTCTCGGACTCGGGGTGAGTGCCCGAAACGAGATTTACCGCATAGTAAAGCACCTCGTCGCAAATCGGAACCTCGGATGCGAGCGCTCTCATCTCAAGAATATCGTCACCGCCAACAACCGACTCTGCGGTCTCTTCCATAGTGACCTGAGTCATCTTAACGATGCCGACAAGCTCCTCGCTCGTGGGATAATCCACGATAAGCTTGAACACGAAACGGTCCATCTGTGCCTCGGGGAGAGGATACGTACCATCCTGCTCAATCGGGTTCTCTGTAGCGAGCACAAAGAAAGGCTCGTCAAGCTTATATGTATCGTTGCCCACGGTCACCTTATGCTCCTGCATTACCTCAAGCATCGCAGACTGAGTCTTGGGAGTCGCACGGTTAATCTCATCGGCAAGAACGAGGTTTGCAAATATAGGACCGCGGCGGAACTTAGTTTCAAGTCTGCCGTTCTCGTCCTTTTCAACAATATTCGCGCCGGTCACGTCAGAGGGCATAAGGTCGGGAGTGAACTGAATACGGGAGAAGGGCAAGGAAAGAACCTTGCCGAGCGAGCGCACAAGACGGGTCTTACCAACTCCGGGAACGCCCTCAAGAAGCACGTTGCCGCCCGCGATAATTGCCGTGATAACGCCGTCGATTATATCCTTCTGACCAACGACGTCCTTTGCCAGCTCTTCCTTGATTTTAGTTATCTTTTCACTGAACACCTGTACCTTTTCAGTGTTAAATTCCATCATTTCTGCCATTTTATTATTTTCCTTCCTCTTTCTTCAAGCCACCGTAAAGCAGCGCGAAATAATTTTCAATCATTTTTTTCTGCTCGTCACTGTACGAGCCGTTCTGAAGCTTTTCAAACACCACCGCGTAGTATTTATCAAGAAGCGTACCGTATTCAACGTACTCACCGCTTATCGGGTCGAGTACCAGGTCGTTGCTTCCAAAAATTGAGCCTTCACCAACGCCACCGCCCTCGGAACCGCCTTGCTCTTTATTTTGATCATCGTCATCTAAAGAGTCATCGATGGTTTGTCCGTATTTTACGAAATCAGGGCGCTCGAACTCCGGAGCGGGAACCAAAAACAGAGTTGAAAGCCTGGTAATTGTATATTCGCCCGTGTCCGCATTTATTTTATTAGTGTTAAGCGCAACAAATATTTCATTGCTAAAGGCGTCAATGGTTTTCTTTAATTCAGCCTTTGCCTGCTCGTAAGACAGCGTCGAAACTGCATCCTTAAGCACGGAGTATCCTTTAGCATCCGACTCGTCCGAGGTTGCAAGCCGTTTCAGTGCAATCCTCAACGCATCATCCTCGCTGATTCCCGATGAGCCGAGAGCCATGGATATATTCAAGGCGGAGTTGTCAATAGCCCCCTTGAGCTTGGCTTTCATATCCTCCTCATCTGGTAAAGGCTCGCCTGCCACGGTAGGTTCTCCGTGAAATATCTTCTCGTACGCATCTATTTTCTCGTTATAAACGCCCCATGGGTTATCGTCTTCCCAATCACTCGTATTCAGCGCAAACGCAAGATGCTTCAGATAGAAATTACCGTTTTTCCAAAGTGCGTCAAGTATTTCGGCTGAGCTTGATGAATCACATGTGACCTCAAGAATATATGCCATGGATTCCGCAAGCTCGGCTCTCATCACAGACATTTTCGTCGTCTTCTCAAGGTCGGAAAGAAGTGTGCGAAGCTCTGCCGCAATAAGCGTTTTGTACCGCTCCTGCATCTGCGAGTTCTCTACCTTGACTACGAGCTCATTAAGTCCTGCACGTTGCATATCCGAGAGCGCAAACGGCGGGTCGTCGTTAACTTCCCCCTCTCTCATATTGGGAACTATAAGCGCCAGAGCCGTAATACAAGCTCCAAGCGCCAGAGCCGTTATGTAAATCCAAAGGCGACGTATTTTAAGTCGACGCACGTCTATTTTAGAAAGCGAAGCCTCGGCGTCCTCTCTTTGCATCTGCAATATTCCGCTATCCTCGCCCGAGCGTTCTATCATGGTTTGTATACGCTCATTGAGATAAAATTCTTTATCAAGCTTTTGAGCTAAGGACTTGTCCGACACCCCAAGAGCAAAAAAGGACACTAGCGCCGCAAACAGCGAAACGCCGATACCGATAGGCAACGCCAATATTGGTCGAGGAGCTATTATAGCCAGACGCGAAAGCAAAAGATATGCTCCACCGAACAGAAGTCCCGACGAAAGTCCTATAAGGGCCGACTTGAGTATTCGGATCTTGCTAGCTCGCTTTTTAAATTTAAGAAAATTCGAATTCATTTGTTTCCCTTTTTATAAATAATATTTTTTATTATATCATAGCAACATATATATGTCAAGGAAAATATTTTTAATTTTGCAAGAAACCGGAACGAAAATTGCAGCATTTGCTCGCTATTTCGATTAAAAAGTAAAGTGGTACGTATTTTTTGAACCCTTAATATTATTTTCCGTTCCTTTTGTAATTTCGATTTTCGGCAAGTAATAGTCCATTTTTGACAACAAAAGTCGTCATTTCCCGCCATTACCCAAGAAAAATCAAAGCAAATAAGCGCTTTTTAACATAAACACAAATCCGTATTATTCATTTTGACAGCCAAGTTTTTTTGCAAGTATAACGTTGTCGTTTTTGTGAAAAATTACATTGAGATTCTTTTGATAAATTAAATTGCATTCTTTTAAGACAGACGATTAAAAAATAGTTTGAAAAATTCTTAAAAAGTCCTTGACAAACAGAGAAAAGTCTAGTATAATGTAATGGCATTTAGGGGTGTAGCTCAGTTGGTAGAGTACTGGTCTCCAAAACCATGGGTCGTGGGTTCGAGTCCTTCCGCCCCTGCCAAAAAAACAAGCTCAGGCATTAGCCTGGGCTTGTTTTTTTGTGCGTGGGTGGGCGGGCTCGAAGGGGAGCGGTAGTGAATGACAGTCCAGTGGACTGTCAGAGCCGCGACTGACCGACGAGCATCGTGCGAGGAGACCGAGTCCTTCCGCCTCCCGACGCATAGTCGTTATGCGTCGCTCTTAATGCTCGCTCCTTTATCTCCTTGCTTTAGAGAGTATCGCTGCAGCAAAACGATTATCAATCGTTTTGCCTTGCTCACTGCCAAAAAGCAAGCTCAGGCATTAGCCTGGGCTTGTTTTTTTGTGCGTGGGTGGGCGGACATAATAGGCGCGTGCAACCGCCGCGGCTCGTTTTACAGTATTACTATTCGTAATATCCAAGCAATTTTTCATAATAATATTGATTTTGGTTAATATTTATGGTATAATATTTCAATATTTAACTTTATTTGCGCTCGGAGGTTATCAATATGAGAGCCGTTGTTAAAATTGGAACTTCAACGCTTACGTATGCAAACGGATGCGTTAATATAAGACGAATTGAATCGCTGTGCAAGATTGTCAGCGATCTTATGAACGCAGGACACGAAATGATACTCGTATCGTCGGGTGCTATTGGAATGGGTGTTGGAAAGCTTCGCCTTGGGGCAAGACCCAAGGATATCGCAGGCAAGCAGGCTTGTGCCGCAGTCGGACAATGCGAGCTTATGTATACCTACGACAAGCTTTTCGCAGAATATAATCATACGGTCGCGCAGCTCCTTCTTACAGCGCCCGACCTTGCTTGTGACGACAGGCGCGGAAAGTTCGAGAACACTATGATGCGACTTCTGGAGCTTGGCGTTCTTCCCATAATTAACGAAAACGACACGGTTGCTACCGAGGAAATCGAATTTGGCGACAACGATACCCTTGCGGCAAAGATTGCCGTTTCAGTAAAGGCAGACCTTCTGGTGCTTCTCTCTGACATTGACGGACTTTACTCGACAGATCCCCACAAGGATAAAAACGCGCGTCTCATACCCGAGGTTAAGGAAATCACCAACGACATTCTTGCCCTTGCCGGTGCGGCAGGCACAGCGCTTGGAACGGGTGGAATGCAAACCAAGCTGCGTGCGGCGCAAATCGCGACGGCTGCGGGCTGTGATATGATAATTACGAACGGCGAATACCCCGAGCGCCTTTACGATGCCATTGACGGAAACGGTGTCGGAACAAAATTCTATGCAAAGTAAGAGAAAAATATGGAAATTGTAAATAAAACATTACAGTTATGCATAAAAGCCAAGGAAACTTCGAGGCTTATGACTAAAATCGGCGACGAGCAAATTAACGAGGCGCTCGCGCTTATGGCAGACTCATTGGTGGCAGATGCCGACAAAATTCTTGAGGCAAACGCCGCTGACGTTGCGGCTTCAGAGGGGATTATATCACCTGTTATGATAGACCGTCTTCGCCTAACCAAAGAGCGAATCGTTGGTATGGCAAACGGCATACGCGAGATAATCGCCCTGCCCTCGCCTCTCGGCAGAGTTCTTGAAACAACTATTCGTCCAAACGGGCTTAAAATAGAAAAGGTCAGCGTACCGATGGGCGTAATTGCGATAATCTACGAAAGCCGTCCCAACGTCACCTCCGATGCGGCGGCACTTGCGCTCAAGAGTGGCAACGTATGCATTCTTAAAAGCGGCAAGGAGGCGTATCGCTCTGCTCGCGCCGTAGTTGATGCGCTTAGAATTGGTCTTGCCAAGGCAGGACTTCCGGAAGATGCAGTTCTCCTAGTAGATGACGTCACTCGCGAGGGCGCAAACACTCTTATGAAAGCCTCGGGATACGTTGATTTACTCATACCCAGGGGCGGCGCTGGTCTCATTCGAGCGTGCGTTGAAAACGCTACGGTCCCCTGTCTTGAAACCGGCACGGGAATTTGTCATATATACGTTGACCGAGATGCAAATCTTGACATGGCGCTTTCCATACTTGAAAATGCTAAAACGAGCCGTCCCTCCGTTTGCAACGCTGCAGAGGTCTGCCTTGTGCATAAGGACGTGGCTGAAAGCTTTTTACCCAGAATGAAGTCCTTGCTCGTTGATAGCCGGGCATCAAGCGGCAAAGAGGCTGTTGAGCTTCGCACAGACAATAAGGCGCACGCAATTATCGGCGGTGTTGCGGCAACCGACAAGGATTTTGACACAGAATTCTTAGATTATATTCTCGCGGTAAAGGTTGTTGATTCGCTTAATGATGCCATTCTTCACATCACCGAGCACTCAACGCATCACAGTGAGGCTATTATCACAGACAATGCCAAGGCGGCAGCAGAGTTCACAACAAGGATTGACAGTGCTGCGGTTTACGTCAATGCGTCGACCAGATTTACCGACGGCGGCGAGTTTGGACTCGGATGCGAAATGGGAATTTCAACCCAAAAAATGCACGCCAGAGGACCGCTTGGCATCAAAGAGCTTAACACGTATAAATATATCATCACCGGCGAAGGACAGATTCGCTAAAGGAGAAGAAAATGAAAATAGGTTTTATAGGTTGCGGAAATATGGGCGGTGCGCTCGCACGCGCGGTTTTGAAAAATAAGCAAACCAAGGTTTACATTTCTGACTTTTTTACTGAAAAAGCCGAGTCTTTTGCAAAAGAAACGGGCGCTGTGGCAACCGACAATTTTGATATTGCAGAAAACTGCGACTTTATTTTTCTAGCAGTAAAACCCGCAAATTTCCCTGCTACGCTCGAACCGCTGAAGGAGTCGTTTACCAAGAATCCCGGCTCGGTAATAGTCACTATAGCCGCAGGTCTTTCTCTTGAAAAGGTCGGTGCTATGATTGGTAGCGCTCACTCTATAATCAGAATAATGCCCAACACACCTGTTCTTCTCGGCAAGGGTATGATTACCTGGTGCAAAAATTCTTCGGTCACCGACGAGCAAAGAGAGGAATTTTTAAAGATTTTGCAATTTGCAGGCAGGCTCGATGAGATTGACGAGAAGCTGATTGATGCGGCGAGCGCTGTTGCGGGTTGCGGTCCTGCGTTTGTATATATGTTCATTGAGGCTCTCGCGGACGGCGCGGTCGAATGCGGACTTCCGCGCGACAAGGCCATGGCTTACGCTGCCGAAACGCTCATCGGTGCTGCTGAAATGGTTCTAAAAACGGGAAAGCATCCCGGTTTGCTAAAAGATGAGGTATGCTCGCCCGGCGGCAGCACAATCGAAGGCGTTAAGGCGCTCGAGGATGCCAAATTCCGTGCAGCAACCGCATCCGCTGTAATCGCAGCGTGCGAAAAAACAAAAAAGCTTGGTAAATGAATTTAAAATTTAAAAGAGAAAGCAGGAAGCGCTTGGCTTCCTGCTTTTTACTTGTGAAAACCGATTATTCAAGACCGCCAAGTCCTGTATAATTGTTCTCGTCTATTTCATATTTAAGGACGAAATCCTTGTCAAACACATAATAGATGCTGCCGGATTTAACAGAATAATATTTTTCATTTTGCGCAACCAAATCGGGATTTTGTAAGACGGGATAGGTACGCCTAACGTAAGCATTATTCTCTGATATTTGAACAAACGTTGTTCTGAGCGCTTCATTAATAACAGCAACGTTGCCATCGCTGAACACGAGCTTGCCGCTGCATTTCTGCGTTTCAAGAGCCTGACCGTAATACTCACTTGGAACAACTCTCGTCAGTATTGCTATTGCCGTACCGTCTTCCATAGAAATCAGGGCACAATAAGCGTTTTCAATTTCTAAAACGGTGTCGTCCTTATAGGCGTTGTCGCTCTCTGTATGTATTGTTGCCCCCGGGACAGCATGAACTGCACAGGAAACCACGGCAGATGAAACAGTTCCCATTTCATAGCCGTAAAGGGAGAAATATTCGTCACCCGTAAGGAAGTGATATGCGCTGTTAATAAGCAGCAGATTATCCGAAAGCACCTCTGCGTTCTCGTCGCGAACGTACTGCGGATACCCGTACGTGCTGTAATTTATCTGGTATGCTGTCTTTGTGTCGTTGTCAATAAGAATTTTTTTCTTATTTCCCGCGGAATCGGCAACAACCGAGGTGTAAATCCGCGCGTCCGAGGAATCCACGTAATATTCACCGTCGAAGCTTGCAACCGCATTCAGCTCGTTATCAAAAACGTATGTGGTATCAGTCATCGGATGGTAGAGCACAGGGACTCTTCCCTCACCCAGCTCGCAGACGATTCTGCACTCTCCGCCGGTGTACAGAGTCTGAATGTAAATTTCACCGTTATAGTATATATTTACATAATAATTACCGTTTGTAAATTCTCTTTCGAGGGCATAGTCAAAGCTCGCGTTTTCCTCATCGAGCTCCAGCTTGTAAGAATCACTTTCCGAGGTGAAAACGCTCAGCACCCCGTCGTTAAGCGTTGCTCTTCCAATGGTATATGAGCGCTTAAAATCAGTCATATAATACAGCTCGCCTAAAACGAATAACGTTTTATTCTTAAAGCTTCCCTCTCCCTGATATGCTTTCTCACAGCCGTAAAGAAAATCATAGTAGCTCTCTATATATTCACCGCCTTCAAATGTTGTTGCGGCGGTTTTTGTTTCAATCTCAAAGCTCTGCTTGGAATAATCGAGAATAATCACAATTCCGTCATTATCAGAATTGAGGAGTACAACAGTGTCGCTGTATAGCGGATAATAGGTAAAATCGCTATCAAAGAATCTCGCCGTGCCATCATCCTTAAGAATCAGCTCGCTATTCCCCGTCGCTCCATATATTTCGTGAGAAGGAGCGTAGTTCCCGGCAAGTAATTCATAGCTATAAATTATTTCCGACTGCTCATCTGTTATCAGATCGGCAGAAACAAGTCTGCCGCCGTCAGATAGGGCGAATTTTATATCAAATATATCTATCTCATTGTTTTCAACACTGTAGGTCATCCCACGTTTGACAATAGCACCGTTTCTTTTAAAGAAGAACTCGGCGCTCTCACTGCCTTTATCAATAGTGACAGTCGCCGTAAAAGCAAACTCGTCGCCCGCAACATTGAATTTATATTCATATTCTTCGGTAAGCAGATTGTCTTTGCCACCTCCGCCACCCTCTCCGTTTGGTGAATCAAATATCCAAAAGCATCCCGACAAAGTAGAGCACATCAAAATAAGCAATAGAATCATAACAAGCTTAAACGTATTTTTCATTTCCGCATCCCCTTTTGATGTTTTATTTTAATTATATCACCCAATTCATTTTTTGTCAATGCGCTTAGACGGCTCGGTCCTTGTTGTTGATATTACTCAACTTACGAGATAGTATATTTCCAAATGAGGAATCTTCACAACTAAACGGATAATTCCGTCTGATCTTTTACGTAATTCTGTAAAAATACGGTCCGCACCAATCGCATTCGTGCGTTTTTATATAGGTCCAGGAATAATCCTTTGCAACAACGTAAAATTCAACCGTCCACTTGTCAATTTTCTCAGCAGTATTATACCTGGCAGGAAGTCTATCCTTAACACCGTCTCCGCCGTATTCGTCACAGCAAATGACTTCACTTTTATCTGCCTTGTCGAAGGCTAGTCTTGCATCATTTCCCACTAAAAGATTTTCATTTTTAATATGCTCGAACGAGAAAACATGCCAAATGAACTGACCTTTTACGTGGTCCTCTATATCCTTTTTATCAACTTCTTTTGCGAAATGGCGCAACCATTGATTCTTGAATCTTTCTTTTGTCATTGAAAATTTAGCCATAAAATCACCCTTTTCTCTTTGTTTTGCTTCTCGTCAGGTCGTAGCTGATGCCCATAAGCCAGGAAATAGTATCATCGTCGCACTCTTCTAAAGAAACTGTTAACCAGTGAGTTTTATTCATATGATATGCTCGATAAACACCCTGCTCCACCCCCGCGATCGACTCTATTACATCGGGCGCGCACTTAAAATTGACAATATTAGTTGTCATATCACTACATTTTCCGAGCTTGCGCTCCGAAATTTTCATTGCTATAGCAAACCATTTTCCATTCTCATGACGGAACACTCCCGTCTCAAAGTCCTCCTCAAAAGGATAATCCGCCCTTATTCCGTATGTGTCAAGCACCAATGCTTCGAACTCTTCTCGCGTCATAATATGCCCTCGTAGATTGTAGTAAGAATATTATAGCACAAAACGCTTTATTCTTCAATAACAAATTCAAAAGCTCGCAGATAGTGACCTTCCCGAAGAACTTTTGCTCGATATATTGGGTAACCGCAAGAATGTTCTTTTTGTTGAGAGGGAAAAGGATAGCTACTCTTACACTGCGAGAAATTACATATTTTGAAGCCAAAACCGAAGCGCTGAAACGCCACGATGAAGAACAAAAGCAGCAGACTTTTGGAAGTATCACGAATTATGGCAACATTATTTTTGGAGATGTTTCTGGTTCCACCTTGACAGTCGATAATTCTATTCATCAAATTGATAGAATGATTGACGAAAAAGGGGGTGAAGATAAAGAAGAACTTCTCGAATTGTTAGAAGAAGTTAAAGAACTTCTTGAAAATATACAAACAAGTCGTTCTATCCCAAAGCAGAAAAAACTGTTTCAACGGATAAGCGACCATGTAGCTAAACATGGTTGGTTCTATGGTGCTATTGTGCAACTCTTAGGTACTGCTACAATGACTATGTTGGCATAAATAACGTAACAAAAAGTTATCAAATTAACTTTCGATTTATGCTGGACTTTCTCGCTCTTCTGTGGTATTGTGTTGTGCTAACAGGAGGTGCAACCAATGGAAAGCATAATTAAAGAACCGTGGCACGGAAACATAGTACCCGAGGACGACTGCAGAATGTGGTCGCCCGAGATGAAGCAGCTGATGGAGTACATGGCTCGGCATCACAGCGACTTGCTGAAAAGCATGACGGACGAGCAGAAGGTAATCCTCGAGAAGTTCGACGACTGCTGGAGCGAGTACGCAAGTCTTGGTTAATGTGCGATATTCTGCTATGCATTCAAGCTCGGCATGAGAATAGCAATCGAAACGTTAACTAAATAAGATAGCGAGAGGAATAGGTTCGGAAACGAGCCTATCCCTTTTGACTTGCATAAATTGCAAAAAAATCATTGCAATTTTACTATTTTGAGTTTCTATTGTTTTTTTCAATGACCGAAAATCCCTTGCTACGTCTAGGTTTTTGTGCTCTAGGAGTTTGCAAAGCGAAACCGTTTATATAGTAGGGGCATCGAAAAAAGCCTTAAATTCGCCTTGTGTGGCGACTTAGAGTGTGGTAAGGCGAGAATGCCGTGGAGACCTTTCCTTGCGATTGTGGCGAGTTTTTACCCCCGAAAACCCACCTTTTTGCGCCCTAAAATGAGAAAGGCAATGGCTAAAATTTATACTGCCTTAAACAAAGAATAGCTCCTTGAATTTCTAGCGGATTTGTGGTATAATATTTTTAGATGGATAACGTTATAGTACCACAAAAAAGGAGAATGAAAAATGCTAAATATAGGTGATCGCGCACCAAACTTTACTCTTAAAGATAAAAACGGAAATGACGTAAGCTTGTCAGACTTTATTGGCAAAAAGGTCGTGCTTTATTTCTACCCCAAGGATAACACTCCGGGATGTACAAGACAGGCATGCGCTTTCGCAGGAGCATACGACGAGTTCAAAAAAAGAGGAGTCGAGGTTATCGGAATCAGTCGTGACGGTATAGCATCTCACGTTAAATTTGCAGAAAAATATAATCTTCCCTTCGTACTTCTTTCCGACCCCGAGCTCAAGGCGATTCAAAGCTACGGTGTGTGGCAGGAGAAGAAGCTCTACGGTAAGGTTAGCTTCGGTGTTGTTCGTACCACATTCATTATCAATGAGAACGGAATTATCGAAAAGGTAATGCCAAAGGTTAAGCCTGACACAAACGCTGCGGAAATATTAGAATTTCTATAAATGAAAAATCCAAAATCACGGAGATTTATTATGAGAACAATAAGAAGGCTTTTGCCCTTTATTTTTTCAATAATGCTTCTGTCGTCATGCTCTGCTCCCAGCGGTTCTGCGAACAGCTACCGTCAGATAAGCATGAACGAGGCTGTGGAGATGATGAAGAAGGAGTCGGGCTATATAATTCTCGATGCAAGAAGACCCGACGAATATGCCGAAGGGCATATCCCCGGAGCGATAAACATTCCGAACGAGGAAATAGGCACTGCCGAGATAGCAGAGCTTCCCGACAAGTCACAGCTGATACTCGTATACTGCAGAAGCGGCAGACGAAGCAAGGAAGCCTCTGAAAAGCTCGTCAAGCTCGGCTACACAAACGTTGTTGAGTTCGGCGGTATCCTTGACTGGAAAGGCGAGATTGAAAAATAAGATAGGCGGAGAAAACAATGGCAAGCAGTAAGGAATATTTAGAGTTTATTTTGGACGGGTGCAGCGGTCTTTCTGCTCGCGCTATGATGGGTGAGTACGTGCTCTACTATGGTGGCAAGGTTGTAGGCGGGGTTTATGATAACCGTTTGCTCTTAAAGCCTACACCGTCAGCAACCGCACTATTACCTGACGCGCCGAGGGAGCTTCCCTACGAGGGTGCAAAGCCTATGCTTCTTGTGGAAGATGTCGAGGACAGAGATTTGCTCGTCAAGCTGTTTGATGCTATGTATGAAGAACTGCCCGAGCCGAAGAAAAAGAAGCAAATTATTGCGAGGTAATTATGGCAACGAAAATATATAACAAGCTCGTGAGAGATTTGATTCCCGACATCATAGAAAAGTCAGGAAACGAATGCAGAACTCGTATTCTCTCGGACGAGGAGTATCTAAAGATGCTTGATGCCAAGCTCGATGAGGAACTCTTGGAGTATCACCAAGACCAAAGCATCGAGGAGCTGGCAGACCTCTTGGAGCTTATACAATCGGCAACGATTGCACGTGGTTATACTCTAGAGGAGTTGGAGTCCGTAAGAGCTGAAAAAGCCAAAAAGCGCGGCGGATTTGAGAAGAAGATCTTCCTCATTGACGTGACAGAACAAATCAATTAATCTACACCAACTTGTTAAACTTTTAGAACGAAAAAAACTAGGAAAATCAAGAGTTTTAGTCTCGAATTCGAGGTGGTAGACATATATGTCCCCCTATTCGCTTTTCAGCTCCTTGGAGCGAGAATTTTGCGCTAAAAATACGCCATATTAAATAAAAAATAAGCCGATGAGAAATCACTTGATTTCTCATCGGCTCTTTTTACGTTTATCTGACTACCGAAGAATGACTATAGATATAGAATTCCTCTTGGCTCGGCATCCACTTCTTTTCTTTGGGTGGGAATGCCCTGTCGAAGGCTTCGACTGCGGCGGTGTCCTCGCAGCAATCTGCCGCGGTGGAAGGAATATACATCCACTTCCTGCCGTCAAGAGCACCAGGCGTAAGCTCTGCTACGAGCAAAGCCGTCGGGAAATTGCCGTCCACAATAAAGCTGACGTTCTTCTTTTTACAGCTCACAAATCCACGGCTGACGTAGTTGCCCGGATTGCCGAAATTGACGTTCACGTCATAACCCATCTTGCGTGCAACATCAAAGGAATGCTCAATCAGAATTTTGCCGAGCTTCTGCCTTTGATATTCGGGATCAACGCAAAGCGGTCCGAAGGAGAGTATCTCCTTACGCTCACCGTTTTCATCTTCAAGCCAAGCTTTAGTGTACATAATATTGCCGACAATTCTGCCGTCAAGCTCAAGCACAAATGCAAGCTCGGGAATAAAATCCGGGTGATTTCGCATCGTATGAACGAAATAATGCTCGTCCGCACCGGGCTTATAAACGTTCCAAAACGCCTCACGTGTAAGTTCTTCTACTGCCCTATAATCTTTCTCTGTTTCTAAACGTATCGTCAAGTTGTTCATTGTTAAATCCTTTCGTAATTACCTGACCAAAACTACGAGAGATGTGCGAGAATGTATTTGCAAACCTCTCGTTTACAATACAATCTCCGGTGTACGTTTGTTCTTCAAAAAGCAAACTCCTAATTTTTATTCCGGGTTACCCCGTGTAAATATTATATCATATAATATATTCTTCTTCAATAACAAATTCAAATGCTCGCGAAAAAATCGTGGGCATTTTTATTTTGTGTCGTACAAAACGGTGATATGTTTTCCGTAATGATGAATGACGAATATGTAATCTCGAAAGCGGGTGTGATACGCAGCCGAAGTCAGAGTGGCACGAGAAAGCGATAAAGTGGTTCCTGAAGGAGGTGTATAAATTAGGAAAGGGGCTATCGCAAATGAGTAAAATTGTTTGCGGCAGCCCCTTGAATCTTTATTTCATATTCGCCTTTGGCGAAGATTTTTCGCCTTGATGCTTACAAGCGAGCTTGACGCGCTCTACGGCTCAAATGCGAACCCCATTCTGCGACTCGGAGAGTCACAGAGGGGCGTTCGAGAGCTTCTGACTGTGGCAAAAAACAAAGGACACTCACAAGGGTGTCCTTATTTTTTGACGCAGGAAGAGGGATTCGAACCCCCGTGGCTTTTGGCCTAACGGTTTTCAAGGCGTTTTAATATATCGGATTTTAGAAGAAAATAACAGACTTTAACGGAAGATAAAAGAGGCTGAAAAACCAGTAAAATCAAGGGGTTTCAGCCTTTTCACTTTCCAAAAACGCCAAAACTTCAAGCCACATAAAGGTATCAGCATCTAACGCAAAATCTAATAAAAATGTTAGATATTGTGTTAGATTTTGCAGCCCGTCTTGAGAGTTTGGATAGCCACATTCCTCCCCAAATCAGCACCCCAAGGGAGCATTAACCCCTCCCTCTCGGGTGTTCATTGTAGCATACCTTCCCAAATTAATCAAGAGCTTTCACCCATCAATTTCCAAAGTGCAATTCCAAAGTGCAATACCAAAAAAGTTGCACTTTGAAACTCAAACCTTAATGAAAAATCACCACGCCTTAAGCAATGAAAAAGCCTCACCACATGGCAAAAATTTATACTGCATTAAAGAAAAGCGATGCTCTCTAATTTAAGAACATCGCTCGTTGGTTATCATATAACAAAAGTGCCGTTTGCCATATCATCCGCAATGAAAGAAGCAAAATAAAGCGGAACAGTTAAAAGCTTTTTGCTCTCGTCGTAACCATAATTACCAGATGAGATCTTTATAGCGCACTCATACTTATTGTGATTCGAAAATTTTTCAAGAGAGTTGAGAACTCCGCGTCCCTTCTTCACGTCTATGGGGTATATCTTATTATCCGACTCAATAATAAATTCAAGTTCGGAAGAAGACTTGCCTCTCCAATAAAATAACGGATTGCCTTTTGCGACAAGCTCAGCAGCTACAAAGTTCTCAAAGAATATTCCAGAAAGTGTATTTTCTCTATCGGTTGATACAAATGAAGCAGCGTTGATGCCACTCTGATATGAGAACATACCTACGTCTACCAGGAACAAACGGAACGAACCGTCGTTATCTTTCATAAGCGGCATCGTTACATGTTCTTTAAGCTGATAAGACTGATTCACTATATGAGCCATCGTAAGCCATTCAATAGAGGTGGCAAAATCTCTAGTTTTACTATTTTCCTCGAGCAATCCGGGTGAAAAGTTTTTGGATTCTTTATTGAGTTCTCTATAAATGTTAGAGAATAACGTACGAGAACGTAAAATTGCCTCACGACTGGCTTGATAAAGCTCCATATCCGAAAGATAGTTATCATAGAGTGATTTTAGTATTTCGCGAGCTTCGAAAAGATCCCCGTTTTCGATAAAAGCATCAACCGCTTCAGGCATACCGCCAACAAGAAGGTATTTATACACTTGATCCATCGCCAACGAATGTATACTTGAATCAAGCGGAATTCTTGCTTCGTAAGCCGCCTTGATTTTATTGTAAAGAACACGGTTGTTGTTAAGTAAGAATTCATCGAAAGTCATGGGGTATATGGTGATTTGATCAATTTTACCCACAGGGAAAAGAAATTTTTCTCCACCGCCGCGTTTGTTTATTACTCGCTGAAGCTTGATACGCACCATAGAGCCGGTAGCGATAACCGGAATCTCTCTGAAATCTTGGCAGAAATATTTAAGTGCAGAAATAATATTTGGGCACTCTTGTACTTCGTCAAATATAAGCAGGGTTTTTTCGGTAATTTGTTGGCCCTTCAAAAGCGAAATATATTCGATTATCTTTTCTGCGTTTGCTGTTTTGGAACAAAATTCGTTGATTTCATCTTCAATTTTAAAATCGACGTATACATAGTTGTTTTTATAGTATTTTTTAGCAAAAATGTTTTTGATTAAGTAAGTTTTGCCTACCTGACGAGCACCCCAAACGATTAGCGGTTTTCTTCTCTTGCTTTCGTTCCACTTAACAAGTTTTTCAATCGCAATACGCTCCATATAAATACCTCCTGTACTTTATTTACATATACAGTTTAGCATAACTTGCACCAAAAGTCAAGGATTTTTATAAGTTTGTTGCACCTTTTGGGATGTTTTTTTGATAGTTACTTGCACCTTTTAGCACTTTTTGTCGATAATTACTTGCACCTTTTAATGATTTTTGCACCTAAATAGACCGCCAATACCGGTAAAAAATTATACCGCTTCCAAACAAAGAAAACCGATGGTGGCATATTTAAATCCTCCGTCGGTTTCCATTCTTTTTGTTGAACAATTTCTTAGGCAAAAAATTACAAGTATTCTATTTGCAAATTTTGCACTTTGCTCTTGACAAAAAGTGCAAAAGTGGTATTGTAAGCAAAGGGATATGGCAGACTCGCATGTCTTCGACTCGATGATATGAAAGAATTTTATTCAAACCAATAAAAGGATGTGTCAATAATGGAAGAAAAAATAAAAGAACTTGAAAGAAAAATTGACTCACTATATCTAGCTCTATATTACGAACTAATGTGTTCAGTAGACAAGCTCATAAACAACAAAGTAACCGATACAGAAGAACTGTCATATTCAAACAAAATTCTTCCACGCACTTGTATCATTGTTGAAGATTTCTCAAAACGCAGCCAAAGGCGTCTATGAGTTGGTTCCAGTTCAAGATTTCACTAAACCTTGGACGGATACCGAACTTTACGCAAAATATAATTTGAGCGAAGAAGAAATCGCTTTCATTGAAGCAACAATAAAACCCATGGAATAAAGAAATGCCCCCTCTTGCACTTATGCAAAAGGGGGCATTTGTAAGTTTATAAAAACCACAATTAAACTACAAATAATTTACAAAAACGGCTACATGCTACAAAATTTTGTATTATTTCTCTTGACAAAACGACAAAAATGTGATATAATACATTTCGGAGGTAGGGATTATGAAAAAATACAATAATCTTAAACAAATTCGTGAAATATACGGAGCAACACAAGAACAAATAGCTGAGGCTATTTCGGTTAATAGAGTTACGGTTGCGAATTGGGAAGCTGGTAATTCGGTTGCATCCGGTTCAAACCGCGAAAAGCTATCAATTTATTATGGTATTGGTCCTGAATTCTTCTACGATAAAGAATTAACAGAAGATGCAAAAGAGTTGATTATCAATTCCGCTAACAGAGCATCAGAAATAGTAAGTAAATCAAACGGGGAACGCAATAAAGAAGCGGATTTCCATAATATGTTTGAGTCTTTAACATTCTCACAAGCGCTGCAACGTTATATGTTCTCAATGAAATTGTTGTTGGCAACAGCTGATAGTGGCGAACTTGATAAGCTCATAACAGCATCCCAAATCAATGAGAAAATGGGAGAGAGATTGAAGGCGATAATTGAATTGAGACAAAAAGAACTTTCGTCAGATCAACCGTCCTTGTATGACTTGATTGAAAAAATCGAGTCGGACGAAAATACATAACGCTGATTACGGACAAAAAAAGAAACAGTGCAAAGGCTGGTATCCTTCGCACTGCATATACCGTCTACATAGCATCTTAGAAAAAATATAATACTATGTTTTGCACAGACATACATATTATATCATATTTATACACATTTTGCAATATGTATTTTTCACAAAATGTGATGTTTCGGTATTTTTCTTCTTGTTTGTTTTCAAATAAAAAATCGACAGGAGCAAAATAATGAAAGTAACTAAAATTAAAATGAAACCCGGATGTCACTATTCTTCTAATCTCGTAGAGATTGACCAACTTTATATTACGGGGTGCGATGAACCTGGTTTTTATAAAAAATCAGTAGTTCATGACTAGCCGAGTTTGAAGAAAAGTATGCAAGAATGCTCGACGGCTATGACGATCCCTCGAACTATCCGTTCATAGCATTTATGAACGAGTGGCTTGACGAGGTGCACCGCCACAAAATCCAAGAAACAACCTACCTCGGTTATAAAGGCAGAGTCAACGGAAACATGGCGAAGTTCTTCGGTGAGAAGGTGACACTCGCCGACCTCAAACCGAGAAGCATACACGCGTTCTACGATTACCTACGGAGCATCGGAGACAACGAGCAAACGGTGCTTCACTACCACAATCTGCTGCACTCGATGTTCGAGTACGCAATCAGGCAAGAGATCTTCGAATACAACCCGATGCAGAGAGTGGAGCGACCTACGGTGAAGAGATATGCTGCCAGCTTCTACTCGGTGGAAGAGGTGCAAACGCTCCTCGCCTTCGCAAAGGACGATCCACTCTACATACCGATAGTTCTCGCGGTGTACTGCGGTCTGCGACGAAGCGAAGCCCTGGGCATGGCGTGGAGCAACATAGACTTCGAGAAGGACAAAATGTTCGTAAAGCAAAAGGTTGTGGAGATATCAAGAAACGGAAAAAAGCACCTAAAGATAAGCGAGGACTTGAAAACCGAAAGCTCACGCAGAGTCTTCGCCCTGCACCCCGACGTGAAGAAAATACTCCTCGAGCACAAGGAACGGCAAGAGATGTACCGAAAGCAGTTTGGGCGCTCCTACTCAAAGAAATATCTCGACATGGTATGCGTTGACCAGCTCGGAGATCTAATCCGCCCGAACTTCGTGACCGAGCACTTCGATATCTTCCTCAAAAAGCACGGAATGCGGAAAATCCGCTTCCACGACCTAAGACACACCTGTGCCTCCCTCCTCGTAGCACTGGGTGAAAATATGAAGGTAATTCAAGCGTATATGGGTCACAGCACCATGAGCATAACGGCAGATATCTACTCTCATCTTGATGTGAGCGCAACAAGCACGGCAAGTATGAAGCTCGGCTCGTTCATAGGCAACAAAGACGAGTGAGCGGTAAAAAAACTTGACCACTGAAATCAAAGAATAAGGGGTACGGAAGAATGAAGAAAAACGGTGAACTCTCACTTGAACAGTTAAGGCAAAGGCTACATATCAGCAAACGCAAAGCAGCTTGGATGCTACAGAACGGTGTTATTCCCTGCAGAATAGTGAATACACCTACGCATCTGAGGTATTACGTGAGCGAAGAGGATTTGCAGGCCTACATGAAGCAAAGCATAACCGAAAGCAAGAAGGAGTTTATCCGAGGACAATTCTCCTCCCGTAACAAAGATGCACCGCAGACTGAAGAAGCCTGCGGTGCAGAAATAAGCGTGTTCGCATATCTAAACCTAAAGGACAGAAACAAGTTCGAGCGTATGCTTGAAAAGAGACTGGCAATATACCCCGACGTAATGGAAATAAAACGCATTGTAAGCATCATTGGCTACACCGACCGCACAATAAGGTGGCACATAGGCAAAGGGCGAATATTCGCCATAATTCAAGACCGTAAATACCTAGTCTCAAAATGCTCTCTAATAAAGTTCCTCGCCAGTGATAAGGGATTTGCAATGCAGCCAAAATCAGAATGGCATGAGAAAGCGATAAAGTGGTTTCTGAAAGAGGTGTATAAATGAGGAAAGGAGCTCCAAAAGAGCTCCTTGTTTCTTTATGAATTAGGTAGATAATACAGTTCTCCATCTTTCGCAATCAGCACCACATCGTCTTTGTACCCCGGCAAAGAAGGTGTAAAATCAAAAGAAAACGGTTTCATTTGTAAACTAATCTTTTTAAAATCTGTCTCAGGAAGCCTACGTTGCTTCCAATCTTCTTTTCCGATTACTCCAACAAGAGTTTGAATCCATTTTGGATTACCTATGGTTTTGTCTTCGATGTTGATTTCAAAAGCTTCTTGCTTTTCTTTGTGATAATGGCTCAACAAGTCGCAAATTGCTTGGGACTCATCTTTACATTGAATCAATGTTGAGAATACTTTTTCTTCGGGCTCTAATCCACAACTAAACACTTGTATCAGAGAGCAAATTTGATGTAATAACTCAAGCAAAACGAGTTGGTATTTATACCACATCTCAATTTCTCTCGTTTGTTCGAGATATTCTTTGCAATCAGAAACTGTAGTGCTTATAAGGCTGTTAATGCTGTGGTTTGATTGATCCAATAACTCGGTGACTTTTTCCTTCAAAGAGTTAAGCTTTCTCTTTTCTTCCAACCTCAATTCTTCGTTTTCCAAAGAAATGGATTGAAAATCGGCAATTTCCTTAATCTGCTTAATAGTGGCGGTAATCTTACTTAAATACTCATTGTTTTGAAAACTCGAAATTCTATCGACACTTTGAGATATCTTATCAAGCTCACCGTTGATTTGAGTCATATAGTATTGACCTACTACCATAGAAGCAACGTTAAATGCTGAAGAGACAACTTGGTTTGTTGCGACATTTTGCAAAGCGTTGTCAGCACCATCGGCTAAAACCAGATTTGCTTGTCCTAAATTTCCAGCAGCATCAATAAAACCTGCTCTCTTGGCGCCCATCATAGCTTTTGAATCAAAAAGTTTAGCTCCTTTTGGGATCACAACGCGATACAATTTGCCAGTTTCGGAAATGGCGTCCACTGCATCTTTTGCTTCTTTTGCGATTTTTGTTGAATTTATAACTTGCAGCATATTAGGTGCAACATTTGAAACTAAGCTTAATACTCGCTCATCTTTCAACTGAACTAATCGCTTTTCATCTATATCAACAGTTGCAGGAACTGCGGCAAAGGATAGGGTTAAATCTGTTGTTTGAGTAGAAACAACATTGTTGTTTTGTTTTCGCTTTTTCTTGAATAGTCCAAACATAGCAGCTCCTTATTTTTTCTTCCATTATACCATAAACCATTAAATATTTCAATATGCAACCCTATTTCTAATAGCGAAATAAGCATTGTGTTAGATGGAAAAACCAATTTACATCTAACAAATTTTTTAGAGTAAGTGCTAAAAAGCCTTATGTAGCAAGGGTTTATAGAACTTTTTACATCTAACATCTTCTCTTAAAAAACAGCCGTTTTCGATGTGCCAAAAAAATTACTCGTGCAGTTTTGGAGCATTTTTAGCAAAAAGACATAACACATAAGATATAAAAAACCCTTGAAAACACTAGGTTTTTCAAGGGTTAAAGTGGCGCAGGAAGAGGGATTCGAACCCCCGTGCCTTTTGGGCAAACGGTTTTCAAGACCGCCTCGTTGTGACCGCTTCGATATTCCTGCGTATTAAGTTTTTGTTAGATATTGCGTTAGATGTGCACTGCTTAGTGTTTTTTGCAAGGGCGAAAAAGTCAGTGTTTTCAAGGGATTTCGGGTTTTTATCGTCCGATAGACCGATAAATTTTCAAGACCGCCTCGTTGTGACCGCTTCGATATTCCTGCGTATTAAATTGTGATTTTAGAAAGTGTTAGATATTACGTTAGATATGCAAGTTTTTGCATTTTTCGGAGTCCCGAAATAGTCAGTGAAATCAAGAGGTTTCGGCACTTTTGCTTCCGCTTGACCGACAAATTTTCAAGATTTGCTTCATATTTCTCTGCATAAAAGATATTAAAATCGCATAGCATATTACAGAGTTGAATCGCAATTTGCTCATATATAATACCATATTTTAAAGTGAAAGTCAATATGGAATTTGAGTTTTTTTGAAAAAAGAATAAAAAGGTATTGACTTTTGTAATAATGAATGATATAATATAATGGCGATTAGGAAATCTAGGTCGTTGTATGCCGGAATGGCGGAATTGGCAGACGCCCGGGACTTAAAATCCCGTGAGATTAATTTCTCGTACCGGTTCGACCCCGGCTTCCGGCACCATTTATATCGCGGGATGGAGCAGTCTGGTAGCTCGTCGGGCTCATAACCCGAAGGTCGTGAGGTTCAAATCCCACTCCCGCAACCAAAAACAGTTCCATAGTCGATACAATTTCGGCTATGGAATTTTACTTTTTAGCCCTAAAACCACTGGTTTTGATGGTTTTTAGGGTGTTTTTTCTTTTATAAATGCAAACTCCGCCATC
>SVUG01000008.1 GCA_015063385.1 Oscillospiraceae bacterium | reverse complement strand
ATGGAGCTGGTGAACGGAGTCGAACCATCAACCTGCTGATTACAAATCAGCTGCTCTGCCATTGAGCCACACCAGCATCTGTCACGGTCTATATTATAACAGACTAAATCTTATTTGTCAATACCTTTTTACAAAATTTTTATAGGAAATTTGCACATTCCGCAAAACAAGCCGAGGAAAAGAAAAAGAGCCGATACGGCTCTTTTTCCTAGGGATTTACCCTTTGCTGAAAATTACTTCTCAGCAGCTTCGTTCTTAGCGATAACCTCAACACCCTTGTAGTAGCCGCAAGCCTTGCAAACGCGGTAAGCAAGAATATCCTCGCCGCAGTTGGGGCACTTAACGATGTTAGTGGGGGTCTCGAGCTTCCAAACGCTGGAACGTCTCTTCATCTTTCTCGCATGAGAAACTTTTCTCTTCGGTACTGCCATTTCTGTTACCTCCTAATTTGAGCATGCTTTTGAGCCGAAGCTCCACGCATTCTCTGAATATTATTATTTATTATTTTCTTCTTTTTTCATTTCGGCAAGAAGCTTACGAAGCGGCTCAAGCCTGGGGTCGAAATCCTTCTGATCGCAACCGCACTCGCCGTCGTTGAGGTTCTTTCCGCACTTGGGACAAAGTCCCTTGCAGTCCTCCTTGCACAAAAAGCGCATAGGGAACTCCATTTCAAGCTGCTCGCGCAGCTGCTCGTCTATATCAAGGAATCCGTCCTCAATAATAGCAAATTCATCGAGCTTGTTTTCATCAAGATCGCCAAGTAAATTTCTCGGTGCAACGGTTTTCTCAAGGTCAAGCGAGAAATCGCCGCGGACTTCTGCAAGGCAACGTGCACATTGTGCAACGTACTCAACTGACGTGGTAAGTGTCATACGCATATAGCCGGCGGTGTTGGTAATTTCACCCTTTACCTTCATGGGAGAAGGAAAACCGACACCAAAGAGATAACTCGCGGTGTCCTCGGAGTCAATATCGAGTGGCAGTTCGTAATCGAACTCTAGCAGCCTGTCCCCTGCAAGCAGCGGCCTTAAATCAAGCTTCACCCGAAATCCCTCCTTTTTTCGCATTTGGGCGCAGTTTAGGCTACGTTATCCCAAAGTCGTACACTATATTATAAATCACCAAATTCTAAATGTCAAGAGCTTTTTTCGTTTTTTCCAGAAAAGTTTTTCAGCGTGTCGAAAAAACACTTGGAGGTCGTGCGGAGCCTTGGTTTTGTCACTTTTTTATTTTATTTATTGACATCGGAAAAATTATATTGTATAATCTACTTGTGAAATTTTTTCTAAAGTTAAGGGGGCTACCAGCGATGACCGATATCGAAATAGCGCAGTCTGTCAAGCCAAGGCATATTCTTGAAATTGCAAGAGAGGCGGGCGTTGATGAAAAATATATTGAGCTTCACGGCAAATACAAGGCAAAGCTTGACCTTTCGCTTCTGCGCGACAGTGCGAACAAGCCGGACGGCAAGCTTATTCTCGTGACCGCAATAACTCCCACGCCTGCAGGCGAGGGCAAGACTACCACAACGATAGGTCTTGCCGACGGTATGAAGAGAATAGGAAAATCGGTTGCGGTCGCGCTTCGCGAGCCATCTCTCGGTCCTGTTTTTGGCATCAAGGGCGGCGCGGCAGGCGGTGGCTGGGCGCAGGTTATTCCTATGGAGGATATAAATCTGCACTTTACGGGCGACTTCCACGCAATAGGTGCTGCGAACAATCTTCTTGCAGCAATGCTTGATAACCATATCTATCAGGGCAACTCCCTGAACATAGACCCCAGACGCATCACCTGGAAGAGATGCGTTGATATGAACGACCGTCAGCTTCGCTTCGTCACAGACGGACTTGGCGGCAGAGTTAACGGTGTGCCCCGTGAGGACGGCTACGATATCACCGTTGCTTCCGAAATTATGGCGGTGCTTTGCCTTGCGAGCTCAATTTCCGACCTCAAGGCTCGCCTCGCACGCATAATCGTTGGATATACCTATGACGAAAAGCCTGTCACCGCAGGTGACCTTAAGGCAGAGGGCGCTATGACGGCACTCCTTAAGGACGCCTTGAAGCCTAATCTCGTGCAGACGCTTGAGGGAACTCCCGCATTCGTTCACGGCGGCCCGTTTGCCAACATCGCACACGGCTGCAACTCGGTTATCGCTACTAAAACTGCTATGAAGATGGCTGACTACGCCGTCACCGAGGCAGGATTTGGCGCCGACCTCGGAGCAGAGAAGTTCCTTGACATAAAATGCCGTATGGCAGGTCTTACCCCCTCGGCTGTCGTCGTCGTTGCAACCGTAAGAGCGCTGAAGATGCACGGCGGACTCCCCAAGACTGCTCTTGCTGAGGAGAACCTTGAGGCACTTGAGCGCGGTATCCCGAATTTGCTTCGCCACGTATCAAATATCAAAAATGTATATAAGCTTCCTTCGGTCGTTGCGGTGAACAGATTCCCGACCGATACCGATGCAGAAATTTCTGCTATTATAAATAAATGTAGAGAACTTGGCGTAAACGTCGTTTTATCGACCGTTTGGGCAGACGGCGGACGCGGCGGAGAGGAGCTTGCGCGCGAGGTCGTAAGGCTTTGCGAGGAGGAAAAGGGCGACTTTACATTCTCCTACGAGCTCGACTCTACTATTGAAGAAAAAATCGAGGCTATAACCAAAAAGATTTACGGCGGTGACGGCATTAACCTGCTTCCTGCCGCGAAAAAGCAGATTGCAGCACTTACCGCACTCGGCTTTGACAAGCTACCCGTTTGCGTTGCAAAGACACAGTACTCCTTCTCTGACGACCCGACCAAGCTTGGTGCGCCCGAAAACTTCACCGTCACTATCAAGAACGTTAAGGTTTCGGCAGGCGCAGGCTTTATCGTCGTGCTTACAGGCGATATCATGACTATGCCCGGACTTCCCAAGGTTCCTGCGGCTGAAAAAATCGACGTTGACGAAAACGGTAAAATCACAGGACTTTTCTGATTGCAAAAGCTTATGAAACTTATAATTGCTTCAAATAACGCCCATAAAATCTACGAAATAAAAAAGATTTTATCGGGTAAATTCGACGAAATTCTCTCTCTTAAAGAGGCAAACGTACATCACGAAACGGTGGAGGACGGCTCTACCTTTATGGAAAACTCGCTCAAAAAAGCGCGTGAGATTTCTGAAATTACAGGCTGTGCCGCCCTTGCCGACGATAGCGGTATCTGTGCTCACGCCCTTGACGGTGCTCCCGGAATATACAGTGCTCGCTTTGCGGGTGAATATAAGGGTCAGGAGAGTGACGACCGCAACAACGCTTTGCTTCTCGATAAGCTATCGGACAAGGCTGATAAAACCGCTCACTATACCTGCGCTATGGCACTCGTATATCCTGACGGCAGAGAGGTATGTGCCGAGGGCTATATGTACGGTGCTATAACCGATAATCCCCGCGGTACTCGCGGCTTCGGCTATGATCCTCTCTTTATTCCCGACGGCGAGAGCCGCACGGTTGCCGAAATGAGTGATGATGAGAAAAATCTCATTAGCCACCGTGCAAACGCACTTAAATTACTTCTTTCAAAAATATAACTTTTCGAGGCTAGTGATGGAAACCGTTCTTGAAATTATTCATTTTATAGGTATAATCTCCTTTTCCGCAGCCGGTGCGATGGTCGCTATAGATAACGAAACCGACTGGTTTGGCGTAGTTTTTCTGTCCGTCATCACCTGCTTTGGCGGTGGACTGATAAGGGATATCATAGCAGGTCAGTCGATAGGAAGAGAGCTTCCCGTGGTTCTGACTGATATGAATACGGAAATTATAGTTAGCATTTCGACGGCAACGCTTATATTTTTGCTTGCTTTTATATTTAAAAGGAAGTATGTTGAGGAAGAAAAATTTGTTGACCAGATAAACAACGTCCTCGATGCGTTCGGTATAGGCGTATTTTCGGCTGCCGGAACTGCAGCTTATATGGCTCTTGATATTTACAGCCCCGTAGTGCCTATGGTTCTCGGTATGATTTCCTCCATTGGAGGAAGCATTACACGTGACGTAATTCTTGGAAAAATACCCGTAATTTTGTGCAAGCGCATATATGCTCTTGCTACTCTTGCAGGCTCTGCGGTGTACTATATAACCGCTAAATTTATCGTTGTAGGACAAGATTATTGCGACGTCGTATCGACCGTTGCTTGCGTAATCGTTATAGTGGCTATCAGAATGTGTGCAACCGTGTTTGAGTGGAATATGCCAAAGGCTATTGACTTTGCAAAAATCCGTGCCGAATCCGAGGAAAAAAACGAAGAAAAAGCGACGGTATCAGCCGAAAAATAACAAAAAAATCATAGCGGGAGAGGGGAACACTCTCCCGTTTTTTGAATTTTATTTTTTTAGTCATTTTTCACAAAAAAAACAAAAAAATGGGCATTTTTGAAAATATTTTTCGAAAACTATTTACAAATTGATTTTTTTATGATATAATACCAAAAGCCTATGACTTGGTGCCTTGTATGGCCTCGCTCTGTTTGGAGAATTTTCCTTGCATGGCCCGCGCTTTTCACCCGCATTGCACTAGGTTTTGGGAAGTAATTTTTAGAAAGGTGAAGAAAATGATTTCGAAGGACAAAAAGACCGCCCTCATTGCTGAGTACAAGATCAATGAGCAGGACACAGGTTCGCCCGAGGTTCAGGTAGCTATCCTTACTACCAGAATCAATGAGCTCACCGAGCACATGAAGAAGAACCCCAAGGACTTCCACTCTCAGAGAGGTCTCTCCAAGATGGTTGGTCACAGAAAGCAGCTTCTTGCATATCTTGCAAAGAAGGATATCGAAAGATACAGAGCTCTTATCAAGAGACTCGGTCTCAGAAAGTAATATATTACTTCCCGGGATTATCTTTAATAAGCGGGAACGGACAGGCTTCGTTCCCGTTTGTTATGGTATCACGTTTACGCACTTACAACAAAAAACATCGGACGGCGAAAGTAGCAGTTAAATATGTGCCAAAGCTATGCCTTTGACGGATATTTAAGTGCTATATTCGCTCCCGAAATAACAAAAGGAGTTTAGAAAAATGGTTGAAAGAATCAAAACGTTTGACGACTACAAAGAATTCAAGTACGAGCTTGCGGGCAGACCTCTCGTTGTAAAGACGGGTAAGGTTGCAGGCCTTGCAAACGGCGCGGCTATCGTTCAGTACGGTGAGACCACCGTTCTCGCAACCGCGACCGCATCCGCATCACCCAGAGAGGGCATTGATTTCCTTCCTCTTTCGGTTGACTATGACGAAAAAATGTACGCTGTGGGCAAGATCCCCGGCGGCTTCCTTAAGCGTGAGGGCAAGCCCTCTGAGAAAGCAGTTCTCGCAGGACGTGTTATCGACCGTCCCGTAAGACCTCTGTTTCCCAAGGACCTTCGCAACGACATCTCTCTTCTTCTCACGATTATGTCGGTTGATCCCGATTGCTCCCCCGAAATTACCGCTATGATTGGCGCATCTATCGCGCTTTCTATCTCTGACATTCCCTGGAACGGACCTATCGCAGGCGTATTTATGGGACTTGTTGACGGTAAGATCGTTGTTAACCCCACCGCAGAGCAGCGCAAGGTTTCCGACCTTG
This sequence comes from Oscillospiraceae bacterium, assembly GCA_015063385.1. Taxonomy (GTDB): domain Bacteria; phylum Bacillota; class Clostridia; order Oscillospirales; family CAG-272; genus UBA1740. The sequence continues at coordinate 61,817 of SVUG01000008.1, read as the reverse complement.
AGCTTACCGTTGCCGCTTCCGAGGGCAAGGTAGTTATGATCGAGGCTGGTGCTAACGAGGTATCCGACGAGGTTATGTACGACGCTATTATGCAGGCGCACGAGGAGTGCAAGGGCGTAGTTGCATTTATCAATTCTATCGTTGCAGAGATCGGCAAGCCCAAGTTCGAGTATGCTTCGGGCGAGCTTGACCACGATATGTTCGACGAGATCTTCGCATATTGCGAGGCTGGCGTTATGGAAGCGCTTGACACCGACGACAAGAACGTTCGCGATGCCAAGATGCAGCCCATTATGGACGACATCGTTGCTAACTTTGAAGAAAAGTATCCCGACATTAAGGTAATCCTTCCCGAGCTTATCTATAAGATTCAGAAGAAGATAGTTCGTCGTTGGCTTCTCGTTGACAAGAAGAGAGTTGACGGCAGACGTATGGACGAGATTCGTCCCCTTGCTTCCGAGGTAGGACTTATTCCCAGAGTACACGGCTCAGGCCTCTTCACCAGAGGTCAGACTCAGGTGCTCACTATCGCTACGCTCGGCACTCTCTCAGATGCACAGAAGCTTGAGGGACTTGACGAGCAGGCCGAGAAGAGATACATGCACCACTACAATATGCCCGGCTACTCTACCGGTGAGGCTAAGCCTCAGCGCAGCCCCGGACGCCGTGAGATTGGTCACGGTGCTCTTGCCGAGCGCTCTCTCGTTCCCGTTCTTCCTTCGGAAGAAGAATTCCCCTACGCTATCCGCCTCGTATCCGAGGTTGTTTCCTCTAACGGCTCTACCTCGCAGGGCTCTGTATGCGGTTCTACTCTTGCGCTTATGGACGCAGGCGTTCCGATTAAGGCTCCCGTTGCAGGTATTTCCTGCGGTCTTATCACCGCAGAGGACGGCTCTTGGGATACTATGATTGATATTCAGGGACTTGAGGACTTCTACGGTGATATGGACTTCAAGGTAGCAGGCACCAAGAAGGGTATTACCTCTATTCAGATGGACCTCAAGGTTGACGGTCTTACTCCTGAAATCATCAAGCAGGCTCTTGAAACCACCCACCAGGGCAGAAACGAGATTATCGACAAGGTAATCCTTCCTGCAATCGCAGAGCCCAGAGCTGAGGTATCAAAGTATGCTCCCAAAATGATATCCATGACCATCGACCCCGACAAGATTCGTGAGGTTATCGGTAAGGGCGGCTCCGTAATTCAGAAAATAGTTGCGGACACCGGCGCTAAGATTGACATCAACGATGACGGAAGCGTATTTATCGCAGCCGTTGAGCGCGACGCTGCCTATAAGGCAAAGGAAATTATCGACGCTATCGTGTTCGAGCCTGTAGTAGGCGAGACCTACGAGGGTACCGTCACCAGAATTATCCCCATCGGTGCGTTCGTAGAGTACGCTCCCGGCAAGGAGGGCATGGTTCACATCTCCAAACTTCAGCAGCAGAGAACCGAGAAGGTTGAGGACGTGGTTGCAATCGGCGACACCGTTCGCGTTAAGTATCTCGGCACTGACGAGAAGGGCAGACAGAACCTTTCCATGCGTGACGCTGAGCCCAAGGCTGATGCAGAATAATTTTTGAATACACCAACCTGCCACAGATTTGCGAATCTGTGGCAGGCTTCCTTTCTGGGCAGGGCAGAAAGCATGGCAAAATGCCCACAAAACACAAAAAAATAGCGCTTTTCATATATAAATATTACAAAATAATAAAAAAATAAAAAAAATTCAAAATTTTAGCAAAAAAGTATTGACATTTTCTTGCGAAAAGTGTATAATCCTGTATGAGAAAAGCATTGCTCGAAATATCTCGCAGGCTTCGCGCAAAGGCTGAGCGGCGGAATTGTCGAAGAGATCGCCACTCTTCGTCACGACTGTAAGGCTTCGCTATGCGAAACACATAGAGCGTGTGATTTTTTCGAAACAAAAAAATAATAAATAAATTTTCCAAAGGAGAAAAAACAAAATGAACAAGAAGACAATTGTAAAACTTATTGCAGTTTTAGCACTTTGCTTCATGATCGTCGGCGTTCTCGCTGCTTGTAAAGCTGAAGCCGGTCCCAAGGGCGATAAGGGTGACAAGGGCGATAAGGGCGATGCAGGCTCCGTAGTTACCATTGGCGCAGATGGCTACTGGTACATCGACGGCGTTAAGACCGAGGTTAAGGCTGAAGGCGCTAAGGGCGATAAGGGCGACAAGGGCGACAAGGGTGACAACGCAACTGATTGCGCTGAGCACAACTGGGAGTCCTATGTAATTCATCAGCACAAGGATGATACCGAGGGCCTTATCCTTAAGGTATGCTCCAACTGTGGCGATGCAGACGCTGTTGTAGACACTCACGTTTACAATGCTGACAGCACTTATAATGTTACTATGCTTCCTACCGCTGACGTTAACGGTAAGGTTGTTGTAGCATGTGCTACCGCGGGCTGCTCTCACACCGAAGAGGTTGACCTTCCCGCTCTCAACTATGGCAGAGCTTATGGCTTCCAGGCTGGTAGCTGTGCAGCTGACGACAAGTACAGCTTCGCTATCGTTGATGCTGAGAAGAACTTCGACGTAGTAGTTGAATTCGAAATTAACAATCGTGCAGCTTACGATCACGTTCCTGGCGCTGCTTTTGCAGGCGTTGCTGATACCGTTTGGTCTCAGGTTGCTATGAGCGATGACGTATGTGACTGCGTAGAGGATCGTATCTTCTATACTACATGTACTGAATGCGGCGCTGACGGTGCTGCTGACCACAACCAGAAGGGTATCGTAGTTGTTCTTGATCCCATACAGTCTCACGACTGGGATACAAACGAGGCTACTCTTGCTACTTACGATCCTAACTCCGGCATTAGCCCCTGTGATTGGGTTCCCTTCAAGGTTCTTGAGTGCGCTAACTGCTCCATCGAGCCTCCTTGCCAGGATTGTCTCAAGAAGATCGAGATCGAGGGCGCTGAGCCTGTAGGTCACATCTGGACCGATTGGACCGTTGACGTAACTCCTACTCTTGAGCAGCCCGGTACTGTAATCCGTCTCTGTGAGAGAGCTGGCTGTACTCACGAGACTGTTCCTTACGAGGCAGGTATCCCCGCACTTTCTAAGGGCGCATACGAGCTTAAGGTTGATGATACCAAGCTTTGCACCGACCTTGGCAAGTACACATTCGTATGGAACTATGAAGAGGATGGCAATGTTCAGTCCATCGAGTTCCCTGTAGTTGTTCCTCACGCTTACAGCGAGGCTAGCGAGTACACTGTGACTGTTGCAGAGACTGCTGGCGTATATGTTCCCACCGCTCACATCGGTTGTGATCAGTGTGACTACATTCTTGACGTTGAGCTTCCTACCGCTTGCACCATCGACGGTGACAACAAGATCATCGGTAACGGTTACCTTGTTCAGTACGGTCACTGCCTTGAGAAGAATGACAAGTACACCTTCGCTCTTTCCGGCGTTGACGTAGCAGAACTCAACAACGAGGAGCTTACCATCGTACTTGAGTTCACTATCGACGGTGGCTACACTCACGATGCTGTTCCTCCTAAGTCCGAGTGCAATCTCATCGAGGGTGAGAACAAGAATTACTGGGTATACAAGTGCGATAAGTGCGGTCAGTACATTATCGCTTACACCGAGGATAAGTAATTAACATTTATCTGTAGTCCTTAATATAAAGATTACTACATAAATGAGGTAGGGCGATCGCCTCGTGCGATCGCCCTGCTAATAATAATAGAGACTTGCTATATGGCGGTCTTGAATTTGAAATAAATCAACAAAGCAGGAGGGAAAAATGAAAATTTGTCATTGCAGGGATAATCGTGCGCGCAACGCGATAATATTTATCATTCTGGTAGTTCTTGCGTTGTTTATTTATCTCAAATTTATACATAAACCCCACGTTCACACGGAAGCTCCGGAGTTATCTATTGCCAAGGATTCTACGTGTACTGAAACAGGCGTTGCTTATAAGGTTTGCTCTGATTGCGGTGAGCGTATTGATACCGTTGAGATTCCTAAAAAGCCTCATACCGAAAAGACTACTATGGAGAATGAGAAGGAGCATACCGCAGAGCAGGATTATTCCTACGAGCAGGTTGTCACTTGTCAGGTTTGTAATAACGAGCTTTCCAGAGATGTAATTGTGATTGAGCACGACGTTGTCACTATCATTGGGGATTCTCTTGAGCCCGATTGCATTAATGGCGGTTGGGAAGACAGAACGTTGCATTGTAATGATTGCGACAAGGATATTGTTGTGAATGAGAGAGTTCTTATTGATCCCAAGGGCCACGAGTTTGATTGGGAGATTACGGTTGACGACCACGGTGCTATGTCGTTGAACGCTGTGTGCACCGCTTCCGAGTGTGATCACGAGTATGATCCTGCCGTTGATACCGATTATACCTATGATATTAAATTAGATGACGAACAGTCGATAGAACCTACTTGTATCAAAGGACTTGACGTTTTCGTAGCTACTATTTACTTTAAGGGTGAAAAGGTTGCTACCGAGTCTATCAGCTTTGAGACCGAACCGGATTCACTTCATAAGCTTCTGGACGCAGACGGCAACGTTGTAGACTTTACTACTTTTGCTCTTTACGACGAGGGCGGTAATGCTTATTACAATATCTCAACTCCCGGAATATATCTTATGTATGAGAAGCACGAGGGACAGACTGATGCTGAAGCACGGGCTCTTGCGTGGGATGCTAACGGCTTCGCAATGGGTATATTTAAGTGTCGCGCGGAAGATACCGATGCTGTTCACTATGTTCAGGTTAGAGTATACAACGACTTAGCTGAGTAAATTACATAGTTAAAACCGCTCCTCTCGGAGCGGTTTTGCTTTTGCCTTGATTACCTTACGGCTAATCTTTCGCGCCCGTGCGCGCATTATAATAAAAAGGTAATAAAATAAACGAAATCTCTTGCAATTATCGAGTAAAAATGGTATAATATATAATGTAGTAATATGTAAAAATAAAACCATAAAAAAGGAAGACAAAAATGGAAAGAACCTATATTAAGGACGTCACCCCGGGCGTCTGTCGTGTGCAGGGCTTCGTTGAGAATTTCCGCAACAAGAGAACTATGGCGTTCATCGTTGTTAAGGATATTACCGGCAAGCTCCAAATCACCATTGAAAAGGAAAAGCACCCCGAGTTCACCGAGATGCTTGATAAGCTCACCATTCACTCCGTAGTTAGCTTCGAGGGTGAGGTTGTTGCCAGCGAGTACGTTAAAATGGGCGGCAAGGAGATGTATCCCACCGCTATGAAGATTGAGTCGATTGCCGACGCCCTTCCTATCAAGGACGATTCCGACATCGACGTTCGCATGGATTACAGATGGATTGACCTGCGCCGTGACAAGAATCACCTCATGCTTGAAATGCAGACAACCCTTACCAACGCGCTTCGTAAGTTCCTAGTAGAGCGCAACTTCGTTGAGATTCACACTCCCAAGCTTATTGCGGCTGCAAGTGAGTCGGGCTCTGACGTTTTCGAGGTTAAGTATTTCGACGGTAATGCATATCTTGCACAGTCTCCCCAGTTCTACAAGCAGATGGCTATGGCAGCAGGCCTCGAGCGCATTTTTGAGACAGGCCCTGTCTTCAGAGCAGAAAAGTCCTATACCAATAAGCACGCTACCGAGTTCACAGGCTTTGACCTTGAGTTCTCGTATATCGACTCCTTTGACGACGTTATGAAGATGGAGGAGGAGCTTCTTGCCTATGCTCTCAGCGAGGTTAAGGAAAAGCACGGTGACAAGATTGTCGAGCTCTTCGGCGAGGAATATGCAGTGACGGTTCCCACGCTTCCGTTCCCCAGAATGAAGCTTGCTGACGTTTACGCGGAGCTTGAAGCTCGCTACGGCTATACCGTACCTGACGAGCTTAAGGGCGATCTCACCACCGAGGCGGAGCGTATGACCAAGCAGCTTTGCAAGGATATGTTCGGTCACGAATTCCTCTTTATCACCGATTATAGCGCGGCAGAGCGTGCGTTCTATCACATGCGTGACGAGCAGGGAATACCCCAGGGCTATGACCTTATCTGGCGCGGTGTAGAGATTACCACAGGCGCACAGCGTGAGCACAGATACGACGTTCTCAAGGCTCAGGCAGAGGAAAAGGGACTTGCAGAGGACGTTAAGTTCTACCTTGAATTCTTTAAGTACGGCTGTCCTCCCCACGGTGGCTTCGGTCTCGGTATCGACCGTCTTACCATGCTCTTCCTCGGACTTTCTATTAAAGAGGCGGAGTTCTTATTCCGCGGCCCCAATAGACTCACTCCTTAATTATTAAATTGCGTTGAAGAGAACTAAATTGTCACGAAATATCTATATAAGAAAAGGAAACTAAAATGAAAATTGCACTTATAAATGAAAACAGCCAGGCTGCTAAAAATGCTCTTATTGAATCCACTCTTCGCTCTGTTGTAGAGCCTCTCGGTCACGAGGTTTATAACTACGGTATGTACTCTGCAGAGGACAAGGAGCAGCTTACCTACGTTCAGATAGGTATCCTCTCTGCTATTCTTCTCAACTCCGGTGCGTGTGACCTCGTTATCACCGGTTGTGGAACGGGTGAGGGCGCAATGCTTGCCTGCAACTCTTTCCCCGGTGTTCTTTGCGGTCACGTTGTTGACCCCACCGACGCCTATCAGTTCACCCAGGTAAACAACGGTAATGCAATCGCCATGCCCTTCGCAAAGGGCTGGGGCTGGGGCTGCGAGCTCAATCTTCAGTACGTATTTGAGAAGCTCTTCGTTTCCGAGTGGGGACTTGGCTATCCTCGTGAGAGAGCAGTTCCCGAGCAGAGAAACAAGAAGATTCTTGACGAGGTTAAGAAGGTCACGCACACCGATATGTTCTACATTCTTGACAACCTTGACCGTGAGCTTCTTCTCGGTGCTATCGCAGGTCCTAAGTTCCGCGAATACTTCTTCGCCAACTGCAAGTGCGATAAGATGCGCGAGAAAATTGCCGCTCTTCTTGGCGAATAATCCCGCAGTATCATAAATAAATTTAGCAAAAAAGCTTTCGGCGCATTTGTGGTTTAGGACACCGAATGCGCCGAAAATGCTTAAATAAGTAAACTATAATTTGCATTTTGCTATGATTTTGCCCGAACTGATGCTCGTTTTTGCAATAGGTTAAAATCTGAAAATTACGAAAAAACTCGAAAAATAAACGTATTTTACTATGACACGCAGAGAATTAAAAGAAATTTATAAACGTGAAAAGCGGGCGGTGAAAAATGAGTATAAAGAAAGAATTTCCGCTGTCGTAAAGTCGTATCAAGACGGACTTCTTGAATGTGAGGACCGTAAGGATAAGCCCAAGCCTATAAATCCGCCCAAGCGCTCGCTTCTCGAGGAAATAGGAAACTCGATTACTCACGGACTCGGTAGTATTTTTGCCATAGTTGCACTTGTGCTTATGCTGCTTGCGTCTGACAATATGCTGGAGCGACTCTCGGCTGTGGTATACTTCTTTGGTATGTTCATTATGTTCACCTCTAGCTGTCTTTATCACGCGTTCGTTCACGGCAGTGCGGTGAAAAGGCTCTTCCACCGCTTTGACTATTCCTCAATATATCTACTTATCGGAGCTACCTTTGCACCCGTTTTAGTCTGCTTCTTCGGCGATACCTTTGGTACGGTTTTCCTCATTATTCAATGGGCAATTATCGCTGCCGGTATCAGCTTTGTCGGCGTTTTCGGACCTACGAGGCTTATGGCGCTACATATCCCTCTTTACGTTCTGCTCGGCTGGAGCGCGCTGATGCTTTTGCCGAGAATGTTCACAAGCAACCCGCATCTTGCCATGTGGATACTCGCGGGCGGAGTGCTGTATACGCTCGGTATAATTCCTTTCGCAATGAAAGCGCGCGTATCGCACTTTATCTGGCACTTCTTCGTGCTTGCAGGCGCGGTTGTGCAGTGGGTAGGAATTTATCTATATCTCTTTAAATAATTTGCCGCATTGGTGGCAGAATGGAGCTAACTATGGAATTTATGCACAAGCTTGCTGAGGGCTGTATGCCGTTTTTATACTTCCTTGAGAGCATACGCAATCCCGTCCTCGACGCATTTTTTGCTCTTATCACCCATCTTGGAGAGGAGACCTTTTTCCTCGTTATAGCAATTCTGTTTTTCTGGTGTATTGATAAGCGCGAGGGATATTTTATACTTATAACAGGCCTTGTCGGAACGGTGGTTAATCAGATAGCCAAGCTCTTCTTCCGAATTCCTCGTCCTTGGGTGCTCGACCCGAATTTTGATATTATCGAGTCGGCAAGAGCCGAGGCAACAGGCTATTCCTTCCCCTCGGGACATACACAAAATATCGCAGGCACGTACGGTGCTATCGCGGCCTACAAGCCAAGCCGCACCAAGACGATAGTTTGCACGACGATAATCGTTCTCGTCGCATTTTCGAGAATGTACCTTGGTGTGCATACGCCTCTTGACGTTGTCGTGTCACTTCTCTTTGCACTTGCACTGATTTTGCTTCTTCGTCCTCTCTTTGCGACGGAGGATAGCTTCAAGCGCTCGATGCCGTTCGTGGTAATCGGTTCGGTTGTGCTTTCTCTTTTGTTCCTTGCCTACGTGCTTTTAATCTCGGGCGACGCAAGCCTTGACCCCCACAATTACCAAAGCGGTCTGAAAAATGCCTGCACGCTTCTCGGTTGCACGGCAGGACTCGTGCTGGTGCATTTCATTGACTCTAAATTTATTGGCTTCAAGACCGAAGCTCGCTGGTATGCACAGGTAATAAAGCTCGTGCTCGGACTTGGCGGAGTTCTTATAATTAAGTCGGGACTCTCAGCACCCCTTATCGCACTCTTTGGCAACGAGTTCGTTGCAAGAAGCGTCAGATATTTCCTTATCGTAGCCTTTGCCGGAGCTGTGTGGCCCTTGACGTTCAAGTGGTTTTCCACTTTCAGAATCGGCTTTATGGAGAGATTCTCTTTGTGGGTGGCTGAAAAATGGTCTAAACTATTTAAGAAAAACACGGCATAATAATTCTAGGGCGGCTCTCAGACGAGCCGCCTTCTTTATTTTTTTAAAAACTATTTACTTTTTTATTTTTTTATGATATAATATTATGAATTTATATATATGTTAGTCAAAAGAAAGGCAAACGAGCAATATGAAATGTCCCGTGTGTAGCTGTCGTGATACGAGGGTGCTTGACTCCCGTCCGGTTGACGACGCAGCGAGCATAAAGCGCCGCCGTGAGTGTCCGATATGCGGCAAGAGATTTACCACGTACGAGGTGGTTGATACCGTTCCGATAGCTGTTGTGAAGCGCGACGGCAGACGTGAATTTTTCGATAAGCACAAGCTTGTCAGAGGTATTCAGATAGCCTGTCAGAAGCGCCCTGTGAACGCTGACGGAATTGCAACCTCTATTGAGCAGGAGCTTATGAACGCTATCATAACCGAGATTAGCTCGAGCGAGATAGGCGATATGGTTCTCTCGCGTCTTAAGGAGTGCGATATAGTAGCTTATATTCGCTTTGCCTCGATATACAAGGATTTTCAGGACATTGATTCCTTTACCGCAGAGCTGAAGAGCCTTTCGAAGCGCCCGAGAAAAAAGTTGAGTACCGACACATCGGAGGAGAAAAATGATTAAGAGCATGACCGCCTTCGGCAGAGCGAAGCTCACCGGTGAGGCAAAGGATATTACTATCGAGATAAAGAGCGTGAATTCGCGCTTCTTCGACTGCAACGTAAAGCTTCCAAGGGCTTATATATTCCTTGAGGAGCGCATCAAGGAGCATATCAAGACTCATGCAGTATCCAGAGCAAAGGTTGACGTTTTCGTCACGGTGGACAATCACACCTCCGGGCTTTCAAACGTTGGACTTGACAGTGCGTATCTTGAGAGCTATCTTGCGGCACTTTACCGTCTGCGTGACGAGTTTGGTCTGAGGGACGACGTCAGTGTTATGAGCGTTGCGAGAAATCAGGAGATTTTCACCTACGACAAGGCCGAGGAGGACCTTGAGGCAGAGTGGGTGACCTTCCGCGCCGTTCTTGATGAGGCTATCGCAGGATATAATGAGATGCGTGAGCGCGAGGGTGCTAAAATAGGAACCGACGTCAAGGCGAAGCTTGAGCTTGTCAGGGCATACGCTGCCGAGGTCGAGGAGATTTCCAAGACAGATATAGTCGGATATAAGGATAAGCTTGAGGCGAAAATCCGCGCAGCGCTCGAGGACGCCAATGTGACTCCCGACGAGAATCGCCTCCTCACCGAGTGCGCTATCTGGGCGGATAAAATTGCTATTGACGAGGAGCTCGTCAGACTTCGCTCACACTTTGATGCCTTTTACGATATCGCCGAATCAGGCGAGCCCTCGGGCAGAAAGCTTGACTTCCTTATGCAAGAGCTTAACCGTGAGACTAATACCATAGGCTCAAAGGCAAACAATGCGCGAATTGCGAGAATAGTCGTCAATATGAAGGGCGAGCTTGAAAAAATTCGCGAACAGATTCAAAATATTGAGTAAATTTTGGCGATTTGCGGCAGATTTTCAGGCTTGACGTAGCTTTTACTACGCCCGGCGCCTAAAAATCCTTGCACCTCATCCAAAATTTTCTCAATTGCTGATTAATGTTATATAACAAAAGAGGCTTATTATGAAATTTATAAACATCGGCTTTGGAAATATGGTATCCGCAGGCAGAATAGTTGCAGTTGCATCTCCCGATTCCGAGCCTATCAAGAGACTCGTGCGAGATGCAAAGGAAGAGGGCAGAGTAATTGACGTTTCCTGCGGCAGACGCACCAGAGCCGTCATTATCACCGACTCCGAGCACGTTATCCTCTCGGCAATTCAGACCGAAACCATTACCAACCGTCTTTCCGATGAGGACGATAGTGCTGACGACACCTCAATAGAGGAATAAAAAGTTTAATTTAGCAGCCGCAAAACGGCAGAATGGAGTATAGAAAAATGATTTATCCTACCGCAAAACAGCTTGCAGGCGACGAGTTCAACCGTTATGAGCTTGTTATCGGCGTTGCAAAGTGCGCTCGCATCGTCACCGACGAGTACATCGAGATGAGAGCAAAGGCGCAGAAGATGATTGACAATCACGAGACTGAGAAGCCTCTTGCAGCTCTTATTGATCCCGAGTACAAGGATCAGAAGGCTGTTAAGATTGCTATTGCAAAGCTTCAGTCGGGCAGATTCCGCTTGAAGCATCCCCAGGAATAAAAAATAACTTAGAGAGGTGGCTATATGTTCTGTGAAGTATATCTTTTTGATGCTCCATATCATATAGACCGCCCCTTTGACTATTCCTGCGACTCCTCCGTCACGGCCGGTAGCATCGTGCGCGTGCCGTTTGGCAGAGCAGATAAGCTTCGCCTCGGTGTAGTTGTGCGCTGCAAGGAGCAGTCTGAAGGCTCAAATATCAAGCCCGTGCATGCGGTACTCGACTGCCGTTATTCCTTTAGCGAGGAGATGCTCGGGCTGTGTCTGTTTTTAAAGGAGCATACGCTTTCGACCTTTGGCGAGGCGGCAAAATGCCTGATACCGCAGGGTGCGCTTTCTGAAACTCCGAACGTCAAAATCAAAAAGACCTGCGTTCTTGCTCTTTCAAATGACGAGGCAAGGGAGCTTCTCTCTCGCTCGGGCAGGGCAGGCGTTCGCAGTGAGGGACAGAGGAGCATTATCGAATATCTCCTTGAAATAGGCAGTGCCGACTCGGAGCTGATAAGGGCAATTCCCCACGTGAGCGGTGCGCATATTTTGGCGCTTCGCGACAAGGGAATAATCAGAATTATCGAGTCGGAGACTATCCGAAATCCCTACGCGGATTATGCACGCGTGCGCGACGATTCACCGATAGTGCTCTCCGAGGCACAGTCGGCGGCGTATAGCACGATTGAAATCGAGCTGAAGCGCGATGAGGCGCGTGCTGCACTTCTGTTTGGCGTGACGGGTAGCGGCAAAACCAAGGTTATAATGCGCGCCATAGACGAGGTTATAGCCGAAGGTAAAAACGTCATAATGCTCGTGCCGGAGATTGCTTTGACACCGCAGACGGTGAACATCTTCTGCCGCAGATACGGTGAGAGGGTTGCCGTGATTCACTCCTCGCTCTCGCAGGGCGAGAGGCTTGACGCCTGGCGCAGAATAAAGCGTGGTGAGGTTGACCTGGTTATTGGAACTCGCTCGGCTGTTTTCGCACCGCTTGAGGATATTGGAATGATAGTTATTGACGAGGAGCACGAGCATACCTATAAGTCAGAGTCAGACCCCAAATATCACGCGCGTGACGTTGCCGCGTACAGATGCGGAAAGGCAAAGGCACTGATGCTGCTTGCCTCGGCAACACCGTCGCTTGAGAGCTTTTACAAGGCAAAGCAGGGTATATATACCCTCGTTCCGCTGCGCGAGCGATACGGCGGCGTCAGAATGCCCGATGCGGTTATCGTCGATATGCGTGAGGAGCTTCGCCTTGGAAACACCTCCCCGATAAGCGATAGGCTTCTTAGGTCGCTTAGGGAGGTTTATGAAAACGATAAGCAGGCAATCCTGTTTTTAAACCGCCGCGGATATTCCTCGCAGATTAGCTGTAAGGAGTGCGGTGAGGTTATGAGCTGTCCTCGCTGCTCGGTCTCACTCACCTATCACACGGGTGCTGACGGCGGCAAGCTGCTTTGTCATATGTGCGGATATAGCGAGCGCGTGCCGAAAAGGTGTCCCTCCTGCAACGGAGATAGGCTTTCCTTCCTAGGCTACGGTACGCAGAAGCTGGAGTCCGAACTAAATAAATACGTTCCCGATATGACGGTTATGCGCATGGACGCGGATACCACCTCTGGCAAGATGTCATACGACAGAATACTTGAGGACTTCAGAGAGGGCAGGGCGGATATTCTGCTCGGCACGCAAATGGTTGCCAAGGGGCACGATTTCCCCCGAGTGACACTCGTTGGCGTAGCCCTTGCAGACACCTCGCTTTACGTCAGCGATTTTCGCGCAGCAGAGCGCACCTTCTCGCTTCTTACACAGGTAATCGGCAGAGCAGGCAGAGCAGGTGACGAGGGAATTGCCGTCATACAGACCTACGCCCCCAAAAACGAGGTAATACGCCTCGCTTGCCTACAGGATTTTGAGAAATTCTACGAGGGCGAAATTGCGCTCCGCCGCGAGCTTTCATATCCCCCGTTTTGCGATATAGTCGAGCTTACTCTCACCTCTGCTGACGAGGGCGAGCTTTCGCGCGAGGCGGCACGGCTGTCCGAGACGCTTCTTGAAAAGCTGCGGGGAGAATACGGCAAGCAGCCCTTTATAGTGTTTGGACCGTTTGAGGCACAAGTATATAAAATAAACGAAAAATACAGAATGAGAATGGTAGTAAAGTGCAGACTGAATAAGCTATCACGCTCGCTCTTCCACGAGCTGCTTTGCGAGTTTTCTTTATCTCGCAAGGTGACGCTCTCAATAGATTTTAATGCATAAGAGGTAGAAATGGCAACTTTAAAGATTGTAAAATTCGGTGACCCGATACTCAGAAAGGTATCGCGCCCGGTTGATGAAATTACACCCAGAATCATAACGCTCCTTGACGATATGATAGACACCATGCGTGAGGCAGGCGGCTGCGGACTCGCGGCAGTACAGGTCGGAGTTTTGCGCCGTATAGCAGTTATTGAGGTTGAGGACGGCAAGGTTATCGAGCTTATTAACCCAAAGATTATCGCCTTTGCAGGCGAGCAGTGCGAGCAGGAGGGCTGTCTTTCCAATCCCGGCGAGTACGGAATTACCAAGCGTCCCTCGGCAGTCACCGTCAGAGCGACTAATCGCCACGGTGAGCAGTTTGAGGTGACAGGCCACGACCTGCTTGCCAGAGCAATTTGTCACGAGTGTGACCACCTCGACGGCAAGCTCTACACCGACGTGCAGATAAGAGCGCTTACCGATAAGGACTTCAGATAAGGATTTTTATATGAAAAATATAATGTTTATGGGCACGCCCGAGATTGCGGCTACATGTCTTTCGAGTCTTATTGAGGACGGTCACGGTATATGCGCCGTAGTCACCCGCGAGGATAAGCCCAGAGGCCGCGGCAATACGATGACTCCCACGCCCGTCAAGGCGCTGGCGCTTGAGCACGGTATTTCCGTATATACCCCGAAAACTCTGCGTGACGAGGAGTTTGCCGCAATACTTGACGAGTATAAGCCCGAGCTTATCGTCGTTGTAGCATACGGCAAGATTTTGCCGAAATCGGTTATCGACTACCCACGCTACGGCTGTATCAATCTACACGTATCCCTTTTGCCTAAATATCGCGGTGCAGCGCCTATGCAGCGCGCCATTATGGAGGGCGAGAGCGAGACGGGAGTGACGGTGATGTATATGGACGAGGGGCTTGACACGGGAGATATTCTCTCGGTTTCTAAATTCCCGATTGGCCCTACTGACGACTTTGAGGCGATACACGACCGCAGCGCGCTTATAGGTGGCGGCTTGCTTTCCGAAACTATTGAAAAAATAGAGAAAAACGAAATACAAAGAATCAAGCAGGACGATAGCCTTGCGACCTATGCAAGCAAGGTTGAAAAGGAAGATTGCAAACTTAACTTTGCATTATCTGCTAAAAAGCTTGATTTTATCATAAGAGGAGTCACACCTATTCCGGGAGCATTCGCTTATCTCAATGGCAAAATGCTGAAGATTAACAAGGCGACTCCCATAGAGAAAAACGGTGAGATAGGCAGGGTAATCGACCTCTCTGATAAGGGCGAGGGCTATTTCACGGTTGCTTGCGGCGAGGGCGCGCTTAAAATAACGGCTATCATTCCCGAGGGCAAGGGCAAAATGAGCGCGGGCGATTTTATCCGCGGCAGGAAGATTTCCCTTGGAGATATTTTAGAGTAAATTTTTGAAAGGAGCGAGAAATGAATATAAGACAGATAGCACTCAGTATTCTTGACGAATACGAGGCAGGCGGAAAGTATATAAATCTCTCGCTCGCCTCACACAAGGCTGATAACCTCACCCGCGAGGAGCGCGCACAGCTTACAGCTCTTCTTTATACCGCGGTTGAGAGAAAGTTAACATACGATTACTATATCTCTGCGCTTTCAGGGCGCTCGCAGGAGGATATAAACCCACATACGCGTAATATTTTGCGCCTTGGTCTTTGCCAGCTGCTCGATATGACGAGCATGCCTGATTTTGCAGCGGTTAACGAAACCGTCAAGCTCGCGCGCTCCAAGGGCGAGTCGGCATTCGTCAACGGCATACTTCGCTGCGCAGCAAGGGAACGGGACTCGCTTCCAATGCCACCCGAGGAGAAAAATTATAAGCGTTATCTCTCGGTTAAGTACTCCTTTCCGCTCGGAATAGTCAAGCATTTTGATGCGCTTTACGGCAGGGAGAATGCCGAGAAAATTTTAGAGTTTTATAACACCGAAAAGTACACCGATATTACCATAAACACTACGAAAATTTCCGTGGCGGAATATCTTGATATGCTTGAAAAATCGGGCGTTTTAGCGCTTGAATATGCAGATTTTCCACATTCAATTCGCATAGACTCGTCTGTGAATCCCGAGAGGCTTCCCGGCTTCTCTGACGGACTTTTCTTCGTGCAGGACAGAGCCTCGGCAGTGTCCTCTGTGGCACTTTCTCCTATATCCGACGGTGTGACGGTTGACGTCTGCTCCGCACCGGGCGGCAAGAGCTTTGCCGCTGCGATTTTGTCTGGCGACTCCGGAAGAATTTATTCCTTTGACCTTCACGAGTCCAAGCTATCGCTTATCGAGTCAGGAGCGAAAAGACTCGGACTTGGCTC
Source organism: Oscillospiraceae bacterium (assembly GCA_015063385.1). Classification (GTDB taxonomy): domain Bacteria; phylum Bacillota; class Clostridia; order Oscillospirales; family CAG-272; genus UBA1740. The sequence goes on along the minus strand of SVUG01000008.1, from coordinate 45,977 downwards.
TATATCGGCATGTGAGCGCGATGCTCTTACTCCGGACGAGAGCCTTCTTGGCAAGGCCGACAGAGTAATCTGCGACGTGCCCTGCTCGGGTCTTGGCGTGCTTGGCAAGAAGCCTGATTTGCGATATAAGGACCTTGCGGCGCTCACCTCTCTTCCGCCGCTTCAGCTTGATATTCTTACCGCCTCGGCAGGCTATTTAAAGTCGGGCGGAGAGCTGCTTTATTCGACCTGCACCCTGAACCCTGCCGAAAACGAGTGCGTGGTAGAAAAATTCCTTGAAAACAACTCCGATTTCGCTCTTGCAGATTTCACCGTCGGCTCGCTTAACTCCAAGGACGGAATGCTCTATATGCTTCCGCATATACATAAAACCGACGGATTCTTTATGGCAAAAATAATTAAAAAGTAGTAGAAGTATGAAAACAGATATTTATTCAATGCTACCCGAGGAGCTTTGCGAGTATTTTATCTCACTAGGTGAGCCGAAATTCCGCGCAAAGCAGGTCTTTGAAAGGCTTCACCGAGGCGAGCGTATTTCTGAAATAACCAATCTTTCAAAGGCGCTTCGCGCGCGTCTTTCTGAAGAAACCCTCGATGCGTTGCCGTACGTTGAGGAAAAGCACGTGTCGAAAATCGACGGCACTGTGAAATATCTTTTCCGCCTTCACGACGGTGCTTGTATCGAGAGCGTTCTGATGCGCTATAAGCACGGAAATACCGTCTGCATTTCCAGCCAGGTCGGCTGCCGCATGGGCTGCAAATTCTGTGCCTCCACCATTGGCGGCAGAGTGCGCGACCTTTTGCCATCCGAGCTTCTCGGCCAGGTAATAATGGTACAGCGCGATTCGGGTGAGCGCATCTCGAATATAGTTATGATGGGCATTGGCGAGCCGCTTGATAATTTTGATAACGTTGTGAAATTTCTTCGTCTTGTCAATCACCCCGACGGCTTGAATATCGGCTATCGGCACATCTCGCTCTCCACCTGCGGAGTGGTGTCGGGAATAGAAAGGCTTGCCGAAATAGATATTCCGATAACGCTCTCCATATCCTTGCACGCGGCAAACGACACTCGTCGCTCGGAGATTATGCCGATAAATAATAAGTGGAATATAGATGCGCTTCTTAGCGCCTGCGTTTCCTATTACAAGGTGACGGGCAGACGTATTTCCTTTGAATATACCTTGATTTCGGGCAAAAACGACTCGGTATCAGATGCCGAGGAGCTTGCCGCAGTGCTCACCGCTGCCTTTCGCGGCACGGGCGCGCCGATTCACGTAAATCTCATCAGAGTGAACGAGGTGGAGGAAACAGGCTTCAAAAAGGGAAGCGTAGAATCGGTCAATGCGTTTGCAAAGACTCTTGAAAAACGCGGAATTACCGCAACCGTAAGACGCAGACTCGGCAGCGACGTGAATGCCGCCTGTGGACAGCTCAGACGCTCAAATATGCTGAAAAAGGACGAACAAAAGTCTTGATTACAGAAAAAAGAGGCAAGGTCACCAAGGGCCTTGGCGGACTTTACGAAATCAGAATAGCAGAGGACGGTGCGATAAGCCGCCTTTCCTGTCGCGCAAAGGGAAATCTCAAGCGTGATGAGGAAAAGCTTCTTATCGGTGACGACGTGGTTGTCACCATCGACGACGAGACGCCTGACGGAGTGGTGATTTCCTCTATTTTGGAGCGTCGCAACGCGCTCATACGTCCCCCACTTGCAAACCTCGATTATCTCTTTATAGTTTTCGCCGCTGCAAAGCCCCAGCCGGTTATAGAAACGGTCGACAAGCTCATAGCAATAGCGGTGCACAACGGCATTACCCCGGTTATCGTTATCACGAAGTCCGACCTGCAGGGTGACGCAGCAGAGGAATACGCGGCAATTTACAAGCTTGCGGGATTTTCAACCTTTATTACCTCGTCAGAGGTGGGGGAGGGAATAGCCTCGCTTGCCTCATATATAAAAAATGAAGTAAATAGTGGAAAAACTGCCGCTTTTGCAGGCGCTTCGGGAGTAGGAAAATCCACTCTTATGAACGCCCTTTTCCCGAGTCTTGCTCTTGCAACCTCGGAAATTTCGCGCAAAATTGAACGCGGCAGACACACCACGCGCCACGTCGAGATTTTTGACATCGAGAATACCGCCGATACCGGACTGCTTGCCGATACTCCCGGCTTTTCGCTGATAGATTTCGCAAGATTTGATTTCTTCTCGCTCGACGAGCTTATTCCAACTTTCCCCGAGCTTGTTTCCTACGTCGGCAAGTGCCGCTACGCAGACTGTGCCCACGTCGGAGAGGGCGAGGACGAATGTGCCGTAGCAAAGGCCGCCGCCGAGGGCAAAATTGCCCCCACCCGCCTTGAGTCCTACCGCTCGATTTACAGAGTCCTTAAGGATAAAACAAGCTATTAAAAAATGCACTCAAAACGAGTGCATTTTTTAATTAAAATGGTATAATTTTAAGATTAGGATTAAATTTTTTCAGATTAACACTATCAGCGTCATAGTTTGAGCCCCTTCGGCAAATCAGTATATCGGCGAGTTGCAGAAGCGCATTGTCACGCTTGCTTGCAGGGTCTCTCGCTGAACCGTACGCAATGTCAGGATCCAATGCAAATATTTGCACTCCCGGTACGTCACTTTCCTCATAAGCGAGCTCATCATTTGATAAAAGGATAGAAAAACTATTTCGGGGATATTTAACCGCAAGCTCGCAGAAAATTCTGTAAATCGTATCCTTTCTGTCACCGCCCGCCATTATTGAGTTTATGGCATGATTTTCTATCAGCATTATGAGGAAATCTTTTACGTATTTATACAAATCCTCGGTAAAGTCCTCGGTTCTCAAAATAACAATATTCAGTCTTTTTTGAGGAGTCATAAATCCATACATAAAGTCCCTCCGTTGTGGTCAATATAATGATAATAATATTATACCCAACTTATTGGTAATTGTCAAGCCTGTGAGTACAAGTTATACTTGTGTAGGGTGATGTTTTTATGATTTCTTATGAACCTTTATATAAAACTATGAAAGAAAAGGGAGTGACTACCTATACTCTCGTAAATAAATATAATGTAAGCCGAGGTCTGCTCGACAGATTGAAGCACAACCGTCCTATAACTACCGTGACTCTTGATGACCTTTGCAAAATTCTTGATTGCAGAGTTGAGGACGTAATGGTGTTTGTTCCTGACGGCAAGGATATTCATACCTAAGCGGCGATTGGCAAAAAAACATTGCAGTTTTTTTATTAAAAATATTTTTCAAAAACCCCTTGACAAAGGGGACTTTATCTGTTATAATACTTGCGTATCCGAAGACAGCAGGTTCCGGTAAAAGCATTTGCTTTCCTGCCGAGGTGAGAATAATCTGATATTTACTATTGATTGTCCTTTTCTCGGGGGTGCTGTGCGCCTTTATCGGAAAAGGATGTTTTTTTATTGATTTTTTATGGAGGTGAAACAATGCCAAGCAATAAGATTCTTGAAGAGAAGAAGCAAGTCGTTGAAACACTTGCGGCTAAGTTGCAGTCCGCTGCAGCAGGCGTTCTCGTGAAGTATGAAGGCATTAAGGTTAGTGAAGATACCGAGCTTCGTGCGGCTCTTCGTAAGGCTGGTGTAGAGTACACCGTTATGAAGAACACCCTCACCGGCAGAGCATGCGACATCGCAGGCTACGGTGATATGAAGCAGTACCTTTCCGGTATGACGGCTATCGCATTCAGCCAGGACGATCCCATCGCTCCCGCTAAGATTATGAAGCAGTTTGCTGATAAGATTAACAGCTTTGAAATCAAGGCAGGCTTCGTTGACGGTGGTATTCTTGATCAGGCAGGCGTTATCTCTCTTGCAGAAACTCCCTCTAAGGAAGTTCTTATCGGCAAGATGATGGGCAGCCTTCAGTCGTCCCTTTACAGCTTTGCTTACGTACTTCAGGCAATTATCGACAAAGACGGAGAGGCAGCTCCTGCAGAGGAAGCAGCTCCCCAAGAGGCTCCTGCAGAGGCTTAATTTCTGCAAAACAAATTACACAGTATAAAATTTCTTAAATAACGGAGGATTTTAAAATGAACGAAAAGTCTACTCAGATCCTTGAACTTGTAAAGGGTCTTACCATTCTTGAACTCGCAGATCTCGTAAAGGCACTTGAGGAGGAATTCGGCGTATCCGCAGCTCCCGTAGCAGTTGCAGCAGCTCCCGGCGCAGCAGCAGCTCCCGCAGCAGAGGAGAAGACCGAGTTCGACGTAATCCTTAAGGCAGCTGGCGCTAACAAGCTCGCTGTTATCAAGGTTGCTCGTGAGATCACCGGTCTTGGCCTTAAGGACGCTAAGGACCTTGTTGAGTCCGCTCCCAAGGCAATCAAGGAGGGCGTATCCAAGGAAGAAGCAGACAAGATCGCTGAAGATCTTAAGGCTGCTGGCGCAGAGGTTGAGGTTAAGTAATTCACCCCAAAAAAAGAAAGTGTGGGACACCTGCTGTGTCCCACTTTTTCTTTTCTTTGAAATTTTGGCGCAAATTCGCGCTCGTCACACTTGCCGTAGGTGACTACGGCTGGCGCGATGCCGAATCGCGAATTTTCGCTCAAAATTTCTTCGAAAATCGTTTTTACTCGGACTGCCGTATGTAAATACGGCGACGCCATCGCACTCCTTGCTCTAAACAAAATTTCTTCGAAAACTGTTTTTACTCGGACTGCCGTAGGTGACCACGCCCGGCGCAACGAAGAACACGAATTTCCGCTCAAAATTTCTTCGAAAATCGTTTTTACTCGGACTGCCGTAGGTAAATACGGTGACGCCATCGCACCTTTTGCTCTAAATTCTTGCGCTGAAAGCGCATTTATTTTATTAAAAAAGAAATAATAAGAGGGAAAGGATTGAATTATGACCTTGACCTCTTTTCTTTTATTTTTCGGCATCGCTATTTTGATGCTTATTTTATTTATATTTGCTACTTATTTTATAGCAAGGCTTCTGTGTGACGTGGCTATGAATCGCATAGCGCCCAAATTTATGAAGGACAGAGAATCCGTTCTAACTAAAATAACGGGAAGTGATGCCTTCGTTCGCGAGCTATTCAATAAGGAAAGGTACTTGTCGCGTGAGAATACCGAGCAGGTGGAGATAGTGGGCTACGATGGCACGCGGCTTCGCGGGCATCTCTTGGAGGCGGACGAGCCTAAAAGAATAATTATAGCCGTACACGGCTGGCGTGGCTCTTGGAGTCGGGATTTTGGCATAGTCAGTGAATATTTTAAAAACAATTCAACCGTTTTATACGTAGAGCAGCGAGCTCAGCAGGGAAGCGACGGTGAATATATAACCTTTGGAATTTGCGAGCGATATGATATAATCGAGTGGATAAAATGGGTTGTTAAGAGATTTTCAAGAGAACTGCCGATATATCTGCTCGGCGTTTCTATGGGCGCATCAACCGTCTTGATGTCATCAAATCTTGGACTTGATGCCGCTGTACACGGAATTATTGCCGATTCGGGCTTTACCGCCCCCGACGACATATGGTCACACGTCGTGCGCCACAATCTCCACCTGCCGTATAGGCTCTATAAAAGGCGTGCAAGTGCTGAATGTAAAAGGCGCACAGGCCACACTCCTCTCGAATGCTCAACGCTCGATGCTATGCGTGGCTGTACGACCCCCGTTTTGTTCGTTCACGGGACTGACGATTCTTTTGTTCCTGTAGAAATGACCTACGAAAACTACAAGGCTTGCAACGCTCCCAAACGGCTATTCGTCGTTCCCGGTGCGAACCACGGAATGAGCTATTTCGTGGATAAATCGGGCTATGAAAGCGAAATCGAACGCTTTTTCTGCCAATATGATTAAAAGGCATCTCCACTTGAGAGATGCCTTTTCGCTTATATTATTCGTATAAAGGATACTTTGTGCAAAGTGCCTCAATTCTTGCTCTTGCCTCGTCTGCATTCTTCTCGAAGTCGGCAAGCGTGATAGCAATTATGTCAGCAACCTCTACCATATCCTCGGGCTTGAAGCCTCTCGTGGTAATTGCCGCAGTGCCAAGACGAAGACCGCTGGTGACGAAGGGCTTCTGGGTGTCAAAGGGAATAGCGTTCTTGTTGCAGGTGATACCAACTTCGTCTAAGAGATGCTCAGCCTCCTTACCGGTATTTACCTTCATACCGGTGAGGTCAACGAGCATAAGGTGGTTGTCCGTACCGCCCGAAACGAGCTTGAAGCCGCGCTTTATAAGTGCATCGGCAAATACTGCGCAGTTTTCCTTAATGCGCTTTGCATATTCCTTGAACTCGGGCTTGAGCGCCTCGCCGAAGCATACCGCCTTTGCTGCTATCGTGTGCATGAGAGGGCCGCCCTGAGTGCCGGGGAAGATAGCCTTGTTAATAGCCTTTGCAATTTCCTCGTCATTTGAGAGAATAAGACCGCCACGAGGACCGCGAAGAGTCTTGTGAGTAGTGGTCGTGGTCACGTGAGCGTAGGGAACGGGCGAGGGGTGTTCGCCTGCTGCAACAAGACCTGCGATGTGTGCCATATCTACCATAAGGTATGCGCCAACCTTGTCGGCAATTTCTCTGAAACGCTTGAAATCAATAACTCTGGGATATGCCGATGCGCCTGCAAGAATGAGCTTTGGCTTCGACTCGAGCGCGAGTCTTTCCACCTCGTCGTAGTCAATTCTGCCGTCGTTTTCGGATACTCCGTAGGGAACTATATTCCAGTACTTACCCGACATATTTACGGGTGAGCCGTGGCTGAGGTGACCGCCGTGAGCGAGATTCATAGAGAGAACTGTATCACCGGGGGTAAGAAGCGCGAAGAAGACCGCCATGTTTGCCTGAGCGCCAGAGTGGGGCTGCACGTTTGCGTATCCCGCACCGAAAAGCTCCTTTGCACGCTCGATTGCAATGGTCTCCACCACGTCAACGTGCTCGCAGCCACCGTAGTATCTCTTGGAGGGATAGCCCTCGGCATACTTGTTGGTGAGTATGGTGCCGTTTGCTTCCATAACCGTCTCGGAAACGAAGTTCTCGGATGCGATAAGCTCGATTTTGTTTCTCTGTCTGCCGGCTTCATTCATTACGGCAGCGTAGAGCTCAGGGTCGTTTGCTTTTAAAAGTTCGTACTCTCTCATTTTGTCCACCTTTGTTTTTTGTTATTTGCTAAAAGTCCAAAAAACTTGCGCTTTTTGGAAAATTATCTTTGTTTTTTACCTGATTTTGACAGGTTTTCACGGCGCTCGGAAAGATAAATCTCTCGCACCTCGGTTATAAATCGTTGGACTCGCTCGGACTGATAGTCGCGATACGTCCATGGGAACTTCTGCCAAGCGCCTCGCGCGTAAAACAGGGTAAGCTCGGTATAAATACCGTCCTTTAATGGAACGCGGAAGCCGGTTTCCTTGGTAGTCGCCAGCATAAGCCTGCCGTGATTGATAAATCCTGGGTCGAGATTGATTTTGCGCTTACCATCTACCGAAAACGCCGCCTCAATTTCATTCGTGCGTATTTTTATATCCGCCTGTCTGTCAGGGGCAACCGTATTCTTGAAGCTGTATATTCGTCTTAATCCCTCACCACCGAGCTCGTCATCGTAATAGGTCGAAAATTCGCCCGAAAACGAAAACTCCTCACTAACAAGGTCTACCTCGCCAAATTCGTCAATAAGTATCCGCAGAGCCTCGTCGAGCACCTCTTTATCGTGGTATATCACGCCGATTATAAGCTTTTCTTTTTCAAATTCCAGTGCAGCGCCCATAATCTCTCCTAAAAAATATTACTTTTCTATTATATAATATAAACTCGTCCGAGTCAAGTATAACTTTTAATATGCATTAAAAAAATTGACGAGGGAAGAATAAAAAGTATGAAAAAAGTAAAAAAATTCGGTCGAATAAGGAGTATGATTGCTATTTTGATAGCAAGTCCCGCAATACGCCTTGATATTTCACTCTTTTTTGGACTCCTTATGAATTTGGTATATATAATTGAAAACCTTGCCGCCGCTATAATACAGCACAGTGTCTGGGCCGCTACCGTGACGGTCTACCATTCAATCTTCGTTGCCATTCGCGCTTATATTTTGCGTTCAAGAAGGCTTTACGATATGGACGAGGCAAGCCCCGAAAAAATAAACCGTATTTGTCTGCGTGTCGGACTGATACTTTTGCTGCTCGATTTTTCCGCCCTGTCGCTGATGCTCTATACGATGCGCCTCGGCAGGCATACGGAGTATTCGGGACTCGTGCTTTTGGGATTTCTCGTTTACACCGTTTACTCGCTTGGTTCGTCGATTTATGGCATGTTTAAGTGGTCAAATGACAATAAGCCTTTACATTTTGCCGCAAGAAACATGACTTTGGCTGCTGCTTTAATGTCGCTTTTCAATTTGCATTACTCGGTTCTTTCCTCGCTCGGAGCAGGAGCAGACTTTATCGGCCGTGCAGGTGCTGCGGGCGGATTTCTCATTTTCTTTATAATAATTATGCTTTCGTTGCACCTGATAGTTAAAAGTACACGCCAATCAGGATACCTCCTTTACTCACAAAATTCGTGAAAATTCGTATACTGTATATGGCGGCGGAAAAGGGAAAAGAAGCTCTTATGCGCGAACGGCTCTTTTGATAATCCCTCTCTCATGCCGCAAAAAACAAAAAGGACGACAGTAAATAATGGATAAAAACGAAAACGGTTTCCCCATGCCCGATGGCATGGTCGGTGGCGTGACCGATAACATGGGAAACGGCTGTGGCGGATGCCAGAACGGCGGCTGTAATGGCGGCAACGGCTGTGGCAACGGTAATGGAAGCGTTGGCGGCGTGACAAACCATAGCTGCGGCGGCACGGGCACTTGTCTTGACTCCAAGCCCCTTGCCTACGTGTATGCGCCAAATCAGATGTTCCGTCTGCTTTATTCGGCAAACGATGCCCTGCATCACGGCACGCTCTTTGAGGAGCTTTATAAGCCTATGGAGGTGTATGGCCGTGAATAGAGCGAGAAATAACACTAACAATAACGGCGTCCAGGGCGCACAGGGTATGAACGGCGCGAGAAGCACAAGACTTACCGGTACGCTTCTTGAGCAGATAAGAGCGTTAGGATTCGTTAAGGTCGAGCTTGAGCTTTATCTTGACACGCACCCAAACTGCCGCACGGCACTTGACTATTACCGCAAGACCGTAGATGAGCTTGAGAGGCTCACAGAGGAATACCATAACCAGTACGGCCCACTCGTAGCCTCGGGAAATCTCTCGACGGAGAATTGGAACTGGATAAACGGCCCTTGGCCCTGGCAGAACGAAAAAATGAACGGCAACTCGTGGGGAAGGGAGTAAGTTTATGTGGATTTATGAGAAAAAGCTTCAGCACCCCGTAAAAATAGCAAGGCCCAATCCTCGCCTTGCGGGTATTATCATAAGCGCCCTCGGAGGACCTGACGGTGAACTGGCTGCATCAATGCGTTATCTTAACCAGCGCTACACGATGCCCGACGATAAAGTTATCGGTGTTCTGACTGACATTGGCTCGGAGGAGCTTGGTCATATGGAAATGGTTGGCTCGATTGTTTATCAGCTGACTAGAAACCTCACCCCGGACGAAATTATAGCGGGTGGCTTCGATAAGTATTACGTTGATCACGGAGCGGGTATTTATCCCTCCTCGGCAGCAGGCGTACCCTTTAACGCAATGGCAATAGCATCTAAAGAGGACGCTCTTGCGAGCATTCACGAGGACCTCGCCGCTGAGCAGAAGGCGAGAGCGATGTACGACAACATTCTCCGCCTCTCCGACGACCCCGACGTCAACGACGCCATCAAATTCCTCCGCCAGCGCGAAATAGTACACTTCCAGCGCTTCGGAGAAGCTATGAATATCTTACGAGATAAGAAATTCTAACTAAATAAAAACAGGGCGGTTTGATTAGTCAAATCGTCCTATTTACTTTTTCGTTAGGGTGTGATATAATGATTATGAAAGAATGATATGGAAAGGAGCTTTTTATGTACAAAATTGCAAAGATTACGTTTAAGCCGCTTATAGAAGAAAGAAAAGAGAATATTGCGGAAAAGATTGAAAGCATTTTACATATGCTATATCTGAACGGTCAGATAATCAAAGAATGGATTATTGAAACTCACGATGAATATTTTATTGCTACAACAATTACAACCGATGACGATTCATTAGACAGTAAATATTATAACGACTACATCCGCAAAGAAATTGCGGATTTTGAGATAAGCTTCGAAATAATTTGCGATGAACCAAGCTCCACCGATTGCTGCCATTGTGATGATCATAGCTATTACATATTGGCGATAAATCCTGACGACAGTTCAAGTCCAATTATTTGCGGAGATTGTGGCAAGGAGATACCTTTAATTAGAATCCCGTATTTGTATCAAGAAGAAGAGCATTTGTCTATTTTAGATTTCCAATCTATATATAAGGCTGTCGATACTTTGTGGATGGACGGTTTGTCTGACAGATTTACAAAACGACAGATTATTGACTATAAATCACAGCTTAATAAAGCCGGTATGGATATATGCACCGAGCTTGAGAAAAAGGTGGGAAAACCTGTTTACTACCTTCTCGGCAATCCCATTGGTGGTTGGTATGAATTTGAGAAGAACAATAAAGTTTTAACATCCTGCCCGAAGTGCAGTGGCGAAATCGAGAAATGCGGCGGACATTTTGACTCTGACCTTAATTTGTGCCACGAGTGTCGCTTGGCTTTTATTACACACGAAATGATAAAGAAAGCAAATGATGTAGAATAAATACTTCATGTTGACTGTTTTGGCGAAACTATGGAGATCTTGAAAAACAAGAAATTCTAACTAAATAAAATAGGGCGGTTTGAGAAATCAAATCGCCCTATTTACTTTTGTGGAATTTTGTGATATACTAAAGGTGGTTAGGAAACTAACCAATAAACTTTCATTTGAGGGGCTTGTATGAAAAGGTTAATTTTGCTGGTATCGGTGCTTGTGTTCATACTTACGCTTGTAAGCTGTGATCCTGCAACGCATCTATTGAATGCTGAAGCTTTATTAGCTAATACGACAAAAATCGAATTAGTTAATTATGAAAATGAAAATCCCAAAATGATTCGAAATATCGAAGGTGATAAAAAGCCAACCTTTGATTTTAGCAAAGTTAGCTTGATAGCAACTCTTGATGACTCCAAGATTGAAGATGTTGTGAAAGATGTATCAGATAGAGGATATCTATATTATGCCAGCGCCTTAAACGAGCCGATTGGAAAAACGCTGATTTTGTACCAAAGCAACGGCAATATGGTTGTTTTAAGTAATTGCGTTTATACTGACGACACAGGTGATACGAAATATTACGGTGACTGTTGCATATACGATGCTAATGGCGTGTTTATTGAATGCATAGGTCGTGTTGGCAATAATTATATCGATTCGTTAGAATCCCAGTATTTTAATATCGATAAATAAAGTTTAGCCTATTTATGAGGCGCAAAATATGAGAATAATACTTCTATTTGTAAAGCTAATAAAATAGGGCGGTTTGAGAAATCAAATCGTCCTCTTTACTTTTTCGTATTGCTGTGATATAATAATAAAAAAGGAGGAGTTAGCTTACATGAAAACTGTGAAATACATATTAGAATGTTTGGCAGGTAATCTTGATGCAATGGTTGGAAATCCAAGCCCTGGTGGTACTGAAGAATTTTTGGTTGGACTTGGTTCAATGCTAATTTTGTGTGTGGCTTTTTTGACATCGCTTTATTTTCTGGATAGAAAAACGTCATTTTCTTATAAGTTGAATATACTTTTTTCATTTTTGATAACGATATTGTTTACTCTGGCAGTTTTTGCGGTCATTATTTTGATTGAGGCTATATGCAAATAACTCACCAATAAATACTTCATGTTGACTGTATTGCCGAATCTATGGAAACCTTGAAAAACAAGAAATTCTAACTAAATAAAAACAGGGTGGTTTGATTAGTCAAATCGCTCTTTTCTTATGCTTGATTTTAATAAAAAGCGTTAAAAGTGAAAAATGTGTTAAAGCAATCTAAAAAAACACAAAAAGCTATTGCAAAAGTTTGGCTTTAGTAGTATAATTAACGTATGTAAAATAAAGAGGTCGTTAGCTTTTTTAGGTGCGTTGCACTCAAAAAATATGGCAAAACGACACGAAACGAGGCAAAATGTACAGAATAGTTAGCAAAAGGTCGCTTAATCCTACCGTCACTATGATGGATATTGAAGCTCCGCTCGTTGCAAAGAAGGCTGAACCCGGTCAGTTTATCATTCTCCGTGTGGACGAGGATGGCGAGAGAATACCCCTTACCGTTGCAGGCTACGATAGGGAAGCAGGTACGGTAAAAATAATATTCCAGATAGTCGGTGCTACAACCGAAAAATTAAATCATAAGAACGAGGGCGAGTACATATCCGATTTCGCAGGTCCTCTTGGTCTGCCCACGCACCTTGACGGGCTCACCGACGTATGTATAGTTGGCGGCGGTGTCGGCTGTGCTATTGCACTTCCCGTGGCAGAGGCACTCAAGGCACGCGGTGCTCGCGTGACGTCTATAATCGGATTCAGAAACAGCGACCTCGTTATCCTTGAGGACGAGTTCCGTGCATGCTCCGACGAGCTTTTCGTTATGACTGACGACGGCTCTTACGGCAGAGAGGGCAACGTCTGCGTACCCCTTAACGAGATGTTCGCTGCGGGCAGAAAATTTGACAAGGTTATCACCATCGGCCCGCTCATTATGATGAAATTCGTCGTCGAGGCTACCCGTCCTACCGGTATCCCCTGCGACGTGTCTATGAACCCCATAATGATAGACGGCACGGGAATGTGCGGCGGCTGCCGACTTACCCTGAACGTTGACGGCAAGCGTGTGACCAAGTTCGCCTGCGTTGACGGCCCCGACTTCAACGGCTACGAGGTCGATTTTGACGAGGCTATGTCACGAGGCAATATGTACAGAGATTTCGAGCGTCACGCATACGAGTCTGCCTGCAATCTCTTTAAGAAGGAGGCGAAGTGATAATGGCAAATATGTCCCCAAAGAAAAATCCTATGCCTACACAGTCGCCCGAGGTAAGAGCACACAACTTCCACGAGGTTGCTATCGGCTACACGGAAGAAATGGCGATAGACGAGGCACTTCGCTGCCTTTCCTGCAAAAATATGCCCTGCGTTTCGGGCTGTCCTGTAAATATACATATCCCCGAGTTTATCGACAAGGTTAAGTCGGGCGATTTTGAGGCTGCGTACGAGATTATCTCAAAAACGTCGAGTCTTCCTGCGGTCTGCGGCAGAGTATGTCCCCAGGAAACGCAGTGCGAGGCGAAGTGCGTCAGAGGCATCAAGGGCGAGCCTGTCGGTATAGGCAGACTTGAGAGATTCGTTGCCGATTGGCACAATGCACACAGTGACAAGGCACCCGAATGTGCCGCACCAAACGGTCACAAGGTAGCCGTAGTCGGCTCGGGTCCCTCGGGACTTACCTGTGCCGGCGACCTTGCAAAGCTCGGATATGTAGTCACCGTTTTTGAGGCACTTCATACAGCAGGCGGCGTGCTTGTTTACGGCATTCCCGAGTTCCGTCTGCCCAAGAGCATAGTTAAAAAAGAGGTAGATAATCTTAAGGCTATGGGCGTTGAGATTATGACCAACGTTATTATAGGTAAAACTCTCACGGTTGACGAGCTTTTTGAGATGGGATATGAGGCGGTCTTTATCGGCTCGGGCGCGGGACTTCCCAACTTTATGGGCATTCCGGGTGAAAGCTACAAGGGCGTTTACTCGGCTAACGAGTTCCTCACGAGAAGCAATCTTATGAAGGCGTACCTTGACAGCCCCGACACCCCGATTATGAAGGGCGGTAAGGTTGCTGTCGTTGGCGGCGGAAACGTTGCTATGGATGCGGCGAGAACCGCGCTTCGCCTTGGTGCAGAAAAGGTGTATATCGTATACCGTCGCTCTATGGATGAGCTTCCCGCAAGGCGTGAGGAGGTTGAACACGCAGAGGAGGAGGGAATCGAGTTCCGCCTGCTTTGTAATCCCACAGAGATTCTCGGCTATAATAACCCCGATGACAAGCGCGACGCGCGCAACGGCTTCGTCACTGCTATGAAATGCATCAGAATGGAGCTTGGCGAGCCTGACGAGCGTGGCAGACGCCGTCCCGTAGAGATTCCGGGCAGCGAGTTTATCCTCGACGTCGATACCGTGATTATGTCTATAGGCACGTCGCCAAACCCGCTTATCAAGTCCACCACCAAGGGCCTTGACGTTAACCGCTGGGGCGGAATAATCGTCACCGAAAACGGTGCTACCACCAAGGAGGGCGTATACGCAGGCGGTGATGCCGTGACCGGCGCGGCAACCGTAATCTCCGCGATGGGTGCGGGCAAAATCGCAGCCAAGGCAATCGACGAGTATCTTTCCAAATAAAATATAAGGCTACCGCGAAATGCGGTAGCCTTTAGCTTTATTCTGAGAATTCCCAGCTTGAAATTATAAATATTTTGTCAATATCACTATCGGTGTAATTGATTTTCAGCTTGCTTTCCGGTTCAATGAGAATAAGAGCCTCGTCGGACTCAAGGAAGCCCTTGTAAACACAGCCGTCATCAGCCTTTAGGTACACCGTTGCTACGCCCGAGAGCATAACGATTTCCACGTCCTTTATCGTGACGGTGGTTTCCTGGGTGTCGTCGCTGCCGCCTACGTCGATATTGCCTTGCTTGAGAACCTTTTTATATTCAGCCATAGCCTCTGCCTGAGTCGTGCCTATGGCTACGAGGCTGTAGTTCTGAACGTTAACGAGAGCGTATCGCTCAACGATTCCCGCATTGTTTTTCAAAACCATAATATAGGTTGGCTGACCTAAAACGTTAACGAGAGAGGGGAAGGAGGCAACGTAGCCCTTTTCCTGAATTTCACCCTCGGCTGCGTCCATAGCCGAATGCTCCTCTGCGCCTATTACGGAGTAGAATTTATACTCGCCCGTTCTGGCGTTTGAGAGAATGAAGCCGATGTTTGACTTATCGTCGGAAACCGCACTCGTCACACCTGTGAAATACCATACGTCGTCATCAATTACGATATATCCGAAATCATCTGTTGCCATTTTACAGCCGACGTTTCCTATGATGCTGTTGATATAACCGCCCGAGAGAGTTCCGTGCCAATTATATTTTTCGGTTGCAAGATAACCGTCGTAAACTATATCAACCCACGAGGGAGTATCCTTTACGTCGTAAATCTCGCTTGAAGCATCGGTCGGGTCAAAGATAATTACCTCGGATACGTCACGAGCGCCGAAGAGCGCAACGCGAGGCTTGTAGCAGGATACGATATAATAGGGGTTTCCCTCGTCGTCAATCTCGAAGCTGATCGATTCATAATCGAAAATCTTGGTGGGATACGCAAAGCGAAGCTTACGAATCAGATCGTCCCCGAAATAGCCGCTCTCAACGTAGTGCATAGGCTCGGCAAGCTCTACGTATTCGGCACTGCTTTTAACCGGGTCAACCACAACCATACCGGGTATGCCGTTTTCTCTGTTTCCAATCCACTTAAAGAAGCCGTCGTACTCAAGGTTGGTCACCTTTTTCGGAGTATTCTTATAGTTAATCTGTGTATATTGGGGGCTGACGGTGTACTGCGACACGACGTGAGAGAGTGAGCCGAGCGTTCGGTTGCCGAGTATTCTTGCCGAATCGGTATCCATGAGAGCAATATTGGTGACCTCGCTCGTTTCGGGAAGGTCTGCAGCAAAGTCGGACTCCTTGACCTCAATTATGCTCGCGTATCTTCTTGCGTTAAAGATAGGGGAAGAAATAATGCTGCCTATTGCCAGCACGGCAATCGGTACGAGCAGGGCAATTACAATCCACTTGTTAGTGCCGCCCACGATTTTTTTGCTTATTTTTCCGTTTCGGTCGGTTATGCTCACCTGACCGTCAGAGAATTTGAAGAACGGAATCGAGAACGCGAGAATTACCACGAGAAGATAAATCCAGAAGCCCTCTGCAAATATGTTTATCGGCGGAAGGAAAAGATAGAAAATAATAGCCGCCGTAAGCACTCCGATAATCAGCGACGTGATTATTCTTGTACGCAGGCTTTTTTCCTTGCCACCTCCAAAGATTTTTTCTAAAAATTCCGATAAATTAAAATTCATTTTCATTTTTCACCTCAAAGGCTTTGATTTTATTTCGGTTAAGCGCATGGCTTGCGAGTTGGCTTGCCATACGGTTAAGAGATATTTTATCATAAAAATATGAACATTTCTACATGAGCGCGCAAAAACTTGACAAATTACCTGCTTGATGGTAAAATACATTAGAAAAAGAGAGGAGGGCAATATGAGCAAGGATTTTACAAGAACTCTGACTAAAATCTCGCTTTTTGCAGCACTTATGGCTGTGAGCGCATTGATTTATATTCCGCTTCCCATTCCGATAACTATGCAGACGCTCGTTATGTTTTGTGCCCTTTTCATTCTCGGTGGCAGGGACGGCAGCATTGCCGTTTTCGTATATCTGCTTCTCGGCACGCTCGGGCTTCCGATATTTTCAGGCTTCACGGGCGGAGCTGCAAGGCTTCTTGATGCTACGGGCGGCTATATTATCGGTATGCTTTTCGGCTCGCTCATCTTTTGGCTGCTAGACGTAGTTTTACCCAAAAGAGAGATTTTTAAAATTATAAATTCCGCTGTTTGCCTTGCTTCAATCTATGCGTTTGGCACACTTTGGTTTACATTTGTATACGCAAACGGTGAAAAAACACTGGGCGCAGTTCTTCTGACCTGCGTAGCTCCGTTTGTAATTCCCGATGCTTTTAAAATTTATTTGGCATACTGTATTTCCAAGAAAATACCACACCGCTTTTTGAATGTTAAATAAAATGTGAGTTTTCCTTGCATATTTTATTTTAATATGTTAAAATAAAGAAAACGAATTCTTAAGGAGCATTTTATGAAGTCCATAAGAGATATATATAAGATAGGTAAGGGCCCCTCCAGCTCTCATACTATGGGACCGGCGAAGGCTATGAGCATCTACGTCAGTGAGCATCCCGAGGCGGATAGCTACGTGGTCGTTCTATTCGGTTCACTTGCCGACACGGGTGAGGGACACGGCACCGATAAGGCTATCAAGGCTGCGACAGACAAGTCTGTGGAAATTATAATCAATACTGACGACCGCGACCTGCCGCACGAGAATACCATGGATATTTACTCGGTCGTTGGCGGCGAGCGCATCAGTAAAATGCGTGTTATGAGCGTCGGCGGCGGAGATATTGAGATTGAGGGCAGAGAAGGTGATGATGCTTCAGACGTCTATCCTCAAAGCAGCTTTACCGCTATTGCAGAATATTGTAAAGCAAATGAAATAAGGCTTTCAGACTACGTTCTCATGCGTGAGGGTGAGGGAATACGCGAGTTCCTTTTTGAAGTGTGGGGTGTGATGCAGAACGCAATCCACGAAGGACTCACAACATCGGGTATTCTTCCCGGAGGGCTTGAGGTTGAGAGAAAGGCGCAGCAGCTTTACAACAAGCGCCATATTGACGAGCGCGAGGTGACGAGGGAAAACCGCATCGTCTGCGCGTATGCATACGCGGTGAGCGAGCAGAACGCAGATAACGGCACGATTGTCACCGCACCTACCTGCGGTGCTTGCGCAGTGCTTCCGTCGGTTCTTCGCTATATGCAGGAAAAGCACAGATTTTCCGACGAGGAAATTATCAGGGCGCTTGCAGTTGCAGGTCTTATAGGCACGCTTACGAAAACCAACGCCTCTATCAGCGGTGCTGAATGTGGCTGCCAGGCGGAGATTGGCACTGCCTGCTCAATGGCGGCAGCGGCGCTCGGTGAGCTCTTTGAAATGGGTATCGACCAGATTGAGTACGCCTCGGAGATTGCCTTTGAGCACCATCTCGGTCTTACCTGCGACCCCATTTGCGGTCTCGTGCAGATACCCTGCATTGAGCGAAATGCGGTTGCCGCAATGCGCGCGATAAACGCTGTCAATCTTGCAAACTTCCTCTCCGGTTCGAGAAAAATCTCGCTTGATATGGTTATAAAGACTATGTATGAAACGGGCAAGGACCTCTCGCACCACTACAGAGAAACCGCAACGGGCGGTCTTGCGAAGCTTTATAGGAGAAAATAATATGGAAAAAGCAAAAATTGACAGGATAAACGAGCTTGGCAGAATTGCCAAGGAGCGTGAGCTCACCGAGGAGGAAATCTCCGAGCGTGCTGCTCTTCGCGAGGAATATATCAAATTTTTCCGTTCATCGCTCAGAGGCGAGTCGGGAAAAAAGGAGTAGAAAATGGATAAGTGTTCGATATGCAACGCTAAAATAGATACCGAGGACGCACCGATACTGACAATGGGTGCATACGGCACACCGCGCTATCTCTGCGAGGAGTGTGCAGCCGACCTCGACACTGCGACTCTTTCGAGGGATACTGACGAAATTTCGGCAGCTATGGAGCGCATAGGTAATAAAATGGCAGACTCCGACCCTGACAAGCAGACCTATACCACCGTCACCGCGCTTATGACGAGCGCTCGCGACCGCGCAAAGAAAATAAATGCGGGCGAATATGACTTTTCGCTTGACGAGGTGAGCGATTCCGAGGACGAATTTGACGAGATTCCCGAGGAGCTTGCCGAGAGTGAGGAGGACAAGGCAAAGGACGTCGCTGACGAAGAAAAGCAGAAGCAGTTTGATAAATTCTACAACTACGTACTGATAGGTGTTGGAATTGGTATGGCTTTGTTTATCATCTGGAAGATAGTAGATGCATTTTTGCTTTAAATAATACAATTTAAGGAAATCCTCCGCATATTATTTAGCGGAGGATTTTTTATGCAAATTTCTTTTCTGATACCGATAATGGTCACTTTTGTTGGTGTGTTTTTGCTTTTTCGGCTAAAATTCTTCTTTATTCTGCACCCGATAAGAACTATAAAAAGCTTTCTTGAAGCAGCCAGAGAGCGCTCGGCGAGGCGAGCACTGATTCTCGCACTGGCTGGTACGCTCGGAGTCGGCAATATCTTCGGTGTCGCAGCGGGAATTATGATAGGCGGAGAGGGAAGCGTCTTTTGGCTGTTTATTTCATCAATATTTTCGATGGTTATAAAATATTCCGAAACTCTCCTGGTGTTTGATGCCCCGATGGAAAAAGGCGGTATAGCTAGCGCGCTTCCAACGATATTTACAAGGTACGGTAGATTTCTTTCTCCTGTCTGTGCCGCTTTGACGGTAGCTCTTGCACTTTTCATGGGCTCTGCAATGCAGGGGGCGGCACTTATAGACGTCGCTTCTGAAAATCTTGGAATTAAGAAGCTCGCCGTCGCCCTCTTTCTTATAATTTTACTTTTTCCCGTTATAAAAGGCAACGGAGAAAAAATTGAGAGTTTAACCGAAATTATCATTCCTTTGACAACTATAATTTACATATTGATGTCATTTTGCGTAATTTGCTTGAACTTCTATAAAATCCCATCGGTTGTTTTGAGGATTTTCTCTTCTGCATTTAGAGCAGAGGCGGCTCTTGGCGGCGCACTCTCGTCGCTGTCGCTTATAGCGATAAAGGAGGGCTTTGCCAGAGGAATTTTATCAAACGAGGCAGGCGCAGGCACGTCTGCTCTGGGTCACTCTCGCTCGCGTGAGCGAGAACCGTCGGTTGCAGGCCTTTTCGGCATGTGCGAGGTGTTCTTTGACACTACCGTGCTATGTATGCTGACGGCTTTCGTAATTTTACTTTCGGTTGACGATATTGGTGCGTTTTCCACCCCTATGTCGCTTGTAAACGCGGCATTCGTCGGCACGCTGGGAGAATTTTCGGGATATATTCTCTTAGCCTTGATTTTTGCCTTTGCCTATTCGACCATAATCTGCTGGTATTCCTACGGTGAGGAGTGCGTTGCTCTTTATTTTCATTCATTAGTGCCGCTTTTCGCCCCGATTTTTTGTCTGTTCATTCTTCTTTCCGGATATATTTCCTCTGCATTTCTTCTTTCAGCAACCGACCTTATTCTCGTCTGCATGTCGATTATAACTCTTTCTGCAATACTCAAAAAATCGAACAGAATCGTAGAGCTGTCGGAATTTTAATTAAAAATCGTGGCGACTTCCACCATTACTACCGATAGATTCAAACACACATACTATTTCCTCTATCCTTTCGAAGCACTCTTCGTCTTCTAGTTCATCGTCTTCAATAATTTCTTTAATTGCCTTCAGCGCTTTATAGCACTTGTTTTCAATAATCTTGTTCAAGTCAAAATCGTTTGGAAATTTTATTTCAACGTTAGCCTTGATTACGGCATTGCAAAGCAATTCTTCCCATAATTCCATATTGTGTCCTCACCTTTTTGAGATATGGGGATTATATCCCCTTAATATTTTAGATTATAACCCCCATAATATTTATTGTCAAGGGGGATTTGAAAAAAATGATTGTTTTTGATAGACTTTGGAAAACTATGGAACAAAAAGGAATATCTACCTACAAGTTGCGTGAGGAGTGCGGAATTGACAGCAAGACGGTTCGACGCCTTAAAGCCAACGATAATATAGAAACTAAAACGCTTAACAAACTCTGCGCGGTACTTAACTGTAAAATTGAGGATATAATGGAATATATTGAGGACTAAAAAAGGACACGGCTTTGACCGTGTCCTTTTGGTTTATTTACTCATAAGCTCCTTGGCAACAGGCCAAGCGTCGTCGGCGTAGAAGCGGTGACCGCCCTCGCCTGTGACGAGCGCGCAGTTGTCGGGAACACCTGCCGCCTCGTACATCTTCTTAATAATCTCAAAGCTCTCACGCACACCCTCGTCAGGGAAGATGTCGTCCTGCCTTCCGTTAACCACAACGAGCTTTCTGGGTGCAATCATACCCGCAAGGTCGCCCATATCGAAATAGTTTGCGATATTAGGGATAAAGTTGCATACGCAATGCTCCATAGCAGCGATAGAATGCTTGTATGTGCATACCGCGCAGGAGGGCATAGCGAGCTTGATTCTCTCCTCAAGGCAGGCAGCGTAATATGTAGCGGTACCGCCACCCGAGTTGCCCATAAGGTTGATGTTATCTGCATCAACAAAGTCGAAGTTTTCGATAAGTGCATCAATTACGCAGGAGACGTCGTGAATTCTCTCACCGATAGTCGTTCTGCCGTTGATAATAGCACTCATAGAGGAAACGTGGCACATCGGCACACCCTTTTCCGGGTGACCGCCGCACTCACCGAAGTTTCTTTGCTCAACTGCAACCGAAATAAAGCCCTCTTTAACACCGCGAACGACAAAGTCACGGTCGCCTCCGGCAATCGAAGCAAAGTCGCGCTCAAAGATAGGAGTGCCGAGCGAGATGTGCATACCGGTTGAGTGACCCTGAAGGCAAATCATAACCGGCATTTTGCCCTCGATTCCCTTGGGAACTCTCATAACCGAGGGAAATACATAGCCAACCTCACTCTCAAGAGTGAAGCGATATTCGGTGTACTCGTCGGTTTCCTTGACGTGCTCAATAGTGAAGTGAGTGTCGTCAGCCTTTCTGATATTTTTCATACCGAGAAGCTCATAGAGCTTTTCCTTAGCCTTCTTCTGCCAGACCTCAAAGGGCTCCTTTCCGTCGTATCGATATTCGGGCTTGATATTTGCAATTATATCGTGATTATACATCCAAGGCAATACCTTCATCATTTTAGCGTCCCCCTCAAGCAAGTCTTATTCTGGATTTTATTTCAGCACCGAGTGATTCGAGCTTTGCTTCTACGTCACCCTCGCGCATTTTTTTGGTAATAAAAGCGATTTCCTCGTCTGCGGGAATGAACTGAACCTCACCGAATGAAGCGGTGATAGAGTTCTGGTCAGCGCCCGATAGAGCAATATACTGTCTCGACTCAAATTCAGCAAAGTCGCATACACCGTCGAGGCTCTTTATCATAGTAGGCTGCGCACAGGCTCTGCCGGAGCACATAACCTGCATCAAGTCGCCAACGACTGCCGATGCGGTTGCACCTGCACCTGCGCCGGGTCCGTAGAACATAACGCTGCCGATAGGCTCACCGAGCACCTCAATCGCGTTGTAAACGCCCGAAACGTTTGAAAGGGGAGAATCCTTGCCAATCATAAAGGGGGCAACCATAATGTAAGTGCCGTCATCTGCGATAATGCTTCTGCCAAGGAGCTTGATGCTCATGCCGAGCTTCTCAGCCGCCTTGACGTCTGCCTTGCGAATTCCGGTGATGCCCTCGGTGTGAATATTTTCGGTGGGCACGAGTCTGCCGGTCGCAAGAGAAGAGAGAATAGCAATTTTTCTGCACGCGTCAGTGCCGAGAATGTCAGCGTCGGGATTGCGCTCCGCGTATCCGCGCTCCTGCGCGTCCTTTAAGGACTCCTCAAAGCCTGCGCCGAATGAAAACATCTTCGTTAAAATGTAGTTGGTCGTGCCGTTGAGAATACCGCGCACCTCGGTGATTTTATTCTGACCGATGCAGTTTATCATAGGAGAAATTACAGGAATACCGCCGCCAACTGCCGCCTCAAAGCGATAACTAACGCCCGAAGCCTCTGCCGCCGCGAGAAATTCGTCACCAAAGTTTGCGACAACCTCTTTGTTAGAGGTGATAACGCTCTTGCCCGCCTTGAGTGCCGCCATTGTGTACTCGTACGCTGGGTGCGAGCCGCCCATAACCTCGATTATGCAGTCAACCTCGGGGTCGTCCACGATAACGTTATAGTCGTGTACCACCTTATCGGCAAATGGCGAGTCGGGAAAATCGCGCAAATCAAGAATATATTTAATGTTAATCTCGTCACCGCCAAGCTTTTTAACCTCAGCAGAATTCTTGGTCAACAGGTCGGCGACACCGCCGCCCACGACGCCAAATCCGAGTATAGCAACGTTGGTCATTCCTTTAATACTCCTTGCTTTTGAAAAAGAAAATCGTCGGGGCTTCGCGGATAGAAGTCCCCGACGGATATACTATATCACAATTTTAATCGATTGTCAATAACCTTGGCGTATTCTTCGAGCATTATACCTCGGCAATTCCGAGAGACGCCTTCTGCGATTCCTCGGAGATATAATCGAGAGGATTTACGCTGACACCGTTCACCTTAACGGCAAAGTGCAGATGTCCCTCGTCTGCAAGCTCGGAGAGCGAGGTGTCACCCACAAGACCGATTTTTGCCCCTGCAGAAACCGCCTGTCCCTCGCTTACCTCAATGCCTGTGTTCTGCAAATTGGAATACACGCTGACGACACCGCCGTCATGGGTGATTTCTACGGTTTTTCCAAGGAATGGGTCATTGTAAACGCGGCTTACCGTTCCGGACGCTGCGGCAAACACCTCTGAGCCCTCCGCTGCGGAAATGTCAATTCCCGTGTGCACGCGCCACTCGTTGAGGGTGGTAGAGAATACGGGCATATCGAGACTGTGCGATTTCGTAATCTCACCTACAACGGGAGATGTCATAGTGAGCTTTTCGGGCTTTTTGTTTTCCTCCTCACCGGTGTCACCGCCGTTGTCGGTATTTTCGCCCGAGCCGTCGCTTACGGGCGGATTTTCGGTGCCGTCAGGCACCTCGTCCTTCTTCGATGCTACCGAAACGATTCCGATAACCACCGCCGTGATGCAAAGCACTGCAAGCACCGCAACGTAAATAATTTTAACCTTCATTGGCTGCTCGCTGAATTTGATTTGTTTATCCATTTTCTTCATCCTTTCCTAGTTCGATGTAAACCTATTCTTGCCATATCAGGCAAAATTATTCGGGAAAAAGCAGAAAACAATAAAATTCAAAAACAGCCTTGACAACTTAAACAAATTATATTATAATAATTTAGTTAAAAATATTATGTCGGAGATGGGTATGACGGAAAAAATTTCGCTTGCGGGCGACCTTGGCAGCGGTAAAAGCACGGTCGCGGATATTCTTATCAAACGTCTTGGTGCTGAGTATTACTGCACAGGTGCTATAGTGCGCTCTATTGCCGAGAAGCGCGGTATGACCGTCACTGAGCTTAATAAATACATGGAAACGCACCCCGAAATTGACCATGAGATTGACGACGGTATAGCTGAGCTTTCCGATATGGACAAGTTCCTTATTATCGATTCGCGTATGGCGTGGCATTTCACGCGCGGTACGTTCAAGGTGTATCTCTCCTGCGACATTGAAACGAGTGCTCTGCGTATTATGAACGCTAACCGCCGCGGTGAGCATTCTGCAACGCTTGAAGAAACCATAGAGGCTACGCGCACGCGCCGCGAGAGCGAGAAGAAGCGATATCTTGAGCAGTACGGTGTGAACATTAAGGATTTGTCTAACTATTCCTTGATAGTCGATACCTCAAACGCAACGCCCGAGGAGGTTGCCGAGTGCATTATCACAGCGTTTGAGCAGTGGAAATCAGATAAATCGTATAACCGCGTGTTTATCACTCCTGTGAGGCTCAATTTCCCTGAAATAGAGCTTAACGGCGACGTTATTTCTCCCTTGCTTGAAAAAATCTCGCGCGGTGAAGCGATTCCTGACGTAGAGGTCAGCGAGAGGGAGGGCGAGTTCTATCTCGTAGGCGGCTTTGATTCGGCTATGGCGTATACTATGAGCTTCACCACCTTTATCCCTGCGGTGCTCGTTGATAAAGAGCCCTCGGGTGACTACGTTAATATGAAAGATTCTATCTGAAAGGTACAATAAATGCTTACACTGAAGAAAAAAACTGCGGAATATATCGCATCGGTTGCTGCTAAAGCCTTTGGCGAGGGGCTGCTTTCGGCAGAGGACGTTATTTCGATGCTGGAGTATCCGCCCGACAAAACCATGGGCGATATTGCGCTCCCTTGCTTCCGCCTTTCCAAGATTTTGCGTCGCTCGCCCGTGCAGATTGCCGAGGCGCTTGCAGGCGGCATTGAGTGTGAGGAGTTTTCCTCTGTCAGTGCAGTGAACGGTTATCTTAACCTTAAAATTGACGGCACTGCTTTTGCAAAGCGCGTTGTCTCTGACGTTTTCCGCGACGGCGACACCTACGGCTCACCGAAAAACGGTGAGGGCAAGACCGTAGTTCTCGACTACTCCTCGCCCAACGTTGCAAAGCCGTTCCACATCGGTCACCTTGGCACGACTGTAATCGGCCACTCGCTGAAGCTTCTTCACGAGTTTGCGGGCTACAAGTGTGTTGGTATAAATTATCTTGGCGACTGGGGAACTCAGTTCGGTAAGCTTATCGTTGCGTACAAGATGTGGGGCGATAAGACCGTAATAGAGCAGGGCGGAGTTGACGAGCTCGTTAAGCTCTACGTAAGAATAAATAATGAAATCAAGGCAGAGGAAGACGGTGACGAGGATAAGAAATCCTCCCTTGCCGACGCTTCACGTGCCGAATTTAAAAAGCTCGAGGAGGGCAACGAGGAAAATCTCGCCCTTTGGCGCTGGTTCGTTGACGTCAGCCTTGAGGAGTATCAGAAAACCTACAAGCTTCTCGGTATAGAGTTCGACTCCTACAAGGGCGAGTCCTTCTACACCGACAAGATGCCTGCAGAGGTTGAAAAGCTTCGTAATATGGGACTCCTTGAAATTGACGACGGTGCGTCTATAGTAAACCTTGAAAAATGGAATATGCCCGTCTGCCTTATTCTGAAGCGCGACGGCTCGACTCTTTATCCTACCCGTGATATTGCCGCTGCGGTTTACCGCAAGGGTGAGTATAATTTCGACAAGGCAATCTACGTGACGAGTGCGGCGCAGTCGCTCCACTTTGCACAGTGGTTCAAGGTTGTTGAGCTTATGGGCTACGATTGGTACGACCGGCTAGTTCACGTTCCTTACGGTACGGTGAGCATCAACGGTGCAAAGCTCGCCACCAGAACGGGCAACGTAATTCTTCTTAAGGACCTCTTTGCCGAGGCGATAGCGAGAGTTAAGGAAATTGCTCGCGAGAAGAATCCCGACGAGGCAAAATGTCAAGAAATAGGTGAGAAGGTCGGCGTTGGCGCGATAGTATTCTACTATCTTTCTAACAACCGTATGCGTGACATCAACTTTATGATGGAGGACGCGCTTTCCTTTGACGGAAACACGGGTCCTTACGCGCAGTACACATACGCGCGTACCTGCTCGGTGCTTGAAAAGGCAGGCATAGTCGGAGAGATGACCGATGCGCCTCTTTGTGAGCTTGAGTCGGAGCTTGCAAAAACCATATCGGTATTCCCCGAGCGTATCAATCAGGCTATTGCCGACTACGAGCCCTCGGTGGTGACGAGATATATTCTCGACCTTTGCGCTGCCTTTAACCGCTTCTATCACGAGTGCTCTATTGCAAACTGTGACGACGAGCAGCTGAGGAGCAGCCGCGTAGCGCTCACCAGAGCGACAAACCAGGTGCTTCGTACCGCATTGCACCTTATCTGTATGCAGTCCCCCGAGAAAATTTAAGTAGGAGATATAAATATGTCAGGACATTCTAAATGGAATAATATCAAGCACAAAAAGGAAAAGGCAGACGCTGCCAAGGCGAAGATTTTCACCAAGATAGGCAAGGAAATGGCTGTTGCCATCAAGGCAGGCGGTCCCGACCCTAACAACAACTCGCGTTTGCGCGACCTTATAGCTAAGGCAAAGGCTAACAACGTGCCTAACGATAACATTCAGCGTACTATTAAGAAGTTCACCGATAACTCGGATATCAATTTCGAGGAGATTATCTACGAGGGCTACGGCCCATCGGGTGTTGCAATTATCGTTGAGACCTCTACCGATAACCGCAACCGTACTGCAGGAAACGTGCGCGCCGCATTCTCCAAGTACGGCGGAAACCTCGGTCAGAACGGCTGTGTAGGCTATCTCTTTGAGGAGAAGGGCGTAATCAGCATCGTCGACGAGGATAACGAGATTGACGAGGACAAGATTATGGAGGACGCTCTTGAGTCGGGCGCAGAGGACATCAAGTGTGACGAGGGTGAGTACACTATCTATACCGATCCTGCCGACCTTGACACAGTCCGTGATGCGATAATCGCGCTCGGTTATCACATCAACACTGCCGACCTTGCGAAAGTGCCCTCAACCTACGTTGAGCTTGAGAGCGAGGAAGATATCGCCAATATGGAGAAGATGCTTGACAAGTTTGACGAGGATGACGACGTAAATGCTGTCTACCACAACTGGGACATGTAAAAATTGAGAATTGCATCAGAGTTTTGCATCTTGCCGTAGGTATCTACGGCTGGCGATACAAAATCCTCGCACTTCATCAATTTCATTTTGCGGTATATTTTTGTAATAACCGTCACTCGCAACCGCTCGACGTATGAAAATACGCCTTCGGGTAACGATTAACGCTTCTTCCTAAAAATCTACTCGCAAAAATGCGTGCGGAATATTTTGTATTTTCAATCACCAAAAAGAAAAGCACTTTGGCATTTGCCAAAGTGCTTTTTGCTTGCCCTTTACTAGTCGTCAGTGCTCGAAATTTCCTCTTTCATATCTTCCTTGGGAATAAGGAAACGCTTGATTGCAAACAGTCCCGCGATACAAAGCACGCAGACGATGTTGCTTATCTGGTTGTCGTGGTTGACGATAACCTGGCGTGAAATCGCCACGATAAGCACCTCGAGGGTGTTAGCAGGAGTGAGGTTTATGAGCATTCGAACAAACTCAAGTCCGACCACGATAGTGAGCACGTGGTGAAGGTAGTTAGATGCCGTAGCGAAATAATCCGCAACGGTGAACATACGGTAAATTTCAAGTCCCATAAGCCCAATCATAACCAGCATAGTAAGAAGCGCGATAATAAATTCGAGAATATGTACCGTCTTGTGAATGAATTTTTCGGTTTTCCTATACATTATAAGTACCTCGTTTCTCCATAAATCGACCTTTATTACCATTATTATACCTTAAAAGTAAATAATTGTCAACCACCGCATTTTTCTATCATTTTTTTCTTTACTTTAATAATATTTTGTGATAAAATGTATAATAAGTATGTGTGAAAGGAGAAGAAAATGACAGAGGGTAGATTTATACTGAAAAGCAATTTCGCTCCGACGGGCGACCAGCCCGAAGCGATAAAGGCACTCACCGACGGTATTCTTGCGGGTGAGCGCGCACAGACTCTGCTTGGCGTGACGGGTTCGGGCAAGACCTTTACTATGGCTAACGTTATCGCCAACCTCAATAGACCCACCCTTGTTCTCGCGCATAACAAAACGCTTGCGGCACAGCTATGCACCGAGTTTCGCTCCTTTTTCCCCGACAATGCGGTAGAGTACTTCGTTTCCTACTACGACTACTATCAGCCCGAGGCATACATTCCAGGCAAGGATATGTATATCGAGAAGGACGCTATGGTCAACGACGAGATAGATATGCTTCGTCACAGCGCCACAAGTGCGCTTTTTGAGCGTCGCGACGTAATAATCGTTGCGTCGGTATCCTGTATTTATACACTCGGTGACCCGCTTGAGTATCAGAATCTTCTCGTTTCCGTAAGAGAGGGGCAACAGATGTCCCGCGACGAGCTTATCCGCCGCCTTGTTTCAATTAGCTACGAGCGCAACGACGTCAACTTCGTTCGTAATAAATTCCGTGTGCGCGGTGACGTGGTTGAGGTATTTCCTGCCTCGAGAAACGACAGTGCTATAAGAATTGAATTTTTCGGTGACGAGGTTGACAGAATTTCACGTGTTAATCCTCTCACCGGCGAGATAACCGAGCATCTTTCCTACGTTGCTATATTCCCCGCGACTCACTACGCAGTGTCTGACGATAAACGCGAGGCTGCACTTCTTGAAATCGAGGAGGAAATGCGTGAGCGAGTGGAGTTTTTCAAATCGCAGAATAAGCTCATAGAGGCGCAGAGAATCGAGGAGCGTACGAAATACGACCTTGAAATGCTTCGTGAGGTTGGCTTCTGCTCGGGAGTAGAAAACTATTCACGGGTCCTTGCTGGCAGACCGAAGGGCTCTACGCCCCACACGCTTCTTGACTATTTTCCCAAGGATTTTATACTTTTTGTCGACGAGTCACACGTGACGCTTCCGCAGGTGAAGGGAATGTCGGGCGGAGATTTTGCACGAAAAAAGAACCTCGTTGAATACGGATTCCGTTTGCCGTCTGCATTTGATAACCGCCCATTGTTCTTTGAGGAATTTGAGGAGAAAATAGGGCAGGTTATATTCGTCAGCGCGACCCCCGGCCCATACGAAAATGCCGAGTCATCAAGCACGGTTGAACAGCTTATCCGCCCGACAGGACTTATAGACCCAGAGATTACCGTGCGTCCCGTTGAGGGGCAGGTTGACGACCTTATAGGTGAAATCCGCACCACCGTCGCACGCGGAGAAAAGGTGCTTGTCACCACGATGACCAAAAATATGGCTGAGGACCTTACGGAATATCTCTCAACCCACGGTATCAAGGTAAAATACATTCATCACCAGGTAGAAACTATGGAGCGTATGGAAATAATACGCGACCTCCGCCTTGGTGAGTTTGACGTGCTGGTGGGTATAAACCTTCTAAGAGAGGGACTTGATATCCCCGAGGTATCGCTCGTTGCGATACTTGATGCTGACAAGGAGGGCTTCCTCAGGAGCGAAACCTCGCTTATACAGACCGTCGGACGTGCCGCGCGAAACGTCAACGGACACGTCGTGATGTACGCTGACCGTATCACAGGCTCAATGAGGGCGGCAATAGACGAAACTAACCGCCGTCGCGAGATTCAGAAAAAATATAACGAGCAGCACGGCATCACCCCCGAGAGCGTCAGAAAAGCAGTAGCTGACGTTATAGAAATAGGAAGAAAGGCAAAGCCCGAAAAGGATAAGAAGCTCACCAAGCTTCAGCGCGAGCGTATGATAGAGCAGCTGACCGCCGAGATGCGCGAGGCGGCACGCACGCTGGAATTTGAAAAAGCTGCCTACATTCGTGACAGAATTAAGGAACTTAAAAAATAGCCTTCCCCTGTCTTGGAGAAGGCTTAGACTACCTACATTCGTGACAGAATTAAGGAACTTAAAAACTCGAAATAAAAGGAAAAAGTACGCAAAATGTCAAGAAATATTGTCATTAAAGGTGCAAAAGTTAATAATCTTAAGAATATAGATGTGACGATTCCGAGAGATAAGCTTGTGGTTTTAACAGGACTTTCGGGAAGCGGAAAGTCATCTCTTGCCTTTGATACTCTTTATGCCGAGGGGCACAGACGCTTCGTTGAGAGTCTCTCCTCGTATGCGAGAATGTTTATAGGACAGATGGACAAGCCAGAGGTTGACTTGATTGAGGGGCTCTCACCCTCTATTTCAATAGACCAGAAAACCACCTCGAAGAATCCTCGCTCTACCGTTGGCACTGTCACGGAAATATACGACTATCTGAGGCTTCTTTATGCCAGAGTCGGTGTTCCGCACTGCCCCGTTTGCAACAAAGAAATCAAGCAACAGTCGCTCGACCAAATAGTTGAGCGAATACTCTCTCTCCCTGAGGGAACTCGTTTTATGGTGCTTGCACCGGTTGTAAGGGCGCAAAAGGGTATGCACGAGAAGGTTTTTGCCGACGCACGCAAGAGCGGATTTGCCAGAGTGCGTGTTGACGGTAATATGTACGACCTGTCAGAAGAAATCACGCTTGATAAAAATTTAAAGCACGATGTAGATATAATTCTCGACCGACTTGTGATAAGGGGAGATATACGCGCTCGCCTTTCCGACTCGGTTGAAAGTGCTCTTCACGTTGCTGACGGCAGAGTTAATATTTTGGTTGTTGACCGTGACGGCGGAGAGGGCGAGGAGATGGAGTTCTCGCAGAAATATGCCTGCGAGGAGCACGGCATCAGCTTTCCTGAGCTTGAGCCGAGAATGTTCTCCTTTAACAATCCAATAGGTGCTTGCCCCGAGTGCTCGGGAATCGGTAATATGCAACGCATCTCCGTGCCGAAGCTGATACCGAACAAATCGCTTTCGCTTCGCGACGGCGGAATTGCCGTCAACGGATTTAAGTCTATGACAGAGGATTCCTGGACGGGTCCGCTTATTGCTGCTGTCGGTGAGGATTACGGCTTCACCCTTGATATGCCTCTTTCGGAGTTTTCGGACAAGCAAATGGACGTCCTGATGTACGGCACAAGTAAAAGATATTCTGTCATCAGATATTTCGGCGGTCAGGGCAGGGAGCAGACCACAACCTTTGACGGCATCGTCAGAATAATAGAAAAGCGTATGAAAATGATGGGCGGTGACTACTATCAGGAGTTCGTTGAGGAGGTAGCCTGCCCGAAATGTAAGGGCAGAAGGCTTTCGGATATGGTTCTCGGTGTCACCGTGGGCGGACTTAATATCGACGAGATTTGTCGCCTTTCTGTAGATAAAATGCTTCAGTTCGTTGAAAATCTTACCTTTAGCGAGAGCGATGCGAAAATTGCCAAGGAGGTGCTAAAGGAGATAAAGGCTCGCCTTAATTTCCTTATCAGCGTGGGACTTGATTATCTCAACCTTGCAAGGACCGCGGGAACTCTCTCGGGAGGCGAGGCACAGAGAATCCGCCTTGCCACCCAGATTGGCTCGTCGCTTACGGGCGTTTTGTATATCCTTGACGAGCCGAGCATAGGACTTCACCAGCGCGACAACGGTAAGCTTATCGGTACTCTTAAAAATCTTCGTGACCTTGGCAACAGTGTTGTTGTGGTTGAGCACGACGAGGACACTATGCGTGCGGCTGATTTTATCGTTGACGTCGGACCCGGTGCAGGTATTCACGGCGGTGAGATAGTCGCTACGGGTACTCCAGACGAGGTTGCCGAGTGTAAGGACTCTATTACCGGATTATATCTTTCGGGCAGAAAGAAAATAGAAGTGCCAAAGGCGAGAAGAGCCGGAAACGGCGAGTTTCTTCATATAATCGGTGCAAGAGAAAACAACCTTAAAAATCTGAACGTAGATATTCCGCTCGGCACGTTTACCGCCGTCACAGGAGTATCGGGAAGCGGAAAATCCTCGCTTATAAACGCAATTTTATATAGAACGCTCGCCCGTGACCTCAACCGAGCGATAACCTATCCCGGCAAGGTTGAAAAAATCACAGGCCTTGAGCATCTTGATAAGGTAATTGCAATAGACCAAAGCCCTATAGGCAGAACGCCGAGGTCCAACCCCGCAACCTACACCGGACTCTTTACCGATATAAGAAATCTCTTTGCGCAGACCAGAGATGCCAAAGCAAAGGGCTACGGTCCCGGAAGATTTTCCTTTAACGTGCGTGGCGGAAGATGCGAGGCGTGTGAGGGCGACGGTGTAAAGTGTATTGAAATGAATTTCCTGCCCGACGTTTACGTCAAGTGCGACGTCTGTAAGGGCAAACGCTACAACCGTGACACCCTTGAGGTTAAATATAAGGGAAAAAACATTTACGACGTCCTTGAAATGTCGGTAGAGGAGGGAATATCCTTCTTTGACGGACTCCCCTCGCTTCAGCGTAAGCTGACTACGCTCTTTGACGTTGGACTCGGATATATCAAAATCGGTCAGTCATCAACCACTCTTTCGGGCGGTGAGGCACAGAGAGTCAAGCTCGCAACAGAACTCTCCAAGCGCTCAACGGGAAAAACGATATATATCCTTGACGAGCCGACCACGGGACTTCATACAGAGGACGTCTCAAAGCTTATAGGAATACTTCAGCGACTTGCCGACGGTGGAAACACAGTCGTCGTTATCGAGCATAATCTCGACCTTATCAAGACTGCCGATTATATAATCGACCTCGGCCCTGAGGGCGGCGACGGTGGCGGAACGCTCGTTGCGGCAGGTACTCCGGAGCAGATTGCCAAATGTGAGGCATCGCATACGGGCAGATTTCTTAAAGAAAAATTAAAATAATTCTGCATTTAAAATTTTGCATTTTGCATTTTGCACTTTGCATTTAAGGAGCATATGTATTACGGAAGTATTAAAAAATGCGACATCGCTAACGGAGAGGGCATCAGAACGACTCTCTTCGTCAGCGGCTGCCGCAACAGATGTAAGGGCTGCTTTCAGAGTGAAACCTGGGCGTTTGATTACGGAAAGCCGTTTACCGATGAGGTGGCAGAGGAAATATTCGCTACCCTTGATAACCCAAGCGTCAGAGGTGTGACTATCCTCGGCGGCGAGCCTATGGAGCCTGAAAACCAGGAGGCGTTATTGCCGTTTCTTCGTGAGCTGAAAAGCAGGTTTGAAGACAAAACCATATGGCTCTACACGGGTAATCTCTACGAGGAATTGACGGGTGAGATGGGTTCTCACCCCAAATATCTTCCTATAACCGAGGAGCTGCTTTCGCTTGTGGATATTCTCGTTGACGGAAGATTCATTGAGGAAGAAAAAAGTCTTGGACTTCGTTTTCGCGGCTCGAAAAATCAGCGTGTAATTGATATGAACGAAACGAGAAGAACAGGAAAAATCACAATATGGTCGGGCTGTGCGCTTGATAAGACATATTCAAATAATCAGGAGAAATAAAATGAAAATAAGAGTAAAAAAGCTCGACGAAAGAGCAACTCTCCCAACCTACGGCACTGAGTATTCGGCTGGTGCTGACCTCTATAATCTTCCCGAGAGCGTGGAGATTGTACCGCACGCAACCGTGCTTATACATACGGGAATTGCCGCTGAAATTCCCGAGGGATATTGCGGACTTATTTTCGCCCGTTCGGGACTTGCAACCAAACGAGGACTCGCCCCTGCAAACAAGGTTGGCGTAATAGATGCCGACTACCGAGGCGAGATAATGGTTGCCCTGCATAACCACTCCGACCTTGCAGCAACCGTAGCCCCCTCTGAAAGAGTGGCGCAGCTTGCCATAGTGCCTTTCTTAAAGGCGGAGTTCGAGGAGTCGGACGAGCTCTCCGACACCGTTCGCGGTGCGGGCGGCTTCGGCTCTACAGGCAGGTAATTTTGGGATATTTTGTTAATAAGCGCCGCTCGCGACCAAGCTCGACGTAGGAAACTACAGCTTCGGTGCGAAAAGTCGAAATATTCATCAAAATCCCCTCAAAATTATTTTGAGATATTATAAAAATATGAAAGCACGTAAGAACATATGGGACTTTTAAACAAGATTGCTCAATATAAGGAGCACAAAAGCGGAGTAAAGCATTGCACCTTTAATCCCGACGGTCCGGGAGTGGTGCGTATTCACCTGATACCGCCTAAGTTTAAGCTTCTTAAAAATTCAAGCTACATAGTCATACTGAACGGATACTATCTTCTTCCTCTCGGATACTCCTGGGCGATAATGCTGTCCTGCTTTATGAAGGAAACCAACGAGTATTCCGGCAGGGAAATAGGTGAAAAGGATTACGAGAGCATCGTCGCAAAAACTGTGAAAAGCACTCTTAAAGTATATCCGCTTGCTTCAGGCGAGGAAATAAGAGAGGATTTATCCTATATGCTTGATATAATATTTGCCATTGCGAGAGGCGAGACGGTGGATGCAGATATTGAAAAAATGTCTATACGCTCATACGCAGACAATATGTACGCGCCTCACAGAATGGACCTTATGGTCAGTGCTATGACGGATGGCGAGGGCAGGTGGAAGTGTAATCAAAAATGCCTTTTCTGCTATGCGGCAGGCGAGCACCTCTCGGGGACGGAAGAATTATCCACTAAGGACTGGATGAGAGCTATTGATAAGCTTAAGATCGCAGGAGTTCCTATGCTGACCTTCACGGGCGGCGAGCCTACGCAGAGGGCGGATATTTGCGAGCTTATCAGCTATTCAAAATGGTTTATTACCCGTCTTAATACCAACGGAGTCCTGCTTAGCGAGCAGCTTTGCAGGTCGCTCGCTGAGGCAAGCCTTGACAGTCTGCAGATTACCCTCTATTCCTATGACGAAGAGATACATAATTCACTCGTGGGTGTCCCTTGCTTTGAGAAGACGGTTGCAGGTATAAAAAATGCTGTGGCGGCAGGACTTGACGTCAGCATTAACACCCCACTTTGCAAGAAAAACGCGGATTACGTAAAGACTTTGAGTTTTATTTCCTCTCTCGGTGTCCGTTTTGTCACCGTCAGCGGCTTGATTTGCACGGGTATGGCAGAGAAAAGGCACGAGGAGTACGACCTCGGCGGCGACGAGCTTTATGAAATTTTAAAGTCGGCAAAGCAGTACTGTACAGAAAATCATATGGAAATTGACTTCACCTCTCCGGGTCTTCTCCGGGATGAATGGCTTGAAGGCTTGAATATGAACTCACCTATGTGCGGTGCGTGCTTGTCTAATATGGCTATCGCTCCCAACGGTACCGTTATTCCGTGCCAGAGCTGGCTTACCTCGGACGGTGCTCTTGGCAATATACTGGAGGATAGCTTTAAGGATATATGGGAAAGTGAGCGCTGTCGCAAGCTTCGTAATATGAGCGAGGAGGAAGCAAAATGCTGTCCCTTCAGAAAGAGAGGGGAAAATGAGTAAAAGCAGTGACGTAAAATACGATTTCTCCGAAAAGGCAATAAAAAGAAAAAGAACCTTTCCAAAGGGAAAGGTTATCCTGCTTGCCGTACTGATTGTCCTTCAGCTCTTGTGTGTGCTGGGAATAATCTTTTACAAGCCCACGCCGCAGGACGTAATAGATAAATACGAGGTTTACGTAAGTCCCAGAGATGACGGAACGCTTGATATTGAATACAGCTTTACCTGGACTCCGCTGGACCCGGACGAACCGCTTACCTTCGTGTATCTCGGTATTGCAAATCCCGATTATACAGTGCTTGATTATTCAGACAATATATCAAGGGTTGAAAAATATAACGACGTCTATGGCGAGTGCCACGTAGACCTTTATTTTGACAGAGATTATCATAAGGGTGAAACGCTTGAATTTGACATTACCATAAATCAGGGCAGTATGCTCTGTGAGAGGGATGGGGATTATTTCTATGAGTTCGTACCGGGCTGGTTTAATTCCACTCCGATTACAAGCTATGCTTTCTATTGGAGGGACGACGGCTCGGATATATCCTCCAATGCCGAGTACTCTAAGGACGGCTGGCATATCTGGGACGGATATATGGATGCGGGAGAATACCGTATGCTGAGCGTTTCCTACGACGAGCTTGACGCACCTACGGTTGAATATAAGCCGTTCTATGACGGCAGCGTGACCAATGACCTTGAGTCTGATAGGATAGGCTTTATAGTGCTGTTCGTCACGATTATTATCATACTTTTCATCTTTGAGATTTTCTGCTTTGACACCGTTGTTTCTTATCATAGAGGCAGAGGCTTTATCTATGGCTACGGACATCCTATGTACATATACGGTAGACCAAACAGGCATTACAGAAGAGCGCAGGAAAAGCATATGGAAAGTCACGGTGCTCATTCGGGCTCGGGATACAGAAGCGGACACAGCGGCTGTGCGTGCGCTTGTGCCTGTGCTTGTGCGTGTGCCGGCGGCGGCCGTGCAGGATGCAGTCAGAAGGATACGTACAAGGCGAGAAAAACTAACGAGTAGTTTTGTAGAAAAATATCAAAAAACGCAGAATTTGCAAACAAAAATTTGCATTTTCTGCGTTTTTTATTAAAAATACTCGCTTGTAAAGTAGATATCCTTCTTCGGAATTTTGAATTCCTTGCCTGAAAGATAGTCGAGTGATGTTTCCTCTGACTTGTCAAAGCTGAAACGCAGCTTATAGGAGTAGAGCGCCTGATATTTATATCCCTTTGCTCTATCGTCTTTGTTTATTCCGTATTTTCCGTCGCCGATGAGCGGATGTCCGATATGTGCCATATGTGCTCTTATCTGATGCGTCCTGCCTGTGAGCAGCTCAACCTCAATGAGTGAGCTATCAGCTCCTTTTGCAATAACCGTGTATTTTGTAATAATTTCTTTTGCGTTCTTCGGTGGATTTTTATCGTACACACGGACTATGTTTTTCTTATCGTCCTTTAGTAAATACGCCCTTAACGTTGCACTTTTTTTCGATGGAACACCGTGTACGGCAGCGAGGTAGAACTTGTCTATCTGTCTAAGCTTTATTTTTTCATTCATTACGCGAAGTGCCTCTGCAGTTTTCGCGGCGATAACTATTCCGCCGGTGTTGCGGTCAATTCTGTTGCATAGGGCAGGGGCAAAGCTCTGCTCACTATCGGGGTTATATTCCCCCTTTTTGTAAAGATATGCCTGAATATGCGTTATAAGCGTATTCGTCGAGCCGTTTTCGTCCTCGTGAACCGATATTCCCGGGCGCTTGTTGAGTAGCATAATATTCTCGTCCTCGTAAACTATATCAAGGTGAGGAGTTATGCTCTCAAAGGAATTCTTGCTGGTTTTTTTCTCAAAAAATTCGTCGGCGAGGAAGCATTGTACGGTATCTCCCTCAAGGAGAACGGTGTTGTTTTCAGCACGCTTTCTGTTGACCTTGATTTTTTTAAGTCTTATAGATTTATAGAGCAGACTTGGCGGCAAATCAAGCGTCTTGGTAATGAATTTATCAAGCCTTTGACCTGAGTCGTTCTTGCCTATTTTCAGCTCGTGCAAAATAAACACCTCCTCTCCGATTTTTCCTGAAAATTACTTAGTTCCGAATATTCTGTCACCCGCATCGCCAAGACCGGGGATAATATATGCGTGCTCGTTAAGACGCTCGTCAAGAGCAGCAGAGTAAATGTCAACGTCGGGGTGATTTTCCTGGACCTTCTTGACTCCCTCGGGCGCGGCAACAAGACACATTAGCATAATATGCTTCGCGCCTCTCTTTTTCACCATAGTAATTGCGTCACTTGCCGAGCCGCCGGTTGCAAGCATGGGGTCGACGATAATAACCGTTCGCTCCTCAAGCTCCGGAGGCATTTTGCAGTAATATTCAACAGGCTCGTGGGTTTCGGGGTCGCGGTAAAGGCCGATGTGACCGACTCTGGCTACGGGAACAAGTCTTAAAAGTCCGTCAACCATTCCAAGTCCCGCGCGTAGAATAGGCACGATAGCCATCTTCTTGCCTGCAATACGCTTTTGTACCGATTTGCAGATAGGGGTTTCTATCTCAACGTCCTCAAGCGGAAGATTTCTTGTGATTTCATAGCCCATAAGCATAGAAATCTCGTCAAGCAATTCCTTGAAATCCTTTGTAGGAGTGTTCTTATCTCTCATAATAGTCAGCTTGTGCTGAATGAGAGGGTGCTCTATAAGGTGAAAAGTGCTCATAATATACTTCCTTTATCGTTTTTTTATATTATACCTCAATTTTCGCTCTTTTTCAAGTATAATGGGGCTTTTTTTACCAATTTGTAAAAATGCGTGCATATTGTTCTATTTTACAAAAACATTGTTCCTTTTTCCATTGAAAAAGCCGTTTTGATGGAGTATAATGGTTCTAGAATTTGGAAAATGGAGGGGTTTGATATGAAAAATCCACATCTCGTAATTATGGCAGCAGGAATGGGTAGCCGCTACGGAGGCCTCAAACAGATAGATAAGGTTGACGACGCCGGTCACATAATAATTGATTATTCAATTTACGATGCAATAAAGGCGGGCTTCCGTGATATTACCTTTATTATTAAAAAGGCTATCGAAAAGGACTTCCGTGAGGTTATGGACGCTCACCTCGAGGGCAAGGACATTAACGTAAGATACGTTTTCCAGGAAATTGATAAGATTCCGAGCGGATATTCCGTTCCCAATGGTAGAAGCAAGCCATGGGGCACTGCACACGCTATTGCCTGCTGTGCAGGTATAGTTGACGCGCCATTCGCGGTTATCAACGCCGACGACTACTATGGTGCACACGCATTTGAAAAGATTTATAATTTCCTCAAAAATACAAACGACGACGATAAGTACCATTACGCGATGGTTGGCTACCGTATCAAGAACACAGTCACCGAGCAGGGAACCGTATCGCGCGGAGTTTGCCAGTCAAACGAAGACGGCATGCTTACCGAGATAGTTGAGCGCACGAAAATCGGTACTGCCGATGGCAAGATTTACTACACCGAGGACGGCGTGGACTATGACCTCGACCCCGAAACTCTCGTATCTATGAACCTTTGGGGCTTTACTGCTTCTTATATTAAAGAGTGCAACGACAGATTTGCAGCTTTCCTTACCGAAAACCTCGAGAAAAATCCCGAAAAGTGTGAGTTCTTCATTCCTACCGTTGTTGCCGACCTCATAAAAGAGGGCAAGGCAGACGTTAAGGTCTTGGATAACGAGGATAAGTGGTACGGTGTCACCTACAAGGAAGACAAAATTGACGTAGTAAATGCTTTTAAAGAGCTGAAAAATCAGGGAGTATATCCCGAAAACTTCTGATAATAAAAAAGACTGCCATAAAGCAGTCTTTTTTTGTTAGATAATCATGCAAAACAGCATCAGTATTATTAAAAACGCGAAATTAAACGCTGTAAACTTCACTATATATCCCAGCGTGTGCTTGGGGTCTTGCTTCGTATATTCTTTAAATGTAATAAGGCTTGCAAGAGAAGCGATAAGCGTACCGACTCCGCCGATATTCACTCCGAGAAGTAAATCGCGGTAATTATCCGTGAACTGTGAAAGCAAAATTGCAGATGGAACGTTGCTTATTATCTGACAGCTCATCGCAGAGAAGAATAGCGTGTTTTTTTCAAGCAGCATAGAGAAGAAACCCCTTACCGCTTCAATTCTAGCCATGTTGCCTGCGAAGATGAAGAAAAACACAAAAGTGAAGAGCAGTCCGTAATCAACCTGCAACAGCGCCTGCCTGTCTAAGAACAAAAGTGCTAACGGAACTATTATCAGTCCAAGCTGATACGGTATGAATTTAAAGACGATAAGTATAGAAAATGTAAACAATAGTAGGTAAATAACCGTTCTTGCTATGGGTAATTCGGCTGCTTTCTCGTGAATTTCAAGCGGTTCGGATTTTACGAAAATTAAGCAACATGCAGTTATAAGCACGACCGCTACGATAAACGGCGGGAACATGATTGATATGAATTCGGCGTCGGGAATGTTGAATTTTGAGTAGAGATAAAGGTTTTGCGGATTACCAAACGGGGTGAGCATTCCACCAAGATTTGCCGCTATGTTTTGTAATATAAAGGTAATCGCCATGTATTTTTCCTTGCCTGTGGTATGCAAAATGAAATATCCGAGAGGCAGGAAGGTTAAAAGTGCCATATCGTTTGCGATAAGCATCGAGCCGATAAAGGTTATGTACACCAAAACCAGTATTGCAGTCTTGGCATTTCTGAATTGCCTGACTATTGCTTTGGCAAGAGTATAGAAAAATCTGATGTTTCGCAGTGCGCAAACGACTGCCAACACACAGAAAAGGCAGGAGAGCGTTTTTAAATCGAAATATCCAAGATATTCTTCGTCCGGGGGTATGATAAATGACGTTATAAGCGCCGCGGCTATTGCGACGAGCAGGACGACGTTTTCTTTGAAGAATGTGCGAACGTTTTCCTTGCTTATTTTTCTTATTTCAAGCATATGCTTTGATATTTTTCCTTCATATATTTTTTTGAGAGAACAGCCTTTTCTCCCATATCCCTGACGTCATAAAAGACTTCGGTTATAAACTCTATGGTTTTAGGGTTGGCATCAATTCTTTTTCCGTACTTTTCCCAGTGCCAAAGGGGCATATCGTCGCTGTAATCCTTGCCAAGATATACTCTGGTTGCTGCGAGCTTGTCGCAAACACACTCAACTGCATATTTGTATGGCATCAGCGGCTGGACCTCGCACTCGGGGTCGGTCCAATACTCAATATGATGCTTGTTTCTGCCCTTGTGGTGAAGCCACGCATAGCTTACACCGGTTGCTCGACGCGCCGCACCGATGGGAGAACGGTTGCCTTGAAAATATTTCACGCTCTCGAAAAATTCAGTTGGTGTAAATTTTGAAAGGTCGTGCACGAGTCCTCGCCACAAAATGCCGCACTTCATACAGTTAATAAAAACCCTGTGCCTGTGTCTTGCTACAACAAGAAGATGACCAAAAAAGTTTTTTATATACATAAAAACCCCATTTTTTTGTAAGATATTGACAATATTTTACCTCTTTTATTAATGAATGTCAATAAAATTATGAAAAAACATTAAAAATTATTGACAAAAGTTTGATAAATTGATAAAATAGTATAAACTCGTAATCAATTCGAGAAAAACAAAAAGGAGTAAAAAAATGAAAAAGATTATTTCTACCATTCTTGTGTGCGTGCTTCTCGTAGGCTCCATCTTCACTCTTGCTTCTTGCAGTAAGAGCGTAAGCGGTACTTATGAAGCTGAAGTTCTTGGCAGTAAGATTACTTATGAGTTCGGTATGTTCGGCAAGGTTACTTGCACCACTGATCCTCTTATAGGTGAGACCACCGTTACCGAAGGTAAGTACAAGATTTACGAAGCAGGCGATAATGAATTCAAGATTGCTTTCACTTGGGAAGGTGATGAGGCAGAGGGCGATTCTGTATCCTTCAAAACCGGTACCGAGGGCGATGTTGATTACATCAAGATTGCAGGCGTACAGTACAACAAGGTTAAAAAGTAATTTTTAAAAAGCGGGAGAGTTTATCTTCCGCTTTTATTGTATAACGAAAACCACGCGATAGTCGCGTGGTTCAAAAGAGGTTAACCGATGAAAAAAATAAAACTCCGTATAATGTGGAATAAAAAAGACCTGCCAGTCAAAGATATAGCACAATACGGAGAAACAGCAAAAACTGTTTAAGATATTATAACATAGGTCTAATGAAAATTCAATTAAATGCGGTTAAAAACAATTGATTAGCAGAAGGTTTATTATGAACCCGTTTACGGGTAGCAAGTAACAGATGCATGGCTGGCAGGCCAATCTAAAACGCACTTGTGCGTCGCCAGTAGCGGTTAGGGCTATGCCCGAAAATGAAATACCCCCCGTTTTACGGGGGGATATTTATTTTTTTGTGCAAAGAGCCTATTTTATGGGCTCTTTTTTGTTATTTTTAATAATTTTTAATTTTTCTATTGATTTTACAAATAAAAGATGTTATAATTATTTTTGATTATGCGCACGAGCGTGCGTGTATTATATTATATAATATATTATTGTTCGGCTGCATTTTGGGTTTGAGTAGCCGTAATGATGAAGAAATGGAGATAATATGAACAGGTTCTTTAAGCATGACAAAGCCGTGACGGCACTGCTTTTGGTTTTCGCTATGATACTCTTTATAGCGTTGCCGGTATGTGCTGAAACGATTGGTGAGGCTGCTAATAGCATAACAGCCACCGCCGGAGAGGGAAGTGAGACACCTCCCACAGATTCGGCACCTCAGTCGCTCTGGTCTGACCCGATGTTTTACGTATTCTTGGCAATGGTGGCAGGATTTATTGCACTCGTCGCCGTTCTTGTATACGTGTATTTGAAGGCCAGACACATAATCAAGGAGCGCAAGTATTGCAGTTATGAGGAAACCATAAAGATATATGACGAGCTGGATGAGCATCTTTGGGATGCTCCGGATACGGTAATGATTGATGCAGAGCCACCGCCAGCAGCATATCTTGATGATCTTGTGCCGGTTGATCCAATCAGAGGATTAAATCATTATACTATAGAAGAGACTCCAATTGATCCCGTTCAGGCAATACGTATGGGTGCTGAGCCCTATGCTCCGTATCAGCAGGTGACAAATACTGTCTTTGAGAGTGTTGAAGGAATACAGTTTACTACTGACGAGCTTGTAGCTCCTCCTACCATAGCTCCAGAGGCTCTTGAAAACACAACCTCCGGATACCAGCATCTGTATGCTCCGCCCACGGATTCCGCCCCTGATTCAAATGCGTATGTTTATCAAAATGATATTCCATATGCGCCCCTTGAAGACGGCAGAATAACCGTGCAGCCCACAACTCCTATAGAACCTGTTCAAACCCCACAAGCATCTCCTTTAACATACATAAATGCACCTGTTCTTAACTCGCAGTTTGCAACACCTGTTGCACCGAGCTTTGTAATGGAGGATTCTGTCGCCAGGGTATCTCTTGAAGACCCCGCCCCCTCTGCGGCACCCCTTTCATTCCCGAATGAACCCGTGCTTCCTGCATCTGAGCCTAAAAATTACGTTCTTAACGAAGTTCCGATTACAATTTACACTTCTGGAGATAATGACGGAGCAATTCGTTTTAGCGCGTCGGTCTTTGAAAACAGCATTGTTGCCACCGAGCTTAAGGATGAGGTTAAGGTTGAGCCTGTCGCCCACACCGAGCCTGTATCTGACATTCCTGCATCCAAGCCTCTCACTTATGCGGCAGCACCCAAGGCGGCAGAGCCTGCGCCCGCAGTTGACGCAGCGATTATTGAGAACAATGTAGAGACAACCACTCTTGAGGACGAAATCTACGTTGCACCGGTTGCTCATACCGAGCCTGTATCTGACATTCCTGCATCCAAGCCTCTTACCTATGCGGCGGCACCCAAGGCGGCAGAGCCTGCGCCCGCAGTTGACGCAGCGATTATTGAGAACAATGTAGAGACAACCACTCTTGAGGACGAAATCTACGTTGCGCCGGTTGCTCACACCGAGCCTGTATCTGACATTCCTGCATCCAAGCCTCTTACCTACGCGGCGGCACCCAAGGCAGAAGAGCCTGCGCCTGCAGTTGATGCAGCGATTATTGAGAACAATGTAGAAACCACTACACTTGAGGACGAAATCTACGTTGCGCCCGTTGCTCACACAGCACCTGTTGAGGATATACCTGCATCCAAGCCTCTTACCTATGCGGCGGCACCCAAGGCAGAAGAGCCTGCACCCGCAGTTGATGCGGCAGTATTCGAGAATAACGTAGAAACCACTACTCTTGAAGATGAGATTGTTGTTGCGCCTGTTGCTCACACAGCACCTGTTGAGGATATTCCTGCATCAAAGCCTCTTACTTATGCGGCAGCACCTAAGGCGGCAGA
The DNA here is from genome assembly GCA_015063385.1 of Oscillospiraceae bacterium. Classification (GTDB taxonomy): domain Bacteria; phylum Bacillota; class Clostridia; order Oscillospirales; family CAG-272; genus UBA1740. The sequence goes on along the minus strand of SVUG01000008.1, from coordinate 2,021 downwards.
GCCTGCGCCCGCAGTTGATGCAGCGATTATCGAGAATAACGTAGAAACCACTACTCTTGAGGACGAAATCTACGTTGCGCCGGTTGCTCATACCGAGCCTGTATCTGACATTCCTGCATCTAAGCCTCTCACTTATGCGGCGGCACCCAAGGCAGAAGAGCCTGCACCTGCAGTTGATGCAGCAATCTTTGAGAACAACGTAGAAACCACTACTCTTGAAGACGAGATTGTTGTCGCACCCGTTGCACATACAGCACCCGTTGAGGATATACCTGCATCTAAGCCTCTCACTTATGCGGCAGCACCCAAGGCGGCAGAGCCTGCGCCCGCAGTTGACGCAGCGATTATTGAGAATAACGTAGAAACCACCACTCTTGAGGACGAAATCTACGTTGCACCGGTTGCACATACCGCACCCGTTGAGGATATACCTGCATCGAAGCCTCTCACTTATGCGGCAGCACCTAAGGCGGCAGAGCCTGCGCCCGAAGTTGACGCAGCGATTATTGAGAACAACGTAGAAACTACAACTCTTGAAGACGAGATTGTTGTTGCACCGGTTGCTCACACAGCACCCGTTGAGGATATACCTGCATCGAAGCCTCTCACTTATGCGGCAGCACCTAAGGCGGCAGAGCCTGCGCCCGCAGTTGACGCAGCGATTATCGAGAACAACGTAGAAACCACTACTCTTGAGGACGAAATCTACGTTGCACCGGTTTCTCACACATCACCCGTTGAGGATATTCCTGCATCCAAGCCTCTCACTTATGCGGCAGCACCCAAGGCAGAAGAGCCTGCACCTGTAGTTGATACAGCAATCTTTGAGAACAACGTAGAGACTACAACTCTTGAAGACGAGATTGTTGTTGCGCCGGTTGCTCACACAGCACCTGTTGAGGATATACCTGCATCCAAGCCTCTTACCTATGCGGCAGCACCCAAGTCAGAAGAGCCTGCGCCTGCAGTTGATGCAGCAATCTTTGAGAACAATGTAGAAACCACTACTCTTGAAGATGAGATTGTTGTTGCCCCGGTTGCACATACAGCACCTGTTGAGGATATACCGGCATCTAAGCCTCTTGCATATGCAACTGTAGCAAAAGAACCTGAAGCTATACCTGTAGTTGATACAGCAATCTTTGAGAACAATGTAGAGACTACCAATCTTGAAGATGTAATCGAAACATCAGCAAATCGCTACGAGGTTATTGTAGAGTCCAGCGAATACAACACTGTTGCTAAACCCGTTGTTGAGACCGCATACTCAACTGAAAACTCTGTATTTGAGAACGCTGTAAACACCTCTGCAATGAGCGACGAAGTAGTTTCAGAGTCTTCTGAGTATAACTTTGTAGCCAAGTCTGACGTTGAAACCGCAGATGCAACAGAAAACTCTGTATTTGAGAACACTGTAAACACTTCTGCAATGAGCGATGAGGTTATTGCAGAGTCCGGCGAGTACAACGCAGTTGCAAAGTCTGACGTTGAAACAGCAGAAGCAACAGAAAATTCTGTATTTGAGAACACTGTAAACACCTCCGCAATGAGTGATGAGGTGGTTGCAGAATCTTCTGAATACAATGCAGTTGCTAAGGCTGATGTTGAGACTGCTGATGCAACTGAAAACTCTGTATTCGAAAATGCTGTAAACACCTCCGCAATGAGCGATGAGGTGGTTGCAGAGTCCAGCGAATACAACACTGTAGCTAAGTCTGACATTGAAACAGCAGAAGCAACCGAGAATTCCGTATTTGAGAACGCTGTAAATACCTCCGCAATGAGTGATGAGGTAATTGCAGAATCTTCCGAGTACAATGCAGTTGCTAAGGTTTCCGTTGAAACAGCAGAAGCAACCGAGAATTCCGTATTTGAGAACGCTGTAAACACTTCTGCTATGAGCGATGAAGTGATTGCAGAGTCCAGCGAGTACAACTTTGTAGCTAAGTCTGACGTTGAAACAGCAGATGCAACTGAAAACTCTGTATTTGAGAACACTGTTAACACTTCCGCAATGAGCG
>SVUG01000007.1 GCA_015063385.1 Oscillospiraceae bacterium | reverse complement strand
ACCTACCGGTTCGTAGCCGGGCACTCTATCCACTGAGCTAAGGGCGCATTTTGGAGCGAGTGATGGGAATCGAACCCACGCGACCAGCTTGGAAGGCTGGAATTCTACCATTGAACTACACTCGCATTTGATTTTCAGCCTTTATATATTACCATAGAATCCTCATTTTGTCAATACTTTTTCGAAAACTTTTTGATTTTTTTTAATCTACAGAAAACTATTATTTTCTACGTTATAATTTGAATATTTGTTGACATATACAGTATAATGTGCTATAATTTAATTGATATCAAATTCCGGGAGGTTAATATGAAGAAAATTATAGCACCGCTTATCGTAACTGCTTTGTTTATTGTATACTTCGTAGTGTATTTTGCGGTTTTAATTTTTGTGATACCGAGTCTTGTCGCTAAGATAATCTTGGGAATAATTCCTCTTGCATTTGCAGCGGTAATGATATACGTTTGTATTCAAAGAATTAAAGAAATAAGGAGCGGCGAAGAAGATGATCTTAGTAAATACTGATTACATTACAGGCAAGGAGCTTGAAATGCTCGGACTCGTGCGTGGAAGCACCATACAGAGCAAGCATATCGGAAAGGATATTGCACAGAGCTTTAAGACGCTAGTTGGCGGCGAACTCAAGGCGTACAACGAGATGATGAACGAGGCGAGAGCTCTCGCTACCAAACGTATGGTTGAGGAGGCAGAGGCACTTGGTGCTGATGCGGTAGTTAATATCCGTTACGCCTCTGCTGCAGTAATGCAGGGTGCTGCCGAGGTTATTGCCTACGGTACTGCGGTAAAGTTCAAATAATTTAGATTAGGTCGGGGAATCCCGACCTTTTCTTTTGCCTTTTTCCTTGACTTAAAAGGCAAAGTATGATATAATTGTACGGTAAAATAAAAATATAGGAGTCAAAAGTGAAATTTACGTTGGTTCCCGAATATAAATTCAAAAAATTCAACGACGTGACTGCAGAATTTCTTGTGTCGCTCGGTATCAAAGGAGTTTTGCTCGACATTGACAACACGCTTGAACCTTACGAGCACGCCTTGCCCGGTGAACACGTTATTTCTTGGCTGAAATCTCTTTCGGCGCACGGTATTAGGACAGCAATAGTATCCAACAACAATCGCGAGCGTGTTGAGACCTTTAATAAGGAAATCGGTATGCCCGCATATGCAAAGGCAGGGAAGCCGTTTAAGAAAAATCTTCTTCATGCCATGAAGGATATGGAAACGGACGTGTCTAATACCGCATTTATCGGTGACCAGATTCTTACGGACGTCTGGGCAGCGCATAACGCGGGCATAATTGCAATACTCGTGCCGCCTATAAATGATAAAAAGGATATATTTACTCGCTTTAAGAGACTCTTGGAAAAGCCGATACAGAAAAAATACGATAGAAAGAGAAAAGATAAATTATGAAAGCATATTTTGGACCTGGCGGCAACAGTGACGCCTTTCGCGCTGCGGGATTGAAATCGACGCTCGACGCGCCTGCGTGGGTAAAATCCATAGGTCTTGATGCCTATGAGTACGAGGCAGGCAACGGCCTTGCGGCTTCGTCGGCAATGCTTGCCGAGGTGGGCAGGGAAGCTAAGGCACACGGCATAAAAATGTCCTTCCACACCCCATATTTCATCTCGCTCTCGGGCGTGGTTGAGGAGAAAAGGCTCAACAGTATTCGCTATATAAGAGAGAGCCTTGAGGCTGCGCGACTTTTGGGCGCAGGTACGATAGTCGTTCATTCGGGCTCGGCTGCAAAGATTTCACGTGACGATGCAATGCGTCTTGCCGCTGACACACTTGTCAGAACGCTTTCCGAGGTTGATACCTACGGTATTAAAATCGGACTTGAAACTATGGGAAAGGTTAATCAGCTTGGTACGCTTGACGAGGTGCTTGAGCTTTGCAGAATAGATTCGGCTTTTGTTCCCGTAGTCGACTTCGGACACCTGAATGCAAGAGATTTGGGCGGCGTTTTCAAAACTGCCGATGATTATCTTCGCGTTTTTGACAAAATCGACCGTGCGTTTGGCGCTGAGGTTGCATCAAATCTGCATTGCCATTTCTCAAAAATTGAGTGGACGGGCAGTGGTGAGAAGAAGCATCTGACCTTTGGGGACGAAATTTACGGCCCTGATTTTGAGCCGCTAGTTGAGGTTATTTATAAAAACAATCTTACTCCTACGATTATATGCGAGTCTGCCGGTACGCAGTCTGACGATGCGCTTGCAATGAAAAAATACTATCTGGAGCTTCAGAAATAATGAAAAAAATAGAGAAATTACGTGCAAAAATGGCGGAAATCGGCGTTGACGCCGTTATCGTGCTCGACGAGCTTAATCAGAGATATCTTTCGGATTTTGCTTTTACTGACGGCTACCTTTTTATTACTAAAACACGCGCGTATCTTATTACGGATTTCAGATACTACGAGATGGTGCTGAAGAGCGCTGACAAGGAATTTGAGGTTTTGATGCCTGAAAACAGGGAAGAATTCCTCAAAAGAACAATTTCAGACGAGGGCATCAAGAATATTGGATTTGAGGGCGGCTCGGTAGCTTACGCGGTCTATGAGCAGTACAAGGAAAAATATACTCCCACCGACTTTGTCAGCATTGGAAACGCTATTGAAACGATAAGGCAGGTAAAGACGCCTGAGGAAATCGCGAAAATGCAAAAGGCGCAGGACATCACCGATAAGGCGTTTGCCGAGGTGCTCAGGCGCATTACTCCCAATATGACCGAGCTTGAGGTGGCAGTTGAGCTGGAGTATGCGATGCGCCGCGCGGGTGCTGACGGATTTGCCTTTGAAACTATTGCCGTTTCGGGCGATGCATCGGCGCTTCCGCACGGAACACCCAGAAATGAGAAGCTGAAAAAAGGATTTCTCACAATGGACTTTGGCGCGAAATTTGACGGATATTGCTCCGATATGACAAGAACTGTTGTCATTGGACGCGCTGACGAGGATATAAAGCGGCTTTATAATACAGTTTTATCAGCGCAGCTTGCGGCTATTGATTTTCTTCGCGAGGGGGTAGACGCAGGCGAGGCTGACAAGATTGCGCGCGACATAATTGACGCCGTGCCGGAGTATAACGGTGCGTTCGGTCACTCGCTTGGACATTCGGTGGGACTCTTTATCCACGAGAGTCCTGCGCTTACAAAGAAGGCGTTTGGAAGGGCGCTCAGGGCAGGCGAAATCGTCACGGTTGAGCCCGGAATTTATCTCTTTGGTAAGTATGGCTGTCGCATTGAGGATATGGTTGCAATAGAAAAGAACGGAGTATATAATTTTACTCATTCCACCAAGGAATTGATTGAAATTTGTTAATTTAAATAAATATTTTATTTTTTTTGAAAAAAGTCTTGAAATATTGAAAAAATTATAGTACAATACTAGTGTACGATAGGGGCAGTATGTAAAATATTGGTTTTGTTGGTTGTGGCGGACCGCGTGCCCTGAGAAAATAATTCGCCAAGAAAAGGAAAACATACTATGTTAACAGCAGGTGATTTCAAAAACGGTGTGACCTTCGAAATGGAAGGTAAGGTATACCAGGTAATCGAGTTCCAGCACGTAAAGCCCGGTAAGGGTGCAGCCTTCGTTAGAACCAAGTATCGTGACGTTGTGACCGGTGCTATCCGCGAGGCTTCCTTCAACCCTACTGCAAAGTTTGAGAACGCAGTTATCGAAAGACGCGATCTTGAGTATCTTTACAACGACGGTGAGCTTTACTACTTCATGGATCCCGAGACCTACGATCAGGTTCCTCTCAATGCAGACAAGCTTGGCGACAACTTCAAGTTCGTTAAGGAAAACACTACTTGCCGTATCTCTTCCTGGAAGGGCAACGTATTCTCTGTTGAGCCTCCCACATTTGTAGAGCTTGCAGTCACCGAGACTGAGCCCGGCGTAAGAGGCGATACCGCTACCAACGTGACCAAGGAAGCAACCCTTGAGACCGGTGCAGTTGTTAAGGTTCCGATCTTCATCAACGAGGGTGAGGTTCTTAAGATTGATACCAGAACCGGCGAGTACGTTGAAAGAGTTTAATTTGATAATTTAATTCTAAATGCTCCTCGCAAAATCGGGGAGCATTTTAACAAATATTAAAGGAGAAATAAAAATGGGTATTACTGAAAAGGCAGCATATCTTAACGGTCTTTTTGACGGCTATGAGATTGACAAGAGCACAAAGGAAGGAAAGATTCTTTCCGAGATGCTTACACTTATTTCCGATATGGCAGATAAAATCGCAGCTCTTGAAGCAGAGAATAAGGAGCTTTACGAGTACGTAGAGGAGCTTGACCAGGATCTTGGCGCGGTTGAAGAGGACCTTTACTTTGACGAGGACTACGACGACTACGACGACCTTAACGATGACGAGGATTACGATGGTGAGGACTGCGAGTACTACGAGCTTGAGTGCCCCTCCTGCGGTGAGGTAATCTGCTTCGACGATTCTCTTGAGATGGACGAAATCACATGCCCCGCTTGCGGTGAGAAAATCACCGATATTGAGATTTGCGATGGCAACTGCGACGAGTGCGACGAGGATTGCGAAGCTTAAATCTGATATATAATTCAAGGCAGAGTTGTTTTTATGAAGAATTTTAACAGTCATCTGTATGAGCTTGAACGGGTGCGGCAGACTGTGCCGCACCTTCGTTTTAACGGCGATATTTCGCTTACTGAGTGGCAGGTGAGCGCGAGGTCAAAGCTTAAGGAGCTCCTTGGATTGCCGCTTCGGCGCGGTGGGTCCGCCTTTGAGCTTGAGAGGCGCGAGAATTGCGACGGATATACCGATTATCGCTTTACAGTTGAGAGCGAGCCCGGTTATTTCGTACCTTGCCATCTGCTTTTGCCAGACGGTGAAAAGGATAAATATCCCCTCACAATTTGTTTCTCGGGACACGGTGCAGGTATGCACATAGCGCTTGGACGGGCAAAGACGGATAAGGACGAGAAATCTCTCGCCGATTGGCACCATCGTGCAATGGGTCCCCGGTCAATCAAAGAGGGACGCGCGGCGCTCGTTATCGAGGCGAGGAGCTTTGGCGAGTGCAGCGTTAACGGCTACGGCACGAGCTGTACCGAAACGGCAAAGACGGCAATTTTAATGGGCAGAACGCTTATCGGTGAGCGCGTACACGACGCATCTTGCGCGCTCGATGCGGTGCTTTCTAATTTCCCGATAGACGAGAGTAATATCGTTGCAACGGGCAACTCGGGCGGCGGTACTGCGGCGTATTATTTCAGCGCGCTCGACGAGCGCGTCAGCCTTTGCGCGCCGTCCTGCTCAATTTGCACGTTCGAGGGCTCGATAATCGCTATGGAGCATTGTATGTGCAATCATATTCCGAGCATCAGACGCTATTTTGAGATGAGTGATATAGCAGGACTGATTGCTCCTCGTCCCTTGGTGATTGCGGCGGGCAGGACGGATCCTATTTTCCCGATTGCTCCGACCGAGGAGTGCTTTGCCTCTATTCAGGCGATTTATAAGTCGGTTGATTCGAGAGAGAAATGCGCGCTGCTTATCGGTGATGGCGGTCATCTCAATTACGCTGATCTCCTTTGGGATAAAATACACGCGCTTGGTTATTAAAATATAAAAAATATTTTCAAAAAGCTCTTGACAAAACAGATGTCGAGTGTTATAATAATACGACGCTTATTGATAGGCTGGGAAGTTTGGCTTTTTGCCAACGCCTATGATAGCGATTTTACACGAAAGTGAGGTGCTTTTTCAATGTTCGCTATTTTCGTAACAGGTGGAAAGCAGTACAAGGTTTCCGAGGGTGACGTTATCTTCGTAGAGAAGCTTGGCGTTGCTGAGGGCGAGAAGGTTACTTTTGATAAGGTTCTCTGTGTAAACGGTGAGAATCTTGCAGTAGGTACTCCTTATGTGGCAGGTGCAACCGTTGTTGCAAACGTTGTTAAGAACGGCAAGTCCAAGAAGATCGACGTAATCAAGTACAAGGCTAAGAAGAACGAAAAGAAGAAGATCGGTCATCGTCAGGACTACACTAAGATTCAGATCGAAAAGATCGAGGCTTAATCGAGATGACAACAATTACATTCTATAAGACCGGCGGATTCTATTACGGATTTGAGGAGCAGGGACACACCGGCTTTGCTGAAAGCGGGGAGGACATTCTTTGTTCGGCTCTCTCGGCAATGACTATGCTGATAATCAATGCTATTGAGGTCACTTACGCCTCGCACGTTGATTACACCATTGACGAAGAGACTACTGATATCCGACTTATTGCAAAATCCGCGCTTCCTAAGTATGAGAAGGATGAAAAGAAGCAGTATGCTGTTTCAGGTCTTATACAGGCTTATTTCTATCAGCTTATGGATCTGGTTGAGGAGTATTACGACTACCTCGACGTAAAAGAGGTTGAAAAGGAGATTTAAGCCAAAAGGCTTTTGCCACTAAATTTTTATGGAGGACACGAAAATGATTAGAATCAGTTTACAATTCTTTGCTCATAAAAAGGGTGTTGGTTCTACCAAGAACGGCCGTGATTCCGAGTCCAAGAGACTTGGCGTTAAGAAGGCTGACGGTCAGGCTGTTATCGCAGGTAATATCCTTGTAAGACAGCGTGGAACTAAGATTCATCCCGGCAACAACGTTGGTATCGGATCTGATGACACTCTCTTCGCACTTATTGACGGTACTGTTAAGTTTGAGCACATTACCGGCGGTAAGAAGCAGGTGAGCGTATACGCAAACTAATATATCGTATGGGCGGCCGGCTGACAGCAGGTCGCCCATAGGTATATTATAATATGTAAAGAAAATTAGAAAGGTTGGATTTCTGATAATGGCAATTCTTGTGACAGGCGGTACCGGATATATCGGATCGCACACTACCGTTGAGCTTCTTTCTGTGGGTGCTGAGGTTATTATTGTTGATAATCTCTCTAACAGCAAGGCGCTCGTTATTGACAGAATAGAGAAAATTACGGGCAAGCGCCCTACCTTTATTAAGTGCGATTTGCTTGATAAGGCAGCTCTTGACGAGGTGTTTGACAAGCATCCCGAAATTGACTCAGTTATTCATTTTGCAGGACTTAAGGCTGTAGGTGAATCGGTCTCAATGCCCCTGTATTATTATCATAATAACATCACCGGTACGCTGAATCTGCTTTCAAGCATGATTTCACACGGTGTTATGAGAATAGTGTTCAGCTCGTCTGCAACCGTTTACGGTATGCCGAAGAGCGTGCCGATCAGAGAGGATTTCCCCCTTTCGACCACCAATCCTTACGGTGAGACGAAGCTCATGATTGAGCGTATCTTGAAGGATACCTGCGTGGCAAACCCTGAGTTTTCCGCATGCGTTCTTCGCTACTTCAATCCTATCGGCGCTCACGAGTCTGGTCTTATCGGTGAGGACCCCAAGGGAATCCCGAACAACCTGCTGCCTTATATAACCAAGGTTGCTATTGGCAAGCTGCCGTATCTTAACGTATTCGGCGACGACTATCCCACTCATGACGGTACGGGTGTGCGCGACTATATTCACGTCGTTGACCTCTCACTCGCGCATCTTAAGGCTCTTGAGTATACCGAGAGAATGAAGGGTATAGATTACGTAAACGTCGGTACGGGCAACGGCTACTCGGTGCTTGATATCGTTAAGGCGTTTGGTGAAGCATGGGGCTCGCAAATCGAGTATAAGGTTGCGCCAAGACGCCCGGGTGACATCGCAGAGTGCTACGCTGATCCCAATAAGGCAAGAGAAGTACTTGGCTGGGAGGCTAAGTTCGACCTTGCTCGCATGTGTCAGGACAGTGCAAGATGGCAGAGAAATAATCCCGACGGATACCCTGATTAATAATATATAATAAAGAAAAGAGGCCTATCTCGGCGATGTGGTCTCTTTTCTTTTGAAATGGAGAGGACAATGAAGCTTTCAGAAAAGAAATTTTTCCTTCTTGATATGGACGGAACTATTTATCTTGATAACGACCTTTTTGACGGTACTATCGATTTTTTAAACGAGGTAAAGGCAAAGGGCGGAAGATATTTATTCGTCACCAATAACTCATCAAAGAGCACAGATGCATACGTAAGGAAGCTTGAAAGTATTGGTATTCCGGCGACGGAGGAGGATTTTCTCACCTCTACAGACGCAACGATTCTTTATTTACAGGAGAAATTTCAAGGCAGAAAGTTCTATTCCTTTGGAACGCAGTCGTTTACCTCTCAGCTTCGAGAGGCGGGAATAAACGTGACGACCGAGCTCTCTGACGACGTTGACGGCATTGTTATGGGCAACGATAACGAGCTTACCTTTAAGAAGCTTGAGGACGCGTGTAAGCTCTTGCTCCGTGATATTGACTACATCGCGACCAATCCCGATTGGGTTTGCCCCACCGCATTCGGCTACGTGCCTGACTGTGGCTCGGTGGCAGAGATGCTTTGGCGCGCTACGGGTAAGCGTCCGCACTTTATTGGTAAGCCCCGTCCCGAAATGATCACTCTTGCAATGAAAAAGTTTGGATATTCTAAAGATGAAAGCGTTATGGTGGGTGACAGAGTTTATACGGATATTGCATCGGGCTATAACGCAGGCATTGATACCGTTTTCGTGCTTTCGGGCGAGGGAACGATGCTTGATGCAGAGAATACCGACACGAAGCCTACCTATATTCTTAAAAACGTGCGTGAGCTTTACGAAAAAATAAAGGAAAAATAAAATGATAACAGTAAATAATCTATCCTTTCAGTTCGGCGGTCAGCTTCTTTTTAAGGACGTCGACCTGAAATTTAACCCCGGCAACTGCTACGGCATAATCGGTGCAAACGGAGCAGGCAAGTCCACCTTCCTTCGCATACTTTGCGGTGAGCTTGAGCCCACCAAGGGTGAGGTGTCGATTCCATCTACCGTGCGCATGTCGGTTTTGAAGCAGGACCACTTTGCTTACGAGGAATACAGCGTGCTTGATACCGTTATTATGGGAAACAAGCGCCTTTACGATATAATGAAGGAAAAGGACGCAATATATGCAAAGGAGGAGTTTACCGACGAGGACGGTATGCGTGCCTCCGAGCTTGAGGGCGAGTTTGCCGAGCTTGGCGGCTGGGAGGCGGAGTCTGATGCCTCTAAGCTTATTCAGGGACTTGGACTGACCGACAGCTATCTCTATATGCAGATGTCCGAGCTCAAGGAGAGCGAAAAGGTTAAGGTGCTTCTTGCACAGGCGCTTTTCGGAAATCCTGATATAATTCTCCTCGACGAGCCTACGAACGGCCTTGATATTGACGCTGTCATGTGGCTTGAGGCCTTTCTGGCTGATTATTTCGGCACGGTGCTCGTCGTTTCGCACGACCGTCATTTCCTTAACGACGTTTGTACAAATATTGTTGATATAGATTATACGGGAATTAAGATGTACGTCGGAAACTACGAGTTCTGGTATGAATCCAGCCAGCTTATTCAGCGTATGATTAAGATGCAGAATAAGAGAAACGAGGAGAAGATTGCCGAGCTACAGAGCTTTATTGCACGATTCTCGGCTAATAAGTCAAAGTCGCGCCAAGCTACGTCCAGAAGAAAACTGCTTGACAAGCTGACCGTTGAGGAGCTTCCCGCATCGTCAAGGCGATATCCATTCATCGGCTTCGATATGGACAGAGAGCCCGGCAAGGAGATACTTCACGTCGAGGGGCTTACAAAGAGCATCGGCGACAATCTTCTTTTCAAGGATTTGACCTTCCACGTGCTAAAGGAGGATAAAATAGCCTTTATCGGCAACGAGCTTGCCACCACGACGCTTTACAAGATTCTCAACGAGGAAATGGAGGCGGATGCAGGTGAGTTCAAGTTCGGCGTATCAATAACTACCTCTTATTTCCCACACGACAACACACCTTACTTCGAGGGGCACAACGAGTCTATTCTCGACTGGATGCGTCAGTATTCGCTTGACCAGCACGAGAGCTATCTGCGTGGCTTCCTCGGCAAAATGCTGTTCTCAAACGAGTCGGTATTTAAGCCTGTTAACGTGCTTTCGGGTGGAGAAAAGGTCAGATGTATGTTCTCTCGAATGATGATGTTCGGCTCGAATATGCTGATAATCGACCAGCCCACCGACCACCTTGACCTTGAATCAATCACCGCAGTTAACAACGGTATGCAGGCGTTTAAGGGCAACATACTCTTCTCATCGCACGACTATGAAATTCTGAACACCGTAGCCAACAGAATTATTGAAATTCTTCCGGACGGTTCGTTCATTGACCGCCGTGGCACTTACGAGGAATATCTTGAATATAAAAAGAGCCTTAACGCTTAACCGTACGGTAATCAAGCTGGCAAGTCTACGGCTAAAAACAGACCGCTATCCTTTTCGGGTAGCGGTTTTTGTATAAATTTACCAATTTGGAGAATAAACAGCACTGAATTTTTGACACCAAATCATACTTACAGCGGTGAAAATATCGGGTATAATGAAATCAAAAAAGGATTTTTTACTATGGCAAAAAGAAGAATGCTCTCGATTGAGGTAATCGAAACCGATATGTTTTACCTGCTTCCACCCTCGTCGCAGGTGCTGTATTTGCATATCAACCTCAATGCCGATGACGATGGAATGGTTGGAAATGTGAAAAACCTGGTGCGTGCCGTCGGTGCGGAGAAGAAATACTACCGAATTCTCGTAGAGCGCGGATATCTTATAGAGTTTGAGTCGGGGGTAGTGGCGGTGACGGATTGGCGTGTACATAATCGTGTGAGAGCCGACAGGCATATTCCCACGCGCTACAAAGAGGAGTTTTCTCGGCTGACGCTTGGAGAGGATATGAGATATATCAAGCCTTAAGGGCGTTTTTGGTATACCTTTGGTTGTCAGAGGATAGGGTAGTATAGGTAAGGCTAGGGAAGTATAGGTAAGCTAAGGATAGGGAAGATAAGCACAGGTAAGGTTTACCTACCGTAAATAAAATACATACATACAAAGGCTTTGCAAAAGCAAAAGCTTTTGTATATTCGCTTCGCGGCAAATAAAAAGGCGTACCGCCATAGACGATACGCCGTAAATGTTTTTATTAGATAGAACCTACGATGTAGGGAGCCATATCAGCTCTCTCCTGAGCGAGTCTTTCAGCCTCAGCAGCCTCCTCAGCCTCTCTCTGTGCCTTTTCAGCAGCGCGAGCAGCCTCAGCCGCAGCTCTTTCCTCAGCCTCCTTGAGAGCACGAATGGAAAGTGCAAGTCTTCTGTTCTCGTCGTCGATTTCGGTGATCTTAACGTCAACTACGTCGCCAACCTTAAGAACGTCTGCAGGAGAGTTGATTCTCTCGGTAGAGATTCTGGAGATGTGAATAAGGCCGTCAACGTCCTCAAATACCTCAGCGAATGCGCCGAAGGGCATAATGGAAACGATCTTAGCGCTTACAACGTCACCCTCCTTGTACTGCTGGGTGAACTTGAACCAGGAATCCATTTCCTGAGTCTTGTAGCCAAGAGAAATTCTCTTCTTCTCGGTGTCAAGCTCCTTGATGAATACGTCAATTTCCTGACCAACGGAGAGTACCTGCGAGGGATGCTTGATTCTCTTCCAGGAGAGCTCGGAGTTGTGAACCATACCGTCAACGCCACCGATGTCTACGAACGCGCCGTAGTTGGTGAGATTCTTAACGGTACCCATATAATGCTTGCCAACCTCAAGAGTAGCCCAGATAGCTGCCTCCTTGGCTGCCTTTTCTTCATTAAGAATAGCCTTGATAGAGCCAAGCGCTCTCTTCTTGTCAACGTCGAACTCGAGAAGACGAACCTTCTGAGTAGTACCAACGAGAACGGAGAGATCACCGCCCTTAGCGATGCCGGTCTGAGATGCGGGAACGAATACGTTGTTCGCTGCGTAGGAAACGAGAACACCGCCCTTGATAGCGGAGATAACCTTACCCTCGATATCCTCCTTGTTGTCGAAAGCCTCCTTGAGAACAACCCAGCTGTTGTCCTTGTCAACTCTCTTCTTGGAAACGGTTGCGATACCCTTACCGTCCTCAACTCTGATTACGAAGACCTCAACCTCGTCGCCAACCTTGAACATTTCAGCGAGCTTTGCATCGGGATCATCAGTGATCTGCTCTTTGGTGAGCACGCCGGTGAACTTTGCACCGAGATCAAGCTTAATCTCGTTCTGGCCGATGGTGAATACGGTACCGGTGACTGTTTCTCCTGTATGTAAAGTTTTGAGTGAGCCTTCCAACATTTGACTAAAGTTTTCCATTGCTTTAAAAACCTCCATTATTATACCGTCGGGCGTGGAAGCACCCGCGGTTATTCCTGCGCTTTTCGCGCTGTCAGGAAAATCAGTTGATAATTCTGCCGCCGTTTCAACCCATAGCGTTTTTGGACAAACCTCCTTGCAGAGATGATATAGCTTCTCTGTGTTTGAGCTTTGCTTACCGCCGATAACGATCATTGCGTCAGACCTTTTAGCAAGTTCGATTGCCTCATACTGACGATTTTCAGTGACATTACATATTGTATCAAAAAAAATTGCGTTTGTACATACTTTTTTTAAAAAATTTTTAAATTTAATAAATTGCAACAAATTTTGGGTTGTTTGAGCGCATAATATGGGTATTTTGCCCTTGAAATCTATAGATTTCAGTTCTTCCTCGTTGGAAATTATTGCACGGTCGCCCTTTGCGTAGCTGATAGTGCCGATGCACTCGGGATGATTTCTTGAGCCGTAGAGGAGAAAATAGGTGTCATCTCCGGTCTCCCTTGCGGCAATATCGTGGATTTTTTTTACGTAAGGGCAGGTCATATCAAGAACACTGACACCCTCGTGCTCCTCAGCAAGCGCGCGCAGATATTCCTCGTCGGGCTTCGGAATTCCGTGAGTTCTTATAACGAATACAATCTTTTTTCCCGGGTTATCAAGAATAACCCTCTCCGCTTCGTTAAGATTTATGGCTCTCACGCCCTTTTCTTCAAGTGACTTTACGTAGACCTTATTGTGTATAAGCTCGCCGAGAGTAAAAATCAAAGTAGAGTCGTCCGACTCGCAAATCAGCTTCATAACCCCATCGTCAGCACGTCTTACCCCGGGGCAAAATCCTGCGTTTTTTGAAAGAGTAATTTTCAAAATTATTTCCTCTTTTTCTTATTTTTGATTTTGTCTTTCGAGGGGTCGTAGTCTGGGAGTGAGGAGTAATTTCCAAGTGCACAGATTTCCTTGAATATCTTTTCGGTAGCCGCGAGATACTCGTCTCTGCCGCCCTCGGTAAAGCCAAGGTCATCGTAGCTTATCGGCTTGCCGAATATTACCTCTACGCGCTTAAATAAGCCGTATTTTGCGCCCTTGATGTTGATGCATACGGGAACGACGTCGCACTTTGCGTGATACGCAATCATTCCTGCGCCGTGCTTTATCGGAGTGGTAGCGGGATTAACACCGGGACATCTGTGTCCCTGGGGGAAGATTGTAAGAACCCTGCCTGCTTCGGCAGCCTTGATAGAAGCCTTAAGTGCAGCGACGTCGCTGCCGCCGCGGTCAAGCTTGATTGCTTCAAGCTTTTTCATTACCCAACCGAGCACGGGGATAGAAAAGAGCTCCTTTTTTGCAACACAGGTGAGCTGTCTGGGGCATACGGCACCGATGGAAATAACGTCTACTGCTGCAATATGATTTGAGCAGAGAACGAGTCCGCCGTCGCTTGGCACGTTCTCGATTCCTATCGCCTTCACACGCATAAAGAAACGGAAAAGCGGAGCAACTACAACCTTTGCTTTAGCATAGAAATTTGGCTTCTGCTTCGTTTTTTTCTTGATAATTTCCAAAATTTTGTCCATTGTTTCCTCTGCGTTAAGCTCGGAGTTGTCAAGGAAAATTGCGTCCTCGGCAGGTACGCAGGGGGCTATAGCGCGCGTAGAATCGTTCTTGTCGCGCTCAACCATCTCGTTATATACCTGCTCGTAGCTTACATCCTTGCCACGCGAGAGAAGCTCAGCGTGACGCCTTTTTGCTCTCGCCTCGGGGCTTGCCGTGAGGAAGATTTTCACCTCTGCATAGGGAAGAATAACCGTTCCAATATCTCTGCCGTCCATAACGACGCTGTTTTTCTTTGCAGTATCGCGTTGCATATTCAAAAGATATTCGCGCACTGCGGGGATAGCACTTACGTCGGAGGCCGCCATTGATGCCTCGGGGGTGCGGATTTCGTCGCCACGGTCCTTGCCGCAGAGGAGTATTATCTGCTTGCCGTCTTCAAATTTCAATTCCAGCGTCAGCGAGGGAAGCGCTGCGCCTACTGCCTCGGCATCCTTTGGATTGATGCCTGCCTCGAGCATATAAAGACCAATATTCCTATAAAGTGCACCGGTGTCAACGTATATAATACCAAGCTTTTTTGCTATAGCCTTTGCTACGCTTGATTTTCCCGAACCGCCGGGGCCGTCGATAGCAATTCTAATCATTTTTTCTCCTTTTACGATTCTGCCGCGCTTTTTCCTGCCAAATATCCTGTGGAAAAAGCAATTTGTAAATTAAATCCACCGGTGTATGCATCGACGTCGATGACCTCGCCTGCAAAATACAGACCGGGGACGATTTTTGATTCCATGGTTTTTGGGGATATTTCCTTGACCTCGATGCCACCCGAGGTGACAATAGCCTCCTCGATAGGTCGGAAGGAGTCAAGAGGAATTCTGAACGCCTTGAGAGTCGAGAGTATCGCTCTGCGCTCTTCCTTGGTGATTGAATTGACCTTTTTCCTGCCGTCTACACCTGAAAGAGCGATAAAAGGCTCAATCATTTTAGAGGGGAGCAGGTCTCCGAGTGAGTTGATTAAATCCTTGTTGCTTTTTTTTGCAAAATCCGACAACAGCCTTTGGTCAAGAGTCTGCTCGTCAAGCGCAGGCTTTAAGTCAATCGAGAGTGTAAGTGACGCGATATCTACCAGACGAAGATGTGCCGAAGCAGAGAGAATCACAGGGCCCGTGACACCGAAGTGAGTGAACATCATTTCACCGAAATCGGTATATAAAACCTTTTCTGCCTCGTCTTTTATCTCGATTTTTACATTTTTAAGCGAAAGCCCCTGCATATCCTTACAAAGCTGTGAGGGCGAATTCAGCGGAATAAGCGAGGGGATAAGCTCGGTCACGGAATGTCCGAGGCGCATCGCCAGTCTGTAGCCTGAGCCGTCAGAGCCGGTGAGCGGATAGGACTTGCCGCCGGTAGCCAAAATAACCTTATCAAAGGTGTAATCGCTGCCGCCTGCGGTGACGGTAAATCCACCGTCCTTTGCTTTTATGGCGGTTGCTTTTTTGTATATTACCTCTGCACCGCTTGAGTAGGTGCGCATGGCGTCAACGATATCCTTTGCTTTGTCGGTTTCGGGATAAACGCGCTTGCCGCGCTCGGTTTTGAGCTTAACGCCGAGCGACTCGAAAAGCGTCATGGTTTCGTCGGTGGAAAGTGCTGATAGCGGTGCGTAGAGAAATCTCGGGTTTTTAGTCACGTTTTCAAGGAACTCCGCCGTGCTAGAGTTGTTGGTGACGTTGCATCTGCCTTTGCCTGTAATCGCCAGCTTTTTGCCAAGGCGGTCGGTCGCTTCAAAAATCGTCACCTCTGCACCGTACATTACGGCAGTGCCTGCCGCCATCATACCTGCAGCACCGCCGCCGATTACGGCAACTCGCACGGGAGAGTAGGAATAATCACTGCTTTGCATATACGTCGTACTCATCCCAGATTTTTTCAAGATTGTCAAAGCGCGATGTGATTTCCTTTTCACGCCTGCGGGTTATCTCTATGATAATGGCGTTAATGATAGAAAGGGGCGCTACGAGCGAGTCCATAAAGGACGCCATATCCGACTGTGCGGTGAGTAGACAGGTAGCGTATTCTGCAAGCGGAGAAACGTCGGAGTCGGTGAATGCAACGACGCGAGCGTCCTTTTGTCTTGCAAATTTAACCGCGTTTACAATCTTCGAGGAATATCTCGGGAACGAAAATGCTATTACCGTGTCCTCGCTACTGACCGAGTACATCTGCTCGAATACCTCGGCAGAGGAGGTTGGTACTACGAATTTAATATTATCAAAAATGAGTGATAGGTTGTGCGAGAGCAGTCTTGCGATAGGCTCGGTGCTTCTTGCGCCCGTGATGTAGATGGTTTTTGCTTCAAGGATAGCATCAACGGCATCCGAAAACACCTTGCGGTCGAGTCTTTCTAGGGTATATCTGATTTTGTTGATGTCCGACTCCATAACGCTCTCGAGTATATCGGCACGACCGATGCGCTGTTTGGTGACCTCGATGCGCTGATTAGGCGTAAGCTTAATTCTGACTAGCTCCTGAACGGCAAGCTGGAACTCCGAATATCCCTCAAAGCCGAGCTCGCTTGCAAATCTGACTACGGTGGATTCTGAAACTCCTACCATTTTGCCGAGTCTTGCCGCGGTGAGATACGCCGCCTTGTCGTAATCATTAAGTATGACGTTAGCTATTTTTTTCTGTCCCTTTGAAAAGGTTGAATATAGGGATTTGATTCTTTGTGAAATATCAGCTGCCATTTTGAAACCTCAACTGTCAATAAATACGCGTACACGCGCTACAAAATATTTTATCACAAGGACTTGCATATTTCAATAGATTTTTGAAATTTTTGAATGTTTTTCTTGCATTTTAATAAAAAAGACGGACGCGAAACGTCCGTCTTAAGTTTTATATGCATATTTCGGTGGCATCAAGTTCGCGTATTTCTTTTTTGTTGTGAGTGACGAGTATTACAAGCCTCCGCTGTCCCTCGGATTTTATCACATCACGGACGAGCCGTGCGTTTTCCTCGTCAAGCTCTCCGGTCGGCTCGTCAAGGAGCAGTATTGGTGCGTCTTTGAGAAATGCGCGAGCGAGAGAAACTCTTTGCTTCATACCACCGGACAACTCACTCGGAAGAAGAGAGAAATCCTTTTCACTAATACCAAGGCTTGTTAGCATGTTTTTTGCCAATGACAAAACTGCTGCGTTTTTTGTATCAGAAATTGCAAAAACAACATTTTCAAGCGCGGTTAGAACGGGGAACAGTCTATGCTCTTGAAAAGCAAGAGATACGCTGTCTGCGCCTAAAATTTCTCCGTCGTAGTCGCTATCAAGGCCTGAAATTATTCGCAAAAGCGTGGTTTTTCCAACACCGCTCTCGCCCGTGAGTGCGTATATTCCGCGGTCGCCGAATGAGTAGGAAAAGTCGTTGAATATCTCCTTTTCGCCAAAGGATTTATTTAGATTTTTGATTACAAGCGACATTTTTTACTCACCCCCTTGATAAGTAGCTTTATCAGCCTTTCAACCGCAATACTTAGTATCAGTACGACGATAGTAAATGCAAAGGTTTTCGGTCCGTCGAGAATGGATTTGGCGTTATATATTTCCTTGCCGATTGAGTTAGTGGTTATACAGATGACCTCTGCCGCAATTCCTGCTTTCCAGGCAAGTCCCGATGCGGTAATAATACCCGGGAAGAGAAATTTCAGTAGCGTTGGCAAAACTAGAATTTTCAGTCTCTTTAAATAGCTGAAGCCGTAGATTTTTGTGACCTCTTCAAGCTGATTGTCTATAGCGTCGTAGCCGTCAAGCATATTCTGCCAGATTATCGGCACGACCATTAGTATAGCAACAGCTCCCGGTACTCTTGCTCCACTGCTGAGCATAAGCCACAGCAGTATTATCAATACCGCTACGGGTGTGGACTTTGAAATTGTAATCAATGGGGAAACGAGAGCCTTGAATACTGAAAATCTGATGGCAAACAGTGCCAAAACCACGGCTATCAGCACTCCGATGATAAAGCTTGAGAAAATCCGCACTAGCGAAGATAAAACAAGCAGGTAAAAATCCTTCGTGCAAAGAAGCTCAAAAAGGGTGATAAGAGTCGTCTCAACCCTAGGAAGCACGAATTCAAGGTCGATTATTACCGCCAGCATTTCCCAAACAGCAAGCCAGAAAAGAAGCACCGCGAGGGAAAGGAGTAGCTTTTTTAGCTTATTTTTCATAATAGAAAGCGTCGCTCGGCAGATTCATACCGATAGCGGTGTAGAATGACTTAAGCGCGGTTTTCATATCCTCACCGTCAAGGTAAACTATCGAGCCGTAAAGATTGTTAAGCGCCTTTTTTGCAATAGCAGCCTTGGGGAGAATCTTTGCGTCAAAAATCATATTTGCCGCAGCCTCGTTATTTGCATTATCGTTTATATATTCAATAGACGCTTTGTATTCGGTAAGGAAAGCATTAACTGCTGATTTGTTCTTGTCTGCAAAGGACTTTTTGAAGATTATGCATCCCATCGTCAGCGGCTCGTCTGAAATCTTGTCCCATTCGGTAGATAGGTTGAGGTCGATTGAGAGACCGAGCGAGGAATTAGCTGCGATAGTGGCGGTAGCCTTGGGCTCGGGAAGCACGGCAATATCAATATTGCCCTTAGCAATCAGGGCACTGAGCTGGTCGTGGCTTGCAAGCTGCTCACCGTTATACTCAAAGGAAACGGTTGCGTTTACGTTGTTCTTTTTAAGTATGTATTCAAGAATAGGGCCTGTGGTGGAGTTTGGGACGCTTGCATAAATGGTTTTGCCCTCAAGGTCGCTGATGCTCTTGATTTCGATGCTTGAATCGGTGAGCAGATAGAGAGAGCCGAGGCAGTTGATAGCCGCAACGTAAAGGTCACCCTTCAGCGCACCGTAAAGGTTCGCAGCGGTGTTGGTAGGGAAGCATATAGCGTCAACGTCGCCTGCAACGAAAGCGTTCTTTGCGTCCTCGGGGCTGCCATATACGGTGAACGAGTATTTATCGCTGTCAAGACCGTTGTCGCTTATCATTTTTGCCATACCCATGCCGGTAGGACCCGCAAGAGCACCTATGCGTATTTTGGCACTATCGCCATTGCCACTCTTATCGGTGAAGAGCTCACAGGAGAAGAGGGAAAGTGTAAGCAAAGCTACGATTAATAAAATTGATGTGAATTTTTTCATTTTGAAATCCTTTCAAGACCGTCAAGGTCAATTATATTAATTTTTTTATCAGCAACGGTAATTAGCCCGTCTGCTTCCAACGAAGCAAGTGCACGATATACCGAGGCGCGACCTGCGTTTATTGCCTCAGAGCACTTTTTACAGTTGAAAACAAAGGAGGTCGAAGCGTTCCTTTTGCTTTCGGAAATAAGATGCGATGCAAGTCGGTTTTCAACTCTCGTGCCGGAAAAAGTAGCGATTTTTTCATTAAGGAAAGAGATGCGATTTGCCAAAAAGTTAATCAAATTTATAGCAATTTGTGAATTATTGTTTACAATTTTGAGCAAATCTTCTTTTTTGAGGAATAAAATAGTGCTGTTTTTCGTTGCGAAAATATGTGTGGGAAATTCTTTTTCGGAAAGCACTGAAAGCACGCCGAATGCCTCTCCCTCACCCAAAACGTTCAGCACCGCCGAGGCAGAATCACCTTTTAAGTGGCGCACCTCGCATCTACCGCTAAGAATGAAGCCTATTTTTGAATCCGCAGAGCTAGAGGAATATATCAGTTCACCTCGAGCAAAGCCGACCTCTTCAAAGCTGACATCACGAAGCAGAGAGCTTATTTCTTCTGTTTCAATTCCTGAGAAAAGAAACGTTTTGCCAAGTATTTCTTTCATATTCACCTCAAAAGTGTATCATTTGATACAATTATAACATCTTATAGTCTATTTGTCAAGCGTGTAATTGCAATAATTGAAAATTATTTGCTAATTTTTGAGAAAATCCAAAAAAGCATTGATTTTTTTAATTATTTATGTTATACTATACTGTAATTATTTGCGCGATATATTTAATTTTATATGGAGTCCCGAAAAATGAACGCTAATTCATTAACTACGATAAAGGAGCAGTATATGAGCTTTTTTGATGCTGCCAAGGGTATTTTCCTTGGTTTTACCTGGGCGGATGCTGTCGACATTTTACTTTTGACGCTTTTCTTCGCCTTTGTATTTACATTTCTTAAAAACCGCAAGGCCGGTACGCTTATTTTTGGTATCGTTGCCTGCCTCATAATCTATGCACTTGCGGTCATCTTTGATTTTACGGGCGTTAAATACATTCTTTCGGGTATTTTCCAGTTCGGAGCTCTTGCGTTCATAATCATTTTCCAGCCGGAGCTTCGCGATTTGTTTGAGAAGATGGGCGGCTCGCTTATGGGTATACGCAGCATTGCCGACCAGTCGCATAAAAAGCAGGCGCAATATAAGGCTATCGACAATATATGCAAGGCGGTGCACGTTATGTCGGCGGAGAAGACGGGTGCGCTTATCGTTCTTGAGCGCACGACTCAGCTTGATGAGGTCCGTCACTCAGGAATCACAATCAACGCTGACGTTTCCGACTCGCTTATTCGTAATCTTTTCTATAACAGAGCGCCGCTTCACGACGGTGCGCTCGTAATCGACAGCAATAAAATCGTTGCTGCGGCTTGTATTCTTCCTTTACCAAGACACACTGCTGTTGACAGCGAGCTTGGTACAAGACACAGAGCCGCCGTTGGTATGAGTGAGGTCAGTGATGCAATTATAATCGTCGTTTCCGAGGAAACAGGTACGATTTCGGTTGCAAAGGAGAGCGAGCTTAAGCGCGATTTCACAGAGGATTCGCTTAGAAAATTCCTGGTAAAAGAGCTTGTCAGAGATAAACAGGCGCAGGAAAATAACTGATTTTCGGAGCTGAAAATGAAAAAGAAAATTTTTGGTGTTAAATTCGGCACGATTTTGGGCGTGCTTTTATGCGCTATCGTTGCTGTTGCTTTTTGGTTTATGGTGAAATATTCTCAGCTTGAATCGACCGAGGTGGTCGGTCTGCTGGCACCTGTTTTGAGCTTGTAAGATGAGTTTAAATTCAAAATTTATTCTTGTTAACAACGTCAAGATGCCAATTAACGCCTCTGAAAAAGAGGCGTTTTCGGTTGCAAAGGGGCGTCTTTCGCGCCTTGGGCTTGCAGGAGCTGCCGCAAAATATTCGATTTACCGTCGCAGCGTTGACGCGAGGAAAAAGCCGGATATTTATTTCGTGTATTCGGTGCTTGTCGAGGGGAGCTTTAATGGTGTTGTGGGCGAGCGGCTTGCACGTGCGGATATGGCGCTTGTCAATCCCCATGCAAAGCCTGAAATCGTCCTTGGCGACGGGGAGCTGAGCGCTCCGCCGCTTATCGTTGGTGCAGGTCCTGCGGGACTGTTTGCGGCACTTTTACTCGCAGAGTCGGGATATAATCCCGTTATACTTGAGCGCGGTGGCTCGGTTGCCGAAAGGCAGGAGGCGGTGAGAAAATTCAATCTCACTCATATTCTTGACACTGACACGAACATTCAGTTCGGTGCAGGCGGTGCGGGCACGTTTTCTGACGGCAAGCTCGTCACGAGAGTCAACGACGCGCTATCTGGCTATATTCTTGAACGATTCGTCGAGTTCGGCGCTCCAGAGGACATCAGGTATATCGCCAAGCCGCATATCGGCACTGACATTCTCTCGCTCGTCGTTGAGCGTATGATTGATAGAATTTGCGCTCTTGGCGGAAGCATACATTATCATACTAAATTTATCTCGCCTATTATTTCGGGCGGTGAGCTTTGCGGCGTTAAAACCGACGGGGGCGATTTCCCTGCGGGAGCTTTGATATTGGCTATCGGCCACAGCGCACGCGATACCTATATGAACCTTATTTCAGGCGGCTTTGTAGTTGAGCCGAAGCCATTCTCGGTCGGTATGCGAATTGAGCATCTTACAGAGGATATTGACCGCGCTATGTACGGTGATATGGCAGGGGACGAACGCCTTGGCCACGCTGAATACGCGCTCTCAAACGACACTAAAGCTCGCGGTACTTATACGTTTTGTATGTGTCCCGGCGGCGAGGTCGTTGCCGCAGCGAGCGAGGACGGGGGAGTGGTCGTCAACGGAATGAGCTATCACAGCCGTTCAGGGCGCAACTCCAACAGTGCGGTCGTTGCCACTATTTTCCGGGAGGATTACGGCGCGACTCCTACTGCTGCAATAGAATTTCAGCGCAATATTGAAAGACGCGCTTTTCAGACGGGCGGCGGCGAATACCGCGCTCCTATAATTACGGTCGGTGATTTTCTTCACGGAAAACAGGGAAGCGAGCCGACCAGAATTACACCAACCTATATGAACGGCGAGAACGTAAGGCTTGCCAACCCAAATGATTTTCTGCCGAGCTACGTGTGCGACTCTATCAAGAGCGCTATATTGGCATTTGATAGGAAAATCAGCGGCTTTGCCGCTCACGACGCGATTTTAACAGGTGCTGAAACCAGGACCAGCGCTCCGGTTAGAATTATGCGTGACCCGGAAACAAGAGTAGCCGTTGGCTACCGCAATATATATCCCGCAGGCGAGGGCGCAGGCTACGCAGGCGGTATCACGAGCGCAGCACTTGACGGTGCAAAGAGCGCTCTTGCACTTATGAAGGTCTACAGACCTATCTCAAAATAAGCAGGTGAAATTCAGACTGCTCTCTCCCCGAGAGAATCGGGGCTTTTAGGTGGATTATTAAATGAAAGGCGGGCGAAAAGCCCACTTAGGTCAAAAATATAATGCAAAACCAAAACGAAAAGAAGGAGAAGAATTGGATTTTAAAATCTACGGACACGCCAGAGCTTGCCGAAAAAGTTTCAAAAATCGCCTCGGCGCTTGGTATAAATCCCGTAGTAGCAAGACTTCTTTACAACCGCGGATACAAGGATGAGGCGGCGGCAAAATCCTTTATCTACATGGAGAGCGAGATGCTCTCTGACCCCTTCAGAATGAAGGACGTCGAAGCCGCTATTGACGGTATCAAAGATGCCGTTGCAAGGGGGGAGAAGATTACCGTTTACGGTGACTACGACGTTGACGGCGTCACCTCGGTGTGTACTCTTTATCTCTATCTCAAATCGCTTGGTGCAAGCGTGGAATACTATATTCCCAACCGTGCCGGCGAGGGCTACGGTGTTTCCACGCAGGCGATTGACGCTATCAAGGAAAACGGCACAGGCCTTATTATCACCGTCGATACCGGTACTACGGCTATTGAAGAGGTGGAGTATGCCAAGAGCCTTGGCATCAGATTTATCGTCACCGACCACCACGAGTGCCACGCGGCGCTTCCCGAGGCTATGGCGGTAGTTAATCCACGCAGACCCGATTGCGATTATCCCTTCAAGGAGCTGGCAGGCGTCGGAGTGGTCTTTAAGCTGATTTGTGCTTATGAGGAGCGCGTTTTCGGCAAGTCGCGTATTGATGCGGCAAAGAAGATTTTCTCTGAATACGCCGACCTCGTGGCCATCGGTACTATTGCCGACGTTATGCCTATCAAGGAGGAAAACCGTATTATCGTTAAATACGGACTTGATATGATTGAGCGCACGAGCCGAGTAGGACTTGCGGCGCTTATCGAGGCGTCGTCTGCTAAAACCGAGGTTCAGCGCACCGGCACGAGAAAGAAAAAGACGAAGATTACTTCAGGATACATAGGCTATACGATAGCGCCCAGAATCAACGCGGCCGGAAGAATCAAAACTGCATCTATGGCGGTTGAGCTTTTCCTTTGCGAAGATAAATCGCGCGCGCTTATAATTGCCGAGGAGCTCTGCAAAACGAATAAGGAACGTCAGAGCGAAGAAAATAAAATAATGCGTGAGGCATACCAGAAGATAGAGAAGTACGATATTGACGAAAATCCCGTTATCGTGCTTGACGCGGATAATTGGCATCACGGCGTTATCGGAATCGTTGCATCGCGTATCACCGAAAAGTACGCAAGACCTGCTATTCTCGTTTCCTTTGAGGGCAACGAGTCGGGCACTCCCTCGCCTGATGATATAGGCAAGGGCTCGGGCAGAAGCATCAAAGGTATGAATCTTGTTGACGCACTCTGTCATTGTAGCGAGCATCTGGTAAAATTCGGCGGTCACGAGCTTGCCGCAGGCCTTTCTGTGACTAGAGGTGAGCTTGATAATTTCAGGTGCTTAATCAATGATTACGCGCGCTCTATGCTTACCGAAAAGGATATGGTCCAGACGGTTGAGGCTGACTGCGAGCTTGATTTTGGAGAGCTTAATCTCTCGCTTGCAAAGAGCATACAGCTTCTCGAGCCATACGGCGTTTCCAATCCTATTCCCGTGTTTATTATGCGCGGTGTGACCGTTGCGGAGATTTCGGGCATCAGTGACGGAAAGCATACCCGTCTTGCACTTGGAAACGGAAGATACAATATTTCTGCAATGTATTTCTCTAATTCACCCGAGAGCCTCGGAATTTACGTTGGCGACAAGGTGGACGTCCTCTTTAATCTTGATATTAACGAGTGGGCGGGCAGGGAAAACGTACAGCTTATCGTCCGTGACCTTAAGCCCTCGAAGCAGGAGGCAGAACAAACACAGGCGCTTCGCGAGCGATTTGAGGAAATTAAGAACGGTGCGCACTTTACAGCCGAGGAGGACGTTTTGCCCTCGCGTGAGGATTTTGCGGCGGTTTACAGATTTATGCTTGCTACTCTTCGCTCAGGCTCTGACACTCTCACCCATAAAAAGATTCTTTCAAAGTTCAGAAACGGTGACGACGGAGTTTACATAGGCTACGTGAAGCTCAAGATAATCGTTATGGTTATGAAGGAGCTTAATATTGCGAATATCGAGGACGTATCCGAGGAGGTTTACCGATTCAATATTCAGTACAAAACAACGAAAACCGAGCTTGATAAATCTACGCTTCTGCGCAGACTTCGCTCACAGCTTATAAGATAAATATTCACTTTTTCACAGCACACAAAGGTAATTTCTATGTACGAAGGAATGAAGGCTTTGCTCTCCTATCTTGAGGAGAGCGAGCGAAATTACGATATTAATAAAATAAGTGAGGCTTACTACTATGCCGACAAGCTCCACGAGGGGCAGATGCGACAGAGCGGCGAGCCTTACATCAGCCATCCCGTTGCGGTTGCAAGAATCGTTGCCGAGCTTGGACTTGATACCGATTCTATCTGTGCAGCGCTTCTGCACGACACTGTAGAGGACTGCTCGGAAAAGACTAGCCTTGATGTCATTACCAAGATGTTCGGCAAGGAGGTCGCGATGCTCGTCGACGGACTCACCAAGATAATTCAGGTGCAGGTTGCCGACAAGGAGGAGGCACATATCGAGAACATCCGAAAAATGCTTCTCGCTATGAATAAGGACATCAGAGTTATTTTCATAAAGCTCTGCGACAGACTCCATAATATGCGTACTCTTTCTGCAAAGAAGGAGGACCGTCAGCGCGCTATTGCGCTTGAGACGATGTATATTTACGCTCCGCTTGCACACAGACTCGGTATCCAGCGTATCAAGCAGGAGCTTGAGAATATCAGCCTTTTCTACCTCGATAACGTAGGCTACGAGGAGGTGCACGAGGAAATTGATAAAAAGTACGGCAGAAGCCGCAATTTTATCGAGGAGGCAAAGGCTCAGCTTGCTGAAAAGCTTACCGAAAACAAGATTTCCTTTACTCTTTCGGGCCGTATAAAGTCGGTTTACAGCCTTTACCGCAAGATGTATACCTCAAACAAGGCGTTTGACGAGATATACGACTTCTACGCCGTGCGTATTATAGTGGAAACCGAGCTTGAGTGCTATACTGCGCTTGGTCTCGTGCACGAGATGTTCAAGTCTATTCCGGGTAGATTCAAGGATTATATTTCCACCCCTAAGCCCAACCTTTACCGTTCGCTTCACACGACGGTTATAGGCAATAGCGGTATTCCGTTTGAGGTTCAGATAAGAACCAGACAGATGCACGAGGAGGCGGAATACGGTATCGCGGCGCACTGGAAGTATAAGAGCGGCGAAAAGTCGAGTGCTAACATCGACGAGAAGCTCAGATGGATTTCGCAGCTTCTCGAGTCGGATGAAAACACGCGCGACCCCGACGAGTTTATTCACTCCTTCAAGACCGATATTTTCCACGACGAGACCTTCGTTTTCACTCCCAAGGGTGACGTTATATCGCTGCCTCTTGGTTCTACGGTTATCGACTTTGCATATGCTATTCACTCGGCTGTCGGAAACAAAATGACGGGCGCAAAGGTCAACGGTGTTATCGTGCCGATTGACAGAATACCCGGAAACGGCGATATTATCGAGATTATCACCTCGCAGTCCTCAAAGGGACCGAGCCGTGATTGGCTGAAAATAGTCAAGACCGGTCAGGCAAGAAGCAAAATCAGACAGTGGTTCAAAAAGGAAAAGAGAACCGAGAATATTCAGGTAGGTCGTGCCGAGGTCGAGCGCGAGATGAGACGTTATTCCAAGACTCTCACCGACGCGGAGATTACCGAAATTGTCACGACTATAGCAAAAAAGGTCGGCATTCAGACCGCCGACGATTTCTACAACACGCTTGGCTTCGGCGGAATCTCGCTTCAGCGCTTCCTGCCGAAAATCAAGGACGAAATTGAAAAGCTTAAGGCACAGGACGCACCTATATCCACACCCGATGAGGAGCTGTCCAAGGTTAAGCTCACGCAGGTCAATAAGCGCCTTCGCAATTCGGGAGGAATTATTATTGACGGTGAGGCAGGCTGTCAGGTCAAGTTCGCTAAATGCTGCAACCCTCTTCCCGGAGATAAAATAGTCGGATTCGTCACACGCGGATTTGGCGTTTCGGTTCACAAGGCGGATTGCCCGAACGTTATTCAGTCGCGCGGCAATGAGGATAATCTTGCCCGTTGGGTACGTGCCGAATGGGATATTGCGGAGAGCGCGCAGACCTCTCTTTACGAGGCTATGATACAGATAATTGCCGAGGACGGTATCGGTGTCCTTGCAGGCATTTCGGTCGCTCTTGCGGATATGAAGGTATCTATTTCGCAGATAAATACTCAGGCTCTCAAAAACGGCGAGAATGCTATCAATATCGTTATCGGCTGTAAGAACGTCTCGCATTACGAGTCTATCGTTTCCCGCCTGCGTTCCGTTCCCAAGGTGCTCTCGGTGACGAGAAGCTTCTCAAATTAAGGAGAAAAATATGCTTGCAGTAATTCAAAGAGTTAACGGTGCGACGGTTTTTGCCGACGGAGAGCTCTCGGGCAGCATCGGTCGCGGACTCTATATTCTTCTCGGTGTTAAAAAGGGTGACGAGCCTCTTGATGCGACGCTTCTTGCAGAGAAAATTTCAAAGCTTCGCATTTTCAGCGATGAAAACGGTAAAATGAATCTGTCGGTAAAGGACGTGTGCGGCAGCGCGCTCGTCGTATCCAATTTTACCCTGAATGCAAACTATGCTCATGGCAATCGCCCGGATTATTTTAATTCCGCACCACCCGAGGAGGCAAACGAGCTTTACGAGCTCTTTAAATCAGCTCTTTCGGAGCGAATAGGTGAGTGTGAGTCGGGAGTTTTCGGTGCAGATATGCGCACGGAGATGTCAACCGACGGTCCCGTCACCATTGTTATGGATTCAAGTGTTTTAAGGAAGTAAACTTCAATGATTCTTAAAATCAACGGTAATATAAATAAATATTACGTTCAGACGCTTTGTATGGTGTTCTTTCCCGGCGCTACCTTTGGTGAAAACGAGGTGGCGGGCGAGGGTGTGCCGGAGGTGGCTGTAGACGTCTATCCCGATAAAGACGGCGAGGCGGTTTCTGCATATATTTCCATAAAGCTCAACGACAAGCTCTGCGAGGCTACCGAGACGGTTTATCTTGACGAGGAGGTGACGTTCGGTACTCACGAGTCTGTCGCAGTTGGCAGAGCCGTTTTTGCCGCAGGCAAGGAGCTTCTCGGTCATACGCCGCCCTGGGGAATTCTCACGGGTATCAGACCTGCAAAGGTTGCGGGCGGACTTCTTCGTTCGGGCAAGGGAGTTCTTAAGGCAAAGAAAATCATGCGCGACGAGTATTTTCTTAATCCGCAGAAGGCTGCGCTTGCAGTTTCGGTGGCATCGGCAGAGTACAAGCTTACGAAAAAGATGCCGAAGAATACCTGCTCGCTTTACATATCCATTCCGTTCTGTCCGTCAAGATGCGCCTATTGCAGCTTCGTTTCATATACGACAAAGCGCTTGCTTTCAATGATTGACGAGTACCTTTTGGTGCTTATCAGCGAGCTTCGCGAGACGTTTGCAGTAATTGAAAAGCTCGGAATGACTCTGACGACCGTATATATCGGAGGCGGCACTCCTACGACGCTCTCGGCAGAGCAGCTAGAAATTCTTCTATCGGAGATTGATAAGCACGTAGACGTATCCTCGCTTCTCGAGTTTACTCTCGAGGCAGGCAGACCTGATACGATTACTAAGGAAAAGCTTGCCGTGGCAAAGGCTCACGGTGTCACGAGAATAAGCGTGAATCCCCAGACGTTAAGCGACGATATTCTGCGCGAAATCGGTAGGCAACATACCGTTGAGGACTTTTACAGAGCCTACGAGCTTGCAAAAGAGTCGGGAATTCGCGATATAAACGTCGATTTGATAGCAGGTTTGCCCGGTGACGATTTCAAGAACTTCTCTGAAACGGTGGACAAGGTAATCGACCTTGCTCCCACTAATATCACCGTTCACACCTTTTGCGTTAAAAAGGCGTCCGACGCGCTTCGTAATAATTCGAGCATTTACTCTCTTTCTGGCGGTGACGCGGCAAAGAGCGTATCCTATTCCCAGCTAAAGACCAAGTTCGCAGGATATAAGCCCTACTATATGTACCGCCAGAAGAACACGGTCGGAAATCTTGAGAACGTAGGATTCTCGCTCGAGGGACACGAGGGACTATACAATATCTATATGATGGAGGAGATGCAGACGATTTTTGCAGTTGGTGCAGGTGCTGTGACGAAGCTTGTCAAGTATTCGCCCACCGACCCGACTGACACGAAAATCAAGCGTATTTTCCGCCCGAAATACCCCTACGAGTATCTCCGTCTTGCCGAGGAAAAGAATGCGGCGCTCCTTCGCGATGAGCAGGAAATCTTCGATTTCTTTGCCGAGTGTGACTGATTTTCGGGAAAATTTCCTTATATTATTATAAATGAAGAGATTCACTAATATATTTTAGTGAATCTTTTTCTTTTAGGAGGTATAAATGCAAAAAAATAAAAGGGAAGCGACGGGCGGAATTATCAGCGGCGCGCTTTCGCTAACGATTTCTACGGTTATCGTTAAAATACTTGGTCTTGTATATAAAATTCCTCTGTCTAATTTTCTCGGTGACGAGGGAATGGGATATTTTAATTCGGCATATACCGTTTATGCATTTTTCTATCTGCTTTGCACCGCCGGTGTACCTAAGGCGGTTATGATACTCGTATCTGAGGCTAAAGCAAAGGGAAAAGCGGTAGAGGAGGAGGCTATCGTCAGAGTAGCCTCGCTTGCCTTTCTTATTTTCGGAAGCGTAATTACGGCATCTTTTGTTACATTTTCGAGCCCGCTCTCGCGCTTTATCGGCAACGAGGGGGCAAGGGCGACAATGATTGCTATTGCACCGTCTATAATATTTATTTCGCTTGCAGGAGTAATCAGAGGATACCTTAGCGCTAATTTAAGGCTTTTAGATATTGCCGTTTCGCAGATTATAGAGGGCGTCGGCAAGCTTGCGCTTGGACTAATTTTTGCTATCCTTGCAATAAGGCGAGGCATGAGTGTGCAGATGGTGTCAGCATTCACGATTCTGGGCGTCACGTTTGGCGCAGTTGCAGGACTTTTATATCTTTTCATTTGCTCGAAAAATCAATTATCAAAAGAAAAAACAGAGCAGAATGAAGAGGTAGCAATAAATAATCGCGCGATTATGAAAAGAATGCTCTCTATTTCCGTCCCGATTACGTTAAGTGCTGCGGTCATGAGCCTTACGAATATTATCGACCTGACACTCATAATGCGAGGACTGCGCGGGATTGGATATACGGACGTTGAGGCATCTGCGCTCTATGGAAATTATACCACTCTTGCCGTGCCGATGTTTAATCTTGCTATTTCGCTCGTCACACCGATTTCTATAGCATTTTTGCCGACGTTTACTCGAGCAAGAGTCTGCGGAAACCGAGAGCTCCTATCGGAAGCGCTTGCAACGGCACTGCGCCTTACGTCTATGATTGCCGCGCCGCTTCTTATAGGTATGACGCTGTTCTCTCGTGAAATTCTAGCGCTGCTCTTCGGCAACTCCGGCGTTGAAACGGGAGCTACGCTGTTGTGTCTTCTGACACCTGCGATATTCTTTTCTTCGGTGCTTTTGTGCGTCAATTCTGCGCTTGAGGCGGGCGGACAGGTGAGGGCGCCGGTTATATCCATGATTTTTGGAAGCGTGGCAAAGATTTTCGTAAGCAGCTATCTTCTGACAAATTCCGACTTTGGAATTTCCGGAGCACCGATTGGCACGGTAATTTCATACGCCGTAGCGCTTTTGGTATCGGGCATTATTTATCTTAAAAAGGCATCGATTTCGCTGCCGATAATCAGGAGCTCTCTGTCACCGTACATCGCAGCAATTATATCCGTCATGGCATCGCGGGTCTTTTATTCTTCAGTGATTTCAAGGCTTGGGGATATGCTCTCGCTCGCTCTTTCAATCCTTATGGCAGCAGTTATTTATTGCATTTTGCTACTGCTCACGGGCAACCTTTCGAGAGCTATTTTTGAAAAAACGGCAAAATATACAAAAATTCCCGATAAAAATTATCAATTAAGCTGAAAAAGATTTTTAGTACCCGAAAAAATATAAATTTTCTCTTGCTTTGTGGGTAAAGTATTGGTATAATATTTACAAATACTTTTTTGAAAGGATGTACAAACCAATGAACAAGACAGATCTCGTAAACGTTGTTGCCGCTGAGGCAAATCTTTCCAAGAAGGCTGCAGAGGCTGCTGTAAACGCTACTCTCGCTGCTATTGCAAACGCACTTAAGGACGGTGATAAGGTTCAGCTTATCGGCTTCGGTACCTTCGAGGTTAAGGACGTTGCTGCAAGAGAAGGTCGCAACCCCAAGACCGGCGAGGTTATCAAGATTGCTGCTTCCAAGAAGCCCGCTTTCTCCGCTTCCAAGGTTCTTAAGGATCAGGTTAACGGCTAATTCATGCGCCTGGATAAATTCCTTAAGGTTTCGAGGCTTATCAAGCGCCGTACCGTTGCAAACGAGGCGTGTGACTCAGAGCGCATTTCGGTGAATGGCAGAAATGCCAAGGCGTCGTATGACGTTAAGCTTGGTGACGTTATAACCGTGATGTTCGGATCTAAATCCGTGACAGTCAGAGTACTTGAAATTAAGGACACAACTAAAAAAAGTGAGTCTTCCGGTATGTATGAAATCATATCCGAGACTGACGCATAAAACAAGAGAACGTCGCATATTTTCTAATGAGAATATGCGGCGTTTTTTTGTCGCTGGCGGAGGTTTATATGTCTGAAAAGGTACTAAAACACACAAGTCTTTTAATAAAGGAGCGCTCAAGCGTTGAGGTTGACGGAGTTGAAAGCGTGCTGGGGTTCGACGAATCATACGTTGCCTTTGACACCGTTGCAGGAAAAATAATCGTAGAGGGGCAGGGGCTGAAAATCGAAAATCTCTCTAAGGAACGAGGAGAAATTCTGATAAGCGGAAAGATAAACGGAGTCTTTTACGAGGAGAAAAAAAGCCGTGACGGCTTACTTGCGAGAATTTTCAAATGATAAGCTTCACCTCTCATGAGATTCTCTTCTCACTGCTTTATTCGATTATGTACGGTGCGATGTTTTTTGTTTTTTATACGAGCGTGTGTATTTTGAATAATGAAATTTATACTCTAAAATCAGTTCCTTCACATATAATTAGATACGACAAAATTCTTGAAAAACCGATAAAAATACAAGGCAGAAACGCGAGAGAGCAGGGCGCCGGAATTTTATCCTTTGGGATTTTGACGTTTTGCTT
Source organism: Oscillospiraceae bacterium (assembly GCA_015063385.1). Taxonomy (GTDB): domain Bacteria; phylum Bacillota; class Clostridia; order Oscillospirales; family CAG-272; genus UBA1740. The sequence continues at coordinate 35,615 of SVUG01000007.1, read as the reverse complement.
CGGGCTGATTTTCCTGTTTTATTATGCGCTTGACGGATGCGTGCGCTTATATGCTGTTGCTCTCTCTATGGCCGCGTTTTTCGTGCTTAAAGCGCTGGCTTTCAATAGAATTATTGTGCTTTTTACGGCTGTACTTGATTTTTTCGTCTATATTTTGACCGTTATTTTGAGAATAATTTTACTGCCATTTTTGCGCTTGTATTTCTGCGTTAAAGCAAAAAAATGCCGAATTTTGCGTATATTTAATAAAAATAACATATAAACGCGCGCGTAATACTTGACAAAGCTGTTTTTTGGTGCTAAAATATGTTTGTAAAAATATACAATGGGAGGAGTATTGAATGTCACAGGGCGATCTTGCAAGTTATTTTTTCCATCAAGGAACTAATTTCCGTGCATACGATTATCTTGGCTGCAGCTTAAAGATGGTTGACGGAAAGTACGAGTATACCTTCAGAACCTGGGCACCAAATGCAAATTCGGTCGGACTGGTTTCGGATTTTTCGGGCTGGTACAAGCCGATTAAATTCAGCAGGGCAACCGACAACGGTATTTGGGAGCTCGTGTATACCTCCGATATATCACTTGAGCTTATGCCGTATAAATTCCGCATCGTTTCTGCTTCAGGCGTTCACGATAAGGGTGACCCTTACGCCAGATTTTCACGCAGCGGAGCAGACGGCGCATCTCTCATTTTCACTGACAACTCGTTTAAATGGGGGGACAAGGCGTGGCTTTCCCACCGTCGCAAAACCATTTGCGAAAGCGGAAATTCCTACATGGCTACTCCGATTAACATATACGAGATGCATATGGGCAGCTTTATGCGTCACGAGGAGGACAACCGCTATTATTCCTATCTTGAGCTTGCGGATATTCTTCCCGGGTATCTGAAAAAGATGGGATATACGCACGTCGAGTTCCTTCCTCTCCAGGAGTATCCGTTTGACGGCTCGTGGGGCTATCAGGTATGTGCATTTTACGCACCGACCTCTCGCTTTGGCACTCCGAATGATTTCAGACATCTGATAAACTCGCTTCACAAGGCAGGTATCGGTGTTATTATGGACTGGGTTCCCGCACATTTCCCGAAGGACGAATGGGGACTTTACGAGTTCGACGGCTCGCCGCTTTATGAATATCAGGGCAGGGACCGTAAGGAGTCACGCTCATGGGGTACGAGGTTCTTTGACCTTGGAAGAGAGGAAATACAGTCGTTCCTGATTTCAAACGCGCTCTATTTCTTCCGTGAGTTCCATATCGACGGTCTTCGCGTTGACGCGGTCGCATCAATGATTTATCTTGATTATGACAGAATGCCCGGCGAATGGGTTCCCAATGCGTACGGCACTAACGAGAACCTAGAGGCTACTGCATTTCTTCGCAAGCTGAATACGTCGATATTCGCTGAATTTCCCGATGCGCTGATGATTGCTGAGGAGTCCACTGCCTTTGGCGGAATTACTCACCCCGTCAGCGAGGGAGGCCTTGGCTTCAATATGAAATGGAATATGGGCTGGGCTAACGATTTTTACGATTACGTACAGCTCGACGCTGTGTTCCGCAAATATAATCATAAGGCGCTTAATTTCCCGATTATGTACGCCTTCAACGAAAAATACTGTCTGCCTATCTCGCACGACGAGGTGGTACACGGCAAGAAGTCCTTTATCAACAAAATGGAGGGCTCTTACGAGGACAAGTTCAAGCAGGCGCGTACAAGCCTTATGCTGATGATGACCTATCCCGGTAAAAAGCTCTTATTTATGGGCACTGAGTACGGTCAGTTCAGAGAATGGGATTTTGCCAACTCGCTTGAATGGTTTATGCTCGATTATCCGAATCACAAGTATTTCAGAGATTATACTGCTTCGCTTAATCATTTCTATCTTGCTCACCGTGAGCTGTGGGAGCTTGATTTCAATCCCGAGGGCTTTGAGTGGATTCTTGCTGACGAGGCGGATAAGAACTCTGTGGTTTATAAGCGTTTGGACAAGCGTGGCAGGGAGCTTTACGTTGCTCTCAACTTCTCCGGAGGTACGCAGTATCTTACTATCCCGACCGCGCGTGGACTCAGGTTTGAATCGCTCTTTGACACCGGGGATTTCTCTCCCGAGCAAAAGACCGTTCAGATTGAGAAAACCGGCAGCGGTTATATCGCACATCTCTCGCTTCCACCATATTCAGGAATCATTTACAAGAAAATAAATGCTAATAAAAAAATAAAAATATAATAGGAGAGAAAAAATGTACTGTAAAAAAGAATGTATAGCAATGCTCCTTGCAGGCGGTCAGGGCTCGCGCCTTTACGACTTGACCAAGCAGATCGCTAAGCCTGCCGTATCCTTCGGAGGTAAATACAAAATCATTGATTTCCCTCTCTCAAACTGCATCAACTCGGGTATTGACACCGTTGGCGTGCTTACCCAGTATCAGCCCCTTGCACTGAACGATTACGTGGGAGGCGGCGCACCCTGGGACCTCGATAGAATGAGAGGCGGTCTTACCGTTCTTCCTCCTTATCAGGGAAGCACTCACTCTGATTGGTACAAGGGTACTGCAAACGCAATTTACCAGAACATCAAGTTTATCAAGCAATACGATCCGGACTACGTGCTCATCCTTTCGGGCGACCACATCTACCGTATGGATTACAATAAAATGCTTGAGCAGCACAAGGCTACCGGTGCAGCCTGCACGGTTGCTACCATCACCGTTCCCATGGAGGAGGCATTCAGATTCGGTATCTGCAACACCAACAAGGACGGCTCTATCTACGAGTTCGAGGAGAAGCCCAAGAATCCCAAGAACAATCAGGCGTCTATGGGTATTTACATCTTCACCACCAAGACTCTTATTGAGTATCTTGAGAATGACGAGGAGGACGAAAATTCCTCTAACGACTTCGGAAAGAACATAATCCCCAATCTTCTTGCGAACGGTGAGAAGCTCTACTCCTATACCTTTGACGGCTACTGGAAGGACGTTGGAACTATTTCTTCTCTTTGGGAAGCAAATATGGACCTTATCGGCGAGGAGCCCGTGCTTAAGCTTCTTGAGAGCGATATGCGTATCTACTCCAAGAACAACGCGCGCGCACCCCAGTACATTGGCTCGAGTGCGGTTGTTGAGAACTCTCTCGTTTCCGAGGGCTCGAGAATTGAGGGTACTGTAAAGAATTCGATTCTCTCCGGCGGTGTTATCGTAGAAAAGGGCGCTATAGTTCTTGACTCGGTAATCATGGAGGACGTCGTTATTAAGAAGAATGCCAAGGTTTATACCGCAATCATCGACTCAAACACCGTCGTTGATGCAGGCGCTACCGTAGGCAAAGAGGGCGCAGGCAAGGAAGATATCGCAGTCGTAGCAAGCGGCAGCGTTATCAAAAAGTAAGCCCCGATTCTATCACAAAAAAAGAAAGGATTTTATACAATGGCTAGCAGTGCAGCAGGAATAATTTTTTCCAGTTTGAATAATAATACACTTTCCAGATTGACAAGTGACAGAACGGTGGCGGCAATTCCTTTCGCATGCCGTTATAGACTCGTTGACTTTTGTCTTTCTAATCTTGTAAACGCAAATATTTCTAATATAAGCATAGTTGCAAACTACAATTACCGTTCTCTTATGGACCATATCGGTAGCGGTAAGGACTGGGATCTTGCACGCCGCGAAAGCGGTATCAACTTCATCTCTCCCTTCCAGACTGCTTTTAATGCAGACGGCGAGATGTTTTCTACCCGTATGGAAGCTCTTAAGAGCATGAAGAAGGAATACATCGACGAATTCAAGGAGGAATACGTCGTTCTCATGGATTCCGATCAGGTTGTTAATATCGATATCGCAGACGTTATTAAGGCGCACGAGAAGACCGATGCAGACGTCACCTTCGTGACAACCGATATCTCTCCTGATTATACCGCAAAGCATCCTCAGATGATGCTCTCCTCGGTTGCAGGAAAGGTTGCCCAGATTGCTATGAGCGCAAGCTACGACGAGCGTCATCCCGAGCATTCTATCGGCATTTACGTTATGAAGACCGTTTATCTTCGCAGACTTATCGAGGAGGCTACAGCATTCAATCTTGACAGTCTGACACAGCTCTTCCTTAAGAATTGCAAGTCTGCCAACTACAGAGCCTATAAGTACTCCGGCTTCGTTGCTTCGGTTTCCAGCTTCCTTGATTACTACAAGTATTCCATGGAGCTTGCTACAAGCGAGGCTGCAAGAGAATCTCTCCTCTGGAAGAAGGAGGCGCCTATCTTTACGAGAGTCCATAACTCTGCTCCCACAAGACATACTTCTACTGCAAAGGTTGAGAATTCCATGATTGCAGACGAGTGCGTTATTGAGGGTACTGTTATCAACTCCGTAATCTTCAGAGAGGTTAAGGTAGAGAAGGGCGCTGTAGTAAAGAACTGCGTGCTCTTCCACGGTACTCACGTTGGCAAGGACGCAAAGCTTAATTGCATCGTCACCGACAAGGACGTTAACATTACTGAGGGCGTCACCCTTTCAGGTAATGACAATATGCCCTTCTACGTTCAGAAGGGACGTAAGATCTGATTCTATAAAGGAGTAAATAGATGAAAGTTTTATACGTGACTAGCGAAGCCAATCCTTATGCAGCGAGCGGTGGACTTGGCGACGTTATGGGCGCTTTGCCTCTTTCGGTTGCTGAAAACGAGGATATGACCTGCGAGGTTATTATGCCTCTTTACGACACTATGAAGGAGGTTTACAGAAAGGACCTCGAGCTTGTTTGTGATCTCACCTTCAAGCATTCCTGGAGAAACACCGGTGCTTCCGTTTACAAGCTTAACAACGGCAAGGTCACCTACTATTTCGTAGAGAATCACTACTATTTCGACAGAGGCAGACTCTACGGTGAGTTTGACGATGCCGAGCGCTTTGCCTTCTTCTCCCGTGCAGTTGTCGAGTATATGCTTTATACAGGCAATATTCCGGATATTCTTCACGCTAACGACTGGCAGTGTGCAACCGCTGTTATCTATCTGAAGACCGAATATGCAAAAATTGAGGCGTTAAAGAAGATTAAAACCGTTTATACTATCCATAATATAGAATATCAGGGAAAGTACGACCCATATATTCTCGGCAATATCTTCGGCATTGACTCCAAGTTCAAGTGCATTCTTGAGTTCGACGGCTGTATCAATCTGATGAAGGGTGCTATCGTCACCTCTGATTTCGTCACAACCGTCAGCCCTAATTATGCAAACGAGCTGACACACGATTTCTTCGCGTTCGGACTCTCTCCTATTATCAAGGCTGCAAAGCATAAGATGCTTGGCGTAATTAACGGCATCGACTACGGATATTTCTCTCCCGAGACCGGTGGAGATATTTACGAGGCTTATACCGCTAAGAATTATAAGAGCGGGAAGGCGAAGAACAAGGCTGCGCTTCAGGCAGAGCTTGGACTTCCCGTGAAGAAGAACGTACCTCTTATCGTTATGATTACCAGACTCACCGCAGGCAAGGGAATTGACCTCGTGCTTCATATCATCGAGGAGCTACTCCAGGAGGACGTGCAGGTTGCAGTTCTCGGCACGGGTGATAAGGAATATGAGGAAGCCTTCGCAGCTCTTGGTGCAAGGTATGAGAATATGGCTGCGCTCATCAAGTTTGACAGAGTCATCTCCAAGAAGATGTATGCCGGTGCAGATATATTCCTGATGCCCTCGAAGAGCGAGCCCTGCGGACTTGCGCAGATGATTGCTTGCTCTTACGGTACTATTCCGGTAGTTCGTTCGGTAGGCGGTCTTTTCGACTCCATCAGAACTGTCGGTGAGGAGGGAGCTAACGGCTTCCGCTTCGATAACTACAATGCGCACGAGCTTCTCTTTACCGTTAAGTCTGCTCTTGAGCTTTATAAGAATAAGACCGAATGGAATAAGCTGACCGCATCGGCAAAGAAATCTGACTTCACTTGGAGCAATTCTGCCGCAAAATATATCGATATTTATAAGAATTTATAATTTTTGAGAAATACTGAATAGGAATTTAGACCAATGATAAACAAAGCTAGCGCACATCCGGTGACCGGCAAAAAGGATAAGATCACCAAACAAGAATTAAAGGAAAGAATTGAGGCAAAGCTCATAACGAGAGGTATTTGCGATCCTACTACCGCGAGTGACGAGCAGATATATCAGTCCACCGTCCTTGCTCTTAAGGACATTATGCTTGATTACCGCAACGATTTCAAGAAGCGTGTCAAGAAGGTTGACGGTAAGAAGATTTGCTATCTGTGCATGGAGTTCCTCGTTGGACGCGCACTGAAGAATGACGCAATGAATCTCGGACTTTACAGCGAGCTTTGCGAGGTGCTTGCCGATTTCGGCACTACCTTTGACAAGGTATATGCCTGCGAGGTTGACCCCGGCCTTGGCAACGGCGGTCTTGGCAGGCTTGCAGCCTGCTTTATGGATTCGCTCACCGCGCAGGACTATGCTGCGAACGGCTATTCTCTCCTTTATGAGAACGGCCTCTTCAAGCAGAAGATTATCGACGGTGAGCAGGTTGAACTCACTGACGAGTGGCTTGGATCGGGCGGTGTTTGGCTCGTTCCCAGAACCGACAGAAGCGTTTCCATTCGCCTTGGCGGTAAGATAGAGGAGAAGTGGGAGAACGGCGAGGTTCGTTTCGTAAATTACGAATACGACGAGGTTAAGGCTGTTCCTTACGACCTTCTTATTCCCGGTACTACCACCAACGCTGTAAATACCATTAGACTTTGGAGATCCCGTCCTGTTTCAAGTGTTAAAAACTTTACAACACAGGGTAATTATCTCAAGAGCCTTACCGATACTACCTACGCTGAAACTATTACCAAGCAGCTTTATCCCCCGGATAACTACGATGAGGGTAAGCTCCTTCGTCTTACTCAGCAGTATTTCCTCGTTTCCGCATCGCTTCAGAGCATAATCAGCGATTATTTTGCAGATCACGGCTCGCTCGTAGGATTTGAGGATAAGGTGGCAATTCATATCAACGATACCCATCCCGCACTTTGCATTCCCGAGCTTATGAGAATACTCATGGACGTGTACTCTTACTCCTGGGACGATGCATGGGCAGTAGTTGTTAAGTCGGTGTCATACACCAACCACACCGTTCTTCCCGAGGCACTTGAGTGCTGGAGAGTTGACCTCTTTAGCATGAAGCTCCCGAGAATCTTTATGATTGTCAACGAGATTAACCGTCGCTTTACTGCTGACCTTTGGAATCTCTATCCCGGTGACTGGGACAGAATTTCCCGTATGTCTATTGTAGCGTACAATCAGGTTCGTATGGCTAATCTCTCTGTTGTGGCTTCGCACACTGTAAACGGTGTTTCAAAGCTTCACAGTGATATTCTTAAGAAGACTATTTTCCATGATTTCTATAAGATGACGCCTTATAAGTTCACCAACGTCACAAACGGCGTAGTGCACCGCAGATGGCTCAATTATTCGAACCCCAAGCTTGCAGCGCTTCTTGACGAGCTTATCGGTCCTGAATTCAGAGAAAACGGTCTTGCGCTCTCCGCGCTCGAGCAGTATAAGGACGATAAGGACGTTCTCGAGAGAATTGCAGCTATCAAGCAGAGCAATAAGGAGACGTTTGCCCACTTTGCATTTGCAAGAACGGGTAAGAGAATAGATACTTCTTCTATCTTTGACGTTCAGATTAAGAGAATGCACGAGTATAAGCGTCAGCTTCTTAACGTTCTCAAAATAATCTCTCTTTACAACGAGATTATGGAGAACCCGAACACCAACATTCCTCCCCAGACCTTTATCTTCGGCTGTAAGGCGGCACCCGGCTACGTTATGGCAAAGAAGCTTATTAAGCTTATTTGGTTCCTTGCAGAAGAGCTTGACAGAAATCCGCTCACACGCGATAGACTCAAGATTGTCTTCATGGAGGAATATAACGTTTCCGTTGCGGAGGTTCTTATACCTTCGGCAGATATTTCTGAGCAGATTTCTCTTGCAGGTAAGGAAGCGAGTGGTACGGGCTGCATGAAGCTTATGATGAACGGTGCTATCACCATGGGTACTCTTGACGGTGCAAACGTTGAGATTATGGAAGCCTGTGGCAGAGATAACATCTACATCTTCGGTATGAACACTCACGAGGTTGACGAGCTTTGGAGAAACGGATATTATTCCCGTGACTTCTACCACAACTCCGAAAAGCTTCGCAAGGTTATCGATAGACTCTACCGTCCTATCGCAGGTCAGGACTTCTCGCATATCGCAGATTACCTTATCAACACCGATTACGGCGTATCCGACCCGTTCATGTGTATGGCGGACTTCGAGTCATATCACTATGCGTACAGAAATGCGCTCGTTGACTATCAGGATAAGGAAAAGTGGTCCAGAATGTCGCTTATCAATACTGCTACGAGCGGTATCTTTGCTTCTGACAACAGTATTCGTAAGTATGCTGACGAAATCTGGCATGCATCTCCTATAAATAAAATGAAATAATTTTCCCCGAGGTTTTTGTGAATCAGCATTGGCTTTTGGGCGTTGCAGTGCATTCTGAGCCCGCAAGGTATGAGTACCTTCATAGTGGCAAGAAATGTATCTCGACTGCCTTTGAACTTTCCAAAAAATCCGAAATAAACCTATACATTCCTCGCTCGCTTTCTGCGGGCGAGGTTTACCTCGAGGTCTACGACGAGTCGCTTGGCAATATGCTCATGCAATTTAGCGGCGAATGGTCAGGAATTGACTGCGGACTTGACGTATATAGGTTTCATATTGATAAAAAGAAATTAGGCACGGGCTTGTACTTTTTAAGACCGCGCCTCTATGCATTTGGCGAGTGTCTTTACGGCCACAGATATGGCGAGGGCATCTCGTTTGATTCCGATTTCCGCCTTCACGGTATGATGCAGATGACAATTTGCGATTTTGAATATCCCGAGCCGAAGAGTATACAGGGAAGCGTGATTTATCACGTCTTTGTAGACCGCTTCTGCCGTGGCGGCGAATGTCCTGTGTCCGACGGAGCAAGAGTTGTAGAGGGGGAATGGGAGGTTATTCCAGAATATCCCGAGTATCCCGGCGCTCCGCTTAAAAACAACACGTTTTACGGCGGTACGCTTTACGGTATTATCGACAAGCTTGATTATATTGCATCACTCGGTACGGGAGTTATTTATCTTTCTCCTATTTTTGAGGCAACGTCCAACCATAAATACGACACGGCCGATTATATGACGGTTGACCGTATGTTCGGCGGTGAGGCAGCTCTTAAAAAGCTGATTGAGGAATGTAATAAACGGAATATAAAGATTGTCCTTGACGGCGTGTTCAATCACACCGGCTCTGATAGTATATATTTTAATCGCTATGGAAGATATAAGGGCAAGGGAGCGTATCAGTCGACAAGCTCGAAATACTTTAGCTGGTACGATTTCCAGCAGCACCCGAATAAATATACTTGTTGGTGGGGAATTGATATTCTGCCCAGGATTAACCCCAATAAATCCGAATGCGGTGACTATTTTATCGGTAAGAACGGTGTTATAGATAAGTACTCAAAAATGGGTATTTACGGCTTCCGACTTGACGTTGCCGACGAGCTTTCCGACGATTTTATTTCCAAAATCAAGTCGCGCCTTTCTAAGAACGGTGAGTCGGTGCTTTATGGCGAGGTGTGGGAGGATGCCTCTAACAAAATCGCATACAGCACGCGAAAAAAATACTATCTTGGTAAAGAGCTTGACGGTGTAATGAATTATCCCGTCAGAGTTGGAATTATTGATTACCTTTGTGGTGGCGGAACTGATAAGTTGCGTTATGCGCTCACCGACGTCACAGCTAATGCGCCCGACAGAGTCCTGCACAATCAGATGAATCTGCTCGGAACGCACGATACTCCCAGAATACTGACTATCCTCGGCGGAAGAAATCCGGAAGGAAAGAGTAATGCCGAGCTTTCAGTGCTGCGTATGAGTCCTGATGCAAGAGAAAAGGCAATCAGGCGTTTGATGTGTGGATATACGATTCTTGCTACACTGCCTGGAATTCCTGCGATTTTCTACGGTGACGAGGCAGGACTTGAGGGATATTCAGACCCCTTTAACAGAATGCCGTATCCATGGGGCAGAGAATCCGTGCGTCTTGTCGAGCATTATCGTAGACTCGGAGAGCTACGAAAGAAAAATTCAGTCTATAAAAAGGGCGCGTTCCGTTTGCTTCATCTGACCGATGATTTACTTATATTTGCGCGAGACGGCAAGGACTCCAGCTATGTCACGGTTGTGAATAATACGCACAAGGATTTAGCGGTTCATTTTGACTCTTCCTCACGCGCGCTGATTTCCAACAAAAAAGGTGCAGAGCACACCGTCTCACCCGTTGGGGCTGAGGTGTTCAAGGTTAAGCTCGGCACTCTTCTTTCACTCGATTAAAGGAATTTTAAAATGACGATAACGCTTATAGGTATGCCTGCAGCAGGAAAATCCTGCATGGGCAGGCACCTTTCAAAAAAACTGAATATGAGGGCTATAGACGGTGACAAGCTTATCGAGCAGGTGACCGGCAGGAAGCTGCAGGATATAATTGATGAGGACGGTCTTGACGCCTTTAAGGCCATCGAGGAGAAGGTGCTTCTCTCTATCAAGAACGATAACGTTATTATTACACCCGGCGGCAGTGCGGTATATTACGACTCTGTTATGCAGCACTTTAAGTCTGGCGGTATCATTGTTTATCTCTACGCGAGTCCTGAGGTTATTACTGCGCGTCTTGGCGATTTCTCTAAGAGGGGAGTTGCATTGAAACCGGGACAAACAATAAACGACCTATATCTTGAGCGAGCACCGTTGCTGGAAAAATATGCAGACGTCACTGTTAACTGCGATGGAAATGCTTTCCCAAGGTATCATGCTGAAGCCTTAAATAAAATATCAAAATTCCTCAAATAATTTTAAGCAGAATTAAAAAGACTGTTCACCCGAATAGGAAGAACAGTCTTTTTGTATAGAGTCGACTTTACAAAAGGCGACTCAAGAAAACCACGCGATAGTCGCGTGGTTCAAAAGAGGTTAACCGATGAGGAAAAAATCCTCCGTTTGTGGTATAATTAGAATTGACCTGCCAGTCGAAACTAAAAAACACAAACGGAGGATTATCTATGAAAAAAGAAAACATAGACACAGATATTTTAGCACATTCGAGATGGAATTGCAAGTATCATATAGTATTTGCACCGAAATATAGGAGAAAGGTGTTTTTCGAAGAAAAACGGTTAGAAATAAGAGAAATACTACGGAAATTATGCCAATGGAAAGGAGTAGAAATCATAGAGGGAGAAGTATGTCCTGACCATATACATATGTTGGTGAGCATCCCGCCCAAGATGAGCGTTTCGGGGTTTATGGGATATCTCAAAGGCAAAAGTGCATTAATGATATTTCAAAGATGGGGTAACATGAAATTTGCATACCGAAACCGCGAGTTTTGGTGCAAGGGATATTACGTAGATACCGTGGGTAAAAATACGAAAGCGATAAAAGAATACATAGCAGACCAGTTAAAGCGAGACAAAGAAAGTGATCAAATAGCAATGTTTGACCCACGGGACCCATTTATGGGTGGTAAATAACCCTTGCATGGCTGGCAGGCCAATCTGAAGCGCACTTGTGCGCCGCCAGTAGTATTAGGGCTATGCCCGAAACTGAAATACCCCCCGTTAGACGGGGGGATATTTATTTAGTTTATTCTTTTATGCATTTCATTACGCGGTAAAACTCATCAATATCAGCCTTGGAATTAATATAAGAAAGCGAAACCCTGACAGCTCCTTGCTCCAGCGTCCCGAGCTTTTTGTGTATGGACGGTGCACAGTGCAGTCCGCCCCTTGTACAAATTCCATATTTATCAAGCTGCGCAGAGACGGCCGAGGAGGGAAGCTCGCCCAAATTAAATGAGGCTATTCCTATGCCTGTTTTATATAGCTTTATTCCCGGAATACTAGCAAGCCGCTCGCTAAGCTCTTCGGTAAGAATCATCAGGTGCTTTTCTATATTTTCTATTCCGTGCGCCTTTATATATTTAAGGCCACTGCCAAGTGCAACTATTGCAGGTGTGCATAGTGTTCCTGCCTCGTACCGCTCGGGCAGTAGCGCAGGCATAAGTGGGCTTATGCTTTCCGAGCCGCTTCCGCCCTCAATAAAGCTATCTCTTAGCCTATTGTCCTTAAAGACTGCAAATCCGCATCCTTGAATACCAAATAGTGCCTTATGAGCCGGAGCACACAAGACGTCGCATGGAGTATCCGTAAGGTCAATCATTGTATGCCCGATTGCTTGAGAGGCATCAACAATTAAGAAAAGATTGCATTCTGCCGCAATTTTTGATATGATTTTTAAAGATATGCTGTCTCCGGTGACGTTAGAGGCAATAGATGCTACAATACCCTTGGTATCGCTTCTCAGGCTATCCTTTATGGATTTTTCTATATCTCCTTCAGTACAAAAAGCACTATATTCAACACCAATCTTGCGCTTTAGCGCCTCCAGAGGTCTGATTACGGAATTGTGCTCAAAGTCGCTTGTCAGAACGTGACATTTTTCTTTTATAAACGTCTTTATCGCAAGGTTTAGAGCATAGGTTGCATTCAGCGTAAAAACCACGTTTTCCGGAGATTTAACGGAGAGCAGCTCGGCAATTTCCTCACGCACCGAATAGATTGCTTCACTAGCAAGAAGAGATAATCTGTGTGAGCTTCTTCCGGGATTTCCACAGTATTTTTTCAGGCAGCAACTCAGGTCGCGTATGATGCATTTTGGCTTTGGAAAGCTGGTTGCCGCATTGTCAAGGTAAATCATATACGTTCGTTATAGACCGAGTAATTTATACCGTTTCCTTTCATTACCACGACGGCTCGGTAAAAATCCGACTCCAGTATTCTCAAGCCGTGCGTACATCCGTTTTCCGTCCTCGTATTATCTACTTTTACAAGTTTTGACCTAATTTTAGCGCGTGTGAACAGCTTTTGCAGCTTAATCGCGTAAGTGACGGAGCCAACCGTGACTATTATGCTTTTCAAGTCGAAACTCCTTCCGCGGCTTACAAAACCGTAAGCCTACTTTCATTTTATGAGAAAATGCGAAAAAAGTTAATAATTTGTCAGAAAAATGCTAGACTTTTTAGTATTATTATGTTATACTAATACACGTAAAATTATATTTAGGTGACACGTTATGAAAATAAAGCTGTTGACACCCGTTCACTCTTTCTCATCTAACTGCTATTTTATCACCTCGGGCGACGAGGCCGCAGTGGTTGATCCATCCGTGCCATACGACGAGTCGTTGGTGACGGGCAGTGTTAAATATATTCTGTTGACACACTCGCATTTTGACCATATTCTTGAAATTGATTCATGGGTTAATGCAACAGGCGCAGAGGTGATTATATCTGAAAAGGAAATTGATTTTCTTTCGGATCCGAATAAGAACTGCTTTGCATTCTTCGACGGCTCGACGCGCGGATATTTCGGCAAAGCGAGGGGGCTCTCGGACGGTGAGGAGCTGAGGCTTGGCGAGGAGACCTTCCGTGTTATGCATCTGCCCGGGCACACGCAGGGAAGCGTTGCTTATCTTTTTGACGGGAACGCATTCGTTGGTGATACGGTATTTGCGGGCGGTGGATTTGGCAGATGGGATTTGCCCAGCGGTGATATGCGTGTGCTCTTCAATTCAATTCAGCGAGTGAAGCAGCTACCAGACGATACCGCGCTTTTCTGCGGTCACGGTGAGCCTACCACGGTAGGACAGTATAAAATTGATACTAACAGATAAGGATATACAAAATGGAAGAATTAAGAAGCAACTTTATCCACGATATAATCGACGAGGATCTTGCCGCGAATCCTGAGCTTAAGATTCACACGAGATTCCCACCCGAGCCTAACGGATATCTTCATATCGGCTCGGCTAAGGCTATATGGATTAACGCAATGACCGCTAAAAAATACGGCGGTAAATTCAATCTTCGCTACGACGATACCAACCCCTCTAAAGAGGATAACGAATACGTTGAGAGCATCTACGAGGACCTCACCTGGCTTGGCTGCGAGCCCACGGGTGGAGTTTTCTACGGCTCTGACTATTTTGATAAATGCTATGAGTACGCAGTACAGCTTATCAAGGACGGCAAAGCATACGTTTGCGACCTTAATGCAGACGAGCTTCGCGAATACCGCGGAACGCTGACCGTTCCCGGTAAGAACAGTCCCTACCGCGACAGAAGCGTTGAGGAAAACCTCGATCTCTTTGAGCGTATGAAAAACGGTGAATTCCCCGACGGCTCAAAGACTCTGCGTGCAAAGATTGATATGGCGTCCTCTAATATGAATATGCGCGACCCTGCGATTTACAGAATCGTGCATATTTCTCATCACAGACAGGGCAATAAGTGGTGCATCTATCCTCTTTACGACTACGCTCATCCTATTCAGGATGCGCTTGAGGGAATATCCCACTCGCTTTGCTCAATAGAGTTTGAAAATCACCGCCCCCTATATGAGTGGGTTATTGATAATATTGGCTTTGAGAAGAAGCCTAAGCAGCGCGAGTTTGCCCGCCTCAACGTCACTCACACGGTTATGTCGAAGAGATATCTTCGCAAGCTAGTTGAGGAGAAGCTTGTTGACGGCTGGGACGATCCCAGAATGCCTACTCTTTGCGGTCTGCGTCGCAGAGGATACACCCCTGCCGCTATTTTCGATTTCGTAGCTCGTGCAGGCGTTGCAAAGGCTTATAGCGTCGTTGACTACGAGCTGCTTGAGCACTGCATCCGCGAGGAGCTTAACTCTACCGCAGAGCGCAGAATTGCAATTCTCAAGCCTATTAAGGTAGTTATAACCAACTATCCCGAGGATAAGGTTGAATACTTTGACCTTCCTAACAATCCCTCGAATCCTGATGCAGGCACGAGAAAGCTCCCGTTCTCGCGCGAGCTTTATATTGATGCCGATGACTTTGCAGAGGTTCCTCCGCCTAAGTTCTTTAGAATGAAGCCTGATGGTGAGGTTCGTCTTATGGGTGCTTATATCGTCAAGTGCAACGAGATAGTTAAGAATGACGACGGCAGCATTAAGGAAATCAGATGTACCGCCGACCTTGAGACCGGAAACGGTATGCCTATTGACGGCAGAAAGGTTAAGGGAACTATACATTGGCTATCTGCAGAGCACGCAAAGGATACCACTGTAATGCTTTACGATTTCCTTTTCGATATCGAGAATACCTCTGATATTCCCGAGGATAAAACCTATGACGATTATCTCAACAAGGCGTCGGTAAACAAAATCGAAAACGCAAAGATTGAAGAGTCGCTTGACGGAGCAGAGCAGGGTGAGAGATTCCAGTTCGTAAGAACAGGTTATTTCGTAAAGGACACCAAGCACGAGAATACCTTCAACCGCATTGTAGGTCTTAAGGACAGCTTCCCCAAATCGCAGAAATAATGAATATTAAAGAGATATCGGACAGGGTATTATTTGCCCTGTCCGTTCCAAAATGTGTATGCTGCCGCGAGCCGATTGATTATGGTCAAAAGGCATTCTGCCCAAAATGTTCTGCTGATTTTGAAGAAATCAAGACACGGAATTGCTCTCGTTGCGCTAAGAAATTAAATGCCTGTAGCTGCTCAAACGAGTATCTTGAGGGGCATTTTATAAAGCGCGTTGTCAAGTGCTTTAGGTATCTTGTAAAAGACGAAATTAATCCTGCAAACGCTTTGATTTTCAGTATGAAAAAGGATAATCGCAAAGACGTTTTAGAGGTTTGCACGCAGGAATTAGTTGCTGCAATACGTAATTCAGTTGATAACCCCGAGGAGTATATTATAACTAATATTCCGCGTAGAAAAGCCGAGATTATTGACAAGGGGCTTGACCAGGCAGAGCTGTTGGCAAGAGCAATAGCAACAAGGCTGGGCGCAGAATATATGCCGATTCTCAAATCCTTATCCAAGAAGTCGCAGAAAACGTTAGAACGTGCTGATAGGCTTAAAAACGCGAATTTTGCAATAAAAAGCGAGGCAGATTTAACAGGCAAGTCCGTTATAATAGTCGACGACGTTATAACTACCGGTGCTTCCATGGGTACTGCGGCAGCACTTATCAGGTCTCTCGGCGCAAAGAATATAACAGCCGCAGCGCTGGGTATTGCCTACAGGGATAAATACGATTTTGCTGATTTTAATTTATAAAGAAAAAGCACCCGGGAGGGTGCTTTTTTACTATTATCCCAATAAGGATGGGCCGTACCCGAACAGGAATACGAGAGTGAAAATAACAAAAACAAACGGTACTAAAGTATTATAGAATTTAAGAAAAATATTGTTTGCACATGCTCTTGCTTTCATCAAGATCGAGTTAGGTATTGGTATAAGGAATACGAAACCGAAAAGTCCGGGAAGAACGTAATAGAAGAGTCCTGCAACGGACACGGCAGAGAAGAAAATATATAGTATTAGCGCAAGTGTAGAAAGAAGAAATGATTTCATTGTCACAACACCTTTTTTATTTGAGTATATCACTTATTTTAATAAATGTCAAGTAATTAGTGCAAAAATAATAGTATTATTTTGGAAAAAAACGGTAGAGCACAAAGATGACAAGAATCCTGACCTCTCGCCGCCATAAGATAGAAAAAAGCACTCCGTATGGAGTGCTCTTTTTCAAAAGGGGTATTCGCAGAGCGAAGATACCCACGCCCTGCGCCTTGCAAGCAAGCTTGCAGATCTTCGGGCGGGGTATGCGAACCCTTGCGCCCTTCGGCGCAGTGGTCGAATCCTGCCTCCTCACCGCCATAAGATAGAAAAAAAGCACTCCGTATGGAGTGCTCTTTTTCAAAAGGGGTATTCGCAAGGCGAAGATACCCACGCCCTGCACCTTGCAAGCAAGCTTGCAGATCTTCGGGCTGGGTATGCGAACCCTATTCCGTGCAAAGCACGGAGAATGGCGAGAATCCTCTTTCTCGGCAATAGCAAAAGGCACCCGAATGGGTGCCTTTGCTATTGGCGGAGAGAAAGGGATTCGAACCCTTGATACCGGTTAGGGTATACACGATTTCCAGTCGTGCGCCTTAGACCAACTCGGCCATCTCTCCACGCGACTCCTACATTATAGCAGACGAGTAGGGAAAAGTCAAGAGATTTTTGAATGTTTTTTCCGATTTTTGCAAAATATATAAAATACAAGGGGCGAAAATGCTCATTTTATCTGTTTTTGCTCTTGACAAAACAGGGAATATTTCATATAATATTATTATCTTTTTAATTAGGAGATTTGTCTTTATTATGAGCCTTAAGGTTTTGAAATTTGGCGGTAGCTCGCTTGCTGATGCAGAGCACTTCCGTCAGGTTGCAGAAATAGTTAAAAGTGATCCTGCAAGACGCTACGTGGTAGCCTCTGCCCCCGGCAAACGCTTTAGCAACGATACCAAGGTGACCGACCTTCTTTATAAGTGCTATGAGCTTGCATATAACGAGGAGGATATTACCGACGTTTTTGAGGAAATCAAGCAGAGATATAACGATATAATTGCCGACCTTGGCATTGAGCTTGATCTGAGCGAGGTCTTTGAGAAAATCAGACTTTCCTTGCTTCATAGCACAGGCCGTGACTATATTGCTTCCCGCGGTGAGTATCTTAACGCTATGGTGCTTGCAAAGTACCTTGGCTTTAGCTTCTTCGACGCCAAGAAGGCTGTGTTCTTTAACGAGGATGGCAGCTTTAACGCTGAGAGAACGAACGACGCTATGCGCGAGGCGCTTTCGCACATGGAATACGCCGTTATTCCCGGATTCTACGGCTCTATGCCTAACGGAACTATCAAGACTTTCTCGCGCGGTGGTTCTGACATCACAGGCTCGATTGTAGCTAGGGCAGTGTCGGCGACCATATATGAGAACTGGACTGACGTTTCAGGCTTCTTGATGGCTGACCCCAGAATTATAGATAATCCCGCGCCTATTAAAACTATCACGTACAAGGAGCTTCGCGAGCTTTCTTATATGGGTGCTACGGTGCTTCACGAGGATGCTATTTTCCCGGTAAGATACTCAAAGATTCCGATTAATATCAGAAATACCAATCGTCCTGAGGACAACGGCACGTTTATCGTTCCCGAGACCGACGATATTGGCGAGCACGTAATTACTGGTATCGCAGGTAGAACAGGCTTCTCCAGCATTACGATAGAGAAGGCTATGATGAATGCCGAGCTTGGCCTTGGTAGAAAGGTTCTTCAGGTTCTCGAGGAAAACGGTGTATCGTTTGAGCATTTTCCGTCGGGAATCGACACTATGACCGTTATCGTGTCCACCAGAGCGCTCCAAGAGAAGCGCGCTGACATTCTCGCAGGTATTTGTAAGAACGTAAATCCTGAAAACGTCTTTGTTGAGGAAAATATTGCCTTGCTTGCGGTTGTTGGTCGCGGAATGGTTAAGGCAAAGGGAACTGCGGCAAGAATCTTCATGTCGCTTGCTAATGCCGGTGTGAACATCAGAATGATAGATCAGGGCTCTAGTGAGCTTAATATAATTATAGGCGTCGACGCTAATGATTACGTGACAGCTCTTGGTGCAATTTATAACGAGTTCGTAAAGTAAAATTAAAAGACTGAGTCACGCGGCTCAGTCTTTTTACGTAAAATCGGGCAGGGGATAGTTCTGTAGCAGAAAAGAGAAAAAAGTGCAGGGCAGAGTACTTCCCTAATTTGTGTTTAAAAAATCTTTAAGAACAAAGATGGCGCACGACAGGTGTTTTTTCATGTCTTATCTTGGACTAGCCCACACGATAAAAACACCCCGTTTTTTACGATATTTAGCTAAATAGCTTGTTAGGGAAATATATCTCCAATTATACAAAAGGAAAATTTTGTATAATCTAGGGAACAGAAAATAGATAAAATAGGGAATTTTGCCCTAATTTATATCCTTACTTTGATATTTTTGTTAAATTAACGCCTTTTATCCTTATATTTATACCGGTGTTTTTAGTCTTATACTAGTATTAGTTTTTAAATATCTTTGTAATACCGTTTATAAAGCACAATGATTTTAGCGCATGGTTTATACGGAGATTTTTAAAAACAAATACTTGCTACGGATAAGGCTTTAACGGATGCTTTATAAATACATTGTATGCACAATGAATTTAAAGCTATATAAATTCAAATTAATTATCATTAAATCAATACAAAATACATAACGAAAAAATCAAAGATAAAAAAGGGGTAGGGTACTTCCCTATTTTTCCCTGCTATTTTTGCTTATCGCAATGCTTTATACGCTCTAGTAGATATTTTCTCCTGGTGGCTTCTCCGCCCCTCAGATGCCGCTCGGCCTTGTTTAAATCCAGAATTTCCTTTACGTTATTGTATAACGTAGGGTTCGTGTGCTTTAATTTATACGCCAGATCCTTATGTACCGTGCTTTTGCTGATTCCAAAATGGATCGCCGCAGCTCGTACGGTTGCTCCCGTCTCGATTACGTAATCTGCAAGCACCTCCGCGCGATCTCTTCCAAATACGTCAAACATAATACTATACCTTTCAAAAGTAAGTCTATTCAAATATATGAAAGTGAATCTATACAAATGCAAAAAGAAGAAAGAAAATTTAAGGAATCAACAGTTTTTGAAGGAATGACCTCTATCAGAGCTATAATCAAAGGCATTGACTCGGGAATTAGCGACAGAAAAATTGAAAAAATACTTTTTGACAAGGATAAACTCAAGAAAATATCAAAAGAGATAGGATATTTTAAGGCAGTTTCTGCAAAATACGGATTTGAAATTGAAGCCGTCACAAGCGGGGAACTCGAAAATATAACTCTTGGTACTTCTCACGGTGGCATTGTTGCCATTACCACTGATAGAACACTTCCCTACCTTTGCGCTGATTCTGAAATTGTGGAAAATGGCTTTTACGTTATGATAGAAGGAATTGAAGATCCTTATAATTTCGGTTATTCATTGCGCTCTTTATACGCCATGGGAGCAAGCGGAGTCATACTTACCGAGCGAAATTGGATGAGCGCGGCCGGTGTCGTTGCCAGAAGCTCTGCAGGTGCATCAGAGCTGTTCACTATATATCGCTCAAATCCCGGCGATTGCGTTGATATTTTCAAGAGCCGAGGATACAGCGTCGTGTGTGCGCACGAGGACACCGACAACATACTTGGTCAGTGCGAGTTAAAGCTACCGATACTTCTTATCGTTGGCGGTGAAAAACGCGGAATTTCCTCTCAAATTATTGAGAAGGCTGACAAGCTTGTAAAGATTGATTATGCAAGAGAATTTCGTGCTTCCCTTTCTGCTGCATCAGCAACAACGATGTTTTCCTATGAAATAATGAGGCAGAATTCTATTAAAGACTAAAAGAAAGCCGCCCACCGAGAAAATCTTGGTGAGCGACTTTTTTATTTTACTTATTGCCACATCCGCAGCCGCCACTTGGGCGATTGCCACTGCCGGATTCACCGATGCAGTCGGTTCCTCTGAACTGAGAAACCGGGAACGGCATCGTTCTGAAGAGTGAGCAAGGGCTATCGTTGTTTGTTGCTGCAGTGCATTCCTTGTCAGGCACTGTGTAATCGGTTGCCTGCACGAGAAGCTGTGCGGGGCGCTGTATTCTTATTACTGAGAAAATGCCGAATGAAACGTAGAGTCTTGGACCCGTGGAGTTCAATACTATTTCCTCGCCGAAGGAGTTGCGTATACCCTCGGGAAGATCTGCGTACTCACCGCAGGGGCAAGGGCAGCTGCAATCGGACACTTTAGTGCCGAGAACAACGGGTTCTACCGTCTCTACAACGGCAATAGGGTCGTTGTTGCCTACTGTAGTCTTGTAATCGATGACGTTGCAGTAGTTGTTCTGTGGGCTGGAGGTAAAGCTGATTGCCCTGCCCTCACCGCCGTAAAGTATTACGTCCTTTTCAAGTGCGGCAAGTCCCTTGAAGCACTGATTTCTGCCTACTCCGAGGCATGCCTCGAATTCGACCTCAATGTAATAGCGAACCGTCACCTGATAAAATCCGCAGTTAAAGGGCACCTCATCGACGCCCACGTAAGCCCAAAGGAGCTTTGCGGAGCGAGTTCTTACGTTGCTGGAATTTGCGAGAATTTCTTCTCCTGTACACGTAAGATAGACTCTGGTATCCTCAAAGCAATCTCTGTCGCGACAGCTATCAAGAACTCTCTCGGTGTCTATGCAAACCGTTCCGCTACAGTTAGGAAGCTTGGAGCCTCCGTGACCTGTGCCGAAGGATGCGTTTCTGTTTTCTTGCATCGTTATGACCATTCCTTATGCATATATTAAATTGTCACAGATATTTTCGTGCGTATCATTTTATCAAAAAACACACGAATCTATGCCTCGTTATTATTCTATGCATAAGTGCCGGGCTGTGTTAAAGAAAAAATCCCACAGAGCATTGCCCTGTGGGATAAATTATAGATTTTAAGCGTAAGCCTTGATGCCCTCTGGGCACTCCTCAACAGCTATGGAAGCAGTCATAACAAGATTTACGTCAGCAGTAATCTTTTCAAGCTTCTTGAGCATAGTCTCGAAGGCAGCAGTATCGTTGCCAACGATCTTGAGCGCGGAATCAACAAAGATATCGGTAATATCAGAGTTGGAAGCGAGTATACCTGCGATGAAGCCGTAAAGTGTATCTGCCTCAAATATATCATATGCGTCAGTATCAACAAGTCTTGCCTTATATGTAATATCGTGTATAAGCTTGTCGCCCTTCTCAATGCAGATTACATTACCCTTAGAAGCCTCTACTGCATTGTTTACCATCTCAATAAGAGTCTTGGTTTTTCCGGAGCCCTTGCCACCGATGAACAATTTTATCATTTTGATATCCTCCTGTGTTTTGAGATTTTTATGTCTCTACAAGTATATTTTACACTATACAATAAAAAATTGCAATAGTAATTTTAGAAAATAATATATTTTGTAAAAAGTATACAATTAAATATGTGCATTATTTACCCGAAATACGCTCCTCTAGAGCAGCCTTCATATCTTCGTAGCCGGGCTTGCCAAGGAGAGCAAACATATTCTTCTTGTATGCCTCAACGCCGGGCTGGTCGAAGGGGTTAACTCCGAGAATATAACCTGAAATAGCGCAAGCAAACTCGAAGAAGTAGATGAGATAACCGAGTGAGTATGCGCTGCGATCCTCTACCTCAAGGAGAATGTTAGGAACACCGCCGTCGTTATGAGCAATAAGGGTTGCAGTCATAGCGGTCTTGTTAACGTAATCAAGCTCCTTGCCCGAGATGAAGTTGAGTCCGTCAACGTTTGCAGGATCGTCAGGAATTACGAACTTAGCGCCGGGATTTTTAATGCTGATAACCGTTTCAAAGAGATTTCTCTGTCCGTCCTGAACGTACTGTCCAAGAGAGTGGAGATCTGTCGAGAAGATTACTGAGCAGGGGAAAATTCCCTTTCCGTCCTTGCCCTCGCTCTCACCGTAAAGCTGCTTCCACCACTCGTTAAGCATAAGCATATAGGGCTCGTAGCCAACGAGAATTTCGGTGTTCTTACCCTTTCTGAGAAGTGCATTACGAAGAATAGCGTATCTAATAGCATCGTTCTTATCCGCGTCGTCAGTCTTAAACGCCTGCATAGCGTCGGCAGCACCCTGCATAAGTGCATCAATATCAATACCTGCGCAAGCGATAGGAAGAAGTCCGACTGCGGTAAGCACGGAATATCTGCCTCCTACGTCATCCGGTACTACGAAGGTTTCGTATCCCGCCTCATCAGAGAACTTCTTAAGCGTTCCGCGAGCCTTATCGGTAGTGACGAAGATTCTATCCTTTGCGCCCTCCTCGCCGTACTTTTCTACGAGAAGCGACTTGAATACTCTGAATGCTACTGCAGGCTCAGTGGTAGTTCCCGATTTGGAAATAACGTTTACTGCAATATCCTTGCCCTCACATATCGAAAGAAGCTCGGTAAGCGCGGTAGTAGAGATGTTATTACCTGCAAAGTAAATATCGGGGGTATCCTTCTTGAGATTGTTATAAAGAGGGCTCTTTACGAACTCGATAGCAGCTCTTGCACCGAGATACGAGCCTCCGATACCTATAACAACAAGGATATTCGCATTCTTTTTAATCTTTTCAGCAGCAACCTTGATTCTGGCAAACTCCTCCTTATCGTAATCGACGGGAAGCTTTACCCAACCGTGAAAATCATTTCCGGGGCCCTTGCCGCTTATAAGGAGATCGTGTGCTACCTTTGCAAATGGCTTGAGATATTCTACCTCGTGTGAAGAAACGAAGCCGTTTAAAAATTTTTCATTTAACTTAACGCTCATATTTAATCGCCTTTCAAGTTGTTTTTCCCTTTTATTATACAACAAGATTTTTATATTTTCAAGAGGATTTTCTTGAATTTCACTTATCCGCAGGCAATTCTTTTCAGTATTCTTGCGAAAATATCCCAAAATCCGATTTTTTCGACGTTTTCCGCAGAATAAATATCACTTTTCCCTATCTGCTCACCGTCAATTTTATAAACGATGCTACCGACCTCTTGCCCCTTGGAAAGAGGTGCTGTGAGGCTTTCGGGGATATCGTAAATCAGCTCTACACGTGAGAGACAGGATTTGTCAACGACGCAAGAGAAAGGTTTCGAATAAAGAGGTGTTGAGTCATTGACACCGCCGAGCACCTCTGCATTTTCTATGAATTCCTCTCCGCGCTCATACAGTGCAAAATTGGCAAATCCGTAGTCGAGCAGCTCTCTTGCTGCTTGGTTGCGCTCATCACGGGTATTTGCACCCATTATAACCGCTACAAGCTGCATATTTCCGCGTTTTGCAGTTGCGCTGATGCAGAATCCTGCCTTATCGGTAGAGCCCGTTTTAAGCCCATTACAACCGTCGTAGTAGCGGACGAGTCTGTTGGTATTGGTGAGTGTAAACTCGCCGCCACGTATGCTGTCTTGCCAAATAGAGCTGTATTTTAGAATAATTTCGTGTTTTATAAGCTCACGCGACATAGTAGCGATATCCGCAGCACAGGTGTAGTGCTTCTCGGCGGTATCATCAAGGCCGGTCGTATTCTCAAACGAGGTGTTTTTTAGCCCGAGCTCCATAGCACGCTTGTTCATCTGCTTTACGAATGCTGCCTCACTGCCGGCGGTGAGCTCTGCAAGAGCAACGGCCGAATCGTTGCCGCTTGCAATGACGGTGCTTTTTATTAGCTCCTCAACGCTGATTCGCTCGCCCTCCTCGAGAAATACCTGGCTGCCACCCATAGAAGCGGCGTATGCACTTACGGTGACTGTGTCGGTGAGCGCAAATTTCCCTGCTGCAAGCGCCTCGACTACGAGTAAAAGCGTCATAACCTTAGTGACGGATGCAGGCGATGCCGCGGAAAACTCGTTTTCTGCATACAACACCTTACCTGTTTTAGCCTCG
Organism: Oscillospiraceae bacterium; assembly: GCA_015063385.1. Lineage (GTDB taxonomy): Bacteria > Bacillota > Clostridia > Oscillospirales > CAG-272 > UBA1740. Next base: position 11,124 of record SVUG01000007.1, on the reverse strand, counting down.
CAAAGATAAGCGCTACCAACGTGAGCATTAAGCTGAAAATCGGCGGAAGTATTTACCGAATTTATTTCTGCCGCGTTTTTTGGTAGGAAAACTGCAAAAGTGCTTAATCCGCATGATAAAAACAATGTAAACGCTAAAAGTAAAATAACTAATTTTTTCATATATTCCTCCAAGACCTTTTTTAAAATTATATTTTTGTTTCGTTAAATATATGAGAAAAATACGTTTTTTTAAAAAACTTTAAAAATCACGCTTGTAATTGCCGACAAAATATGATATTATAGTGGGTGTATATGGAGGTATGTGCCTTGAAAGATAAAAAGAAATTTAAGCTTTTAAATTTGCAGCTTGATGGAAAAGGTATAAGCAAGAAAAAGCCGATTAAGGAATCGGGGCTTCAGAGATTTTTCATCACGTTTAAAGATAATTTTGGAAAAATAATGACCGTAAATATTATTATGGTGCTCGGCAATTTTCCTCTGTTCTTTATCGTTGCCGTGCTTTCGGGATTTACAAAGCTGGAGGCGTTTCTGCCCGCAAGCGACCTGTATCAGAATCTCGGCGGTATATTTATGATAGAGTCTCCCTCGCCTTTCCAGATGACGCTCTACGCGCTTGAGGGACTGCAGACGCAGGTTCTGGTAAACACTACGCTTACATACGTATTCTGGGGTATCGGTGCACTGTTTTTATTCACCTTTGGCCTTGTAAACGTTGGCACTGCATACGTGCTTCGAAATATTGCAATGGGCGAGCCGGTGTTCGTCTGGTCAGATTTTCTTTACGCGATTAAGCGCAACTGGAAGCAGGCGCTGCCCTTTGGTATAATTGACGGTCTTATTAACGCAATTCTTATATTCAATATCTATACCACGGTTTCCTCGGGAGATTTTATTACTTCAATGATGTTCTGGGGCAACGTAATTTTAGTTATACTCTATTTCTTCATGCGATGCTATATTTACGTTCAGATGGTCACCTTTAAGCTTTCGGTATTCAAGATATTAAAGAATTCGCTTATTTTCTCACTTCTGGGCCTTAAGAGAAACGCCATGGCGCTTCTTGGCACGCTTCTATTCATTCTTTTTGAAATTCTCTTCGTCTTTAGCTTTGGCGGCATACTGTTATCACTTGGAGTAGCGCTTCCGCTTCTTATAATGTTCTCGGCTATGGCGTATATGAAGGTATTCGCGGCATATTTCAAGATTAAGGAGATAATGATTGAGCCCTACAAGCTCGAACATCCTGAAGAGTTTGCAGATGAGAACGAGGACGAGGCTGAGGAAATCATTATGCACGACGACGTCACCGAAAAGGAGCGTCTTCTGGAAATCAAGAAAAGAAACGGTTTGATATAAAATAAAAGCTAGTTCGTTTGAACTAGCTTTTTTCTTTAGGCGGTCAGCTCATCAAGCGTACCAAAGGTATACCCCATTTTGCGCCATTCCGATATGAGCGTAGGAAGAATTTCTGCGTTTGTGCTAGAGGTTGGGTGAAGCAGAATAATTTCACCGTTATGCGTATTGTCTAGTATCTTTTTAAGTGCCTTTTCCCTGCACGGTTGACGGTTATTGTCCCAATCGTCATATCCAAAGCTCCAAAAAATACTTTTATATCCAAGCTTCTCTACTGCTTCGAGGGCTTTTAGACTGTATTTTCCCTCTGGAAAACGGAAATATTTAGACATTTCCCTACCCGTTTTTTGCTCATATACTTTCTCTAAAGAGGATAGGCTCTCAGCGATTGTCTCCTCGTCAGCTAATGACAGGTCCTTGTGATTACGCGTGTGATTACATACCAGGTGTCCCTCGTCTGCCATTCGCATTACCAAATCTGTGTTTTTAATTATCAGATTATCAAGGATAAAAAAGGCTACGGGTACTTCTTCTCTCTTTAAAACGTCTAGTATTTTCTCTATATTTCCGTTTTCATATCCTGCGTCAAAGGTGATATAAAGCTTTTTCTCCGCCGTATCGTCACCGTATCGCTCGTCTATAAAAAATCCGCCGTGCTGTGCAACGCTCTGCGCCTCGGTAGGAAAATTCGGGCGTGAGTGCCCGTTTCGCTTAATATACCAGTGGCAAACACTATTTGCACTTACGTTCAGTACTAGCGAGAGCATAATGAGTGCGGCAAGTGAGAACATCAATATCTTTTTTAAATTATTCATTTTTCGGTCCTTTTATATAATTGTAGTATTCTATATTGATAGTATTTGCACCGAAAAAAATAATAATATAGGTAAAAAAAGGACTGCCACGAGTGTAGCAGTCCAATTTTATTTAATTACTTAAATTTGCGCTTTCTAGCTGCCTCAGCCTTCTTCTTACGCTTAACGCTGGGCTTCTCATAGTGCTCTCTCTTGCGAAGCTCGGTCAAAATACCGGACTTAACGCACTGTCTCTTGAAACGACGAAGCGCGTTGTCAAGAGTTTCGTTTTCTTTTACTCTGATTTCTGCCATCTTTATTCCCCTCCCTTCGCTGTGCAAAGAGATATAATCTCATATTTTTTACTTAAATATTATAAGTTATTTTTAACCTATTGTCAATAGCTTTTTCAAAAAAACAGAAAAAATTTTCCAATCTTATCCCATTGCTGCCGACTTTGCCGCAGTCAAGGTGTTTTTGAGAAGCATGGTTATTGTCATCGGGCCTACACCGCCGGGTACGGGAGTAATAAGCGAGGCATGCTCTGCCACCGCTTCAAAATCAACGTCACCCGAAAGTCTGCCGTCCGGGAGTCTGTTAATGCCAACGTCGATTACGACTGCTCCATCCTTAACCATATCTGCAGTAAGGAAGCCTGCTTTGCCGATGGCAACAACGAGAATATCAGCTGCTTTTGTGATTTCGGAAAGCTCACGAGTTCTGGAGTGGCATACCGTCACGGTGCCGTGCTTTTCGAGCAGAAGAAGCGCCATGGGCTTGCCAACGATATTGCTTCTTCCAACGACCACGCATTTTTTGCCGGTGATATCGACGTTATAATAACGAAGCAGCTCCATAATTCCTGCAGGTGTGCAAGGCAGGAAGCTGTAATTGCCTATCATAATCTTGCCCACGTTAATCGGGTGGAATGCATCAACGTCCTTGTCGGCACATATGCGGTTAATAACCTTTTCCTCGCTGATGTGCTTAGGAAGCGGAAGCTGAACGAGTATTCCGTGAACGTTTTTATCTGCATTGAGCTCGTCGATTTTTGAAAGAAGCTCGTCCTCGCTTGTTTCTGTGGGAAGCTCTATCTGATACGAGGTTATACCAACGTCAGCACACGCCTTATGCTTGTTTCTGACGTAAACTGCGGAGGCCGGATTATCGCCAACCATTATTACCGCAAGGCCGGGTGTAATTCCAAATTCATTTTTGAAATTTGCAACCTCAACCTTTAGCTCCTCACGAAGCTTATTTGATACTAATTTGCCGTCTATTATTTCTGCCATAATTTTTCTATCGCTTTTTTAATTTTTTCAACGAAACCAATCTTTTCCTCGGTATCGGTGGATTCCTTGTTTTCAGCAGGCTTTCCTGCTTTTTTAACGTTTGTGTCAGCCTCGGCTTTTGCGGCTACCTTGTGGTAGAGGGGCTTAGTGGGCTTCTTGAAATGGAAGTAAATAAGCATAGCAAGAAAGCTGAAGAATATAATGCCTGCAAGAAGCTGAGAAACACGGATATCAGTGTCACCGATATAGAGGCTGTCGGTTCTAAGTCCCTCAATGAACATACGTCCAAGACCGTACCAACCGAAAGTCAAGAGAATAAGCTGACCGTCGTACTTTTTGCCTATATATCTTGCAAAGAGGTAAACGAGTAGCACGCCGAGAAGATTCCAAAGCGATTCGTAAAGGAAGGTGGGATGTACCTCCATAACCTTTCCGCCTGTAAGTATATTCTGCAGCTGCATACGGCAGAACCAATCGGTTTCATATCCGAATGCCTCACCGTTCATGAAATTACCCCATCTGCCGATTCCCTGTGCAAGAAGAACACCCGGAGCAACGCAGTCGCCAAAGGCGAAGAAGTTGATTTTCTTAAAATGCGAAACGACGAATACGGTAATCGTTCCTGCAATTATACCGCCGTAAATTGCAAGACCGCCCTCGCGAATATTGATAACCTCAAGGAATGAATCGTACTGGTCAATTTCAGAAAGAACGTAATAGAGTCTTGCGCCTATAACACCGAAAGGAATGGTAAAGAGCGCATAATCAATAACGTCGTCAAAGGTAATACCAATTTTTTTTGCCTGAAGAACGGTATAAATCACCGTGCAAACCATTCCAAAGGTAATTATCAGTGCGTACCATGCAATTTCCATGCCGAAAATGGTAAATGCGGTGCTGTTGACCGAAAATTCACCAATTCCAAGTCCCGGAAAGGCAATCTTTGATATTCTTAACATATTATCTCCTTTAATTCAAAGAGTAGTTTTTGTTTATCACATCAGAGATAGTGATTTTCGCAAGCTTTCTTGCCAGGTCAATGCTGATAGTATCAAAAATATGATGATAAATGCAGGCAGTTTTGTCACAGTTGAGCGAACACTCCTCCGCAGAGTCAAGACACCTCGCTATTGCGATAGGTCCGTCAATAAGCTCTATAACGTCCTTAAGCGTAATTTGCTCCGGCGAGCGTTTGAGCTTATAGCCACCATGAGAGCCCTTATAGGACTCAACGAGGTTGCCGACAACGAGCTTGTGGAGTATTTTAAGAGTAAAACGAATCGTCACCGAGGTATACTCGGAAATGGTCTTTGCATCGGTGATTTCCTCATAACCGGCCATAGCGGTGAGAATACGCAACGCGTAATCCGATTCAAGAGTAATTCTCATTATCTCTGCCTTTCATATTTTGGGCAGATGCCCTTTTTACTTTTTTGCCTTATGCTTTTCAAGAATATTGTGTATCTTCTTGGACTGGTCGAGAAGATGGCTGATGGTTCTGTCGTGGTTGAGGGTATCAACGATGTATGCAACGTACTTGCACATATTAACCTCTGCATACCATTCTCTTGCGAGGAGCTCGGGGGTTCTGTAAACGAGGTTGGTGGTGAATATCTTGTTGATAACACCATCATCGTATGCTGCGTCAAGATTCTCAAATCCGTTGCAGAAAAGACCGAAGGTGGCAAATACGAATATACGCTTTGCGCCCTTGTCCTTGAGCTGTCTTGCAACGTCGATAACCGACTCGCCCGAGGAAATCATATCGTCAACGATGATAACGTCCTTACCGCTTACGTCTCTGCCGAGATACTCGTGAGCGACTATGGGGTTCTTGCCGTTGACAATCTTGGAATAATCACGGCGCTTGTAGAACATACCAAGATCAATTCCCATAACAGAGGAGTAGTACATGCATTTGCCCATGCCGCCCTCGTCGGGAGAAATAATCATGGTATTTTCAGGATCTATCTCAATATCGGGATAGGTTCTCAGCATAGCCTTTATCATCTGATAGGTGGAGCGTACGTCTTCAAATCCGCTGAGAGGAATAGAGTTCTGAACTCTGGGGTCGTGAGCGTCAAATGTAATGAGATTGGTGACTCCCATATTTACAAGCTCCTGGAGTGCAAGCGCGCAGTCGAGCGATTCTCTGCCCGATCTCTTGTGCTGTCTGCCCTCGTAAAGCATAGGCATGATAACGCTGATTCTTCTTGCCTTGCCGCCTATTGCACCGATAATTCTCTTAAGATCCTGGAAATGATCATCCGGGCTCATAGGAACGGTCTTGCCGTACATCTCGTACGTGACACCGTGATTAAAGACGTCGCATATAATATAAACGTCATTACCTCTTAAGGATTGGTGAATAGTTCCCTTTGCCTCACCGCTTCCAAATCTCGGGCAGGAGGAGTTAACCAAAAACGTACCGTCGTTATCATGGCGGCGCCATTCCTTAAGGTAGTAATCTACCTGATTTGCAAATTCCTCACAGCCGCGCATGCCTATAACGCTAAGCTCTCCGTACAGTGCTTCCTTCATTTTTTTCGCTCCACAGTCTTTCTTTTTTATTTATCACGGAAATGCGACAAAATTCGCGCAAGTAATTATAAATACTCCCGCACGCGCACGTCCAATACCTAATAATTATAAACTATAAGACCGTTAAAGTCAATAGTATTTTGCCATTTAAATAATAAATTTAGGAGGAAAAAATTATGCTTGATTCAGTGGGAACGCTCATAGTGCGTGCATATACCGCAGGCGGTGCACTGCCTATTTCCGGGGCAGTCGTTCGCATCAAGGGCGCAGAGGAGGCTAATCGACTTGTTTCCTATTCGCTCATTACCGATAGAAACGGTATAACCGAGGCAATCTCCTTGCCTGCACCGAGCCTTTCCTATTCTCTATCGCCATCACCTGCCGAATCACCGTTTGCCTTATACGACGTAGAGGTGAGTGCCGATGGATATTACAGCAAAAGAATTAACGGCGTGAGCGTCTTTTCGGGTATAAATTCAGTTCAGCTTGCGAATATGATACCTTCGTCCTCCGGCGCAGAGGATTACCCAAGAGGAAACGTAAATGCGCAAATACCCGAAAACGACAGTTTATAACGAAAGGAGAAAAAATGCCAAACCCAAGAATACCCGAACAGATAGTAGTGCATCTCGGAGCGCCCGATTCTGAGGCTATGAACGTAAGCGTTTCCTTTGCAGACTACATAAAAAACGTGGCTTCAAGCGAAATATATCCAACTTGGCCAAAAGAGGCGCTTCGGGCAAATATTTTAGCGCAGATTTCAGTTGCTCTCAACAGAGTTTATACCGAGTTTTACCGCAGCCGAGGATATAATTTTGACATAACGAACTCTCCCGCTTACGACCAGACATTTGTATATCAAAGAGATATTTTTTCAAATATTTCCGAGCTAGTTGACGAGATTTTTGACAGCTACATTCGACGCGAGGAATTTATTGAGCCGCTTTTTGCCACCTTTTGCGACGGGGTTGAGGTCACGTGTCAGGGACTTGAGCAATGGGGGAGCGTTGAGCTTGCCGAGAGTGGACTTGATTATTATTCAATTCTCAAAAACTATTACGGTGATAATATAGTAATTGAAACGGACGTTCCCGTTGAGGATATTCCCTCAAGCGCTCCAGCCGTCACGTTGCAGGAGGGTGATACCGGGCGTGACGTTGAGCTGATACAGCGAAAGCTGAACAGAATATCTGCCAATTATCCCGGAATACCGAAGATTTACCCCGCCGACGGATTCTTTGATACCTCAACTACCGAAGCGGTCAGAAAATTCCAGGAGGTGTTCGGTCTGCAGGTCGACGGTCTTGTCGGACGCGCCACCTGGAACCAGATACAATTCATTTATAACGCAGTTAAAAAGCTTTACACCGTCAATTCCGAGGGTATCAGAATCACTGACGTGAGCACCAGATATACCGACACGCTCTCCGAGGGCTCATCGGGAGACGGAGTACTGACAATTCAATATTATTTAAGCTACATTTCCCTGTTCGTGCCGTCGGTTATTGAGGCTGCATTTGACGGTTCGTTCGGTCCGGCAACCGCAAATGCCGTTCGCTCGTTTCAGAGGACGTACGGACTGCCCGAAACGGGTGCGGTCGACCGCGCTACGTGGGATAGAATGGAGGAGGTGTATTTTGGTATAGTAAATGAAATCGACTACGAGTTCTTCGGCGGAAGAATACTTCCCTTTCCCGGCAGAGTTCTTCGCGAGGGTATCGAGGGAAATGACGTAAGAGTGCTGCAGGAGTATCTCAATTACATTTCTTCAGCTTATCCCGAAATACCGCGTGTGAACGTTGACGGCGTGTTCGGACCGTCAACCGCCGAGCAGGTTCGTGCGTTCAAGGAGATTTTTGACCTGCCGGGAGCTCCCGATAGGGTGAACGCGCCGATTTGGAATTCGATTGCCAGCGTGTACGACGATTTATATACAGGCGGAAGCGTAAGTGAGGGACAATACCCGGGCTATAATTTATCCTAGGAGGTAGTATGTATAGAATTTATGATACTCCGTCAGCTATACGAGAGGTTCAGATATATCTTGGAAAAGCGGGAAATCCTGATATCCTAGTCGTTCCAAGTGGAGTTTACGACGAAAATACCAGGCTCTCCGTTAGAGATTTTCAGAAAAGAGAGGGGCTTTTGGAGAGCGGTACTGTGGACTACGAAACCTTTGAGAGACTGTATGACGTGTACGTCATATTGCGTGATGGCGAGGAGACCAGAAGGAAAGTAGATTCCTTTATCAGCTTTCCCTTATTCCCGGGAAGAAGCGCGGACGGTATTGCTCACATAAACCGCATGCTCATGCGTCTTTTGGATTACTACGGATATACTCATAATCTTCGTCCGAGCAGCTTTTATTCAATCGAGACCGCACAAGCAGTTAATATATTGAATGAAATTTACAGGCTCGAGAATCAGGGATACATAGACGAGGTGTTGTATATGAGAATGATAAAAGACCATGATTCAATAGGAAAATTCACGTTAAATCGCGAGTAAAATGAGTATTTTATTGGCTACAGGGTATAATGTCAAGGTAATTTAAGAAAGGTGTAGTCGATAATGGGAAATAATTTTACAATAAAGGCTGAAAACGCCCTTAATCGCTCGGTAAAAGTGGCCGAAGAGCTTGGACATACTTATATCGGAAGCGAGCACGTTCTTATTGCACTGGCAGAGGACGAGAGCTCTTGTGCCTCGGTTCTGCTTCGAAAAAATAAAATTACCGTTGAAAAAATCAAGACAGCGGTCAGGGAGGTATCCGGGGTTGGTGTGGAAAGTGTTCTATCCTCTAAGGATACGACTCCAAGGTGCAGAAGAATCCTGGAAAATTCGTATAAAACTGCTAAAAAATATTCCTCGGATAAAATAGGAACGGAGCATATTTTATTAGCAATATTAGAAGAAAGAGAGTCTGTAGCTTTAAAAATCTTGACAAAAATTGAGGCAGATTTAATTTCGCTAAAAGATGAGGTAATTACTTTCCTTCGAACATCTGAGCGCGGAATAACCTATGCGACACCGGTTTTAGATTCTGCTATACCAAATCTTATGAAATACGGAAAAGCTATAACAAAGCTGGCTGAGGAGGGGCGGCTCGACCCTGTAATAGGCAGAGATAAAGAAACCGAAAGAGTTATCCGAATACTATCAAGAAAAACAAAAAACAACCCCTGTCTTATCGGTGAGGCAGGAGTTGGAAAAACGGCAATAGTTGAGGGCCTTGCCATACGAATTGCAGAGGGGCGAGTTCCCTCCTCTTTGCTCGGTAAAACGGTCATCTCGCTTGATTTGACCTCTATGGTTGCAGGTGCAAAATACAGAGGTGATTTCGAGGAACGCATCAAAAACATAATGAACGAGGCAGCAAAGAATAAATCCGTAATTCTATTTATTGACGAAATACACACTATAGTCGGCGCAGGCTCAGCCGAGGGAGCGATTGATGCAGCGAATATTATGAAGCCTGAGCTTTCACGAGGTGATATTCAGCTCATTGGCGCAACAACTCTTTCCGAGTACAGAAAATATATTGAAAAGGATGGTGCATTGGAGAGACGCTTTCAGCCCGTGCTAGTAGAAGAACCCGACGTGAAAGGCACTACCGAGATACTGTACGGTATCAAAGAAAGATATGAAAAGCACCACGGAATCAAAATTTCTGATGAAGCCATTGAGGCGGCGGTCAGACTTTCTGAAAGGTATATTCAAGATAGATTTCTGCCCGATAAGGCCATTGACGTGCTTGATGAGGCATGTGCTATGGCATCGGTTGTTGGTGACTTCGAAAGCGAGAAAACGAAAAATATAAAAGAAAAAATGAGGCAGTTAAGCTCTGATAGAAAAACTGCGATTTTAAACCACGACTTCGACACCGCGATAAACCTCAGAGAGCTTGAAAAGCTCTACACCGCCGAGCTGAGCGAGGAGGCACTCGTCACAGAGAAGAATAAAAGCAGTATTAGGGTAGGAAAAGAGCATGTAAATAAGGTTATCAAGGAAATCACGGGTATTAATGCAACCGAAGCTGCGAGCGATGATTTAAGCGAAATTAAAACTCGCCTCTCCTCTCGCGTTATAGGGCAAGAAAAGGCTGCTGAAAGTCTTTCCGAGGCTGTGATACGCAGTCTTGCAGGTATAAACGAGCCTACAAGACCTAAAGGTGTTTTTCTGTTTTTGGGTGAAAGCGGAGTCGGAAAAACCGAGATGGCAAAGGCGCTCTCAGAGGAATTATTTAAAAGTGAAGATGCGCTTGTACGATACGATATGTCGGAATTTTCGGAGAGCTACTCCGTTTCAAAGCTTATCGGTTCTGCTCCCGGATACGTTGGATACGACGACACGAATTCGGCGCTTGAATCCATAAGGCGTCATCCGTATTCCGTTGTTTTGCTTGACGAAATCGAGAAGGCGCACCCTGACGTCCTTGCCCTTTTTTTGCAGATATTTGATAACGGTTATCTGACCGACGCAATAGGCAGAAAAATCAATTTCAGAAACACTTACGTCATAATGACCTCAAACATAGGTGCGGATAACTTCAAGGGTTCGCGTGAGGTAGGATTTTTCGGTAGTGACGACGAATCTGCAGCCAAGCGACTCTCCGGATATTTTAAGCCTGAATTTATAAATCGTATCGACGATATTATTCTCTTCTCTGCACTTGACCTTAACGCTCTTAAAAACATTGCTAAAAGCAAGATTATTATGCTTAAAGAACGAATCTCAGACCTGGGAATTTCTCTTGAATTTTCAGAGGAGGTTCTTGAATATATTGCCCAAAAAGGCAAAAAAAGCGGAATGGGTGCGCGTCCGATAGGCAGATTGATAACCGGCGAGATAGAAAACAGGATGGCTAAAATGATAATCGACGGCTTGCTTAAAAGCGGTGACACGCTGCGCTTTTATCTCCTTGATGGTAAAATAACCTGCACGAAGGCGGTGCTTGCCTTGTCAAGCGCTAATGAGTAAAAATAAAAAGCCGGCCCATTCGGGTCGACTTTTTTCTTTGGGGTGAGATATGGGATTCGAACCCACGGCCTCCAGGGCCACAACCTGGCGCTATAACCAGCTTAGCTAATCCCACCATAAATGGCGTGCCTTGAGGGACTCGAACCCCCGACCTACTGCTTA